>NZ_JACIHC010000006.1:0-453688 GCF_014198205.1 Bradyrhizobium sp. SBR1B
AGTCGCCCCTCTTGGGTGAGCCGGGATGGACGACACATACGCCGAAACCGAATTTCGGTAAAGTGGAATATTTTTAGCGAAGCGGATTGACAGAGGGCGACACAGGCTCGGCCCCGGAGCCCGGATGAGCGTAGCGACATCCGGGATCGGCGCGGGTCGCGGCACAGCGATGGGCGCAGACGCGCGGAACCTGTTCAGCGACATCGAGCCGGACAGCGCGGGAGCGCAAGGGCTCTCGTTTGCGCCCTCAGTCGTGAGCGCCGGACATTTCGTCGTGCTTCAAGTGCCGCCTGCGGATATTGCGGGTGACGATCCAGACCACCGCCACGGCGACCGGCACGAAGATCGCGGTTGCAAGCGAAGGCTCGACATGCAGGCCGCCGTCATGGGCACCCTTGGCGAGGTAGCCGAACAGGCTGACGACGTAATAGCCGATGGCCGCCACCGACAAGCCTTCGACCGTGCTCTGTAGCCTCAATTGCAATCGGGTGCGCTCATCCATCGAGCGCAGCAGATCGCGATTCTGCTCCTCGAGCTCGACATCGACGCGTGTGCGCAACAGATCGGCCGCGCGCGCGAGCTTGATCGACAGATCGGCCTGCCGGTCCTCCATCGTCGCGCAGGTGCGCATCGCAGGTGCCATGCGGCGGGCGAGGAAGGAGGACCAGGTCGGATAGCCCGCGATCTCGCCGCCTTCGATCACGGCGAGGCGCGCCTGCACGATGTCGTTGTAGGCGCGGCTGGCGCCGAACCGAAACGAGCTGCCGGCAGCTCCCCTTTCCAGCGAAGCCGCCAATGCGGTCAGTTCCGTCAGGAGATGATTGTTGAGCTTGAGATCCTCGGCGCCCTGCATCTCCTCGAGCACTTCGACGAGCCGCCTACCGATATGATCGACAGCGGGCGCAAGCTCAAGCGCGGCGGGCAGACCGAGCAGCGCCAGCGTGCGATAGGTCTCGATCTCCAGCACACGCTGCACGAGGGCACCGAGCCGGCCGGGCGAGAGGCCGTCGTTGCAAACGAGAATGCGGACGAAGCCCTGATCGTCCGTGCGAAAGTCGGATGCGACGACGGCAGGTCCGCTGCGGACCGCGGCAATGGCGAGACTGCCTCTCTCGAACAGCTGCTGCGCACGCTCCAGCGCCGCCGAAGTCTGCTCGACCTCGAGCTTGACGGCGACCAGCAATTGGCCGGATTGGCGCAGAGACCGGATCAACGCGGCCGACTCTTCACCGATCTCGCCGAACCGGCGCGCGGGCGTCTGCGGGCTGCTCAGGATCCAGGTGAAGGTGCTGAACTCCGAGTGTTGCTCCCAGCGGAGCTGGGTGTCACCGATCATCACCTGATGATGCTTGGTTCCGGCGTCCGGCGGCGCCTGGCCGTGCGACATGCAGAATGCCACGAAGCTCTGCCGGTCCGCCTCAGCGACCTCGCCCTGGCCGAGAAAGGCAAAGCGCAGCACCGTGACCGGCGCTGTCAGCCGGGTGAATGGGCGGGCATGCACCTCGGCCAGCACCGCACCACGCTGCGGGTGCAGTTCGAAGTCGGCGAGATCGAGGTCACGGTTCATCGACGGTCCCCCTGCTGGGCTTTCAGGCCGCGATGTGTCGCCAACCTCGCCGTTCACTACCACAACACACCTCGCCTGCAACGCATCGCGCGTTGCGGGACCATTTTTTCGCGCGGAGACTCTCGCGGCCCATGGCCTGCCGCGACCTAGAACGTCCCGGCGATGGTAAGACGGAACGTCAACGGCTCCACGGGGTGCAGCACGTAGTCCATCACGCCGTTCTGACAGACTGAAGTTGGCGCAGTGCCCGATATGCAGAGGTTGTAAAGCGTATCGGTCTTGAGCAGGGAGCCATAGGCATAGCTGATCTGGTTCGCCCTCGTGTTGAAGAGGTTCAGCACGTCGAGCTGAAGGTGCCAGCCATTGTCGATGCGATAGCCAAGGCGGCCGTTGAAAATGCTGGTCGCAGAGGAACGGAATGCGTTGTCCTCCGTCAGCGGGCTCGACGCCAGATAGCGCCAGCGCAAGGTTCCGAACCAGCCGGTCCTCTCGCCCAGCGTGACGCCTGCCGATGCCACCATCGCCGGCGCGTTCGGAATGTAGTTGCCGGGCGCGTTACCGATCTGCGCCTCGGGATAGCCGGCGAGCGAGGCATAGACGTCCGCCTGCTCGCTGTCATAGCCGCGGAAGCGTGCATGAGTCATTGCGAGATCGGCATCGATGTCGATCCAGGATCTGGGCCGGTAGTGGTTGGTCCATTCGAAGCCGTAGCGGCGGCTGGCGCGGGTTGCCGACGTGTCCCCGGCATCGCCGGAGAACAGGATCTCGGAATCCTGATCCAGCATGAGGACGCTGAGCGAGGTGTCGAGGCCGGGAACGATCCTGCTGCGCACGCCGACCTCTGCACCCCTGGTGCGCACCAGGAGCGGCGATGGCGTCAGCCTC
The DNA here is from genome assembly GCF_014198205.1 of Bradyrhizobium sp. SBR1B. NCBI lineage: Bacteria > Pseudomonadati > Pseudomonadota > Alphaproteobacteria > Hyphomicrobiales > Nitrobacteraceae > Bradyrhizobium > Bradyrhizobium sp. SBR1B. Next base: position 2,453 of record NZ_JACIHC010000006.1, read on the forward strand.
GTCGCGGGATCGCTGGGATCCTCCGTCGTGGTCGCGCCGCGGGCGTCGTTGGAGTGCATGCCGTAGCCGGCGCCGAAGAAGAATTCGGTCTGGTTGAACGGGCCGAGCACCATCCTGAATTTCGGGCTGCCGAGCGCGGCGTCGGTGCGGCCGGAGTTGTTGGCATTGAACCGCGAGGTGACGTCGGCGGCATAATAGTCGCCGCGCCATCCCACCGTCGTCCTGAGCCAATCGGTCCATCTCACTGTGTTTTCGGCATAGACGCCGACGCTGCCCTCGCCGACCTTGTCGCTGCGAATGTTGGCGAGGAAGCCGCGCTGGAAAGTGTTGGTGAGCGCGAGATCGATCGCATCATAGCGCGACTGCAGGCCAAAGGTGGTCTGCATCGGCAAGCCCGCCAACGAGCCGTTCAGCGTGCGCGAGATGTTGGCGCCCGCCATCAGGCGATCGTCGTGCTGGTGGAACTGGTCGCCGAGCACGGGATCGCTGAGGAAGTAGGTGAAATTGTTGAAGAGGTCGAGCTGGCTCTTCACGACATAGGCGTTGGCTTGCCAGGAGCCGAGGTCGTCGCTCTGCGCGATGCGGCCCGAGAGCGCGAAACGGTTGGTGTTGCCGCCGTCGCTTGGATCTTCCGAGCCGAAGCGATCGAGAAAGCCGGATGCGATCGCGCGCTGCGGGACCTGGTCCGTCGAATTCCATTTGTTGGCGTAAGCCATGCCGGTGACGGAGACGCCGTCGGTCGCGGTGCCCTGGCTGTAGCGCACGAGGCCGTTGAGCTTTCGCACATTGTCCGGGTTGTCCCACGGGCCGTTGTAGGTCCCGATCTCGCCGGCCACGAGCAAGGAGCCGTCACCGACCTTCGCGGAGTCCATGCCGAGCAGACGGCGATAGCCGAAGCTGCCGGCGGTCACCTGCGCTATTCCCCTGGTGCGGTCGATCAGACCGATATGGACGCTGCCGGCCGAAGCGAAATCGCCTTCGTCGGCGAAGTACGGCCCCTTGCGCGCGTCCACTGCGGCGATGGTTTCCGGGATCAGCCAGTTGAGATCGGCATAGCCCTGGCCGTGCGCGTGGGTGCGCATGTTCACGGGGACGCCGTCGACAGTGATGGCAAGGTCGGTACCGTGGTCGAGATTATAGCCGCGCAGGAAATACTGGTTGGCTTTGCCCTCGCCGGAATGCTGCGTCACGATGAGACCCGGCACGGCTTCGAGCGCTTCGCCCGGCCGCGTGAAAGGGCGTGCATTGATCTCCTCGCCCGCGACGGAGATCTCGCTGGCCATGCCAAGCTGACCCTTTGCACCCGAGGCGACGCTGCGCACATCCGACGCTTGCGCCGCTGCCGGATACGCGGGGATGCGGTGGTCGGCCGGGGACGGCTTGCCGGCCCGGCGCGATGCGACCGGCTTCTTGCGCCCCGCCGTCTCGCCGCGGCCGACCTGGATTGCCGGCAGCTCGCGTGAGGTGCTCTCGCCCTGCGCCAAAGCGCGGCCATCATCCGCGAGCAGCACCAGGACCGAGAGTGTCGTCAGCGCGCCGCCGCCACGAAAGGGCTCATGCCGCTTCGGTTGCATCGGCGCATGCCAGAGCTTTCGTCGCGGCCCGGTGCCGGCCGTCCGCAAAGATGCGGCGATAGAGCACGACCGAGACGAGCCAGGCGATTGCAAACAGCGCGATCACGGCAAAGCCGACATTGGCGAGCGACTCGTTGAGGCCCTCGACCAGCGTCCACATCCCTCCGGACAAGTCGAGCCGGTCGGCGATCAGCCCGAGCGCCTCGATACCGCCGATGAACAGCGCGACCGCCACGGAGGCGCCGGTGATCGTGAGGTTGTACCAGAGCTTTCGCAAGGGATCGACGAAGGCCCATCGATAGGCGCTCACCATCAGCGCGGAGTCGGCGGTGTCGACCAGCGCCATGCCCGACGCGAACAGTGCAGGGAAAACCAGCACGTCGGCGATTGACGCGCCGCGCGCGGCTTCGGTTGCTGAGATGCTGAGCAGGCCGATCTCGGTCGCCGTGTCGAAGCCCAGCCCGAACAGGAAGCCGAGCGGATACATGTGCCAGGGTTTTGTGACCAGGCGGAACAGCGGTCCGAGCAGTCGCGCGAGGAAGCCGCGGTTGGCGAGCATCGTCTCAAGACCCTCGGCGTCGTGAACCCCCTGCTCCCGCGCCGCGCGAAACGTCCGCCACAGGCCGGCGAAGATGACGAGATTGATGGCCGCGATCACGAGCAGGAACAGCGCCGACACCGACGTGCCGATGAGGCCCCCGATCTCCTTGAGCAGGCTGTCGCCGCCAAGGCTCACCACGCCGAGCGCGAGCAATATGGTCGCGACCACGACTACGGTGGAATGGCCGAGCGCAAAATAGAGGCCGACGCTGCGCGGCGCGCCACCCGTCTGCATCTGCTTGCGCACGACGTTGTCGATGGCGGCGATGTGGTCGGCATCGACGGCGTGGCGCAGACCGAACACCCAGGCCAGCAGCGCAGTCGCCAGCACCGTCGGCCGATCGCCGAACAGCGCGAAGGCCCAGGCCCATGCGGCGATGTTGGCGGCGATCAGCCCCCCGAACAACACCACCGTTCCGGGCTCGACCACCCGCGAAGTCCGCCTCACCGCCTGCTCCATCCACCTGATCCCGCAGTATGACGTTTATCAAGAACCCTCATACTGGCAAGAGCAAGAGCCGCGCCACTTTTCGGCCTGGCGGCCGAAAGGGCTCACCGAGACGGAAGTCACCTCGTTGATTCAATGGAGACTTTTCTAGTCCGGCGCATCACGGCGCCGGAGCGGAATGCTGGGCTGCGTTTCACGCAAGCGAAATGCGCAACGATCACATGTCCACGGTCATCGACAGGAGATATGTGCGCGGTGCTCCCAGGAAGAACGTTCCGAACGAAGCCACGCTGGACCAGTAACTCTCACCGGTCACGTTCTGGATGTTTGCGCGGAAAACCGTCTTCTTGCCGTTGATCGCGGTGGTGTAGCGAGCGCCGAGGTCGAGCCGCGTCCACTCGGGAATCGGCTGCTTGTTCGCGGCGTCGACGAACTGCCTGCCCGTGTAGATCACGGCTCCATTCACGGTGAGCCCTCTCATCCACGGGAGGTCCCACTCCGCGCCGATATTGGCCTGTATGTTCGGAACGCCGATCGGTGTGTTGCCCACATTGGCCGCGACGGCGGTCTTGGTCAGGGTGCCGTCCAGCAGCGAAACGCCTCCGAGGATACGAACATCCGGCGTGAGCTCGCCGGATACGTTGAATTCGAGCCCGCGGACTCGTTGCTCGCCTGTCGCCGCGAAGCGCCCGGCGGACAGCTCGCCGCTCGCCTTCGATATCTCGAAAGCGCTGAAGGTGGTTGCAACCCGGCCAAAATCCACTTTGATGCCGGCCTCGTACTGCTTGGCGACGTAAGGCTGCAGCACTTCGCCAAAGTTGGACGCGTTCTGAGGAGCCACGTCGCCCCGGGCGAGACCTTCGACGTAGTTCGCGTACAGGGAAATATTATCCACGGGCCGGACGACGAGGCCGACCACAGGGGTGACCGCGCTCTTGTCATAGGACGACGTCAGTGTCCCGACGTTGGAGAGGTAGTTGTGCGCCTCAATGCCCTGGCGCCGGACGCCCAAAGTCAGCAGGACGCGCTCATCGAGCACGGACAAGGTGTCGGCAATCGAGAGCCCGGTAAGCTCGCTGTCCGAGAGCCGGGGGCGGTCGCTGATCTCGTTCGCGAACTGCGTCGGCGCGACAGTGGGACTGTAGATGTTCGAGGTGACCAGACTGCCATTGGTGAGCCGCCGGTGCAGCGCGTCGTGATAGACCGAGGCCTGGAAGGCGACTGCATGGTGGACGAAGCCGGTATCGAAGCGGGCGCGAACACCGCCATCATATGTAGTTCGATCGATGCTGAGGCCGAAGTACTGGGGCGTTGAGGTCGTATTGCCGCTCGTGCTGACGATGGTCGGAAGACCGAAGAACCGCTCGACGTTGGTCTTGGAGCCGCCGACGTCCGCGAACAGCGTGACCTGCTCGGTGAGATCGTACTCGGTCCGCAGCAAGGCGGACTGGTCGTTGATGCGCGACCATTCCCAGGGCTGGGTCACGTTCAGCTTGCCGTCCGGCGCCTTCGGCACCTGCAGGCCGGGAGCCATCAGAAAGGGACGTGACGGCGCGTCGAACCGATCGGTCTGGGCGATGAGATAGAGCCAGGATCTGAACCGTTCGCCTTGATAGTCGAGCGCCAGCGATCCGACACCTGTCGTCTCGGACTGGCGGTCGATGGGCGTGTCGCCGCCGCGGACGCTTCCGCTGGCGCGTACGCCCCATTCCTTGCCATCGCCGTAGCGCCTCGCAACATCCCAGTGACCGCCGAAACGTGCGGTCGAGCCGTAGCTCGCGGTCAAGCGGGTCAAATCCTCTTCCGCGCGCTTGGGCACGACATTGATGACGCCGCCAACGCCGCCATTGGGCGCCATGCCCGAGAGCGCGGCCGAGGGACCCTTGAGCACTTCGATGCGCTCGACGTAGTCCGTGAAGATCCGATATGTCGGCGCGATTCCGTAAAGGCCCTCGAAGGCGAACTCGCCGTTATTGCCTTCGTTGATCGGAAAGCCGCGTATGTTGAAGGAATCGACGATACCGCCGGTCGGATGGGAACTTCGCACGGAGGGATCGAGGATCAGGGCATCCGCACCCGTTGCCGCCTGCTGATCCCGAATGAGCTTGTCCGTGTAGCTCGTCACGCTGAACGGTGACTTCATGGTGTTGGTATTTCCGAGCATCCCCAGTCGTGCGCCTTGAGCGACCTGCCCGCCGGCAAATGGCGGGACGACAGCCGGTTGCGATTGCACTGCGACCGTCGGGGCTTGCGGGGCGCGCCGTGAGGTCGATCGGACCCGCGCGTCGTTTCGCCTGGTTGGCGCACGGCGAACCGACTGTTGCGTCGGGGCTTCGACAGTCACGGGCGGAAGGGAATTACCGCCCTGGGACGTTTGGGATTGAGCAGGCGATTCGAACCACGTCAACCACGCCACACCACCCAGCAGCGCCGCACCGAAGCGAGCTACCGTCTTATCCCCACCCGCACGTCGCATTCCAGAAAGTCCTTCATCAATAGTGCGCAGCCCGCCGTGAAGCGGCTTCCGCGTCTGGCCAGCAACGACCATGGATCGAAGAGCAGCTCTTCGTATCCGAGCTCGGCCGGCATGCATGGCCCGTCAATCAGTTGCTCTGCAGACGCGCACGCGCGTTTGCTGCCTTCGTCTTGGCGGCAACATTCGAATGTCAGCGATCTGCATCGCCTCTTTAAAAAGACGCCATTGTGACGGCAACGCAAATGCGTGCGCGCGACTTAGAATGCCTCGATCATCGCCAACCGGGAGGAGAATGTCTGGAACGATTCAAATGCGCTTTCGATGATTGCAGATCGGTGCGGTCAAAATGCCGCAGGAAGATTCGCCGGGAGTGCGGTCGTCAGGAATGCTTCGGCGCCATCACTTCGTTGCTGTGGCCTTTATTGCGACGACATCTGCCGCTGACGCGCTCGATCTCAGCGAGATCATGATCCGGCTGATGGTGGCTGCAATGCCGATACGTCTGGGGTCGCGACAGGACTGACGGGGCTGCTCAGGTCGGCGAAAATTGCCGAGCGTTGCGACATTCTGGTTGTGAGACGCGCGATGTTGAGCTGGTGGATCCGGCTGGTGCCCTCATCTCATTCCTGCAGCGCCTCCTCGCGCCGCGCCCGGATCGTGGGTAGCATGATCAGGATAATCGCGATGGCGGCCGCGGCCAGGAGGCTCGCCGAGAGCGGCGATGTGAGCAGCACGGTGACGTCGCCGCGCGACAGCACCATGGCACGGCGAAAATTCTCCTCGATGGCAGGGCCCAGAACCAGCCCCAGCAGCAGCGGCGCCGCCGGCAATTGCAGCTTGATCAGGACGTAGCCGAACACGCAGAACATTGCGGCCTCGTAGACCTCGAATGTTCCGCTGTTGATGGAATAGACGCCGATCGAACAGAACACCATGATCGCCGGAAACAGATATCGGTAAGGAATGGTGAGCAGCTTCACCCACAGCCCGACGAGCGGAAGATTGAGGATCAGCAGCATCAGATTGCCGACCCACATCGAGACGATGAGGCCCCAGAACAGGGTCGGGTTCTTCGTCATCACCTCCGGGCCCGGGTGGATGTTGTGGATGTTCATGGCGCCGACCATCAGGGCCATCACGACGTTGGAGGGAACGCCGAGCGTCAGCAGCGGAATGAACGAGGTCTGCGCGCCTGCGTTATTCGCCGATTCAGGCCCTGCAACGCCTTCGATGGCTCCTTTGCCGAACTGCTCGGGATGCCGCGACAGCTTCTTCTCGAGCGTATAGGACGCAAAGGACGAGAGCACCGCACCGCCGCCGGGCAGGACGCCCAGCAACGTGCCCAGGGCCGTACCGCGCAGCATCGCCGGCACCATGCGGCGGAAGTCGTCGCGGGTCGGAAACAGATTGGTGATCTTCTGGGTGACCAGCGACAGCTTGTCGTCCTGCTCGAGATTCTTGACGATCTCGGCAAAGCCGAAGATGCCCATCGCCAACGGCACGAAATCGAGACCGTCGAACAGCTGGGGAATGCCGAAGGCAAAGCGCTGGCTGCCGCTGTTCAGATCGGTGCCGACGAGGCTGAGGAGCATGCCGAGCACGACCATGCCGATGCCCTCGATGAACGGGCCGCTCGACAGCACCGAGGCGAGGATCAGCCCCAGGATCATGAGCGCAAAGAATTCCTTTGGGCCAAACAGCAGCGCCGTCGCGGTCAGCGGGCCTGCAAGGGCGGCCAGCGCGAGCGTGGCCACGCATCCTGCAAAAAACGAGCCGATGGCAGCGGTGGCGAGCGCGACGCCGGCGCGGCCCTGCTTCGCCATCTGGTAGCCATCGATCGTGGTCACCACAGAGGAGGACTCGCCGGGCAAATTGACGACGATGGCAGTGGTCGAGCCGCCGTATTGCGCGCCGTAATAGATTCCGGCGAGCATGATCAGCGCGGCGTCCGGCGGCAGCGCATAGGTGATCGGCAGCAACATCGCGATGGTTGCGAGCGGGCCGAGGCCGGGAAGCACGCCGATCAAGGTCCCGAGCAGACATCCGAAGAAGGCGTAGAGCAGGTTGGCGGGCTGGGCGGCGGTCGCAAAGCCGATCGCCAGATTGTGGACGAGATCCATCGATCGGCCCGTTCAGTTGAGAAGGGACGGCCAGACGGGCAGCTGCAACCCGAGACCGTAGACGAAGACGGCAAGACACAGCGCAATCAGCACCGCCGCATTCGCCAGCGCGCCTGTCCAGGTGAACTCTGAGCTGGCCCGGCTCGACACCATGATCAGCACGAACAAGGCGCCGACCAGACCGAGCGGAAACAGCAAGGCTGCGAACAGGACCACGGACCCGGTCACCCAGGCGAGCCCCTTGAAATCCCATTTGCGCAGCAGCTGCCGTTCCGCGGCGGGCTTCATGGCACTGAGAATCACGACGAGGCCGATGGCAGCGAGCACGATCGCGAGCAGGCGCGGGAAATAGCCCGGCCCCATTCGCGCGACCGTGCCCGCGGGGTAGCCGAGCGCCGCCACGAAGAAGAAGATTGCAAAGGCGAGGAACAGGGCGCCGGACGCGAAGGCCCTGTGATTGCGGATCGCCAATCCCTTCATGCTCGCTCTCCCTCGCCCGGCCCTTCCCCGCTTGTGCCGGCCATCGACGAACGCTCATCGAGGGCTTCCATCAGAACCGGCATGCCGATGGCGCAGGCATGAACGCCTAGATGCGCGGTCATCTGGAGAACCTGAAGCATCTCTCGCTGGCCGATGCCGAGCCGCAGGGCCCGTTTGATCTGCACACGCAGCCCTTGCGGGTTGAGCGCTGTGAAGCAGGCGTTCAATGCGATCGAGATCAGACATTGCGACCGCTGGTCGAGGCCCTCCCCGGCCGCTCCGCCCGCGAGGAGATCGAACAAGAGGGCAAAATAGCCGGGATCACGTCGCAGCCACTGCTCGCAGAAGTCAGGCCAATCGCCGAACCGCGCGACATAGGCATCCCGCAGCACCCTCTGCTCGTCGGAGAGCTCGCCTTGATCGACCTCCAGGCCCGCGCTTGCCAGTTCTTCCGCGAGAATGCCGACGCCGACGTTGCAGCCGTCGAGCCCCTGGGCCGTTGCGAGACGGAATACATCGACGATCTCCCGCGCCGACGCTCCCTCCTGAAGCGCGAGGCGGAGGTGCAGTGCGAGCCCTGAGCGGAACAGATGCGTCGCTGAGCCATCGAGCGCGACGTAGATCAGCTCCCGCATCTTGGGCGACAGCGGCCCCTTCTCCGCGGCGTAGCCCGCATACTTGCCATAGGTCTGAAGAAATTCGGGATCGAGGCGCAGCAGGCCTTCCGTCCAGGGCCGCCAATAGCCGCGCGCCTTGATATAGGCCTCTTTCAGGACCTGCTGTTCCGGCGTCAGACTGGACATGGCGATCGCACCGTCAGGCAATGTTGGTGAGGGTGATCCCGCCGTCGACGGTGAGCACCTGTGCCGAGATGAATCCGCTGTCGTCGCCGGCGAGGAAACAGATCGCCTTGGCGATGTCGTCGACCGTGCCGAGCCGCCCCAGCGGCGTTCGCGCGATCCGGCGCGCATCGAGCTCGGCGTTGCGGTTGCGCATGGTTCCCTCGGTCGGAATCGCCGAGGGCGCCACTGCGTTGACACGGATGTTGCGCTCCCCGAGCTCCGCCGCGGCTGCGCGTGTGATGCCCATGACGCCGGCCTTGATGCCGCTGTAGACGATGCTGTTCTTGGCCGAAAGCAGACCGGCCACCGAAGCGACGTTGACGATCGCGCCGCCACGTTCGGCATCCATGACTTCCGCGGCCGCCTGGATACCCCACATCACCGACTTGAAGCCGATATTGAGCATGCGCTCGACGGTCTCCGGCGCGATGTCGGCGACCGATTGATAACGGACCCAGGCTGCGTTGTTGACGAGGATGTCGAACCGTCCCTGCCGCTCCGCCACTCCAAGCACCGCCTGCCGCATGCCGTCGCGACTGGACACGTCCTGCGTAACGGCCAACGCCTCGCCGCCGGAGGCCTTGATCGCATCGACCGTGCCGTTCACGAATTCCGGCTTCAGATCATTGACGCCGACAATCGCGCCGCGTGAGGCCAATTTGAGCGCAGTCGCACGGCCGATGCCGTTTCCGGCACCGGTGACGAGTGCAACGCGGCCCGCGAGCGTCTGATCCCTGGTCTCGGTCATGGTCATCTCCTTCATGCTCCTGCCTCAGTGAACGGAGCAATTTCCGATACGTAACGGCGGCCAAATGCGCTGATCAGGCCGCTGGCATCGCCCTGCGCTTGCAGCGTGCGGATCCGGCGCAAATGACGATGCACCGGAATGTCCCAGGTGAAGCCCATACCGCCATGGATCTGCAGCGCGCCTTCGCTGATCGAGCTGCCATAGGTTGCCGCGGCCAGGAACGCCGCATCGCGCTGAACGGAACCACTCCCCTCGGACAGGCTTCGCGTGATCGCATGACGAATGCTCTCCAGTCCCAGCTTCTGTCGCGCCAGCGCATGACGAATGGCTTGATTGTAGGACAGAGCGTGACCGAACTGCCGGCGCGTCGACGCATGCTCCTGCGCCAGCGACAGGCAGGCCTCGGCAGATCCCAGGATGGCCGCGGCACGCAGTACGTTGGCGTCTGAGCTGAGCATATCCCATGTGTTCGCCGGCAGGATCGAGTCGATGGGAATGCGGACCCTCTGGAGACGCACCGCGTGTTCCGGCACAGTCAGGTCGAGGCCTGCCGCGTCTTCCACCACAACGCCTTCGGCATCGATTCTGACCAAGGCCGCAGCACCTTCGCCGATCCGGGCCAACAGATAGTCGACCTTGTCCGCGCAGGGGGCTCGCGCAACCCAGCCGCTCAGCACGACAGCTTCCCCTTCCCGCTCGGCGACAGCCTCGCCCTGCCACGCGATGGACACCAACGTCTCGCCCGAGACGATCGCGGTGGCGAGATGCGGCAGCGACTGCTGGAGCAGGCGGCCGGCAAAGAGCGTCTCGAGCAGCGGAAAGCCGAGCAGTCCGGAATGGGCGGCCGCGATCACCGGCACCGCGAAGCCGAGCGGAAGGGCAAGTCCCCCGACCTCCTCGTCCGCGATGATGCCGAGCAGTCCGTCACCGGCGAGATTGCGCGCCTGCGCCCGCATCTCCTGCCCCGCACAGGCGACGACCGCACGCGTCGCGGTTGCGGCGAATTCGGCGGGCTGAAGTCCTTCACCGGCCACGATCATCACTTGCCTCGCGAGAGCTGGAGGATCCGATCGGCGATGATGCCGAGCTGTATCTCGGTCGTGCCGGCGTAGATCGTTTCTGCGCGGGCCTGCAGATAGATCGCCTCGAACCGCCGCCGCGCCACCTTGATCGCCGCGAGCTGCGGCAACATGGCCTGCTGGAGCAGCTCCAGGGCGAGCGCGGCAAAGCGCTGATGCGATTCGCTCCAATAGAGCTTCGCAAGGCTGCCCCGCGCGCCGATCTTGTCACCGTTGACGAGCGCCTCGACGGCGGTCTCGACATGCGCTTTCAGCACCTCGATCTCGACCGCGACCTCGCCCAGCCTGACCGCGTAGTGATGATCATCGACCATCTGCGACAGCGCAGCGTCCGCCTTGCAGGCCGAAATCAGATGGCGCAGCTCGTTCTCGAAGCGCCAGGCGCGATACATGCGGTTGGTCGCACGCTCGATCTCCAGCACGCGGATCGCCGCGGCCCAGCCCTCGTCGGGCGCGCCGATCGCATCGGTCTGGGCCACCTCGACCTCGTCGAAGAAGACCTCGCAGAAGCTCTCGCGGCCATCGATCGACTTGATTGTCCGCACCCGCACGCCCTTCGCATCGAGCGGCACCGCGAACATCGCAAGGCCGCGATGGCGGTCCTCCAGCGGCCCGGTGCGGGCGAGCACGAGACAGCGTTGAGCCCGGTATGCGCCGCTGGTCCAGATTTTCTGGCCGGTGATGCGCCAGGCGTCACCGTCCCGGGTGGCGCGGGTGCGGAGCCCCGCCAGGTCGGAGCCGGCTTCGGGCTCGGAAAAACCCTGACACCAGATGTTGCGCATGTCGAGGATCGCAGGCAGGAAACGCTGCTTCTGCTCTTCGGTCCCAACTGCGAGAATGATGGGACCGGCAAGCTCCTTGCCGATCGAGTTGACGCTTTCGGGCATCGCGAGCGCACCGATCTCCTGATTGGCGATCAGGTGCTCACGCAAGGAGCGGCCGTGCCCGCCATAGGCCTGCGGCCAGGTAATGCCCGTCAGCCCGGCGCGGTACATCGCCGACTCCCAGGCAATGGACTGCTGAAGTGTGGGCGATGCGAATGCGGCGCTGTCGCTGCGGAAACTGGCGGGCAGATTGCCTTGCAGCCAGCGACGCATCGCGCCGCGATAGGCTTCACCCGTCAGGTTCTCCACCACGACGGCTTGCATCGATACCGCTTCAACCACACTCATCGCACGCTTCCTGCTTTCGTCATATCCGCCGACATGTCCTGCCCGGCCGCCTATCCTTCACTGCGACTTGAGAAGATCGCAGGCGCTTTCCGATGCCGGCCGCCATGCATCCTCGGGCGCGATCGTGCCTGTGATGTCGTAATAGTCGTAGGTGTATTTGGATTCCGCCGGAGCCTTGATGCGCGCGACATGGAGCGGTCGCATGACCTGGCCGTCAGCCCTGATGCTGACATTCTTCATTTCGAAATCGTTGATCGGCGTGTTCTTCATTTGCCGCATCACGGCGTCGCCGTCGTCGGAACTGGCGGCAGCGACCGCCTTCAGATAATGCGTGATGGCGCTGTAGGTGGCGGCCTTGCCCTCGTTGAGAAGCTGACCATTCGTCGCCTCGGCATAGCGCTTGGCAAAGGCCCGGCTCTCCGGCGTCATGTCCCAGTAGAACGGCGTCGTCAGCCGCACGTTCTGAAGATCCTTGAGACCAATTCCATGCGTCTGGCTGATCATGAGGCCGAGCGGAACAAGCAGTTGCGATTTGGTCAGCCCGAACTCCTGCGCCTGCTTGATCGCATTGGCGAAATCCGCGCCCGAATTGGCGAGCGCAATCGCCTTGGCGCCGCTGGCCTGTGCCGTCAGCAGGAACGAGGAGAGATCCGACGAGTTGAGCGGATGCAGCACCGAGCCCACCACCTTGCCGCCGCCCGCTTCGATGAACTTGGTTGCATCCGCCTGCCAGGCCTTGCCGAAGGCATAATCCACCGTCAGGAAAAACCAGCTGTCGATCCCTTGCGCGAGCAGGGCTTTCACGGTGGCCTTCGGCTGGGCATAGGTATCAACCACCCACTGCGTGGTCATCGGCGAGCATTTGTCGTTGGTGAAGAACGAGCCCGCGGTGCCGGCCAGAAGATAAGGCTTCTTGCGGTTCTTCATGATATCCTGCACGGCCAGCGCGATCGACGACGCCGAGCAGCCGACAATGGCGTCGACACCTTCATTGTCGACCCAGCGCAGCGCGATGGCGACGCCGATATCGGGCTTGTTCTGGTCGTCAGCGATCACGAGCTCGATCTTCTTGCCATTGAGCGTTCCGCCAAAGTCGCCAACCGCGAGCTTCGCCGCGGCGACCGAGCCGAGGCCGCAATTGTCCGCATAGGGGCCGTTCTGGTCGTTCATGATGCCGATCTTGACGACGTCGCCGGAGATGCCCTGTGCGGACAGCGGCGCATTCGTGAGCAGCAAGGCAATCATGCCGAGCGCAGTGATCGTCGATCTCTTCACCGTTTCCTCCTGCTTTGACGCGCTTCCTCTGGACCGGCTTCTGCCGGTTCTCTTCGTTTAGATTCAGTGTGGGACCGGCCGCTCTCCGTGCGGGATCAGCAGCGCATCGAGCGCCACGGCCCCCTCGCCCTCCGCCCGTAGCAGCAGCGGGTTGACGTCGATCTCGGCGATCTCATCGACATGCGCGGCGGCAAAACGCGACAACGCGGCAACGGCCGAGGCCGCAGCTGCGAGGTCGGCCCGCGGCCGGCCGCGCGCGCCGTCGAGCACCGCGAACGCCTTGAGCGATTTCAGCATCGCCATGGCCTGCGTCTCGCTGACCGGCGCCATCTCTACGGCGGAGTCCTGCAGGATTTCCGCGAAGATCCCGCCGAGGCCGACCATCACCACCGGTCCGAAGACGGGATCGATGCGGCTGCCCAGGATGAGCTCGGCGACGCCCTTGGCCATTGGCGCCACGATCACACCATCAATCGTTGCATGCGGCGCCCTGGTGGCGACGCGATCGCGCATCTGGGCAAAGGCCCGCCGGACCTCGGCTTCCGAGCCCAGGCCTAAGACCACACCACCGGCCTCGGTCTTGTGCGGCAGATCGGGCGAGGCAATCTTGAGCACCACGGGATAGCCGATCTCGGTGGCGGCACGCGCCGCCGCATCGACATCCTGCACGAGACGCTCGGCAAGGACAGGAACGCCGGCCTCGGCCAGCGCGCGCTTGGCTCCGAGTTCGTGGCGGAACGCATCGGTTACAAGCGGTCGTGCTCGCTCGACCGCCGCGGGCGCCTCCTGCGGGTGCTTCGACACCGCCTGCAATCGCACCAGTGCAGCGATGGTTGCGCAGCAGCCGTCGAAGCTTTCCACCGTCGGAAAGCCCAGTGCGTGCAGCTCGGTCAGCGCATCCTCAGGGCCGTCGACACACAGGATGACGGGACGGTGCGGAAACTGCGCGCGGATGTTGCGCAGCGTGTCCATATAGATGGATCGCAGGCGCGGCAGGTGCAGCGAGAACGGCAACGGCAGGATCACCGCATCAGCGCTCTCGTCCGCCACGACCGCGGACATGATCCTTTCCAGGAGATCCGGACGGCTCGACATCTGCGCCGTGGCGTCGACCGGGTTGCGGGCCGACGCGAACGGCACCAGCTCAAGAATCTGCCGCTGCGTCTCCTGTCCGAGTTCCGGCAAGGTCAGCCCAACCGCCTGTGCCGCATCCGCGAGCAGCACGCCGAAACCGCCCGACGCCGTGAGGATCGCGACGCCCGGCCCCTTCGGCAGCCGATCCGGCAGCAGGATCGATGCGGCATGACCGAGATCGATGAGTTCGTCGACGCTGCGGACGCGCACCGCACCACAACGGCCGAACAGTGCGTCGAATACGGCGTCCGCCCCCGCCATCGCTCCGGTGTGCGACGCCGCGGCGGCCTGCCCAGCCGCCGATGTCCCGATCTTCATCGCGATGACGGGCTTGCCGGCATCACGCGCCTCTTCCAGCGCCGAGATCAGGCGGCCGGCGTCACGGCAGGCTTCGAGGCAGCACAGGATGACCTTGGTGGCGGGATCACGCGCCATCCAGGCGATGCCGTCAGCGATGTCGATGTCGCACTCGTTGCCCGTCGTGATGAAGCGGCTGACGCCGACACCGCGCTCGCTGGCGAGCCGCATGGTGTAGCTGCCGAGATTGCCGCTCTGCGACACGATTCCGAGCGAGCCGGCAACCGGCATGCTGTGCTCGAGCACGATCGAAAACGTCGCGATGCTCTTCTCGGCGATGCTGACCGCGCCGAGGCAGTTCGGCCCCAGCAGGCGCATGCCGCCATTACGCGCGGCGACGCGCAGCCGCTCCTGCATCGCGCGGCCCTGCTGGCCGAGCTCGGCAAAACCGGACGAGAACACGACGACGCTGCGGACGCCACGCGCGGCGCACTGCTCCACGGCCTCGCCCGCGCGCTCCGCGTCAACCGCGATGATGGCGAGATCCGGCGCCTCCGGCACCTCGGCAACGGAAGCATAGGCCTTCAGGCCCTGCACCATCGCGGCCTTCGGGTTGACCGGATAGATGCGGCCTGCGTAGCCGTGGCGACGCAACAGATCGACCGGCCGGCCGCCGATCTTGGTCGCCTCTTGCGAGGCGCCAATGATCACGATCGAACGCGGCGACATCAGCGCGTCGAGACCTTCTCCCGGCCGCATCTCAGCGCCCCTTGAACACCGGTGCGCGCTTCTCCAGGAACGCCATCCGCGCTTCCTTGGCGTCTTCCGTCTTCGACAGCGCCATGGTGATGTTCTGCTCGAAGCGATAAGCGTCGCGCGGCGGCATCAGCTCGACCATGTTCGCCGCGTTCTTGGCGTATTCCATCGCGATCGGGCTCTTGGACGCGATCTCCCGAGCGAGCTTCATCACTTCGGGGATCAGGTTTTCCTTGGTCGTGCAGGCCTCGATGATGCCGAGGCGGTAAAGCTCGGCGGCCGGCACGCGATAGCCGGTGAAGAACATGCGGCGCATCAGCGAGCGGCCGAACAAGGTGTTCAGCATGGCCGCACCGCCGGCGAGCCCCACATTGATCTCGGGCATGCCGAACACGGCCTCTTCGCTGGCGTAGAAGATGTCGCAGGAGGCCATCAGGCCAACGCCGGCCCCCAGCGCAACGCCGTTGATGGCCGCAATGACGGGCTTTGAGCATTCGCGGATGCAATTGCCGGTCTCGCGCGTGATCCGGTTGTGGCTGTGGAACGCACCGATCTTGGTCGGATCCGGACGATCCTTCAGATCCGCGCCGCTGCAGAACACCTTTCCGGCTCCGGTCAGGATTGCGACCCTGACGTCGCTGCGCTCGGAAATCTCGTCGAACACGGCGACGATGCGGTCGCGCATCGCGCGATCGAGCGCATTCACGGGAGGCCTATTCAGCGTCACCAGCGCGATGTGGTCGGACACTTCGAGGGTGACGATATCTCCTGACATGGCTTCCTCCTGGGCTTCTGCTTGCCTGGTTTGTCTTGCTTGTTATCTCCTGACCGATCGGTCAGCTTTTCGCGGTGATAGCACCGAACGTTGCAGCTGGCAATATCCTGCCGATGTCCTATTGACCGACCGATCGGTCAGCCGATAGATTCACATGCAATCAAAGAACGACCTTGAGGAGGACTCGCATGCCCAGGATCAGCCGACGCCAGGCGGCAACTCTGATCGCCGGCGCCCTCGCCGCTCCGCTTGCCGCACCTGGCATCGTGAGAGCGCGCTCCTCTCAGACGGTTTTCATCATTGTGCCTTATGCGCCCGGCGGCTCCATCGACAGCCTGATGCGCTCGATCGCGAAGGCGATGGCGGAAAACCTGGACCAACCGGTTCTGGTCGACAACAAGCCCGGAGCCAACGGCATCGTCGGATCGCAATATGTGGCGCGCGCGCCGAAGGACGGATCGGTTCTCTTGGCCGGCGGCACCGGCCCGATTTCGCTGAACGTCCTGCTGCGCAAGAACCTGCCCTACAAGCTCGCGGATTTCGCCTCCGTCGCCATGCTCTGCAACGGCCCGCTGTCGCTGACCGTCAACGCGCGGACGCCCGTCGCCGACGTGAAGAGCTTCGTCGCCTATGCCAAAGGGCGCGACAAGCCGCTGTTCTACGCCACCCTCGGTCCGGGCAGCGTCACGCATCTGTTCGGAATCATGATGAGCAAGTCGATGGGATTTGCCGTCACCGACGTCGCCTATCGCAACAATCCGGCCTCCATCATGGAAACGCTGTCGGGAGAATGCGACCTCAATTTCGCAACGCCCGCCGCAGTCATCGAGCACGCGCGCAGCGGTCAGCTTCGCATCCTCGCGGTCTCTTCGGACAAACGCATGGCCAGCTTCCCGGAGATCCCCACCCTGGCCGAATCCGGCTATTCCGACCTGACGGCATCATTCTGGACCGCGCTGCACGCGCCTGCGGGCACGCCGCGCGATGCGACCGCGCGGCTGAACGCGGCGGCCAACGCCGCGATGCAGAAGCCCGAGATCGCAAAGCAGCTCGAGACCGACGGCCTGATCACCGATACCGGCGCACCGGACCGGCTCGACGCGCAGCTGACCAAGGATGCCGCGCTCTGGGGACCGGTGATCAAGGCGCAAAACATCGTGTTGGAATGAGGCCCGGCCGCCAGCCGCCGCTCAGCGCGATTTGCGCCGGCCTGTCTTGAGCGGCTCCTTGGGTGGCACCGCTCCGGGAAGCTCGACCAGCTCGCCGCTTCGTAGCCCATTGAAGATCATGTCGAAGAAGATCTCCGCGATCTGCTCGGGGGTCGCGGACTTGTTGGGGTTGTACCAGCGATGCATCCAATTGAGCGAGGACAGGATCAGCCGCCCGGTCATGGGAACGTCGACCTTGCGGATTTCGCCGGCATCGATGGCTTCCTGGATCAGGCCGCGGAGAAAATTCTCGAAACGGTCGCGGCGCGTCAGCCGCTCCTTGTGCCTGTGGCGATCGGGATCGTTCCAGAAGGCGGTCGTGGAGGCGATCCAGGCCCAACGATAGCGCCGGAAGTATTCGGCCGTGGCGACCATGAACGCGCGGATCTTCTGCGAGGGCGCCCCGTCGGGAATGCGATCGCGCACGAACAGATAGAGCTCGAGCGTCGAGCCGACCGCCACGCGCGCGTAGATCTCGTCCTTGTTGGCGAAATGGTGGTAGAGCAGCGACTTGGAGATGCCGCAGGCGAGCGCGATATCGCGCATCGACGTTCCCTCGAATCCCTTGCTGGCGAACAGCCGCCCGGCTTCGGCAAGAATCTGCAGCACGCGGTCGGAGGCCTCGGCCTGGTTCGCAACGCCGTCCTTCATCGTTGACAGTTCAGTCATGAAGCCTGCAATCCATTCGGCGGCCCGGCGCCAACCAGAGAACCCTGGAATGAAACTAGTTTTTCACAGACCGATCGGTCAAGCCCGGCGACCCCTTCGAGAGGAACCATGAGCGCAATCCGGATTATGCGCGTCGGCGCGACAAAGGACCAACTCGGCGAGAGCCCGGTATGGGATGAGCGCCGCAAGCGCTTCTTCTGGATCGACGCGCTGGCCGGATTGATCCGCATGCGCGATCCCGCCACCGGGACGGCGGACGCGTTCAGCGTGCCTGCGCCGATCGGTTCGATGGCCCTGCGAGACGATGGCGGCGCGGTGCTGGCCATGCGCCACGGATTTGCCGGTTACGATTTCGACAAGCGCACACTGATCGAGGGACCGTCGATCGGGCTGGACCACCCGAAGCTGCGGCTGAATGACGGAAAGGCCGATCCCCATGGTCGCTTCCTGGCAGGCACGATGCACAGTGACCGCGCCCAGGATGAGACGCCGCTGGGCGGTCTCTACCGGCTGGACGCAACAGGCGCGGTGGAACTGCTGGAGACCGACCTTGCCGTGAGCAACGGACCGTGCTTCAGCCCGGACGGCCGGACATTCTATCTCGCCGACAGCGCAAGACGGATGATCTGGGCCTATGACTACAGGGCGGAGGGCCCCCTCGCGAACAAGCGCGTCTTCGTCGAGACGGAGGCGCAGCAGTCGGGTTGCGACGGTGGAACGATCGACTCGGAAGGCTATCTTTGGTCCGTCCTCGTGCGCATCGGCAAGATCGCGCGGTTTGCACCTGACGGGACGATGGTGCGGACGATCGACATGCCGATCCGTCACCCGACCAGCCTCGCCTTCGGCGGACCCGATCTCGACGTCCTCTACGTGACATCGATCTCGCGCAGCCACGCACTCGCCGACGATCACCCGGATGCCGGCGGCCTGTTCGCGATCGAAGGCCTCGGCGTGCGCGGGCTGCCGGCGCACAGGTTTGCTTCGGGCTAAGCGCGACCTCGATTACTGCGATCGCTTGACCTGCTTCGGTACGTTCTCCGCCATGTAGTCCACGAACACCCTGATCTTCTCCGGCAGATAGCTGCTCTGGAGAAACGTCGCGTAAATGCCTTCATCGAAGGTGGAGTTCGTCACCCGGAAGCCCGGCAGCAGGCGGATCAGACGCCCGCTCTTCAACTCCTCCGCTACGGTGTAGTCGTCCAGCAGGGCAATGCCGTGCCCGGAAACGGCGTGATCGCACAGCACCACGCCGTTGTTGCTACTGAGGGACGAAGGCACGACGATCTCGCGCAGCCGGTTCTTGCGCATGAACTTCCAGACCACGTCGTCGGGACCCATCCAGTAGGTCAGGCAATTGTGGCGGGTGATGTCCCCCGGTTCTCGCAATTTCGGCATCCGGCCGACATAGTCCGGTGAAGCCACGAGAATCCGCTCGCTCCTCAGCAGCCTTCGCTGCATGAGGCCCGCGTCCTTCGCCGCCTGGATCTGGAAGTCGACGTCGAATTCATCTTCGCGAAGCTGTGGACGCCGCTCGGACAGACGCAGCTCCACCTTCAGCTCCGGATAGAGCTTCTGAAAGCCCGGTATCAGGGGCGAAAGCACCTTGATGCCGAACAGCGTCCGCGAGTGCACCCGCAGGGTTCCACGCGGTGCAGTCTGAAGCGCAAGCGCCGCGGCTTCGGCATCTTCGATGCCGTGCAGCACCTGCTCGGTGCGCTGGAAGAAGATCTTGCCGGCATCGGTCAATCCGAGATGGCGCGTGCTGCGGTTCAGCAGCTGCACGCCGAGCTGCGCCTCGAGCTCGCCCACGTAGCGCGACACCGACGCCGGCGAGAGCCCGACGCGGCGCCCGGCCGCGGAAAAGCTGCCTTCACGGACGGCGCTGACGAACAATTCCATGGCCTGAAGGCGATTCATTCGATCTTTTCAGATTTTGCAAAGGACATGCTCAGATTACGTCAATTGTTCGAAAAAGCTCAAGCCCCTAGCTTGCTGAGAACGCGTCGCAAAAGCGACGAGCGGCCGCAAGCGCGGCCGAGAAGCAATCCGGTGGAGGACGCAATCGATGGAATTCGGCGTATTCATTCTGGCGCAGCAGCGCGGCTATCATCAAAGCTCGCAGCAGGTCATCAACAACGCCGTCGAGCAGACGGTTACCGCCGAGCACGCCGGTTTCGACACGGCGTGGTACGCCGAGCATCATTTCAACAATTACAGCCTCTGCCCCTCGCCGCTGATAATGGTCGCGCATTGCGCCGGCCTGACCAGGCGCATCCGCCTCGGCACTGCGGTCTGCGTGCTGCCACTGTACAATCCGGCGCGACTGCTCGGCGAGATCGGCTTTGCCGACACCGTCTCGAACGGCCGCCTCGATCTCGGCATCGGCTCGGGCTACCAGAAATTCGAGTTCGATCGCTTCGGAGTCGATCTCGATCATTCGCACGCGCTGTTCGCCGAGTTCTACGACGTGCTCGAGGCCGGCATGCGCGAACGCATCTTCTCCTATGACGGCGAGCACCTGAAGATGCCGCCGACCGCGATCGCCGTGCGCACCGTGCAGAAACCGATGCCGCCAATCTGGGTCACGTCCGGCCATGGCGAGACCCTCGGCCGCGCCATACGTGACAACCACAATCTGTTCGTCACTGCGCTGCTCAACGGCCTCGACGCCATCAAGGCGCTGCGCGAACGTCTCGAGGGGATCGCGGCTAAGGAAGGCCGTTCCATCGACGACACGCATTTCGGCTTCCTGCGCTGCGCCTATGCCAGCGACAATGACAGTGAGATCCAGTCCTATCTGGACAATGCGCGCTTCCAGCGCCGGCTCTCCGAAAGCCTGAAATTCCGACGCGCCCAGAGCGACGACGGTTATCTGATCAAGGAAGAGGCCGGCCCGAACGATATGAGCCTGGAAACGATGCGCAGCAACCTGCCCGTCGGCAGCGTCAACCAGGTGATCGACCGTATGCTGGAAGAGATCAGCATTCTCAAGCCGTCCCATATCGCGCTTCAGACCCAGCTCGGCGATTTCGATCAGCGCACGATGCTGCGCCAGATCGAATTGTGGGGCAGCAGGATCATCCCCGCGATCCGGAAAGAGCTGAAATCCGCCCCTGCCGGGCGCGGCATGATCGCGGGCGATACGGTTTCGGCATAGCGCGGCGCCAGGGCGAGCCCGGAGGTACGTCATGGGATGCCAGATCACTCAAATGACCGACGTCCGCTCAGTCGAAGCTGCCGAATTCCGCCTGGCCATGCGCAACCTCGCGAGCGGCGTCGCGATCGTGGCGACGGGAACGGGGACCGCACGGCGCGGGCTGACGGTCAGCTCCGTCACCTCGCTGTGCATGGAGCCGCCCTGTCTGCTCGTCGGCGTCAATGCGAGCTCCGAAACGCATGCCGCCATCCTCGCCAATGGCTGCTTTGGCATCAGCCTCCTCGGCAGCGGACAGGAAGATCTGGCGCTGCGTTTCGCCGGCGGCGCCAAGGGCATTGACCGCTTCGCGACGGCGCCATGGGCACAAGGCGTCCTTGACGTGCCGCTGCTCGAACCGGCGATCGGCGTCCTGGAATGCGTGCTGCACCACCACCAGATGGTCGGCACGCATGGTCTCTTCATCGGCAGGATCGTGGCGACGCGCGGCGGGGACGGCGATCCTCTCGTCAACTTTCAGGGCGCACTGCGGGCCTTGCCTCAAGCATAGGCGGCTCCGGCGGTACCAAATCGGCATCGTCGCCCGAGGGCCAGAACACTGGAGCGGCATCGTGATCATCGAATGCTTCGACGGCGGAATTGTCCGGCTCACCGAGCCGTTCGACTTCCGCAACTTCAAGCTGGCGCTGCATGCCGACGCGAATTCCGAAACGCAGGGCTGGAAAGGGATCACGCTTCTCGACGATCGTGATGCGCTCGTCTCGATCGATCTGGTCCCTACGCTGGCGGGCCGCCCCGATGACGCAAGCTGGGATCGGCGCTATGCGGAGATGGTAGCCAAGGCGCGCCAGCATGGCTGGATCGATGCCGAGCGACAGGCGATCCGGGCTCATATCGAACGAGCGCGGTAAGGCTGGCAGTTTGATGCAGCGGGCAGACCCGATGGCACTGACCGCCACCGGCAGAACATCCCGAAGAGCTCTCGCTCAGCGACGGCTTCCGTCGGCATTGGTTCCGGCTTCACACGCAGGCCTGGCGCGATCTCAATCGCGCTTGAGCCCGGTCGACCTGACGATGGGAGCCAGGCGGACCAGTTCGTCCTCGACCAGGCGCTGAAACTTGTCGGGACCCGAATCGATGTCCGGCTCCAGACCTTGTGAGCGATAGCTTTCCTGCAACTGAGGATCGGCCATCGCCGTGCGGGTCGCCGCTGCGATCCGCTCCACGATCGTATCCGGGGTCGCTCTTGGAGCGAACAAGCCAAACCAGCCGGCGTAGTTGAGGCCCGGCATGCCGGATTCAGCCACCGTCGGAATCTCCGGCGCGCCGCTCAACCGCTGTTCGCTCGTCACGGCGATCAGCCGCAGCTTGCCCGCAAGGTGCAACTGCAGGATCTGACTCGATACCACGGCAATGACGGCAGAGATCTGGTTGCTGACCAGGTCGTTGGTAGCGGGGCTCATGCCCCGATAGGGGACGTGGACGACGTCCGCTGCGAGGCCGGATTGCAGCCTGAACATTTCCCCGACGAGATGATTGCCGGTGCCGACGCCTGGAGTGCCGTAGGAGAGCTTGCCCGGATGAGCCTTCGCAAAGGCTATCAGTTCCTGCAGATCTTTCACCGGCAAGGAGGGATGAACCGCGAATGCGAGCGTGCTGGTAATCAGGCGATAGATGGCGCGGAAATCACGAACCGTGTCGTAGGCGGGTTGCGGCGACGATAACGGAATCATCACCTGCGTGCTGCCATTACCGAGCAAAATCGAATAGCCATCGGGGGCGCTCTGCGCCACCGCGGCGGATCCAATCGCACCACCGGCGCCGCCGATATTCTCGACATAGATCGGCCCCAGCAGCGAGCCCATCCTGTCCGCCCAGGGACGTCCGATCTGATCACCAGCGGCGCCAGCCGTATAGGGAATGACCAGCTTGATGGGACGGGAGGGATAATCGTCGGCGGCAGCGCAGCCGGGCCATGCGGCCAGCGCCGTGATCCGCGCCGCCATATCGAACAGCTCTCGCCGTGAAAGGGGGGACATCTTCCGCATATTCCGAACTGAGCTGGTCATCATACACGAATGAGGGACCTTGGAAATCCGTGCAGGACGATCGCTGCCGCGCTTGGCGCAAGCGCACATTCACGACCACCACCGGCGTCAACGACGAGGTTTCGTTGGGGCGGGTGAACTTCAGCTGCCCGGAGCCTTGTCTGGCATCAGGCCGCCTCTGCACAATCTCATCCTGAGACCAAGCCCAAACGGCTCTGGAATTTAAGAATTTGGTAACGATACGAACGTGGTTGAGCGCGTTAATGCAAATCGCACGCCGCCGGTGTCTTGCCCGTAACGGCCTGCTATAAGGCGTAGCTCGATCGACTTCGCGAATTATCCGGTTTCCCTGATTGCGCATGAACAAGCTTAGCAACACGTTCGACATCGTCATCGAGCAGGCGTTCGACTTTCTGTCTCCGGAATATGCCGAGCTGTTTGATCGCTCGGCTGCTACTGCGTTCCAGCATCCGATCTGGCTGCACAGCCTCTACACCAGGCTCGCGTCGGATGCGGGTGCGACACCTCTGGTCGTCGTGGTCCGCCACCGCGCGACGGGCGCCCTTGCGATGGTGCTGCCCTTGCTCCGGATCCGGCGCGGTCCGATCCGAACCGTCGAGTTCGCCGACCTCCGTGTCTCCGATTATCTGGCGCCGGTTTGCAGCCCGAAATTGTTTTCACAACTGCTCGACGACGCCGAAGCATGCGCGGAGATCCGGCGCCTCGTTCGTCCTTTCGATCTGCTCCGGATGACCAAGCTGCCCGACGGGCGGCTTCCGATCGAGAACCTCCTGGCTACGTCCCGCCGCGTATCGATGGACACCAATGCCTACGCGACGGTGCTCGTCGCGCCGTTCGAGCAATGGCGGGCCAGCGCGATCGATCGCTCCTATCAGAAGGAGCTTGCAAAGAAATATCGTCAGCTCCAGAAAAAAGGCGCACTGAGCTTCTCATGCTGCAATGACAGCGCCTCCGTGCTCGAAGCGCTGGATGTGATGAGGAAGTTTCGCGGTCCGCGCTTTCAGGCGCAAGGCGACGGAGATCTGCTCCAGCGTCCCGAATATTTCGGCTTCTATTCCGACGTGGCCCTTCGTGGTCTCGGCTCCTTTGTGCGTCTCTATGCCATGAAGATGGACGGCGAAGTGATCGCCGCCGTGCTCGGCCTCTGCCATCAGGGCAGTTTCCTCATCATCATGAGCGCCTTCGACATTGCCGGGTACAAGAGCCAGTCGCTCGGCGCGCTGATGTTCGAGCAGGTCGCGCGGGATTGTATCGAGCGCGGCGATCAGATGCTCGATTTCACCATTGGTGACGAGCCATACAAGAAACTGTTCGGCGGACAGCCCTCGCCGATGTGGGCGATCACGAAAGCCGGCAGCACCGCAGGTGCCGTCGCCCTGTTCGCGCTGAAGCAGGCTCCCTGGCTCAAACTGGCGGCCAAGCGGCTGTCGGATTTGCGGCTCCTGCCCGCCCGCACTCCAACGCCCACGCGCTGAAAAACGGCAGGCGAAGGGCTACGGAGCTCAGGCGCGCAACGCCCCGCGAACTCGCCCGAGCCAGCCGGGATGCATTTGATCGACGCGGTGCGCCAGGCTGCGCCGCAGGAAGTGCAACCGGCGCCGGACATCCCAGCCGATATCGTTGCGGGATGTCAGGGCCTGGCGGAAGCGCGCCATCTTCAGGGACTGCTGGTCCGCCGCAATCTTGTCGCGGTCGGAATAGAACTGCGGGATCTTGTCCAGGCCCATGCCTGGGGTCGCGAGCCACTTCGGAGCATATTCAGTGCACAGACGATCGACGTCCACCAGCAGGCGCGCGACGCCCGTGCCGGCGGCGGGACAATTGGTCTGGAACGCATCGCCGATGAGCACGATGCCGGGCTGGAGATGTCCCTCGACCACGGTCAGATCCATCACCCAGTTCTGGACACGGTCAGTGACGCGGAAATCGCCGAGATAGGGCCGCAATCCCGGCAGCAGACGCAGAACTGTCGCTTCCGGCTCACGACGCAGCTCGCGCATGATCGGATCGGTCGGGTCGCGGAACATGAAAAGATTGGCCCGCATGCCGGCGCGCACCGGAAACAGGCTGAGATAGTCGATGCCGTCGGCGGTGCGCTCGCCATAGCAGGTCAGCGCCTCGAAATCGAACGGCGCGCCATCGCGGCGGGCGATCGTGAAGCCGAACGAGACCGAATGGCGTTCGGCCAGAATCTGCCGCTTGATACCGAGTTTGTAACCGAGAGCCGCCGCCATGCCCGTGGCCAGAACGACGAGGCGCGCAGTCACGCGCCGTCCGGAGGCCAGCTCGAGATGCTGGACGTCGTCGCTGCAGCTGATCGCGGTGACCTCGTCGACGATCAGATCGGATGGATCGGGGATCCGGCTGCGCGCCATGGCGACGAGATCGGCATAGGGAAATCCGTAGGCCTGGCCGACGCTGACATCGACCACCTTGCCTTCCCGGATATTGAGCACCTGATCATATCGACAAGCGACATTTTCGAGCGCATCGAGGAAGCCCAGCTTGCGGAGCATCGCCAATTGATGGCCGCCGATCTTTTCGACCCGGAACTCGTCCGGATAGACTGCCCGCTTGTCGATCAGGACGATGCGATGCCCTGCCCGCGCCAGCACGGCCGCCGCAAGCGATCCCGCAAGGCCACCACCGACGATCGCGATGTCCGCAACGATCGTCGAAGTGCCAGCTGCGCCGATCGGCTCGGTCACAGTTCTATCCGCCGTCATGATCCAGGCTCCCACGGTCAACCAAAGCCGCACGTGCAATTCTCCGGCCTGATGTCGCATCGCAGGACCAAACGCGATCATTTCTCGGTATCGAGGTTAATGAAGCAGAGAGCCGGGCTACCCAGACGATAACCGGCACGCCTCTTGCTCGGGATTCTCGGTAAATTCCGGCTTCCGGCAGTTCTGCGGCCGATCCCGGCGAGCCATTCCGCATTCAAGCGCCTGATCTCGCCTTTATCGGCCGTCGATGCGGCACTATGCCGTCAGTCGGCCTGAGCTCGGCGCTGCTCTATTTGGGACAACGGGGAAGGCGATGTTCCACAGTGGAGCAACCGGCATCATCGCGGTATCGAGCCGCGGGCGAGATCCTGGACGCCCGCATTAACACTCGCTGTTTTTCGGCATGCTAGGTTGTCACCGATATCGGAACATGTTTTTCAGGGGAGAGCAGCTCCTTAAACTTCCATGATTAAATCCATCCTCCAGCTCATGCGGCGCGATGTCACGCGCGGTGTCGTCGGTACCATCCTGCTCAAGGTTGGTAGCGGCGCGCTCGCGTTTGCGTTGTTTTCGCTGGCGGCGCGAACGATGTCGCCCGACGGCTTCGGTATCTTTGCGACCTGGCTTTCGGTTGCCCAGATCGCCGCCGTCGTGGGACTGGTCGGCCAGGAATCGTTGCTGGTGCGGTTCCTGAACGAGTATCAGGTCGGCGACAGGCCGGACCTCACCAAAGGTGTTCTCCTGTCGAGCTTCAAGATTACCTCGGTCGCAATGCTGATTGTGATCATCGGGATCGCCATCGCGGCGGACATGAGAGGCGACGGGTGGCTGCTCATACTTGCGGTGTCGGCCTATACGGCCGCGACTGCCGGAGTGATGCTTGGCAGCCAGATCGCACGCTCCCTGGTCAGCATTCTCACGGGCGAAGGAAATCGCGAGTTCTTCTGGCGAGTCATCGTCGTCCTGTTTCTGCTCGCCATGCTGCTCGGTCATCGGCAACTCGATCCCGCCGAGTTGATGGCGGTGATGACACTTGCCATATCGGTGGGCCTGGTTGCGCAAATCGTTTCGATCGCGCGCGTGCTGCCGGATTTGCGCGGTACTCCGGCGCGCTCCGAAACGTCCCGCTGGCGCTCGAGCGCCCTGCACTTCTGGCTTGCATCCATCCTTGAAGCTGCAAACCAGTATTTCGACGTCATTCTGGTGTACTGGATGCTGGATCCGGTGACTGCCGGTATCTACTTTGCCGCATCGCGCCTTGCCAACATCTTCGCCATGCTGTCGGCAGCGCTATACACGTTCGGAGCCCGCCGGCTTCCCTCGCTGTATTTCAGCAAGAACCACCGGGAGTTCGAGCGAACCTTGCAGCTGATGGCGGAGGTGACCGCGCTATGCGTGATCGCCGGGCTGGCAACGATCTGGATCGGCGGCCCCTATCTCCTCAACCTGTTCGGACCTCATTTCACCGCGCAGCACTCGGTCTTGATCGTGCTCGCAATCGGGACGGCCATCCAGGCCGCAGGCGGCCCGTCTGCTGCGATCCTGCAACTGACCGGCCATGAACGAATCTACGTCCCCGTCGTTGCCGCCAATGTCGCGCTGCGGCTCGTGGGATTTCTCATCCTCATTCCCTGGCTCGGTGTGCTTGGCGCCGCGATTTCGGCGACCGTATCGCTGGCGCTCGCGACCATTGCCCTGAACGTCCTCTGCCGCCGCCGAACAGGGGTGGATCCTTCGATCCTCGTGCTGCTGCGCTTCTCCGCCTTGAAGCGCGGCAATTATGCAGTGCGCGGCGCCGACTCCAGCGACTAGGCCTCAATCACGCCCTCCCCCGGCAGTTCGCGATCACGCGCTGGTAGCGCTCGGGATCGATTGGTTAACGCGCTCGCTGCGCAGCATCCTGGAACCCGTGAAATGCCTGCGGGAGCGATGTCGGCGGCCAGGCCTGGCATTAACTCCGTTTGTTGCTAGTCGGTGTCCGCGCGATGCCCGCATGATAGGTACGGAGTTAAGAAGGTGAAGATTTCGTTTCTTTAGCGGGTCGGGATCGGTGCTCCACTATCAGCCGAACAAGGAATTGGGCGAGACGACCGCGACGGCACCCGCGCGGTCGAACGGCGGCGGACGAAAGCTGCACGTGCTTCTCGCGCAGACCCAAGCCGAGAACGCCGGTGCGCAGGAGATCTCCAGGCTTCTCGGCGCCGGGCTGACCGCGCGTGGCTACCGCGTCACCAATCTATTTTTCTTCCGCAAATCGGATTCCTTCGACGAGCCGCCCGATACGCTCTATTGCGCACCGAGCCGACCCGGCAATCCGGTGGCACTGCTGCGGATGCTGTGGGCGCTCGGCCGCCATATCAGCACCATCAGGCCCGACGCCGTCCTGACCTTCCAGCATTTCGGCAACGTCATCGGCGGCGGCGTGACGCGCCTCGTCAGCCGCGCACCTGTCATCGCCAATCAGGTGTCATCCGCATTGTCGATGAGCTGGCCGGTCCGCACCGCCGACATCGCCATGGGCAGCCTCGGCTTCTTCGATCGCATCACGCTCAATTCGCAAGACATGGAGCGCGAATATTCGCGCTACCCCGCGGCCTACCGGTCGCGCATGGTGCATGTCCCGCACGGCTTCGATGACAAGGCCCTGATCCTGTCGAAGGAAGCCGCACGACAAAAATTCAGCCTGCCGCCGGATCGTATATTGCTCGGCTGCGCAGCGAGGCTGCATCCGCACAAGCGTCTCGACCTGGCGATACGTCTGCTGCCGGATCAACCGTCCTGGCACCTCGCGCTTGCCGGCCAGGGAGCCGACGAGGCCCGGCTGAAGCTGCTCGCGAGTGAATTGAAGGTGTCAGACAGGCTGCATTTGCTGGGGGAAATCCCGCCCAGCCGGATGGCGGAGTTTCTCGCCTGCCTCGACGTGTTCGTATTCCCGACACAGGCCGAGACCTTCGGTCTGGCCGCGGTCGAAGCTGCGAACGCCGGTGTTCCCTCCGTCGTCAACGATCTTCCCGTCTTGCGCGAAGTGTTGTCCTACGAAGGAAGACCGACTGCGCTCTTCGTCGATGCCTCCGATCAAGCGAAGCTCTCTGCAGCCGTCTCCGGGCTGTTGACGGACCAACATTTGAGCGACCAACTGCGACAAAACGCCAAAGGCCTGCGGCTGCGCTATTCGGTAGATGCCATGGTGGAGGAATACGTTCGAATTCTCGGCCAGGTCACTTGACCTGATACGTTGGAATAGATGGGCTCGACATGATCATCGAGTTTCGCTGTGAACGCGACTACGCGCGGCGGTGGATGGATCGCCAGACACTGTCGATCGACGGCCGGGACGTTCCGGTTCAAATCGCGTGGACGGCGACTGCAGAGCCGCGTCCCACAGGCCTCGACGCCCTGTTCGAGCTCGAACGCCTGGTGTTGCACAAGGGCAAACACAGCGGCGCCAACAGGCTGAACATTGTTGCGGAACGGACGCAGGCGCCCACCGGGACGGCCGACGTGATCGTCGATTTCACCGGCGGCGCGCGCAATCCGAACGGCTCGGCCCGGCTGTATCTCCGTCCGCTGTTCAATGGAGTTGCAGGCGAAAACGCCGCGCTCGCCGCCATCCTGGCCGGCGACCTGCCGGTGATCGACATCGTCAACGAAGTCGACGGCTCGGTCGTCGATCGCGGCCATCCTTCCGGCGAAATCGCCGCAGGCCTCAGCGGCGCACTCGAAACCGTCATGGCGCGAACGCTGACTATGGTGTCGGCGATCCTGTCGGGACGGCCGCGGATTGTGCCGCAACTGGCGCGTCCCGCCGGAGATGGCTCGCGGCGGGGTCCCGCCGGCTATGTCGCGCGCGGCCTTGCCGTGTCGATCGCCAAGGAGATCTATCGCCTCTGCTGCTACGCCCCGCATTGGCATATCGGGTGGCGTTTCAACGACGGCGCAGGCGTCTGGCAGACGGGCGACCTGTCTGGACCAGGCTGGAACATTCTTCCCGATCCCGGCAATCACTTCTACGCCGATCCCATTCCCGTCACGTGGCATGGCCGAACATTCGTCTTCTTCGAAGACCTCGATCACCGGGTTGGAAAGGGCATCATTTCGGCGATCGAGTTCGGTGACAATGGGCCGACCGGCGAGGTCGTGCCCGTGCTCGAGGAGCCCTGGCACCTCTCCTATCCCTTTCTGATCGAAGACGGCGGCGATTTGTGGATGATCCCGGAGAGCTCGATCCACGGCGACGTTGCCCTCTATAAATGCGTTCGCTTCCCGGACAAATGGGAGCGACACGCGACGCTGCTGTCAGGCCTTGAGCTCGCCGACGTCACGATCACGCGGCACAACGGCCTGCATTATCTGTTCGGCGCCTGGCGCGATGGCACCGGCGGTTATTCGGACTCGCTGGCGATCTATTACGCCGAGCACCTCCTGGGACCCTGGTTGCCGCACGCCAGCAATCCGGTCCTGATCGACCGTGCAAGCACGCGGCCGGCGGGGAATTTCGTGACCATCAATGACCAATTGTGGCGCCCGGTCCAGAACTGTGCCGACGGATACGGTGCGGCGCTCGCGCTGGCGGAAGTCATCGAGCTGTCGCCGACGGCCTTCAAGCAGATCGTCCGCCATTCCCTCAAGCCCGGACCGGTGTGGCCCGGCAGAAAGCTGCACACCCTGAACCGCTGTGGCCGGCTCGAGGTGATCGACGGATCGCGTGTCCAACCCAAGACCCGCGCCTTCGCGAGCAAACTTCCGTCCGCCGTTCAGTCTCCGCGCACCAGTTCATACACCGCCGGCTGAAGCCGCCGGCGCGCCGTCGCTTGCGCCGTGCCCAAGCGCGCGGGCGAGGACATGCCCGATCGTTCCGACCTGTGACGCGCTGCCACGCCAGGCCACGATCTGGTCGGGGCGTATCAAAGCAAGGTCGGCGTCATAGAGTTCGCGCAAGGATCCCGGCAGCTTGACGAGCTTCACATCCGCCCCGAGCGCGCGGACGCCGTCGGCGACCGCAGCGGGCGCCGGCGCGGCCTCGCCGAACTGGAGCAACGTCCATTCGAATCCGAATAAATCGTACAAGGACACGCCGTCCTCCAGCCACGCATGCGGTGCGCGTCCGCCAGGACAGGCGCTGGGAATGTAGACGTTCGCAGCATCAGGCGGCGGCCGGCTGCCGTCGGAGACGATGATTGGCGAACCGTCGTAACGCCCACCGAAGGTAACACCGGGGATGTTGAATTCGGCACGAGCGTGCTGCTCGAGATAGACGCCTGCCGTCCGCCGCGCTTCGTTGCCTTCGTCCGTGGCGTCCTCGATGTCAGGCGCGGGCGCGAACAGACCAAGGGAGTCCGCGAAGCGCCGGGCATAATCGGTGTTGCGGAGCGCCACCGGACGCCGCTCGACCTCGTAGCTGTCGAGCAGCGATACCGGGCTTACGCCCTTGACGACGCTTGCCAGCTTCCAGCCGAGGTTGACCGCGTCCTCGATCGCAGTGTTGTAGCCGAGCCCGCCGGTCGGCGTGAACAGATGTGCCGCGTCGCCGCCGAGGAACACCCTGCCCCGCTGCATGCCGTTCGCGACCAGCGCGTGACCTGCGGTCCAGGTCACGAACGACAGCACCTCGCATTCGATCGGCGCGCCGCAGGCGCGCTGGAACGCGGCCTTGGCCTCGTTGACCGTGATCGCACTCTCATCTTCACCCGGCCGCAGCTGGGTGTGAAACGCGAATTCGTCGCGTCCGTTCACCGAGGCCATGAAGGCCCGGCGGTCACCATTGAAGCAATTGTACATCCACGCCTTGGCGTGCGGGATGCTGGCGTAGAACTCCGGCGCGCGGAGATACACAGCCAGCATGCGGCCGCCCATGAAATCGCGCTGCGTCCCGGTCTCGCCGCCATAGACGATGCCGAGCGATTGGCGAACCGCCGAGCGGGGTCCGTCGGCGCCGACCAAGAAGTCGGCCCGGACCTGAAAGCGCCTGCCATCATCGAGACATTCGATCTCGCCGACGATGCCGTCATCGTTTTCGGTGTAACCGACGAGCCGGTGGCCATAGTTGAGCTGCATACCGGGAAGCCGCTCGGCATGGCCGCGCAGCACCGCCTCGACATATTTTTGCGAGACGCGATGCGGCAGCTCCGCTGCGCTCCAGGAGCCCGACATGCCCTTGATCAGCTCGCTCGCGCGGGACGATGACGGCAATGCAAAGCGCGCCAGCTCGTAACCGGTATAGCGGGTGAAATACGCAACGTCGGTCGGGTAGTCCGCGGGCAGGCCCTCGCGCCTGATCTCGTCGGCAAAACCCAGCCGCCGATAATGCTCCATCGAGCGCGCCTGCGTTGCGTTGGCTTGCGGATTGAATGCGGTGCCCGGCTTCTCGTCGACCAAGATCGCGGACACGCCGCGCCGGCCGAGCTCGTTGGCCAGCATCAGCCCGCATGGCCCCCCGCCCACGATGAGCACCGAGGCCGTCAGACGTGTTTCCAATAGGCTTCTCCCCACCAGCATTATCTCGCATGGTAAGGCTGCCTGACGATATCGTCAAGTTACCTGACTAATCGATATCGTCGAGCGTGTCGAACTTCGCCCCGTAGACCGTCAGCCCTTTCAGGATCGCGTCCATGGCGGATTTGCCGAGCTCGACGCGCATCTCCTGCTCGGCGATGTCGACCGCATCGCGGAACGCGTCGAGCCATTTGCGCCCGGCCGGCGTGAACATGACGATGCGGGCGCGCCGGTCGGTCGGATCGGCGATGCGATCGACCAGGCCGAGCTCGGCGCATTGATCGACCAGCTCGCCCATCGCCTGCTTGCTCATGGATGCACGGCGGGCGAGCTCGGTGAGCCGCGTCCCCTCCACGTCGAGATTGCGGGTGAGGCTGACATGGGCAATGCGCGTCTCGTCGTGTCCCCGCTCGCCCATCAATTCGAAGACGCGGCCTTCGAAGCGGCGAACCGCGTTGTTGAGCAGGCGGCCGATATTGGCATGCCGCCACGCGGTGCCGGATGTCCTGGATTTCACGAGATCTGCTTCCGATTCGACCGGTCGAGGTTGCGCGAGGCTAACACAAGAGGCAGCCCGCCCGCTCGTACAGCAGATCGGCACGTGCATCGGCTTTGGCATGACGGGCAGCGTGGTTTCAAACGCCGCCCGTCATCCCCGTTTCAATCGCTCCCGGCACGGGACCGCATCTTACTGCGAACGATCCGAGGTCCAGCCCTTATACTCGGCGACGTTGTCCCGGGTCACGAGCTTGGACGGCAGCAGCTCAACGGTCGAGGCCGGTTTCTGGCCGTTGAGGATGCCGACACCCACCTGCACGGCCCGCCGTGCCATGAAGAACGGATCCTGCGAAGCCGAGGCCTGGATCTGCGGCGACTGCGGATCTTTCAACGCGGCCTCGATATCGGGCGCGCCGTCGACCGCGGTGATGACGATGCCGCTGCGGTTTTGCTGGCGCGCCGCAAGGTCGGTGCCGATCGCCTGCGGATCGTTGATGGCGAAGATGGCGTCGATCTTGGGGAAGCGGGTCAGATAACCCTGCGCGACGGTGAGGCCGCCTTCGCGCGAGCCTTTGCCGTCCTGGTCGTTGGACAACACCTTGATGCCGGCGTTCTTCGAGAAGACGTTCTTGCAGCCGACGACGCGGTCGATCACCGCCGAGACCTGCGGCCCGTTCTCGATGATGACATCGCCCTTGCCGCCCAATTTGTCGACGATGTACTGGCAGGAGATCTCGCCGGCCTGCACGTTGTTCGTGGTCACGGTGGCATCGGCGCCTTCGGCCGCGGTGTCGACCGCGACGACGACGATGCCCGCCGCCTGCGCCTTCTTGATCGCCGGCCCGATCGCCTTGGGATCGCCCGGATTGAGCAGGATCAGGTCGACGCCGGCGGCAATGAAATTGTCGATCTGGGTGACCTGCTTGCCGAGGTCGTATTCGAAGCCGACGGTCGTGATCTTCACATTGGGATTGGTCTTCTTCGCCTCGAACTCGGCGCCCTTCGACAGCGCGACGAAGAACGGATTGCCCATCGACCCCAGCGAGACGCCGATCGACTTGAGCTCCTTGGCGAAGGACGGCGCGGTGCTTAGGGCAAGTGCCGTCGCGGCGCCGGCGAGCGTGATCGTCTTCAACATTGGCTTCCTCCCTGGTCTGTCTTCATGTCAGGCACGGCAGACCAGTAGCCGCACCGGAACCTTTCACGTTCTGGCGGAGCCCTGCAGCCGGTAGCGGTCGAGCGCGACGGCGCCGATGATCACGAGGCCTTTGATCACGTATTGCCAGATGTCGGAGACGCCGACGAGGATCAGGCCGTTCGACAGCACCGCGATGATCAGCGCGCCGACCAGCGTACCCCAGATCGAGCCGATGCCGCCGACGAATGAGGTGCCGCCGAGGATCACGGCGGTGATGGCGTCGAGCTCGTAGGACTGGCCGAGCTGCAGGCCGTTGGCGGCGTAGAGCCGCGCCGCCTGCATGGCGCCGCCGAGCCCGGCGAAAAGCCCGGAGACGCCGTAGACGAAGATCAGCACGGCCCAGACCTTGATGCCGGCTAACCGCGCCGCGCTTTCATTGCCGCCAACCGCGTAGATGTGCACGCCGAGCACGGTCCGGCGCAGCACCAGCCACGAGACGAGAATAACGAGCAGGGCGATCACCGAGAGCCATGGGATCGAGACGACGCCGGGAATGAGTGTCAGCGAGCCGTTGCCGATGAAGGCGTAGGGAATCGAGGGATTGAACACCGTGGTGTCGGCGCCGAGCAGTCGCGCCAGGCCGCGCACGGCGGTGAGCGAACCGAGCGTGACGATGAAGGGCGGCAATCGGAGCAGCGCGATCAACGCGCCGTTGACGACGCCGAAGCCAAGGCCGGTGAGCAGCGCGGCCGGCAGCCACAGCATCCCGAGCTCCGGCATCTTGGAGAGCGTCAACCCGGCCATCGCGGAAGCCGCCAGGATCGAGCCGACCGAAAGGTCGATGCCGCCGGTGAGGATGACGAAGGTCATGCCCGCGGCGAGCACGGTGTTCACCGCTGCCTGCTGCAACACAATCCCGAGATTTTGTCCGGTGAAGAAGCGGCCCTCGGACAGGAAATGGAAACCGCCGCACAGGATCAGCAGCACCGGCAGCATGCCGAGCGCGCTGATCAGCACCCTCACCCGCTGGCGCTTTGACTCTGCGGCAGCACCGTTGGTCGTCGTCGATGCCGGCTTGGCCTGCGAAGCACCATTGTCAGGCATCGAGATGCTCCATCCCCGTCGCAAGCGCCATGATGTCTTCCTGGTTCAGCGCGACCGCCGCTTCACGCCTGACCTCGCCGGCGATGTGCCCGGCTCGCATCACGACGACGCGGTCGCAGATGCCGATAATCTCCGGCAGATCGGACGAGATGACGAGGATGGCGGTGCCGGCCTTGGCGAGATTGTCGATGATCGAATAGATCTCGGACTTGGCGCCGACGTCGACGCCGCGCGTCGGCTCGTCGAGGATCAGCACCTTTGGCGCAATGGCAAGAAGCCGCGACAGCAGCAGCTTCTGCTGATTGCCGCCGGACAGGCCACCGGCGGGGACGCCGACATTGGCGGCGCGAATGCTGAGCCCTGCAAATGCTCGATCGGCGCGCTCGCGTGCCTTGTCACGATCCAGGAACCAGCCGAGCTTCGCATCGCGGCCAAGCACCGCGAGGTTGATGTTGTCCAGACACGACATGTCCAGGAACAAGCCGAGCGCCTTCCGGTCCTCGGTCAGGTAGGCGATGCCGGCCTCGAGCGCCTCACCCGGTGTACGGATCTCGACCGGACGCCCCTCCAGCTCGAGACGTCCCGACGTCTTGTGCGCCGCGCCGATGATGAGATGCGCAAGCTCGGTGCGGCCGGCGCCGATCAGGCCGGCGAGGCCCACCACCTCGCCAGCGTGCACGGTGACCGAGCAGCCCTTGACGCGCAGGCCATCGGCCATGTCGATCGCGGCGAGCACGGGATGGCCGCGTCCTGCCTCCGGATCATGGTCCTTCTTGTAGAACGATGAGACGTCGCGCCCGACCATCAGCCGCACGATGGTGTCGGCACGGATCTCGGCCTTGTCGAGCGAGCCGACCAGCCGGCCGTCGCGCAGCACGGTGACGCGGTCGCCGAGCGCGTAGACCTCGTCCATGCGATGCGAGATGTAGATGATGGCGAGCCCCTCCGCCCTGAGCTGGCGGATCAGCGCGAACAGCCGCTCGCTTTCGGCGGCCGACAAGGAGGTGGTCGGCTCGTCCATGATCAGGATCTTTGATCTCGCATGCAGCGCCCGCGCGATCTCGACCAGCTGCCGTTGTCCCATGGACAGATGCGCCACCAGCGTCGACGGCTGGAAGTCAGCGCCGAGCCGTTTCAGGATCGGACCGACGGCCTCGCGCATGGCACCGCGCGCCAGCAAGCCTGTCCGCGATATCTCCCGTCCCAGATAGATATTCTCGGCAACACTGAGATTGGGCGCGAGCGACAGCTCCTGATAGATGATGGAGATGCCCGCCGCGCGGCCGCCGAGCGGGCCTTCGATCCGTACCGGATGTCCTTCGATGCGGATCTCGCCGCCGGGATCGGGTCTGTAGGCGCCGGACAGGATCTTCATCAGCGTCGACTTGCCGGCGCCGTTCTCACCCATCAACGCATGAATTTCGCCGGCATAGACGGTGAGATCGACGGCACGCAGCGCCTTGATGCCGAAGAAGGATTTTGAGACCCCACGCATCTCGAGGATCGGATCGTTCATCGTGCCTCCCGGCGCACAATGCGTTTCCCACCCGCGTCTCAATCATTCTGTCAGCGCGGCTTGCGCATTAAACAAAAGGCCGCGGCACAGGGCAATACCGAACAGGCCGGAATGTAGCATCGAGGCGATGCTAGTGGCGCGGCCGATACAGTTCGCGCCACGCGGGAAGCCGCTCGGCATAAGCATCCGTCAGCCCAGCGTCAGGTTCGAACGTCTCGATGCGTTGCGGCCGCGTGCACACGGTTTCGATTGCCTCACCCGTGACAGCAAGTCGCCCCAATCTCGCCGCACCGAACGCGGCGCCGGTCTCACCTCCGGCGAAGCGGTGGATCGGAACGTTCAGCACGTTCGCCAACACCGAGAGCCAGAAGCCGGACCGTGAACCACCGCCAATGGCATCGGCTTCCGCAATCACAATGCCAGCATCGGCGAGTGCGTCGCGGCAATCGGCGAGCGCAAACGCAACGCCCTCGAGCACCGCCTGCACGATCATCCCGCGATCGGTGCCATGGCTCAAGCCATCGAGCATGCCGCGCACGACGGAATCGTCGTGCGGCGTCCGCTCACCCGCGAGATACGGGAGGAAGCTCACGGGCGAAGGTGCCCGCGGGCGCGATCCGAGCGGTGCCAGCAATTCAGCCTCGGTAACGCCGAACACGCGCGCGGCCCAGGCAAGGCAGGAGGCAGCCGACAGGATCGCGCCGGCTTGAATCCACATGCCGGGAATGGCGTGGCAGAACGTGTGCACGACGCGGTCGGGGTTGGCGGCTATCCTGTTGGTCGGGGCCAGCAAGGCACCCGAGGTTCCCAGCGAGATGAATGCGGTTCCCGGCTCGATCGCGCCGATGCCGACGGCGCCGGCCGGATTGTCGCCGGCGCCGCCCGCGATCACCGGCTGCCGGGTCATACCCCAGCGTTCCGCGAGCTCGCTGCGCAGCGTCGTTGCAGGCGCGCATCCCTCGACCAGACGCGGCATGTGATCGCGCGACAGTCCAGTCGCGGCGAGCGCTGCGTCCGACCAGTCGCGGCGCGCGGCGTCGAGCCACAGGGATCCCGACGCATCCGAGACGTCCTCGATGGCTTCGCCTGATAGCACCAGGCGCAGGTAGGCCTTTGGCAGCAGCACCAACTTCGTCGCTGCAAAGACTTCAGGTTCGTGCCTCGCGATCCAGAGCAGTTTTGGCGCGGTGAATCCCGGCATCGCCTTGTTGCCCGTCACTGCACGCAAGGCGGGCCAGCGCTGCTCCAGGACGCGACACTCGGCGGCGGCGCGTCCGTCGTTCCAGAGGATACAAGGCCGCAGCGGTCTCAAGCTCGCATCGAGCAGCATGGCGCCATGCATTTGTCCGGACAGCCCGATGCCCTCGACCGCCGCGAGTTCTCTTCCATGCGATACCTTCAGGGCATCGAGCGTGGCGAAGGTCGCCTCGATCCATTGCGCGGGATCCTGCTCGGAATAGCCTGATTGCGGAGAGGTGATCGTCAGCGGCCGGCTCTCGCTTGCAATCACGCGCTGGGCACCGTCGACGAGAATGGTCTTGACTGCGGAGGTGCCGAGATCGATGCCGAGATACATGGATGCTTCCGCTCACTTCGCCGCGTCGATCCAGATCCCCGGCTCCGAATGCTCGCGGATGTGGCTGACCAGGAAGTCGGAAAACACCCTGATCTTGGCGGGCAGCCGGACGCGGTTTTGATAGGCGATGTTCATGGTGAGCAGCGGCAGCTCCCAGCCCATCAGGACAGGCACGAGCCGGCCGGCCGCGATATCGCTCTGCACGATGTAAAGTGGCTGGATCAGGATGCCGAGCCCCGCGCGTGCCGCACCGCAGATGATCTGGCCATCATTGCTGTCGAGCGTCGGCGCGATCCGCACCGTCTGCGTCGTGCTGCCCTGGCTGAGCCGCAGCGAATAGGGATCGTTGGCGAGATTGTAGATCAGCATGTTGTGGCGGGCGAGATCGGCAGGGTGCTCCGGCCGGCCGTGCTTCTCCAGATATGACGGGGCCGCCGCGAGCACGCGGTGCATCTGGCCGATACGGCGGACGATGATGTTGGAGTCCGGCTCGTGCTCGCGCGTGCGGATCGCGA
Source organism: Bradyrhizobium sp. SBR1B (assembly GCF_014198205.1). NCBI lineage: Bacteria > Pseudomonadati > Pseudomonadota > Alphaproteobacteria > Hyphomicrobiales > Nitrobacteraceae > Bradyrhizobium > Bradyrhizobium sp. SBR1B. The sequence continues at coordinate 40,897 of NZ_JACIHC010000006.1, forward strand.
CGTCAATGCCGGCCTCGATGAAGTCCAGGTAGCGGTTTGCGCTGATGATCTGCACGCTCAGATCAGGATAGAGCGCGCGGAAGGCGGGCAGCATCGGCGCGAGATAGATCATCGCAAAGGACAGCGAGCTCGTCACGCGCAGCATGCCCTTCGGCGACAGCGCGCGGTCGGAGACGGCATCCTCGGCTTCGGCGAGCTCGTTCAACAATGTGCCGCACCGCTGCAGGAGCTCCTGCCCTGCCTCCGTCAGCCATAGGCGGCGCGTGTTGCGCTCGATCAGCCGGACTGCGAGTCGTTCCTCCAGCGCGCTGAGGTGGCGGCTGGCGGCCGCGTTCGACATCCGCAGGATTTCGGCGGCCTTGGACAGGCTGCCGAGCTCGGCGGTTTTGGAGAAGACTTCGAGTTGGAGCAGCCGGTCCATTTTTGCGAAAATAGGAAAAGAGACTTACAAATTTTGGCCTTTATTTCCGATTTCTGCAAGGCAAAATAGCGCCAACAAAGCACAATGGCAGGCGAGGAAATCAGGAAATGTCGGGCCCGATCAGGCACATCGTGATGTGGCGGCTGCGCGGGGAAAGCCCCGAGGAGCGCTCCGCCGCCCGGGTCAAGGTCAAGACCCTGTTCGAGGGCCTCAAGGGCCGGATCGACGGTCTCACCCATATCGAAGTCGGCATGGATGTCAGCGCCGTCGACTACGCCTGCGACGTGGTGCTGTTCTCCGAATTCACCGACCAGGCCGCGCTCTCGGCCTATGCCAACCATCCGGAACATCTGCGCGTGCGCGAGGCGCTTGGCGACTTGCGGATCGGGCGCTTCCAGGTCGATTATCCCATCAAAGAGACCGGCGCATGATCGGTTCGTTCACCTTTGAAAACCTGCCCTGCCGCGTCGTGTTCGGCAGCGGAACGCTTGGCTCCGCGAAGGCCGAGGTCGAGCGGCTCGGCGGCAAGCGTGCGCTGGTGCTGACGACGCCGCAGCAGGAGGCGCAGGGCAAGAGCCTGGGGGCGGCGCTCGGCTCGCTCTATGCCGGACTGTTTTCCGGCGCCACCATGCACACGCCTGTTGAGGTTACGGAGCGTGCGCTGGCGGCGATGAAGGCGTGCGAGGCCGATTGCGTCGTCTCGCTCGGCGGCGGCTCAACCACCGGCCTCGGCAAGGCGCTGGCCTTGCGCACCGGAATCAACCAGCTCTGCATTCCCACCACCTATGCAGGCTCCGAGATGACGCCGATCGTCGGCCAGACCGAGAACGGCCTGAAAACCACGGTGCGCGATGCGGCAATCCTGCCGGAGACCGTGATCTACGATGTCGATCTCACCTTGACGCTGCCGGCGAGCCTGGCCGCGACATCGGGCATCAACGCGATCGCCCATGCCGTTGAGGCCCTCTATGCGCGGGATGCCAATCCCGTGACCTCGCTGATGGCGGAAGAAGGCATCCGCGCACTGGCCCGCGCCCTGCCTGCCATCGCGGCCAAGGGCGACGACCGCGAGGCCCGCACCGAAGCACTTTATGGTGCATGGCTATGCGGCGTCTGTCTTGGCACCGTCGGCATGGCGCTGCATCACAAGCTCTGCCACACGCTCGGTGGAACCTTCGACCTGCCGCATGCCGAGACACACACCATCGTGCTGCCGCATGCGCTCGCCTACAACGCGCCAGCCGTGCCCGACGCGATGGCACGCGTCTCGCGCGCAATCGGCGCTGCCGATGCATCGCAGGGACTTTTCGAGCTTGCGAAGCGGTTGGGTGCGAAGACGGCACTGCGCGATATCGGGATGCCCGAGGGCGGCATCGACAAGGCGGCGGATCTTGCCGTCACCAACGCCTACTGGAATCCGCGCCCGCTCGAGCGCGGCGCCATCCGCGACCTGATCGCGCGCGCCTGGGCTGGCGAGCCGCCGGCCCCAATCAAGGCGGCGGCTTGACGATGCAGCGCACCTTGATCAGATCCGCGACCGTCATCAGCATGGATGACGCGATCGGCGACCTCGGCAACGGCGACGTGCTGGTCGAGGGCAACCGCATCGTCGAGGTGCGGCCATCGATCGACGTTGCGGCCGACACCGAGGTCATCGACGGCGCAGGGCGCATCGTCATCCCCGGCCTGATCAACGCGCATATGCACACTTGGCAGACCGGCCTGCGCGGCTATGCCGCGAACTGGACGCTGCTGGAATATTTCCGCCGCATGCATGCGGGCCTTGCGACCGTGTTCCGGCCCGACGACATTTACATCGCAACCCTCGTGGGCGCGTTGAACCAGATCAATTGCGGCACCACCACGCTGGTCGACTGGTGCCACAACAATCCGACGCCTGATCATACCGACGCCGCCGTGCGCGGCCTGATCAAGAGCGGTATTCGCGCCGCCTTCTTCCATGGCTCGCCAAAACCGGAACCAAAGCCCGGCGAGCCGCATTTCTCGGAAGTGCCGCATCCGCGCCGCGAGGTCGAGCGGCTGCTGGCCGGTCCCCTCGCCGACCGCGACGGCCTCGTCACGCTCGGGCTTGCGATCCTCGGCCCGCATTATTCGACGCTCGAGGTCGCCATGCATGACTTCCGCATGGCGCGCGAGCTCAAGCTGATTGCATCGATGCATCAGGGCGGCGGTCCGGCCAAGACACCCGGCGGTTGGGAGAAGCTGATCGAAGCCGGCCTCGTCGGCACCGGCATCAACATCGTCCATGGCAACGATCTGCCCGACGATCTGCTCGATCGTCTCGTCGATCTCGGCGTCTCCTTCTCGGTGACGCCCGAGAACGAGATGATCCAGGGCCATGGCTTTCCGATCACCGGACGGTTGCTCAGGCGTGGCGTGCGACCGACCATCGGCATTGACCTCGAATCAATCCTGGCCGGCGACCTGTTCTCCGCCGCGCGCATTGCGCTCTCGATGCAGCGATCGCTCGACAATGCGGAGTCCCGCAAGACCAGCGGCACCATCCCCGCAACGACCACGATTCCCGTGCGCGAGGCGCTGCGCTGGATCACGACGGAAGGCGCCCGCATGCTCGGCCGCGAAGATCAGATCGGCTCGCTGACACCCGGGAAACTTGCCGACCTCGTCATCATCAACGCCTCCGATCTCAACCTCGTCCCGGTGCACGATGCCGTTGCGACCGTGATGATGCAGACGAGCCTCGCCAATATCGAGGCCGTCATGATCGGCGGCGCCTGGAAGAAGCGGAACGGCCGACTGCTGGCTGAGGGGTTGGAGACGAAGAAAGAGCTGCTGGCGCAATCCGGCCGGCGGCTGGTGCAGGACATCGAACGACAGGGACGCGCCGCCTGAGGCGCCAACGGACAACAACAATGACAGACACCTCGAAAAACATCGCTTTCATCGGGATCGGCAAGATGGGCCTGCCGATGTCGGCGCTCGTCACCAAGGCCGGTTATGCCGTCACCGCGTTCGACCAGAGCGCGGCGCGGATCAACGAGGCACGCACGCAAGGCATTGCGATTGCCGCATCGCCGGCCGAGGCCGTGAGCGGCAAGGCGGCTGTCGTCACCTCCCTGCCCGACGACGTCGCGTTGCGCGGCGCCCTGCTCGGCACCACCGGCATTATCGCCGCCATGGCGCCGGGCGCCAGTTTGATCGAAACCAGCACTGTGAGCGTCGAGGCTTCCACTGAAGTTGCGGCCGCGGCGCAGGCCCGCGGCATTGCCTATCTTCGTTCACCGGTCTCCGGCAACGCCAGCATCGTTCATACGGGCGCGCTGACCTGCTTCGTCTCGGGGCCGAAAGACGCCTTCGAAAACGCAAAGCCGCTGTTCGCCGCCTTCACCCGCGCGCAGACCTATCTCGGGCCGGCCGAGGAAGCCCGTTACGCGAAACTCTCGGTCAATCTGATGATCGCGGTATCGGCGGCGATGATGGCGGAGAGCCTGGCGCTGGCGCGCAAGGGCGGCATCGCCTGGCAGGACATCTTGAAGGTGCTCGACGACAGCGCGGTTGCCTCGCCGATGGTGAAATACAAGACCGCACCGCTGCGCACCCGCGATTTCGAGTCGACCTTCTCCTGCAAGCAGATGGCCAAGGATCTCGACCTGATCCTGGGGGCCGGCCATGCCGTCGGCGTGCCGTTGCAGCTCGCGGCGCAAGTGCGCGAGACCTACGGCTCGCTGGTCGCGCAAGGCGACGGCGACACCGACTTCATCGCGACCGTCAAGCACCTCGAACGGCTGTCCGGGCTCGGCGAGCCCAAACTCTGATCGGCGGAAGGCACATATGCGCAATTTCAACGAGAACACGATCACCGACGCGGTGCTGGAGCGGATCAAGGACGCAACCGATCCGCGCATCAAGCAGGTCAGCGAAGCGCTGGTGCGACACCTTCATGCCTTCGTCCGCGAGATCCGTCCGACCCAGAAAGAATGGGAGTTCGGCATCGACTTCCTGACCCGCACCGGCCACATGTGCGACGACAAGCGCCAGGAGTTCATCCTGCTGTCGGACACGCTCGGCGTCTCCATGCTGGTCGATGCGATCAACCACCCGGTGCCGGAGGGCGCGACCGAGACAACGGTGCTCGGCCCGTTCTTCGTCCAGGCCGCACCGGAGAAGGACAGCGGCGCGGATATCTCCGGTCCGATGGAGGGCGATCCGATGCTGGTCACCGGCTCGGTCTCGACCGTCGACGGAAAGCCGCTCGCAGGGGCCGTCGTCGACGTCTGGCACTCCGACGATGACGGCTATTACGACGTGCAGCAGCTCGACGCTATCGGCGATCTCGCGATGCGCGCGCGCTTCCACACCGACGCCAACGGCAGATTTCATTTCTGGTCGATCAAGCCGGCCGCCTACCCCATTCCGCATGACGGGCCGGTCGGCGAGATGCTGGAGGCGCAGGGCCGTCATCCCTGGCGGCCAGCGCATGTGCATTTCATGATTTCCGCGCCCGGCTTTGAGCAGCTCGTGACACACGTGTTCGTCGCCGGCGACCAGTATCTCGATTCGGACGTGGTGTTCGGCGTCAAGGACAGCCTGATCCGTGAATTCGCGAGACATCCGGCCGGCCGTGCGCCTGATGGTCGCATGGTGGACAGCGAGTATTTCCATCTCAACTATGATTTCGGCCTGAAGCAGGCCGCGAGCAACGCAAGAGCCGCTTAAGCTAGAGCGGCGACGGACCAGCAAGAGTCCGGCAACAGGGAGCAGACGGGAGCTGAGGATGGGACCGCGGGTCAGCACGAGCATCTTGGCCGAGCGCCTCACGGGCATGATCGGCCCGCGCGCGAGCGTTGCGCGCGGCGTGCTCGATCAGCACGGGCAAAGCGAGTCGCATTATCGCAATTTGCCGCCCGACATCGTCGTCTTCCCTGAGACCACGCAGGAGGTCGCGGAGATCGTCAAGCTGTGCGCGAGCGCGGGCATGCCGATCGTTCCGTTCGGCGCCGGCACCTCGCTCGAAGGCAATGCGGCCTCGGTCGCCGGCGGCGTCTGCTTCGACTTCGCCCGCATGAACAAGGTGCTCACCGTGCACGACAGCGACATGGATGTCGTGGTGCAGCCTGGCATTACCCGCAAGCAGCTCAATGCGGAGCTGCGCAACACCGGCCTGTTCTTCCCGATCGACCCCGGCGCCGACGCCTCGATCGGCGGCATGACCTCCACGCGCGCCTCCGGCACTATGGCGGTGCGCTATGGCACCATGAAGGACAATGTCATGGCGCTGGAAGTGGTGCTGGCCGATGGCCGCGTGATCCGGACCGCGAAGCGTGCGCGGAAGTCGGCCGCCGGTTATGACCTCACCCGCGTGTTCGTCGGCGCGGAGGGCACGCTCGGAATCATCACCGAGATCACGCTGAAGGTGCATCCGGTGCCGCAGGCGATCTCGGCCGCGGTCTGCAGCTTCGACACACTCCATAATGCCGTCGACACCGCGATCTCCGTGATCCAGTCCGCGATCCCCGTCGCACGCATCGAGCTGCTCGACGACGTCATGATGCGCGGCATCAATGCCTACGCCAAGCTCGGCTATCGCGAAGCGCCCACCCTGTTCTTCGAATTCCACGGCTCCGAGAGTTCGGTCGCCGAGCAGGCCGAGGCCGCGCAGACGATCGCCGCCGACAATGGCGGCCACGGCTTTGCCTGGGCCAAGGCACAGGAAGATCGCAGCCGGCTCTGGCACGCCCGCGACAACACGCTCTATGCCGGCCTCGGCCTCCGGCCCGGCGCGCGCGCCGTGATCACCGATGTCTGCGTGCCGATCTCGCGGCTGGCGGAATGCCTGACCGAGACGCGGCGCGACGCCGACGAGCACGGCTTTACCGCGCCGATCGTCGGCCATGTCGGCGACGGCAATTTCCACATGCTGATCCTGATCGATCCGACAAAGCCGGAGGAGGCCGAAGGCGCCAAGGCGCTGCAGGCCCGCATGGTCGCCCGCGCCATCGCCATGGACGGAACCTGCACCGGCGAGCACGGGATCGGGCTTGGCAAGATCGATTATCTCACCGACGAGCTCGGCGAAGCCGTCGATGTGATGCGATCCATCAAGGCCGCGCTCGATCCGAATGGTCTGATGAACCCTGGAAAGATCTTTGCGAGCGGAGCCAAAGCATGAGCGACGCGCTCCCCATCGAAGTCACCTCGCCGACGCCGCTGCTGGAGCTGCGCGACATCAGCAAGGAGTTCCCCGGCGTCAAGGCGCTGGATGACGTGTCCTTTGCCGTTCACCCCGGCGAGGTCCACATGCTGCTGGGCGAGAATGGTGCCGGCAAGTCGAGCCTGATGAAGGTGCTGTGCGGCGCCTACCGCGCCGATGCCGGCGAGTTCTACTACAAGGGCGAGAAGGTCGCGATCTCCTCGACGGCAGATACGCAGAAGCTCGGCATTGCCGTGATCTTCCAGGAATTCTCGCTCGTCCCCTATCTCGATATCGCACAGAACATCTTCCTCGGCCGCGAGCCGAAAGGCCACATCCCCGGCACCATCGACCGCCGCAAGATTTTGGCTGACGCAAAGCGCGTGCTCGATACCATCGGCTTCGACATCGATCCCTCCACCATTGTCGATAAGCTCGGCGTCGCGCAGCAGCAGATGGTCGAGATCGCCAAGGCGATCAGCCAGAACGCCCGCATCCTCGTCATGGACGAACCGACCGCGGCGCTGTCCGACCGCGAGACCGAGTTGCTGTTCGCCTTGATCGCGCGGCTGAAGGCCGACGGCGTGTCGATCGTCTACATCTCGCACCGGATGGCCGAAGTGTTCGCACTCGGCGATCGTATCACGGTACTACGCGACGGCCGGCGCATCGACGGCGTCCGGCCCGCCGACGTTACGCCGGACCAACTGGTCCGCATGATGGTCGGCCGCAACGTCGACATGACCTATCCGCGCAACTTTGCCGACAAGCCCGGCGATCTGCTGCTCGAGGTCAAGGGTCTGACCGCCTCGACCGGCATCTCCGACATCAACATCGAGGTGCGCCGGGGCGAGATCGTCGGCCTATGCGGCCTGGTCGGCTCGGGCCGCAGCGAAGTCGCGCGCGCCATCTTCGGCGCCGATCCCGTCAGCGCCGGCGAGATCATCTTCGACGGCAAGACCATCTCCGGCGAGCCTGACCTCGCCGCCCGCCGGGGCATCGCGCTGATCCCGGAGAGCCGCAAGAGCGAGGGCCTCGCGCTGCTGCGCTCGGTCAGCGACAATCTGGTGGTCTCGGCGCTGCGAAAACTGTTCCCGAGCGGGCTGTTCGACCAGCGCGGTGCGCAGCGCACGTCCGACGGCCTGATCCGGCAATTGAGGATCGCGACACCGAGTGCGCGTCAGACCGTCGGCCTGCTCTCGGGCGGCAACCAGCAGAAGGTCGTGATCGGCAAATGGCTGGCGGCCGGCTCAAAGCTCTTCATCTTCGACGAGCCGACGCGCGGCATCGACATCGGCGCCAAGTCCGAGATTTTTGCGCTGATCGACCGTCTGGTCGCGGAAGGCGCGGCGGCACTGATGATCTCGTCCGAGCAGGTCGAGATCTGCCATGTCTGCGACCGCGCCTATGTGATGCGCGAGGGGCGCATCGCCGGCCACCTGAACCGCAACGAACTGACCGAGGAAAACATCGTGCGATTGGGGATGCATCATGCGTGAGGCCGCGGTCGTTTCACAACCCAATCCGTTGCAACGCATTCCCGGCGTTGCCATCGTCCTGGTGCTCCTGATCACGCTGTTCAGCGTGATCGCGCCTGGCTTCCTGTCGGTCGCCAACCTCTCCAACGTGCTGGTGCAGTCGACCATCCTGACCATGCTCGCGCTGCCGATGACCCTAATCATCATGACCGAGGGGCTGGACTTGTCGATGGGCGCGGTGCTGACCCTGACCTCGCTCTGCGTCGCGATCGTTTCGCTGGCCACCAAATCGATGTTGCTGGGTTTCGGCGCCGGCCTGCTGGTCGGTGCGGCCTTCGGCGTCGCCAACGGCTGGCTGGTCGCCATCCTCGGCATTCCGCCCTTCGTCGCGACGCTGGGCACGCTCGGCATGGCCCAGGGCCTGTCGCTGATCGTCAGCGACGGCCAGAGCGTGGTCGGCATCCCCCACAGCGTCCGCGACATCTATTCGGCGACACTGCTCGGCATTCCCGTGCCGATCGTGATGGCGCTCGTCACCTACGCTGCGTTTCACGGCCTGCTCTATCACACCCGCTTCGGCACCTACATCTTCGCGCTCGGCGGCAACCGCGAGGCCCTGCGCTATGCCGGCCTCTCGCCGAACAAGCTGCTGATCGCGGTCTACGCGCTCGGCGGCGCCATGGCCGGCATCGCGGGCCTGTTGATGACCGCGCGGATGAATTCCGGCCACCCGACCGCCGGCCTTGGCCTCGAATTCGATGCCATCGCCGCGGTCGCCGTCGGTGGCACCTCGTTCGAGCGCGGCAATGGCTGGCTGCTCGGTACCCTGCTCGGCGTCCTCTCGGTCGGCGTGCTGCGCAACGGGTTGAACCTGATCTCGCTGCCCTCCTCCGTGCAAGTTGCTAGCGTCGGCGTCCTCGTCATCATCGCGCTGTTCCTCGATGGTCTCAGGAGCCGGGCATGACCGACATCTCCAAAGAGGCGATGATGCCACCCCGCTCATTCCTGTCGCAGGACGCGATCCAGGTGTTCTATCGCCTGCTCGCGGCCCTCTTGATCTGCGCGGTGCTCGCCGTGCTCAGCGATTCCTTCCTGAGCCTCGGCAACATCCTCAATGTGCTGAGACAAGCGAGCCTGACCTTCTTCATCGCCTCCGGCCTGATGCTGGTGGTGCTGACGGCCGGCCTCGACCTCTCCGTCGGCGCCAATGTTGCGCTGTCGGCCTGCATCGCCGGCACTGTGATCCACAAGACCGGTTCGCCCGCGCTCGGTATCCTCACCGGGCTTGCCTGCGGCGGCATCGTTGGCCTGCTCAACGGCATCATGGTCACTGCGCTGCGCATCCCCTCCTTCATCGCCACCTATGGCATGCTGTGGGTGCTGAACGGCCTCACCTACTGGTACATGGCGGGCGAGACCCTTCACGGCTTCCCCGCGGGCTTCCGCCAGATCGGTAGCGGCTATCTGTTCGGCCTGCCCATCCCGGTCTATCTGCTGCTGGTGTTCCTCGGGATCGGGACGCTGTTTGCGCAGCGCACGATCTGGGGCCAGGAGATCTATGCGATCGGCGCCAATCCGGTCGCGGCCCGCCTCTCCGGTATCCCCGTCGCGCGCCGCCTGCTGCTGGTCTACGCGGTCTCGGGCACCATGGCGGGCCTTGCATCGATCATCTTCCTGTCGCGGCTCAATTCGGCCGAGGCCGATATCGGCGAGAGCCTGACGCTGCCCGCGATCGCGGCCGTGCTGATCGGCGGCACCTCGCTGTTCGGCGGCGTCGGCACCGTGTTCGGCACCTTCATCGGCGCGCTGATCCTGACGCTGGTGCTGAACGGCATGAACCTGCTTTCGGTCAGCGCCAACTGGCAGCCGCTCGTCACCGGCATCATCGTCATTCTCGCGGTCTGGCTCGACATGAAGACCCGCCGCCGCGCGCAGTAAGTGTTTTTCGATATCCAACAAGCAAAACGAGGGATGGAGGCAATATGAGACAGAAACTGGGCTATCTGGCGCTGCCGTTGCTGATGGCGGCCGCGTTCACCACGCAGGCGCGCGCCGACGGCGAGACCATCGCCGTCTTCACCAAGAACCAGACCAACCCGTTCTTCCAGACGGTGCGGGTCGGCGCCGACAACATGGGGAAGACGCTGAACGCCAAGACGCTTCAGTACATCCCGACCAAGCCGGATTCGATCCCGGAGCAACTGAGCCAGATCGAGGATGTCGTGGTGAAGAAGCCGAGCGCGATCGTCTTCACGCCGGTCGACTACAAGGCGATGGTACCCGGCGTCGAGAAGATCAACGAAGCCAAGATCCCCGTCGTCAACATCACCGACCGCTCCGCGGGCGGCAAGTTCCTCTCCTTCGTCGGCGCCGACGATTACAGCCTCGGGCTCGAGACCGCGCGCTACCTGCTTAAGTCGCTGGGCGGCAAGGGCAACATCGTCATCATCGAGGGCGTCAAGGGTTCGCTGACCAATGTCGACCGGGTCCGCGGCTTCAACGACGCGCTGAAGGAGACCCCTGGTGCGAAGCTCCTGGCCTCGCAGCCGGGCAACTACCAGCGGCTCCAAGCGCTCCAGGTGATGGAGAATTTGATGCAGTCGAATTCGCAGATCGACGGCGTGCTGGCGGCCAACGACGCCATGGCGGTCGGTGCGATCGAGGCGCTCGACGGCGCCAACCGCAAGGCCCAGGTGATCGGCATCAATGGCACCAAGGAGGCCATCGACGCGATCAAATCCGGCAAGCTGCTCGCCAGCGGCGACTATAACGGATTTGCGCAAGGCTGCCTCGGCACCATGATGGCGATCCGGTCCCTGCGCAATCAGCCGGTCATCAGCGAGATCGTGCTGAAGCCGACCGTCATCACCAAGGACAATTTTGGGCCCTTCGACGTGCCGCTGGAGCAGCGGACCTGCCCAACCTTCGAGGAAGCCGGCAAGCTCGGCGCGAAGTAGACCAACCCTTCACAGCAAGTCCGGACGGCCGCCTCTCGCGGCCGTCCCAAGAACCAAAGTCAAGAAACGGAGACCACCATGCTGTTCGCCATTCACGCCGTCGACCGCGCCGGCGCGCTGCCGACCCGGCTCGCCAATTACGATGCCCACAAGGCGTTCCTGAGCGACACCTCGCGCTTCGGCGTCAAGATCGTGATGTCGGGGCCGCTCGTCTCCGACGATGGTCAAACGATGATCGGCAGCCTGTTCCTGATCGAGGCCCCCGGCCGTGGCGACGTCGAGGCCTTCAACCGTGCCGACCCCTTTGCCGCGGCCGGCATCTGGGAAAAGGTGACGATCACGGGCTTCCTGCGCCGGCAGGGTTGAGGCCGGGCCCCATCAAAAATGCGAAAACAACCCCATGCACAGTAGAATGGGGTTGTTTTTGCTGACGAATTTCCGGCGCGAATCTCACCCTTCAGCCGCTCGTCGCCACAGCTCCGTCTTCGAGATGACAGGCCACCCACTGCTCGGTCCCAACTGCGCGAAGCACCGGCTCTTCGACCCGGCAGCGATCGAAGACGAGCGGGCAGCGGGTGTGGAAGCGGCATCCCTTCGGCGGATTGATCGGGCTCGGCACGTCGCCCTTGAGGATGATGGGATTGCGCTGGGCGCCGGGCTCGGGGAGCGGCACCGCGGACAGCAGCGCCCTGGTGTAGGGATGCCTTGGCGCGGCAAAGATCTCTCGGCGCGGCGCTATCTCGACGATCTTGCCGAGATACATCACGGCCACGCGGTGGGTCATGTGCTCGACGATCGCGAGGTCGTGGCTGATGAACAGCAACGCGAGGCCGAACTCGCTCTGGAGATCCTGCAGCAAATTGACGATCTGCGCCTTGACCGAAACGTCGAGCGCCGAGACCGCCTCGTCGCAGACGATCAATTCGGGTTCGGCCGCGAGCGCGCGGGCGATGCCGATGCGCTGGCGCTGGCCGCCGGAGAACTCGTGCGGCCTGCGGTTCAGCGCCTCGCGCGGCAAACGCACGGTGTCCATCAGGGAGGTGACACGGACCTCGAGATCCTCGGCGGATTTGGCGAGGCCGAAATTCCGGATTGGCTCGGCCAGGATGTCGCGTACCCGCATGCGCGGATTGAGGCTGGAGAACGGGTCCTGGAACACCACCTGCACGCGCCGGCGCATCTGGCGCATCGTGCCCGGATGTGCGTCGTCGATACGCTGGCCGTCGAGGATGACCTGCCCTGCGGTGATGTCGAACAGCCGCAAAATGGCGCGCCCGACTGTCGACTTGCCGCAGCCGGACTCACCGACCAGCGACAGCGTCTCGCCGCGCGCGATCTCGAAGGAGACGCCATCGACCGCATAGACGAATTCGGACTTGCGGCCGAACAGGCCGGACTTGACCGGAAAGTGCTTCTTGAGGTCGTTGACCTGGAGCAGCGGAGGGCTCATGCCGCGACAGCTCCCTTGGCTGCGTAGTGGCAGGCGGCGACGTGACGAGGGCCTTTCTCTTCGAGCCCCGGCGCATATTGACGACAGAGATCGGTCGCAAGCGCGCAGCGGCCGGCAAAGACGCAGCCGGTGATCGGCTTTCTGAGATCGGGCACCTGCCCGGGAATTTCGGCGAGCCGTCTTGCCGTGCCCGTCAGCGACGAGCCGAGCCGCGGCACCGCACCTAATAAGCCTTGCGTATAGGGATGCCGCGGCGCGCGGAACAGTTCTGCCACCGGCGCCTCCTCGACCTTGCGGCCCGCATACATCACCATGACGCGCTCAGCGATCTCCGCGACGACGCCGAGATCGTGGGTGATCAGGATGATGGCCGCGCCGACCCGTCGCTTGAGGTCCAGCATCAGCTTCAGGATCTGCGCCTGGATCGTCACGTCGAGCGCGGTGGTCGGCTCGTCGGCAATGAGAAGCTTGGGATTGCAGGCCAGCGCAATCGCGATCATGACGCGCTGGCGCATGCCGCCGGAGAGCTGGTGCGGATATTCGCGCACGCGGCGTTTCGGCTCGGGGATGCCAACCAGCGTCAGCATCTCGATCGCGTGCGCCTCGGCGGCCTGCTTGTCCAGGCCCTGATGGATCATCAAGGTCTCGCGGATCTGCCGGCCGACGGTCAGCACCGGATTGAGGCTCGTCATCGGCTCCTGAAAGATCATCGAGATGTCGTTGCCGCGGATCGCGCGCATCTCGCGATCGGAGAGTTGCAGCAGGTCTCTCCCTGCAAAGCGGATCGCGCCTGCGATCCTGCCCGGCGGCTCCGGGATCAGCCGCATCAAGGACATCGATGTCACCGACTTGCCGCAGCCGGATTCACCGACGATGGCGAGCGTCTCGCCCTCGTTGACATGGAAGGACACCCCATCCACCGCGCGGTTGATGCCGCCCGGGGTACGAAAGTGGGTCTGGAGGTTTTCGACTTCGAGCAGCGCCATCGCGATCAACCCCGGTCAGAGACGCTTGGCCATGCGCGGATCGAGCGCATCGCGGAGACCGTCGCCGAGTAGATTCACCGCAAGCACGGTGACCGAGAGGAAGGCCGCCGGAAAGAACACGATGTAGGGCTTGACCTGCCACAGCGCGCGGCCCTCGGCCATGATGTTGCCCCAGGACGGAATGGTCGGCGGCGTGCCGGCGCCGATGAAGGACAGGATCGCCTCGGTGATCATGGCGCTGGCGCAGATATAGGTCGCCTGCACCAGCATGGGCGCAAGCGTATTGGGCAGGATGTGGCGCAGGATGATCATCGGCGTGCGCGTGCCGCAGGCGATTGCGGCATCCACATAAGGCTGCTCGCGCAACGACAGCACCACGCTGCGCACGAGCCTCGAAACGCGCGGGATCTCGGCAACGGTGATGGCGAGGATGACGTTGCCGACGCTCCCCCGCGTCAGCGCCATCAGCGCGATCGCCAGCAGGATCGGCGGGATCGACATCAAGCCGTCCATGAAGCGCATCAGAATGCCGTCGGCCCAGCGGATGAAGCCGGAGACCATGCCGATGGCCAGGCCGGCCACGGATGCGAAGATAGCGACCGACAGGCCGACCGTGAGCGAGACCCGCGCACCGAACAGTACGCGTGAATAGATGTCGCGGCCGAGCACGTCGGTGCCGAACCAGAAATCGGCCGACGGCGCCCGGGTGCGCTTGGCGGGGGCGAGCGCGGTCGGGTCGACCGTCCAGAGATAGGGCGCAAAGATCGCGATCAGGACGAGCGCCAGCAGCAGCGCGCCGCCGATCGCGACCGTGGGATGGCCGCGCAAGAACCCGACGAAGCCGCGCCGGATCGTGACCGGCCGCAGGATTTCAGGCAGTTGTGGCGCAAGAACGAGCCCGGCCGGAAGCGATTGCGGATTGACGGTCGTATCGGTCAATAGCGGATCCTCGGGTCAACGAGCGTGTAAATGACGTCGATCATCAGATTGACGAGGACGTAGACGAAGCTGAACAGCAGGACGATGCCCTGGATGACGGGATAGTCGCGGCGCAGGATGGCATCGATCGTGAGCCGGCCGAGGCCGGGAATCGCGAACACGCTCTCGGTCACCACCGCGCCGCCGATCAGCAGCGCGATACCGATCCCGATCACGGTCACGATCGGCACCGCCGCGTTCTTCAGCGCGTGGATGAACAGGATGCCGCCCTGCCCCAAGCCCTTGGCCTTGGCGGTGCGAATATAGTCCTGCTGCAAGACTTCGAGCATGGCGGCGCGGGTGATGCGCGCGACCAGGGCAATGTAGACGCAGCCGAGGGCGATCGCCGGCAGGATCAGGTTCTCGAGCCAGGGCCAGAAGCCTTGGTTGAGCGGCGTATAGCCCTGCACCGGCAGCCATTCGAGCTCGAGCGCGAAGATGTAGGCGAGCATGTAGCCGACCACGAAGACGGGCAGCGAGAAACCGAACACGGCAAAGCCCATGATGACGCGGTCGATCAGGCTGCCGGCCTTCCAGGCCGCCACCACGCCGAGCGGCACCGCCACCACGATCGTGAGCAGCAGCGTGACGATCATCAGCGACAGCGTCGGTCCGAGGCGCTGCCCGATCATCGCCGAGACCGGCAAATTGGTGAAGATCGAGGTGCCGAGATCGCCGTGCAGGATACGCCAGACCCAGCTTCCGAACTGGACCAGGAAGGGGCGATCGAGACCGAGGCTCTGGCGGATGCGCTCCACATCCTCCGGGCTCGCCTGGTCGCCCGCGATCACCACGGCGGGATCGCCCGGCGCGATGTAGAGCAGGCTGAACACGAACAGCGCGACGATGGCCATGACCGGCAGGGTCGCGACGATGCGACGGAGGATGTAGGAGAGCATCTGGCCTCAACGCACGATCATGCAGACTTCGACACGCCCCAGAAGAACGGCAGCGGCCCCTTGGTGATGCCGGAGACGTTCTTGCGCCAGGCTGTGTAGGTCAGGAAGAAGCCGGTCGGCGCATAGACGACATCCTCGAGCGCGGCCTTGTTGACCCGCCCGATCGCCGCCTTCTCCTCCTCGAGATTCTTGGCGTCGAACCAGGTCGTGATCTCCTTCTCGGTATTCGGGCTATTGGGCCAGCCGAACCAGGCCTTCTCGCCATTGGCGCGGATGGCGGTGTAGGCGGCGGGCGTGATGCAGTCGGCGCCGGCATGCCAGCTGTGGAACATGTTCCAGCCACCCTGCCCGGGCGGCGTCTTCGCCGCGCGGCGCGAGCCGACCGTGCCCCAGTCCGTCGCGACGAAGTCGACATTCATGCCGAGCCGCTTCAGGAGATCCGCGGTGACGTCGCCTTGCGCCTTGGTGATCGGCTGATCCTGCGCCACGAGGCACGTCACCGGCTGGCCGGAATAACCGCTCTCGGCCAGCAGCTTCTTGGCCGCATCGAGATCGCGCTTGCCCTTCAGGATCTCGCCACCCAACTCGCTGTAGAGCGGGGTGTCCGGCGTGAAGAAGCCAGGCAGCGATTTCCACAATGCGTTGTCGTCGCCGACGATCGCGCGCATGTAGTCTTCCTGGCTCATCGCCATCAGCACCGCGCGCCGCGCCCGCACGTCGTTGAACGGCGCGAACAGATGGTTCATGCGGAACGAGCCGATATTGCCGAGGGGATCGCCGATATCGACGCTGATGTTCTTGTTCTTCTTCAGCACGGGCACGAGATCGGCGATCGGGTTCTCCCACCAGTCGACCTCGCCGTTCTGCAGGGCGGCGGCCGCGGTGGCCGGATCCGGCATCACGATCCATTCGATGCGATCGAGCTGCATCTGCTTGCCGCCTGCGAGCCACGACGGCTTCTCCTGGCGCGGCACGTAGTCGGTGAACTTCTCGAACACGGCCTTGGCGCCTGGCACCCATTCGCCCTTGGCGAACTTCATCGGCCCGGAGCCGACATACTCGGTGATCTGCTTGAACGGATCCGTCTTGGCAATGCGCTCGGGCATGACGAAGGAGCACGGCGCGTTGTTCTTGGCGAGCGCGTAGAGCATTTTCGGGAAGGGCTGCTTCAAGACCCATTTGAAGGTGCGGTCGTCGACGACGGTCAATTCCTGCTGGTTGGCGAGGATCATCAGCCCCATCGGATCGCGCGCAGCCCAGCGCGACAGGCTCGCGACGACATCCTTGCTCAGCACCGGCTCGCCGTCGTGGAACTTGAGACCGGGGCGCAGCTTGAACGTCCAGATCTTGCCGTCGTCCGAAGTCTCCTCGGACTCGACCATCTGCCGCTGCGGCTGCAGCTGCGCGTCGATGCCGTAAAGCGTGTCCCAGACCAGCGCGGCGGCATTGCGCACGACATATTGCGTGCCCCAGATCGGATCGAAATTGGCGAGATTGGCTTGCGGCACGAAGCGGAGGGTGCGGGCTGATGCGCCTTGCGCGATCGCGGGGGCCGAGAGGCCCGTCAATGCCAGACCGCCCGCGCCAGCCAGTCCCTTCAATACGGTCCTGCGATCCATGAAGTCCTCCCGTTAATGCCGTGATGCCGGCCATCGTTGGCCAAGAGCAGGTGAAACCAGAACCCGTTGGCGTGCAAATGGTATGCCACTAACCGGACCTTCGCCAGCGGGATCTCAATGTCTTTTGGGCCGGCCCAGGCCTCACAGAGCTGCCGCCAGCATCTCGCCGGTCTCGATATGCGGGATGGCCTCGACCAGCTTGCGCGTGTAGTCCGTCTTCGGATTGTCGAACAGCGCCCGGCTCTCGCCCTGCTCGACGATTCCGCCATTGCGCAGCACGATGGTGCGGTCGCAAAGCATGCGCACCACGTTGAGATCGTGGCTGACGAACAGCAGCGCGATGTCGTTCTCGCGCCTGAGGCGGTCGAGCAGTTGCAGCACAACCGCCTGCACCGAGACGTCGAGCGCGGCCGTCGGCTCGTCCAGCACCAGCAGCCGCGGCCGGCAGGCGATGGCGCGGGCGATGCCGACGCGGGCCTTCTGGCCGCCGGAGAGCTGGTGCGGAAAGCGCGGCAACAGATCCAGCGGCAGCCCGACCCGCTCCGCACATTCTTCCACCCGTTCGCGCAGCGCCTCACCCGCCCGCATGCCGCCAAGCCGCATCAGGGGGTGGGCGATACAATCGAAGGCCGTAAAGCGCGGGTTGAGGCTCTCGTTCGGATCCTGGAACACCATCTGAATGTCTTTGCGCAAGGGCGAGCGGTGAAAGTCGCGCGAGGCCACGTGGCCGATCGAATGCCCGTCGAACACGATGTCGCCTTCGCTCGGGTCGATCAGGCGGCAGATCATCCGCGACGTCGTGCTCTTGCCGGACCCGGACTCGCCGACGAGACCGACGCTCTCGCCACCGGCCATCGTCATCGAGAAGTCGGCCACCGCAGCAGAGCCCTGGTCGAAACGCTTTGCCAGTTTTCGCACCTCCAGAAGCGGCGGCGTGCCGTGCGCGAGCTCCGCTCGGGGCTTGCCGACGACAGTCGCGTAGCGCTCCCGCTCCTCTTCCGTCACGAGATCTTCGATACGGGACGTCGCGGTCGGCGATGCCGCGACCAGGCGCCTCGTATAGGCGTGCTGTGGCGCGCTGAAGAGTGTCCTGGGACTCGCCTCCTCGACGATGCGGCCACGTTCCATCACGGCAATACGGCGGCAATAGCGCGCCGCGAGCCCGAGATCGTGCGTGATCAGGATCGTGGCCATGCCGCGCGCGGCGGCGATGTCCGCCAGGAGATCCATCACCACTTTTTGCGTGGTGACGTCGAGGCCGGTGGTCGGCTCGTCCGCGATCAGCAGCGCGGGATTGCAGGAGATCGCGATCGCGATCATGACGCGCTGGCACATGCCGCCGGAGAGCTCATGCGGATAGGCGTTCATCCGCGCCTCGGGCTCACGGATCTGAACGGCGCGCAGCAGGTCCAGCGCCTCGCCCCGCGCGGCCTCTTTCGAGATGCGCTTATGGGTGAGGATTGCGTCCGCGATCTGCAGGCCGATGGCCCGGATCGGATTGAGCGCCGCCCGCGGGTTCTGGAAGATCATCGACATCGCGGCGCCCTGGAGCTGACGAAGGTCGTCGCCCCTGAGTTTTGTCACGTCCTGCCCGCGAAACAGGATCTTGCCGCCGGTAACGCGGCCGGCCGCGTCGAGCAGCCGCGTCGTGGCAAAGCCGGTCACCGACTTGCCCGAGCCACTCTCGCCGACGAGGCCGAGCATCTCGCCCTTCTCGACGGTGAGCGTCACGCCGCGCACGGCCTCGACCATGCCGCGTCGCGTCGAGAACGCGACGTGGAGGTCGTCAATGTTGAGCAGCGCCTCGCTCATGTGCGCATGCGGGGGTCGAGAATGTCCCGCATCCCGTCCCCGAGGAGATTGAAGCACAGCACGGCCATCATCAGCGCCAGCCCCGGAAATGCGACCAGCCACCACCGCCCGGTCGAGATGAAGCGCGCGCCTTCCGCTACCATGATGCCCCATTCCGGCGTCGGCGGCTTGACGCCCAGACCGATGAAGGACAGGCCCGCGGCGTTGAGAATGGCCCAGCCGAGGTTGAGCGAGATCTGCACCGCCATCGCCGGCAGGATGTTCGGCAGCAGGAAGCGCAGCACCACCGAGAAATGGCTCTCGCCGCAGGCCCGCGCCGCCTCGACCCAACCGACATTCCGGCGGACATTGACCTCGGCCCGCGCGAAGCGGATGTAGAAGGGAAGATTGATGATCGCGGTTGCGATCACGATGTTCTCGATCCGGTTGCCGAGGGCTGCGACCATGGCCATCGCCAGCACGAACAGCGGAAAGGCCATCATCACGTCGACGAAACGGCCGACCCCGCGGTCGAGCCGGCCGCCGGCATAGCCACAGAAGGAGCCGACCACCGCACCGATCGCGAAGGAGATGCCGACGGCCGAGACCGCAATGGCGAGATCAAGACGCGCGGCGATGATGAGACGGCTGAACACGTCGCGTCCGAGTTGGTCGGTGCCGGCGATGTGCGCCGCGCTCGGCGGCAGCAACGCCTCCGAGACGTTGGAGGCTACGGGATCGTAAGGCACGATCCACGGTCCGAAGATCGCAACCAGCACGAACAGGAGTACACCGGTGGCGGCAACGGCGGTGAGCGGGTTGCCGCGCAGGATCCAGACCGAATGGCGGAGGGTTGCGCTGGTCATCCGATCGAGACCCTGGGATCGGCGATGCCGTAGCAGATGTCCACGACCAGATTAACCAGCACGAACAGGCTGGCCATCAGCAGCACAAAGCCCTGCACCGGCGCATAGTCGGAGGATAGCAGCGCATCGAGCGCGTAGGAGGCAACGCCCGGCCAGGAGAACACCTTCTCCACCAGCACATTGGCGCCCAGCATGGTCGAGAACACGATGCCGGCGATGGTGATGACGGGCAGGATCGCATTGCGCAGCGCGTAGGTCACGACCACCTTGCGCCAGGACAACCCGACCGAGCGCGCGGTGCGCACGAAGTCGCTGCCGAGCGAGACCAGCATCGAGGCACGCGTGATCCGCGCCAGCGGCGCGATCACGAACAGCGCCATGCTCACCGCCGGCAGGATCAATTGCTTGCAGGCCGCCCACCATCCCTCGAAATCACCGGCGAGCAGGAAGTCGATCGAGAGAAACCCGGTGTGCTGCGGCGGCAGCGACGTGAAGACGTCGATCCGCCCTGTCGGATCGGGTGCAAGGCCGAGCAGATAGTAGAAGACGTAGATCAGCAGCAGGCCCGACACGAAGGTCGGCACGCAGACGCCGAGCGCGCAGAACAGCCGGACGCCGTGATCGACGACCGAGCCCGGCTTCAAGGCCGCGACCACGCCGAGCGGCACCGCGGCGATCAGCGCGATCAGGAGCGCGGTGAAGGTGAGCTCGAGCGAGGCCGGCAGCCGCTCGCGCAGATCCTTCAGCACCGGCTGCCCGGTCATCATGGAGCGGCCGAGATTGCCGCGGCCGATGTCGGAGAGGTAGAACACGAGCTGCTCCGGCACCGATTTGTCGAGCCCCATCTGCTTGCGGATCTGCTCGATCTCCTCCTTGCCGGCATTGGGCCCGGAGGCGAAGAACACCGCGGGGTCGCCGGGCAGGACGCGCATCAGGAGGAAAGTGAAGACCAGCACACCGAACAGCGCCGGCAGCGACGACAGCAGCCGCCTGCCCGCCCGCACCATCGTTGCGCCAAGACCGGTCCTCACCTTCTAGAGCTCCTTTGGACTGACGCTATCACTTGCGGCTGACATCGCGATAGTCGACCTGGCGGTGGAACTCGTAGGTGTAGCCCTCGATCGAGGACGCCATCACCGCATCCTGGTTCGGCTGCCACAGCATGATTTGCGGCATCAAATCGAAATGCATCGCGTTGAGCTTGCGGCCCGCTTCCTCATACTTCGCCTTATCCGGCTCGAAGCGGGCTTCCTGCGCGATCGCGGCAAGGTCCGGGTTGTTGATCGAGCTGTAGTTCCAGCGCTGATTGCCGGTGTAGAAGTTGCGGTAGAAGTAGTCCGTGGACGGCAGCCACGCGACGATGCCTTCGGTGTAAAAGGGCAGCTTCTTCTCGTTGATCTGCGTCGACATCTGCGCGTCCGGCAGCTTCTGGATGTCGACCTTGATCCCGATCTTGCCGAGCGACTCCTTGACCAGCGCCGCCATCGGCTCGGCGGTCGAGGCCTGGCCTACATTGAAGCTGAAGGTGGTCGAGAAGCCCTCGGGGAGCCCTGCGGCCTTGAGATATTCCCTGGCCTTGTCGAGGTCGATCTTGACGGGCTGCTGGAACGGATAGATGCCGTTCAGCGGCTTGCCGTCCGGCCAGCTCGCACCGAACAGCGGCGCGCCGCGGCCGAACAGAGCGGCCTTGAACATGTCGTCATAGGGCAGCGCAAAGGCGACGGCGCGGCGGACATTGACGTTATCGAAGGGCGGGATCTGGTTGTTCATCGAGACGAAGGTGATCGAATTGTATTGCGGGGTCGAGATCACCTTCAGCTTGCCCTTGGCCTCCAGCGACTGCACGTCGCTGGCCTGGAGATCGACCACGAGATCGGCATCGCCGCGCTCGACCAGATTGGCGCGGGTCGCCGGCTCCGGCACCGACTGGATGATCACGCGCTTGAAGAACGCCGGCTTATCGGGCGAACCGCGATTCCAGGCCTCGTTGCGCTTGACGATCACCTGCTCGCCCGGCTTGAACGTCTCGATCACATAGGCGCCGCTGCCGGCAGTGTGCTCCTTCAGCCAGGCGGTGGCCCAGGGATCATCCGCGGTCGCATGCTCCTTCGCCACCTTCGAATTGATGATCATGGGATAGACGGTGGCGAGGTTCGGCAGCGCGAGCTTGTCGGGCTTCGGCAACGTTACCTCGATCGTGAGAGGATCGATCACCTTGAACTGATCGGCCGACGTCAGGGAGCCCGTGAGCAGCTGCGCCTTGCCGAGGATCGGCGCGGTGACGCAGCGATCGAGCGACCATTTCACGTCCTCGGCCGTGACCGGCGAGCCGTCCTGGAATTTTGCGTCCTTGCGCAGGCGGAAGGTCAGCTTCAGACCATCGGGACTGACGTCGTAGGATTCGGCGAGCTCGCCGGTGATCTTGTCGAGATCGAACACCCATTTGCCATTGAGCTGCTTGCGGCCGAACGCCACCAGCCGGTCATAGGTGCTCATGCTCAGCGCGAACGATTCCCGCGTCGAGCCGGGGATGTTGGGATCGAGCGTGTTGACGGATGCGCCGGTGACATAGCGCAGCGTCTCCGCCCGGGTTTGCGCCTGCGAAGGCGCGGTGGCGACGAGCAACAGCGCAGCGGCGGCGAGCACGGAGGACGCCGGCCTGAAAGACACAAAACGCATTGGTTTTTCCCCGAATTTCGAACAAGAATGCCAGCAAGGCAGGTTAAGAAAGAAGCAAGTTGCGCGCCAGTCTCGCAGAGGCGCATCGTCGCGGCGGCGCATGGATAATCATCGCGCTTCTCCTATCTTTCCCGCCCTCCGCGTGACCACGGCCTGCGGCACGTCGTAGGCGCTGAGCGAGGCCCAGTGCCGCGCAACATCGGCGCGGAATAGGCCACGCGTCAGGCCGTGGACCAGCTTCGGCACGGCCGTCGTCATCGCGTTGATTGATGACCCCGACGGGCCGAAACTCATGGTCGAGGCGATGGCGAACAGATGGATGTCGGAGATCCAGGGCGTCTCGCCCGGCACGCGCTCGGTGAAGGCGTAATCGTCGGCGAGATAGGGGAAGCGGCCGAGCCGCGCGTTGCGCTCGTTGTCCGGCGGCTGATAACGGTCGGCCCAGGTCGCGATATTGCCAGAAAATCGACTGAGCTCGCCGCGCGCGGCAAAGTTCATATCGATACCGGTGCCGCAGATGACGAAGTCCGCCGCGATGGCGCCAAGCGGCGTGTGCAATTCAATACCTTTTCCGGTCGCGCACGCGGCCTCGAGCGGCGCACCCTCATGCAATGTGAAATTGGCGTGGCGCGCGCAGCGGTCGTAGGTCGCTTGCGGAAATCCTTCCCGCATTTCCAGGATGGCGCGCATGAAGCGCCAACGCCAGGCATCGTCGAGATCGCTGAGGTGGCGCAGGAAGCCGCGGAAGGTCAGCCAGCGATAGGGCTGGATCACCTGGATCTGCTCGCGCCGACAGAGCAGGTGCACCTCACTGGCGCCCGCCTCCAGCGCCGTGGCCGCATTGTCGAACGCTGATGCGCCGGCACCGATCACGGCGACGCGCTTGCCGCGAAGGTTTTCGAAATCGATCTCGTCGGCGACGGTTGCGACCGAACGTGTAGGAAGATCGCGCAGCGGCTCGGGGATCATCCAGCCGCCCATGCCCTCCTGTCCCGTCGCCAGCACGATCTTGCGCGCATGGAGCGTCTCGACTTCTCCGGATCGTTTCACGATGGCAGCCAGCAGGCCATCGGCCGCCGGCGCAATCTCCAGAAGCTCGCAGCCGTTGCGCACAGGCAGGTCTATCGTGCGTCGCAGCCAGAGCAGATAGTCCGCCCAATGCTCGCGCTCGATCAGGCCAAGCCCCTGCCAGCTCTCCTTGCCGAAGCGGGCTTCATGCCAGGACTGATATGTCAGGCTCGGGATATCGAGGTCGGGCCCCGTATAGTCCTTCGGGCTGCGCAAGGTCGGCATGCGGGCATAGGTCAGCCACGGCCCCTCCATCCCCTCCGCGGCCTTGTCGAGCAGCAGGATGTTGCTGACGCGGGAGCGCATCAGACCGAAGCCGATGGCCACGCCGGATTGGCCAGCGCCGACGATGAGCACGTCCAGAGCGGGCTTGCCGTCCGGCCCCATCTTCGGTTCGAGCCAGGCGGCGCCGGGATGCGCGATCCTGGCGAGATCGGCGCGAATGCCCGCTTCGAGCTGTGTCAGCGCATCACTCATGCCGCGAGCCAACCTCCGTCGACCACCATCACCGTGCCGGTCGTGAACGAGGATGCGTCGCTCGCCAGATGCAGCGCGGTCTGCGCGATCTCCTCAGCCACGCCGAACCGCTTCATGGCATGGCGGTTGCGGGAGGCTTCGCGCACCTCGTCGGCATTGCCATGCCGGGCAAAGCTGCGGCGAAGCATCGGCGTGTCGATCGCACCCGGCGCGATGGCGTTGACGCGGATGCCGTCGGTGGCGAAATCCACCGCTATCGTGCGGGTGAGGCTGACGATGGCGCCCTTGGCAGCGATGTAGGCACTGTTGCCCTTGCCGCCGGCGATCGCGAGTTGCGAGGCCAGCGTGATGATGGAGCCGCTGTTCTGCCGCTGCATCTGCGGCACCGCGGCCCGCGCCCACAGCCAGGTGCCACCGACATTGGTGCGGAACACGGCATCCCAATCGTCCGGATCCGTGGTCAGCACCGTGCCGCCGACGGAAAATCCGGCCGCCGTCATCAGGATGTCGAGCCGGCCGTGCCGAGAGACAACGTCGCTTACGACGGTCTCGGCGAATGCGGCATCGCCGACGTCGCCGACATGCGTCGTGGCCTCGCCCACCAAGCGCAACGTCTCTTCGAGCCCTGCGGCATCGCGATCGACCAGAGCGAGATGCGCGCCCTCCTCCGCGAACAGATTTGCGCTGGCCCGGCCGATGCCCGAGCCCGCTCCGGTGATGATGGCCGTGCGCCCCTGCAGCCGCATGTCAGATCCCATCCTTGTGCTGCATCCACCAGGCGCTCATCGCAGCGGCCGACTCCGCGCAGCCGAACCGGGCGCGCCAGCCGAACTCATCGGCCATCCGCTCGACCGACAGTGGCGCCCGATCCCCGCCGTGGAGCTTGATGACGGTTCTTTCTCCCGGCGCGGCCAGCCGGCATTGCAGCCCGGGATGCAACGCCGCAAAGGCCTCGCCCCATTGCAGCGCCGACCAGGCCGCACCGCTGGAGATGTTGTAGAGCCGGTGGCGCGGCCGCTCGGCCTCGATCAGCACCGCCACCGCTTCGGCGGCGTCGGGCGCGTAGGTCCAATCCTTGGTGCCCGGCGCGGGAAGAAGCGCCGGCTCACCGCGGGCGAACTCGGCGAGAATCTGGAACTGGAGGCTTGGCGTATCTCGCACCTTCCCGATCCGTTCCCACGGACCGAACACCGCACTCAAACGTACGCTCAGGAAATCGCCGCCCCACAGCTCGGCAAGGCGTGCCACCGATCGCTCCGAGGTAAACTTGCTGATCGCGTAAAAGGAAACTGGATCGCAGGGCGTCTCCTCGTCCAATACCGGATGGCGCTGCCCCGCAGCACCATAGGCGGAAGCGGAAGAGAGGTTGACCACGCGTCGAACGCCACGGCGGTTCGCCGCGCTCAAGATCGGTATCTGAGCCATCACGTTGATCTCGAGGATATTCGAGGTGACGGACCGTTCGAGCTGGTCCCCGGCCGTTATGGCAGCGCCAAGGACGATCGCATCGCAACCGTTCTTTATGAGCGCGTCGATCCTCTCGACGTCTGTGATCTCGCCCTGAACAATCGTAAGCCGCTCCCGGTGATCGGCAAAGGACCGCTCCGCTCCCGCTGGAAGTTGCTTACGATCATACAGCGTCACCTCGTGCCCGCGCGCGAGCAGCACCTCGGCGAGGTTGAGGCCGACAAAGCCGGTGCCGCCGAAGATGACGATTTTCATCGCGCGCGATCCACGATCACAGCAGTTTGGCCCCGAAATTCCGTTCCGGATCCATGTCGGCGACCAGCCGGCCCGTCGGCTTCGCCGCCTCGCCGCCGCTGCGCGCCAGGAATTTTCCGCTGCCGGCGCTCGCGAGGCACTTGTCGCCGTCGATGATGACCCGGCCGCGCGACAGCACCGACACCGGCCAGCCCTTCAGCTTGCGCCCCGCGAACGGCGTGTAGCCGGTAAGATCATGCATCATCTCGTCCGCAATCGTGACCTCGCGGTTCGGATCCCAGATCGCGATATCGGCATCGGCGCCGACCGCAATCGAGCCCTTGCGCGGGTGCAGATTGTAGATCTTTGCCGGCGCGGTCGAGGTCAGCTCGACGAACTTGTCCAGGCCCAGCCGCCCCTTCGAGACCATCGCGTCGAACAGCAGCGGCAGCCGCAGCTCCAGCCCCGGCAGCCCGTTCGCGACCTGCTTGAAATTGGGGTTGGATCCGGCGCGCAGCTTGCCGGTCTCGTCAAAGCGATAGGGCGCGTGATCCGACGAGATGGTCTGGAGGTCGCCGAGCGACAGCGACTGCCACAGCGCCTCCTGATCTGCATGCGTGCGCGGTGGCGGGCTGCACATCCACTTGGCGCCTTCGGCGCCGGGCTTGTCGAGATCGGCGGCGGTGAGGAACAGATATTGCGGACAAGTCTCCGCGAACACCTTCAGCCCCTGCCCGCGCGAGTCGCGGATCACCTTGGCGCCTTCGGCGGTCGAGACATGGAAGATCATGATCGGCTGGTCGATCAGCGCCGCCATGCCGATCAGCCGGGTGAAAGCTTCCGCTTCCGACACACGGGCATGACTGACGGCATGGTATTTCGGCATGGTGTAGCCGCGCGCGAGCAGTCGCTTGACCATCCAGGCGATGATGCCGTGGTTCTCGGCATGGGCGCACAGCATCGCGCCGGACTGGCGCGCCGCGAGCAGGATGTCGAGCAACGGCTCGTCGTCGACCTTGAGCCGGTCATAGGTCATGAAGATCTTGATCGAGGCGTGGCCCTGCTTCACCAGCGCCGGAATATGCTCTTCGACCGTCTCCTTGGTCGCGTCCGCAATGATCATGTGAAAGGCGTAGTCGATCACCGCGCCCTTCTTCGCCAGCGCGTGATAATCCTCCACCACCTGCGGCAATTTCATGCCGACATGCTGGGCGGCGAACGGGATCACCGTGGTGGTGCCACCGAAAGCGGCAGAGACGGTCGCGCTCTCGAACGTGTCGGCATTCATGATACCGGCGGCCGACAGCTGCTCGATATGGGCGTGGCTGTCGACGCCGCCAGGCAGCACCAACTTGCCGCGCGCATCGATCTCGCGCCTGGCCGCCGGAAGCCCGCGGCCGATGGCCGCGATGGTCTCGCCGGAGATGGCAACGTCGGCCTCGAAGACATCGGTGGTCGTGGCGACGCGTCCGCCGCGGATGATCAGGTCGTAGGTGGGTTCAGTCATGAGGCACTCCGTGATAGGCTTGGGCAAATGATCTCCGTTTCGTAGGAAGACCATCATGTCCCGGCCACGCATTCTCGTCATCAATCCGAACTCCAACCCTGCAGTCACGCAAGGGCTGGAGGAGGCCTTGAGGCCGCTCGGTTTCGAGGGCGGACCGGAACTGGTCTGCCAGTCGCTGGCAGAGGGTCCGTTCGGCATTGAGGCCAGGCCGACGTCGACGGCGTCGCGATGCCGCTGCGACGGCTGGTGGAAAGCGACAACAGCTCTTCGGCCTTCGTCATCGCCTGCTATAGCGATCCCGGCCTTCAGGTCTGCCGCGAAGGCACGGAACGGCCGGTATTCGGCATTGCCGAGTGCGGCGTGCTGACCGCGCTCGCCCGCGCCGAAACGTTCGGCGTCATCGCCATCGCGCAGCGCTCGATCCCGCGCCACATGCGCTATCTCAGGCAGATGGGATTGACCGATCGCCTCGCCGGCGAGCGGCCGCTCAACATGAGCGTCGCGGAGACCGCCTCGGGCGACGGAACACTCGCGAAGATGATCGAAATCGGCCGTGCGCTGCGCGACCAGGACGGCGCCCGCGCCATCGTGATGGGCTGCGCCGGCATGGCGCGCCATCGCCGCCCGCTCGAAGACGCGCTGGGCATTCCCGTGATCGACCCGACACAGGCGGCCGTCACGATGGCGCTGGGCACGGTGCAGTTCTCGGCTCACTAGGCGTCCTTCAGCTCTTTGGCGTCCTGCCGCGCGCGCCATTGCGCGTGGCTCTCGCGCGTCAGCGAAAAGACATCCCGCTGGGTGGTGTAGAGATTGCCGAACATGCGGCCGATCGGCCGATAGGCGTCGAGATCGACATACATGTTGGCCTCGTCGACCAGGCCCTCACGGGCGTGAATCCTGAGCACCTCGCCAACCAGCAGTTCCCGGTCGGGCGAGAAGTTCAGCACCACATGGCGCCGGCATTCCAGCGCAAAGGGCGCTGCCGCGAGGCGCGGCACTTTCACATCGACGGAGGGAAGCGTCGCAAGCCCGGTCGCCGCGACCTCGCTGTCGCCCGAGGGGAAATCGACCGCGCAATCGTTCATCGCCACCGAGAGCGCCTCATCCACCATGTGCACGACGAACTCGCCGTCGCGATGGATGTTGCGGGTGGTATCCTTCGGGCTGTGATCCGGCTTGTGCTGAAGGCCGAGCACGATCAGCGCGGGGCTCTCGGAGAACACGTTGAAGAAGCTGAACGGGGCCGCATTGACCGCCCCGTTCTCGTCCAATGTCGTCACCAGCGCGATCGGCCGCGGCACGATTACGCCGCAGAGCAGCTTGTAGCGATCGCGCGGATCAAGCTCGCGCAAGGATATGCCATTATCCGACATCGGCGTCATTTCTCCGGCGGCGGCACCGCGCCGGTTTGGCTGGTGATCAGGCCGTAATGCTCGATCCGGCGATGCTGCGCGAAATTGAAGATCGTGGTCTTGCCAAACTTTGTGGCATCGAGATCGCAGGGATGGAGCAGGAGTTCATCGTCCTCCGTCCTGGCTTCAGTGACGATCTCGCCGTTGGGATCGACGATCAGGCTGCCGCCGAACAGCGGGTGGCCATCCTCATTGCCGGCCTTGGCGACCGCGACGACCCAGGTCGAATTCTGATAGGCGCCGGCCTGCACCGAGAGGCGGTTGTGAAACAGGCGCTTCTCGACGCCCTCCTCGCTTCGCTCCGCGTTGACGGAGGGCGTGTTGTAGCCGATCAGCACCATCTCGACGCCCTGCAGGCCCATCACGCGATATGTCTCCGGCCAGCGCCGATCGTTGCATATGGCCATGCCGATGATGCCGCCCAGCTCACGCCAGACGTTGAAGCCGAGATCGCCCGGCTCGAAATAGCGTTTCTCCAGATGCTGGTGCGAGCGCTTGGTGTCGTACTCCACATGGCCCGGCAGATGGACCTTGCGATATTTGCCGACGATCTTGCCGGACTTGTCGGTCAGGATCGCCGTGTTGAAGTGATGGCCGTCCGGTGTCAGCTCCGCATAGCCGAAGTTCATCGCCATCTGGTGCTGCGCTGCGCGCTCGAATAGCGGCTTCGTCGCCGCGTTCGGCATCTCACGCTCGAACCAGATGTCGAACTCGGCGCGGTCCTCCGCGTACCAGCGCGGAAAGAATGTCGTCAGCGCCAGTTCCGGATAGACGATCAAATCGGCGCCCTTGCTCTTGGCTTCGTCCATCAGCGCGATCATGCGCCTGACCACGGCCTCGCGGCTGTCGGCCTTCTGGATCGGACCCATCTGGGCGGCGGCAACATTGACGATACGCATCAGCGATTTCCCGGTGATCTCTTGGAGGAAGTGAAAGCTTCAACGAATTGCGGGCGCGTGCAGCATAACGCGGCACCGCCGAAGGTTTCCAGCCGGATGGGTTGGACAGTTTTTGTGGCGCGATCGGCGCTCATCGGTGCTCCTCGTCGGCGACATCGAGGCCATGATCGAGCGCGTCCAGAAGCTGGTCGGCCTCACGTTCGGACATGACGAGCGGCGGTGCCAGGAACAGCGAAACCTGCTCGCCGCTGGTTCCGATCACCGCGCCGGCTTCCAGCGCCCGCGTCGCGACGCGCGAGGCGATCGGCACTTCGGTGGTGTCGGCGTGCCAGGAGCGCCAGTCCGGTCCGTGCAGCTCCACCGTCCAGTGCAACCCTTGCCCCGCCACGCGCTGGACGCTGGGATGTTTCTGCGCGATCGCGAGCAGGCGGCGGCTGAACAGCTCTTCGAGGCTCTTCACATGCTCGAGAATCTTCTCTTCGCTGATGACCTTCAGGTAAGCGCTGACGGCGGCCATGCTGATCGGGTGGCCCCGCAAGGTGCCGTAATTCTGCCAGCTCGTGCCATTCAACCGCTCGACGATCTCTTTCGACACGACGACCGCCGCCACTGCGGCCGCACCGCCACCGAGCGACTTTCCGAGCGTCACGATATCGGGGCGACTTTCGGCGCCCTGAAACGCGAACCAGCGCCCGGCGCGGCCCGCGCCGGTGACGACCTCGTCGGCGATCCGGTATGAGCCCGCTTGTCGCGCGCAGCGCGCCACTTCGTCCTGATAGGCGCCGTCGTAATAGATGCCGCCCTGGGTGTAGTCGATGATCGTCGCCGCGGTATCCGACAGCAGACGCGTGGCGTCGGCCAGATATTCGCGCGGCGGCTTGTTGCTGGCCGGCCCACCGTAGATCGCGCCATCCGGCGCCGGCAGGATTCGCACCGGCGCCATCGGCGCCGGTAGCCTGGAGCCGCCGGAGTGCACCGCAAGGCCGCCATGCCATTGCGGCTGCACGGTCATGCTGCGCGACAGGCCCGTGATGCCGTGATAGGCACGCTCACGCGTCGCTAGCGCCGAGCGCTGCGTCAAGGCCTGGCAGAGCGACAGCGCCATGTCGTTGGCCTCGCTGCCGCTGATGCAGAAGCGCACTGCGCCAACCCAATCCTCCTCGCCGCCGAACGCCGTCGCCATCAAATCGTCGGCGGCCTGCTCGCGGCCGACCCAGGTCCAGCCCTCGTTGACGACGGGCGTATCCGCCGCGCGGCGGATCGCCTCCACCATCGCGGGATGACGGTGACCGAGACCGCCGCCGGTGTTGCTGCCGTCGATGAGCTTGCGGCCGTCCGCAAGATGAAAATAGACGCCCTCGCCGCCGACCACGGCCATAGGCGCGTTGTCGCCCGCGTTCAGCCCGGTTCGCAACAATTTGCTCATCGCAATCCCTTCACTCCGCAGCTTCAGCGCCGTAGCCGCCGCCGCCGCAAGTCTCGACGGTGACGAGATCGCCGTGCTGCAGCACGAGGTTGGATTTGCCGTCGATCGCGACGTTTACGCCCTGCCTGACAAGCGAGATGCGACAGGCCTTGCCGGGTTCACCGCCCTGCATGCCGAACGGGGGAATCACCATGCGCTCGATGCAGGTGGTCAGATGCATGGACGGAGCCAGAATGCGGTAAGCGCGCACGACGCCATCGCCGCCGCGGTGGACGCCGGCGCCGCCGGATTGCCGGCGGATGGCCTGCTGCTCGAGGCGGATCGCGTAGTTCGCTTCGATCACCTCGACCGGCGTGTTCGAGGTGTTGGACAGATGCACCCGGGTCGCCGAGATGCCGGCCCGGTCGTGACGCGCGCCTTCGCCGCCGCCGTGGACCTCGTAGAGCATCTTCCAGGAACCGTCCTGCCGCGGCTGCGCAAAGAACAGGACGCCTGCGGTGGTGGCGCCGCCCGCCGACAATCGTTCGGGGATGGTGTCCTGCATGGCGCGGAAGATCGCATCGACGATGCGCATCGACGTCTCGTGGTTGCCGGCGGCGACGGAGGCCGACCAACCCGGCTCCAGGATCGAGCCCGGGCGGGTGATAATGGTCAGGGGGCGCAGCGCGCCGGCATTCTGCTGCATGTCGCGCCCGCTCATGATGCGCGCGGCATAGGCGACGGCCGAACGCGCCATGAACGGCGTCGTGTTGCAGAAATTCGAGACGCGGTCACAGCTCCCCGAAAGGTCGAAGGTCGCCTCGTCGCCGGCAATGGTAATCTTGACGTGGATACGCGCGGGCGCGTCGTTCGCGCTGCCGTCGTCGAGATGATCTTCGCCTTCGTAGATCCCGTCCGGCAAGGCGCGCAACGCCTCGCGCATCTCGATTTCGGAGAGATCGTGCAGGCGCGACTGCGTCGCGGTGAACACCGCCTTGCCGTGCTCGCGGCAGAGATCGACGATGCGCCGTTCGCCGGCTTTGGTTGCCGCGATCTGCGCGAGAAGATCACCCTCGCAGGATTCGGCGTCGCGGACGTTGGCCTTGAGCAGCTGCACGATCGGCGCGATGACGCCGGCTGCGGTCGCGATCAGCACCGGCGGGATACGCATCGCCTCCTGGAACGTGTCGATGGCTTTTGCAAAATAGCTGCCGGGCCAGGTGCCGCCGATATCCGGCCAGTGCGCGAGGCTGACCGCGAACGCCACGATCTCGCCATCGACGAAGACGGGGCGCACGACCTTGACGTCGTTGAGATGATTGCCGCCGAGCGCGCCGACATTGTAGATCAGCACGTCGCCGTCGTTCAGGCTGTCGCGCGGCACCACCTTCAGCAATTCGGGGACCGTGTAAGCCATCGCGCCAAGGTGGATGGGGATGTCGCGGCCCTGCCCGACCAGGCCGCCATGGCCGTCCGTGATCGCCGACGACAAATCGCCGGCCTCGCGCAGCAGCGGCGAGCGCGCCGACCGCGTCATCACCAGACTCATTTCCTCGGCCGCAGCGGAGAGACCGTGCCGGATGACCTCGACGACGAACGGATCGAGCTTCATGTTGCCCTCCGCGTCAGGAACAGATTGCCTGCGGCATCGGGCCTCGCCTGCCAACCCGGCGGCACCACCACGGTCGACCAGGCGTCTTCAATGATGGCTGGGCCGCGGACGGTGTCGGCCAGCGAGGCACGGTCGATGATCCCTGTCGCGATGTCGGGGTAGCCGTCGAACGAGCAAAGGCGCGTGCCTGACGACATCGCCCTCGCCGCTGTCGCCGGCCGGCTCACCACCGTTGTCGACGGCCGGCGCGCCTGCACCCGCACGGATTCGATGACGCAGGGCTCGCTCGTCGCATAGCCGAAGAGTTCGTGATGCCGCGCCAGAAAATCGCTCTTGAGCCTGATCACGTCGAGCGGCAGTGCGAGCGGGACTGGAATGGCGTCGTTCTGCGCCGCGTAACGCATCAGCGCCACCAGCTCGATTTCGATCTCCGCCTTCGCGACACCGTTGGCGATCAGCGGCGCCGACGCATCGTCAATGAGCGCCCCTATGCGCTCCGATACGCGTACGAGATCGATGCCGTCGAGACCGGCGCGCAAGGTCTGCTGCTGCAGGAAGCTGAAGTCGGCGGTGAGACAGCCCAGCGCCGAGAACGCGCTCGATGCGCTGGGCACGACGACCTGCGCAATCCCGTAGAGATCGGCGAGCCCCGCGGCATGCATGGGGCCACCACCGCCGAAGGCGAGCAGCGTACAGTCGCGCCCGTCGATGCCGCGCTCGACCGTGACGCGGCGCAGCGCGCGGGCCATCGTCGCGTTGGCGACCTTGATGATGCCGAGCGCCGTTTCGGTCAGGCTCAGCCCCAACGCCCGCGCGATCGGCTCGATGACGCGCCTGGCCGCCTGGACGTCGATGCCGATCCGGTCGCCGAGTTTGGTTTCGGGATTGAGATAGCCGAGCACGGCGTTGGCGTCGGTGATGGTTGGCTCGGTGCCGCCGCGGCCGTAGCAGGCCGGACCCGGCTCGGAGCCGGCACTCTCCGGCCCGACGGTCAGACCACCCGGGCCGTTGCGCACGATCGATCCGCCGCCCGCCCCGATGGAGTGAACCGCGAGCATCGGCTGGCGCAGCGGCTTGTCGCCGAGCATGCGGCCGTCGGTCATCTCGGCCTGGCCGTCGACGATCAGGCAAACGTCCGTCGTGGTGCCGCCCATGTCGAAGGTCAGCATGCGCGGCGTGCCGAGCTGGCGCGCGATGCTGACCGACGCCGAGACGCCGGCGGCCGGGCCCGACATTGCCATCACAAGCGGGCGACGTTTCACCGCGGAGATCGGGATCATCGCGCCGGCGGAATGAAACACCTGCAACCCCGGCCCGATCGGCAGCCGCTGCTCCAGCTCGCTCAGATATTCCACCGCAATCGGCATCGCGGCGGCGTTGAACACGGTCGCCGAGGTCCGCTCATATTCGCGTGCCTCGGGATTGACCTCGTGCGACAGCGAGACATGGGCGACGACGTCCTTGAGGCGCTCGCCGAGCATTTTTTCGTGCACCGGATTGGCATAGGCGTGAAGCAGAGCCACCGCGACGCTCTGAACGCCGGCCTCCTTCAGCCAGGCCACCAGGCGCTCGATCTCCGCTTGTTCCAGCGGCTTCAGCACGCGTCCCTCGTGATCGAGGCGCTCGGCGAGCCCGAAGCAGCGCTCAGGCGGCACGAGCGGCGGCGATTTCGGCGGAACGTCGAGACGGTAGAGATCGCGGCGGCGATAACGCGCAATCTCGAGCACATCGGCAAAGCCCTCGGTCGCAACCAGCGCCACCTTCGGCAGCCGGCCCTCGACGATAGCGTTGGTCACGCGCGTGGTGCCGTGGACGAAGCGCCTGACCTCGCTTTTGCGCAGGCCCACCGCCTCGATCGCTTCCAGCATCGCCTGAACCGGAGCGCCGGGGCGCGACGGCACCTTTGCGATCCGCGCCTCCGATGAATCGCGCCGGATCGCGATGATATCGGTGAAGGTGCCGCCGATATCGGTGCCAACCTCCCAGTGATTTTCGGAGGAGCTCATGTGCGGGGGCAGCGACGCATGAGGTCCGAACCGGACGCCGGGCTGTTACCGTCCATCGCGACATCCAATGCCCAACCGAGAGCGCTCATCATGCATCCCTTGTCTTGCCATTGTCCGCGAGTGTGCGACAGAGCGGTCAGGTCGGGATAGAGCCAGAGTTGTCGCAAACCACCGGGCCGGCGCCGCGAGCCGCAAATTCGGTTGCACGTTTTGGTGCAGCTCTGCCCGCGCGGAGAGCATGCAGATGTCGACTGCTGAACACCAGCAAAGTGCATC
Source organism: Bradyrhizobium sp. SBR1B (assembly GCF_014198205.1). Classification (NCBI taxonomy): domain Bacteria; kingdom Pseudomonadati; phylum Pseudomonadota; class Alphaproteobacteria; order Hyphomicrobiales; family Nitrobacteraceae; genus Bradyrhizobium; species Bradyrhizobium sp. SBR1B. The sequence goes on from NZ_JACIHC010000006.1 coordinate 75,556, forward strand.
GCACCACGGGTTTTTCGGCGCAAACCGTCACGTCCGTTGCAGTGCAATCGCAACGTCAAAGATCATCTGTCTAATTTGCAGGCGATCGGACGCGAGGTTGGTATCCTATGAGCTATGCACGGCAGGCGGCACAGCCTTTCTTTATTGTACGGTCAGTAAGCGAGGATATCGTCTCGCAAGCAGCGCCGCGATCCGGTGGGACGAGCTCGTTAGAAACCATCGAGATTCGAACGTCCTGCGTTGAAAGTCGCGATCGCGGGCCAGATATTGCCTGAACCCGCCAGTCATGTTCGGATCGACCATCGCCTGCCATGCCCTTCTTCCGGCTCAACGACGACCATATGAACCCCGATGATCTCGGGGATTTCGATCCTGAAACCGTGCCGCGCGCCGTTGCCGCTTTCGGGGGCCAGATGGTCACCAAGGGCATGGAGCTGGCCATGCACGAGCATCGCAAGGACGAGCTCGTCCTGACCACGCGCGGCCTCGTCAGGCTGGAGGCCGGACACGGCGTCTGGATCGTCCCGCCGCGCTGTGCGGTGTGGATTCCCGGGCATGTTCCGCACAGCGTCAGCGTCGCCGGCGACGTCGAGATGCATTGCCTGTTCGTCGAACCGGAGGCGGTACCGGCGCTGCCGCGGCAATGCTGCGCGCTGACGATCTCGCCCTTGCTCGAGCGTTTGCTGGTGCATGCCACCCACATGCCGGTGATGTACGATCTCGACGGCGCCGACGGCAGGATCGCCGCGGTGTTGCTCGACCAGCTGTCGCTGGCTCCCGCCGAAGAGCTGCTCTTCCCGATGCCGGCCGATGCCAGGCTGCGCCGGATCGCCAGCGCGATGATGACTGATCCTTCCGATCGCGCGACGATCGAGGATTGGAGCCGGCGCATGGCCGTCGCCCCGCGCACCCTCACCCGCATCCTGCAACGCGAGACCGGCATGAGCTTCGGCCGCTGGCGCCAGCAGCTCCACATCCTGATCGCGCTTCAGCGCCTCGACCAGGGCGCATCGGTTCAAGCGGTGGCGCTCGATCTCGGCTATGAGGGGGCCAGCGCCTTCGTCATCATGTTCCGCAAGGCGCTGGGCAAGCCGCCGGCGCGATATCTGGCCGAACGCCGCATCGGCGCACACTGACCGGAATTCGCAATCGATTGTCCCGTTCGCGGAATGCGGTCTGAGGGACCATTTCGTATCCAGGCTCCGAAGCGCCCGGCGGGCGCATTAAGGAGCCGACCGACATGGATTCACTCAGCAAGGGCGCCGTCGCCGACGTCCTCCTTCGTCTTCACCAGGAAGCGGAGGTCGCCGACGGACAACTGATGCAAACCTTCGCGAACGAAGCGAAGAGCCGGGATGAGATCATCAGCAAGACCATCGCCGCCGAGAGCCGTGATCTGAACGAAGTCTATCGTGGACTTGCGGACAATTTCCTGAGCGTCTCTCCGCGGTTCGGACGCTTCCTCTACATGTGCGTCCGTGCCACCAAGGCACAGCGCATCGTCGAGTTCGGCTCCTCGATGGGGATTTCCGCGATCTACATGGCGGCGGGCCTGCGCGACATCGGTGGCGGCCGTCTGATCGGGACCGATCTCGAACCCGGCAAGATCGAGCGGGCGCAAGCGAACCTTGCCGCCGCGGGGCTCGCCGACCTCGTCGAGTTCAGGCACGGCGATGCGCGCCAAACGCTCAGCTCCGGCCTCGGCGGCGAGGTCGACATGGTGATGCTCGATGGCGCTTTCACTCTCTATCTTCCCATTCTCAGGCTGCTGGAGCCGCACCTGAAGCGCGGCGCGCTCATCGTCGGCGAGAACGCGCTCGAGGAAGCTTCGGGCTATATCGACTACGTGCGCGATCCCGAGAACGGCTACCTCTCACTATCGCTGCCGTTCGAGCCGGGACGTGGCAACGAATTCACGATCAAAGCCAGATGATCGGCACGGCGGTGAACCCTGTGATGGAGCCAAACTTGAACGAGCCCGCTCACGAGCCACAAACGTCCGAGCCATCGCGGGCACCGCAGGGACGGCTCACGCGGATGTTGCTGCGATGGCTGATGCGTCCTGCACACGTTGCCGGCGTCAGGACGCTCTCGCCGCATTTCCGGCTCGTCGAGCTCGAAGGCGAAGCGCTGGAGAACGTCGCCTGGACGGCCGGCGACAAGATCCAGGTCGCGATGGGCTCGGGCCTGAGCGCGCGCACCTATACGCCGATGTCGTGGGACGCCGGCAACGGCAGAACGCGGCTGCTCGCCTTTGCACATGGCGATGGCCCCGGCAGCCGCTGGGCCAGCGGCTTGCGCGCGGGCAACGCCTGCCAGTTCTTTGGTCCACGCCGCTCGTTCGACCTCGCGGACCTCGGAGCGCCCATCGTTCTGTTCGGCGATGAAACCTCGTTCGGCCTTGCGGCCGCGTTGCGCGACAGCCTACAGGCTGGCGGCGCGCTCCATCTGTTCGAGGCCGCCGATGTCGCGGAGTCGAGACTGGTGCTGGATTCCATCGGCCTCGGCCAGGCCAGATTAATCGCACGCAGTGCCGATGACACCCATCTTGCAACTGCAGAATCCGAGCTGCTGCGTCTTGCCGCAAACGGCGCACAGTTCGTCCTGACCGGCAAGGCACCCTCGATCCAGCGCGTCGGCCGCGCCCTGAAGGCCGCCGGCGTCGCATCATCGCGGATCAGAGCGAAAGCCTATTGGGCACCGGGCAAGACCGGTCTGGATTAGAGAGAGCCGATATAACCGCCGGCCCTCGGTCAGGACATGCGCGTCGGTCGGGGCCGCAGACGCCGCCAGCCAATCGCGATCCCGGTGACGGAGAACACCAGTCCCAACACACAGAGTCCGACGATGATGGTATCGCGCAGACGCGGGTGCGCCACCAGAAGGGGAAAATCGAGGGTGTGGAGCGCGCTGTAGAGCCAGCGATAGGCCCGCCGCGAGGCATCCAGCCTTTGCAGCACACTGCCGTCGGCACCGTCGATATCGAACCAGAGGTCGCCGCAGCGCGAACGGTAGACGGGCGCACCGGCAATAGCCGATTGCGCGGGGTAATCGTCGTTGCCAGCAAGAACGGACGCCGCGCCGCAGCCGGCAGCAAGGTGCGCCACGAGACTCTGGATCTCATGCACGTCCAGAAATTCCGTTGGTCCGTCGCGGGACGCGTCCCCTGCTTTGATCAAGACCTGATGGTCAAGGCTCACCCGATCGCGGCGATAGACGTTGCCGTTGAAGGCAAACCATTCGATCTCCCGGGCCGAGGGCGATATCGGCTGCCGATCGAGCCATGAGGCAGCCGCCCAATCAAGCGGCGCGTTCATCACGCCGGATTCGGCCAAGGTCAATTGTCCGCGCGAGAACAGCCGGCCGTGATCCATCGAGAGCCAGCCGCTGAGACTCCATGTCAGCACGAACATTGTTGCCGCGAGGCCAATGACGTGGTGCAACGCGTGCCAGCCACGATAGGGCGAGGACATCCGGCGCCCTCGCAGCTTCACCCGCGCGATCCCGAGCACCGCACCAAGCATTGCCGCGATCAAGGCCAGCAATGACAGCGTCCAGACGACGCGATCCCACAGGAGCCGGTTGCTTCTCAGGACCGTCGGATAAATCCAGTGCAGGACACTACCGGCCCAATTCCAGCCCCGCTCGCGCCGCGTCGTATCCAGGACGATCTCGCCGGTGGGCGAGGAGACATAGACTTCCGTCCCGGCAGCATCGCCGAAGGCCACGCGAAACAGCGGCCGATGGCGATCGAAGCCGTTCGGCACGCTCCACTGATCATAGTCCGGACGGGCAACGACCGCGGCCTGCACGGCATCGAGCCCGCGATTGCGCGCGTGCTCCCGCGCAATCGCAAGGACGGTATCGGCAATTGCGACCGACGCATCCGCTCCGTCGGAGGCGCGGACCGCGCGCACGCGCGATGATCCCGACACGATGTAGACCGCTGCATCGCTCCGCTGGATCAGCCGGACGCGCACGGCGTCCGCGACCCCGCTCACAGCGACCGCCGCCGCAACCGGGATCCTCGCCGCTTCGCGATCCACCGGCGCCAGGCCGGCAAACCGTTCCGCTTCCGTCAGCGACGGAAACGGCACGAAGTGCATCACGATCCCCGTCGCGAACCACATCGCGAACAGCAGGCAGAACGCGATCCCGAGCCAGCGATGCGCAAGGACGATCGCGCCCATCATGCGTTCATGATCCTACCATTTGAACGCGGCCGAGAGCTCGTAGGTCCTAGGCGCGCCGAGCAGGATCTGGTCGGGATAGAACGGATCGCCCCAGATCGCATAGCGCTTATCGGTGATGTTGCGGACGCGGAAGGTCAGGCGGGCCTGATCGACCGCGTTGAACACCGTCTTGGGAATGTCGACGAAGGCATAGACGTCGGCGACGGTATAGGCCTTCATCGTCACGACATTGGCATCGGTGTTGTAGCGGTCGCCGACATGGCGGCCGACGATGCCGAGCTCTACCGGCCAGGGCGTGAAGAAGCGCCAGGACGCGCCAGCATTCGCCACAATGCGCGGCACGTTCGGCGGCGTATTGCCGGAGAACGAGCCGCCGGCGAAATTGTAGTCGGCATAGCGGGCATCGACATAGGCGATGTTGCCCCACAGACGCAGCGGATCGATCGGACGAACCGAAGCGGCAAGCTCGACGCCCTTGGATTCCTGGCGCCCGGCGATGTTGAGCGCCATGCCGCCGGCCGCGGCATAGACGTTCTTGCGCACGATGTCATAGGCCGAGAACGACCACTCCGCCCGGTTGTCCCAGAACAGGTGCTTGACGCCGGTCTCATAGGTACGCGCGGTCGTCAGGTCGAGCGGCTGGGTCGGCAACAGCAGGAAGCTGGTGTTCGCGGAGACGTCGGCGCCGGTGGCGTACTGACTGAAGAAGATCAGGCCGGGCACGGCCTCCCAAGTGTAACCGATGCGGCCCGTCACCGGCGCCCAGTCTTTCGTGAACGGAAAGCCGGCTCTCACAAGCCCGGCGGAATCGGTCGAATTGCGGTCGAGCCCGATATGCTCGACGCGCAGGCCGCCGATCAGCGCGAAGGTCCGCGTCAGCTTCAGCCGGTCCTCGAACGACAGCGCCTCGTTGTTGATGCGCGCGGTCTGCTGCTGCGTCGTGAGCGAGCCGTAAAAGCCGCGGTTGGGATCGACCAGCGAGACATAATCGTTCGGGAAATTTGCCGCGCCCGGCCTGACGAAGTCGAGATAGCTCGATGACAACGTCGTGACCAGCCGATTGTCGAAACCCGCGATATCAGCGTCCCAGATCAAATCGGTGATGTTGCCGACGAGGCGCTGGCTGTGCGCGACATAGAAGCGCTCGCGATACACCTGGTTGTTGGTGGAATCGAACGCCTCGATCTCGTTGTTGAACCAGGTGCGCTCGGCGCCGTAGCCATAGGCTTGACTCTTCAGCGTCAGGTCCGGCGCCAGCTTCAGCTCGAAGCCGCCGCGCAGCCACACCTCCTGCGCGACATTGCGATTGTCGAGGACGTTGTAGTTGGTATTGAAGGTGCGGTCGTCGATCGTGACCGCGCCAAGATCAGTCCTATTGAAGTAATTACCGGAGACGATCCTCGTCGTCGCGTGCGAGCCGCTGAAGGCGATCGGCACCAGCGGCGCGCCCCAATAGGCTTTCGAACGGTCCTCGCGATACTCGATCGCGCCCCAGATCTTGAGACTGTCGGAGATGCGGTAATTGAGCTGGCCGGACACATCGAGCATCTTGGTATTGGTGTCGTCGGCAAAGCCGTTGAGCGCGGAACGGCTGATGTCGAAGCGATAGTCGAGGCCTTGGACGTTGGTGCTGCCGCCCGAGCCGTAATGCGCGCGGAACGAATTCAGCGAATCCCAGGAGAAATCAGCTTCGTTCCGGATCGGTCCCGTGTGCGGCTGCTTGGTCACAAAATTGATCGCGCCGCCGGCGGCGCCTTCACCCGAGATCAGCGATGCCGGGCCCTTCAGGAATTCCACGGCCTCCAGATTGGCGGTGTCCATGATCCGCGAGGTCATGTTCTGCGGGCCGATCTTGATGCCGTTGTAGAGCGTGTTGATCTGGCTGTTGGTGAAGCCACGCATCGAGAAGGCGGAAGGTTCGGCCGGGTTATCGCCGGCGGTGACGCCGACCGCGCCCTGGGCCACGTCGGACACCGTGCGATAGCCCTGCTCGCGCATGGTCTCGGCGGAGATCACCTCGACGGTCGCGGGCGTCTGTCGCACCGTCAGGCCGAGCCGCGAAGCGCTTTCGGCGACGGCATTGCTGTTGAGCGGCGTCGGGGGTGCCGTAGCCGGCACGACGGGCTTCGGCATCGCTGCCGCGGCCGCCGGCCTGCGCGCTGCTTGCCGGTGCGCGCTCTGCGCCTCCCGGGCGGCAGGCTTGGCCTGCTTGCGGGATTGGGCCGGCGATACTTCGACGGGCGGCAGGGGTTCCCGGGCCTGCTGCGCCAGCGCAGCGGGCAGATCGAGTGCGGCAAGGGATGTGAGCGCAGCGGATGCGAGCAGGAATTGTCGCGGTCGTACGATACGGATGGAAGACACGGTTTTCGGACCTCGGTATGACGTCAGTGGCACGTCACAGCGAACGAGGTCTCACCTTTTGGCTCTTCAGCCGTCCGATGAAGCCGAATGTCTGTACTCCCCGACCGACATCTTCGCGTGTGACCACGGCTGACGGCAGGTCTCCTGGCTCGCGGGTCATCACCACTTCGTCGCCTTCCCGGGACCGAGGACCCAGTGGCTTCTGACGAAGGATTATCCGCTCACAGTTGCGGGGGCAGCCACGGCGTTGGGGACAATGTCCCCGCACCGTATTCCCTTTTCATCCCCTCTCGGGGAAACCGTCGCGAGCATCTAGGATTACCATCACAACAGAGTCAATGTGCCAGTTGCGGCGTTATGGCCACAACGACCAACTTCCTTGGAGATGAGCATGGAAGGCGAGACCTTCCTCTGGTTGATACGGCACGCGCCCGTCGCGGGCGTCACAGGCACCATCCATGCCGCCGACGCGCCGGCCGATCTCAGCGATCGCGTGCAACTGGACGCTGTGCGACGGCGCCTGCCACCGGATGCCGCCGGCTATGCCAGCCCGTCGCGGCGCACGATCGAGACGGCACGCGCGCTGGGGCTCGAACCGAAGCTGGTCAGTGAATTCCGCGAGCAGGATTTTGGTGACTGGACCGGCCACCGCCATGACCAACTCGAGGCGACCCGCGGTGAGGCCTATGCGCAGTTCTGGAGCGATCCGGCTGGCGGACGGCCGCCCGGCGGCGAAAGCTTTGCGGATCAGGTCGCGCGTGTCCGGCTGGGCCTGTCGCGGATCGCAGCCGGATCGGCCACGCTCGTAGTGCATTCCGGCACCATCCGCGCCGCGCTCTGCATCGCGCTGGATCTGACGCCGCAGGCCGCCTTGCGCTTCGTGGTCGATCCGCTGTCGCTGACCCGGATCGATCGCCTCGCGAGCGGCTGGCGCGTCGTCTCCGTCAATCAGCCGATCAGTTAGGTCTGTCAGGCACATTGGCCTGCGCAAACGTCGCCATGCCGTTGTGAAGGCTACAAGCGAGCCGCACCAGCGGCAGCGCGATGGCGGCGCCCGATCCCTCGCCGAGCCTGAGATCGAGGCTGATCAACGGCTGCACGTTCAGCGCGCGCAACACCAGCCGATGCCCCTGCTCCGCCGATTGATGCGACGGCAGCAGGAACGGCTGGCACGACGGATTGAGTCGCACTGCTGCGAGCGCTGCCACCGATACGATGAAGCCATCGATCAATACGGGAATACGGCGCTGCGCCGCCGCAATGATCGCACCTGAGATCGCCGCGATCTCGAGGCCGCCGACGGCACACAGGATTTTTTCGGGCGAGGCGCCGCCAACGCCGTGACGCGCGATCGCCGCGTCGATCACGCGGGCCTTATGTGCGCGGCCGGCCGCATCGACGCCGGTGCCGCTGCCCGCGATCTCTTCGGCGCTGATGCCGAGCAGGCCTGCAGCAATCGCCGCCGACGTCGTCGTGTTGCCGATCCCCATCTCGCCGAAGATCAAGAGATCGGGCTGATTGGCTTGCGCGCGCGCAACCGCGCGCTGGCCGACCTCGAAGGCATACGCCAGCTCGGCGGGTGCGAGCGCGGCTTCGACGCTGAAATCGCGCGTGCCATGGCGCGGCTTGTCGGAGATGACACCCGCCATCGCCTCTGTTGCTAGCGTGCCGGCATCGACGACGTCCAGGCTCGAGCCAAGCTCGCGCGCCAGCACCGAGATCGCGGCGCCGCCGGAGGCAAAATTCGCCATCATCGCGATGGTCACGGCTTGCGGATAGGCCGAGACGCCCTGCGCGACGATGCCGTGGTCGCCGGCGAAGACAATGATCGGCACCCGTGCGGCACGCGGCTGTTCGGTCGCCTGCAGGTCCGCAAGCTCGATTGCGAGCTGCTCCAGCCGGCCGAGTGCACCGGTCGGCTTTGTCAGTTGCGCCTGCCGTGCGATCGCGGCCTCGCGATGCACGGCGGAGACATCGGGGCAATTTCGGGTGACCCATTCGGGGAGCATGCTGCCTCGCTTACGGCCTGCGCTTGAGAATGTAGCTGTCCATGATCCAGCCATGCCGCTCGCGCGCTTCCTGCCGCGCCGCAACGATGCGCGGGCCAACCTCGGCGAGCACGCCGGACATGACGATCTGGTCGGGCATGCCGAGATAGGCGCCCCAATAGATTTGAATCCCGGCTGGATCAAGCGACTGGAATGCCGTGCCGCCGTCGAGCATTACAACAACGGTATCCACCCCTGCCGGCCAGCCGCCTTCGCGCAAACGCCGCCCCGTCGTGACCAGAAAGGGCTCGCCGATGTCGTTGAGCGGCAGCGCATGCGCCGCGCACAGCGCCTGGATCGAGGTGATGCCGGGCACGACCTCGATGTCAGGCAGGGGATTGAGCCGCCGCGCAATCCGCAGCGAGGAGTCATAGAGGGAAGGGTCGCCCCAGATCAGCAGCGCAACCTTGCCCTCGCCTTCGAGATGGTTCGCAATCGCTTTCGACCAAGTCGCGGCAACCGCATCGTGCCAATCGTCCACGCCCTTGCGGTATTCCGCCTCACCTGCGTCGCGCACGGGAAGGTCGAATTCAGCGATGGCTGTGTTATCGCCGGTGAGTACATTCGCGCAGATCGTCCGCCTGAGATCGGCGAGATCGGACTTCGCGGCACCCTTACGCGGAATCAGGACGAGGTCGGCGGCGTTGATCGCTTGAACAGCGGCGCGCGTCAGCTGGTCGGGATCGCCGCAACCGATGCCTATCAGGGAGAGCGTGAGCATCGCGAACGCGACGGGCGGCCCTGCTGGCCGCCCGTTCGCTTATCTCTCAGGCCGCGTTATGCAGGCGCGGGGTGACGAGACCGGGCGCGGTGACGCCGCGCAGCGACTTCGCCAGTGCCAGCACCGCGAGATCGGCCAGCGGCTCGATTACGATGACGAGCGCATAGGACGCCGCGAACGTCGCGATGTTGGCGAGGTTGCTCATCGCAAAGCCCGAGCCATAGAGCGCCCAGAACGCCACCCAGGCGATCACGCCGGCCTGGTAGGTCGTCGAGAGCGCCAACGCCTGCCGATACTTCAAATCGACATAGGCGGTGTTGCGCGAGATGATCCGTGTGGCGATCGCCTGGATCGCGAACAGCGGCACCAGCAGCGTCGTGACGTTCATGCCGTATTGCGGGATGTCGACCGGCTCGAAGAATACGCCCTGGAGCAGCAGGCCGAATGCGAGGCCGAAGGCCGCGGGCGCTGCGCCGAACAGCAGGAACAGTGTCGAGCCGAGAATGAAGTGCACCTCGGAGACGCCGACCGGGAAGTGCGGCAGGATCTCGAAGAAGATGAACACAAGGACTGTGGTGGCGAGCGTCCGCGCTGCGAACGACGTGATGCCCTGCTCACGCACGGTCTCCACCGCAAGCTTCAGCGCAACGCCGCCTGCGGCGATGCCGGTTGCGTAACTCAACACGAGCTTGGCGCCCGTCACGACCCCGGGTTCGATATGCATGGCTCAATTCCTTCCTGCCGTCACACCCGACGGCCTTGGCCTCAAAACGTGCAGGGCCGGTCTCCTGGCTCGCGGTTCCCCGGGATTTCCGGCCTTCCCGGACCTTGCGGCCCAGTGGCTGATCGGAGTCCCTCACCGCTTACAGTCGCGGGGGCGGCTGGGGTTTTGGGCGCCGCAACTGGGTCCGCCCACCCCCATTCCCGATTATGCTCCGGCGCTTTGCGCCGCGTCGAGCACCATGCTTCTCTTGTGTGCCCCTTTCGCTGAGCCTGCGTCAAGGGGCGAACGGCGGCCAAGGCCGTCATGACGGATAATCCCCCGCCAGCGCCCCAAACAGGATCACGGCGGCCGTCGACGCGGCGCCGCCGCGCGCAAGCTGCTCGGCAAGCTCGGCGATGGTGGTGCGGACCAGCCGTTCGTCCGGGCGGCCGAGGGATTCGGCGAACAGCGCGGGAGTATCTGCAGCGAGGCCGTGCGCGATCAACTTTGCGACAAGCGCGGGGAAGGTGCGCCGACCCATATAGACCACGGTCGTCGCCTCAGGATCGGCCAGGGCCGCCCAATTCAGATTCGGCGGCAACTCGCCGGTGACATCAGCGCCGGTGACGAATTGCACCCGGCGCGAGGTGTGGCGCCGGGTCAGGGGGATGCCGGCTTGCGCTGCGGCAACGCAGGCCGATGTGACGCCGGGAACGATCTCGTAGCCGATGCCGGCCTCACGCAGCGTCTCCAGCTCCTCCTCGAGCCGGCCGAAAATGCCGGCATCGCCCGACTTGAGCCGAACCACGCGCGCACCTGTTGCGGCGTAGTCGACCAGCAGGCGGTTGACGTGGTGCTGCTTGGTCGAGGGACGCCCTGCCCGTTTCCCCACCGCGACGAGATTGGCGCCGGGCCGGGCGAGATCAAGGATCGCGCCGGAGGCGAGATCGTCATAGAGCACGACGTCGGCCTCGCGCAGCCGCGCGGCGCCCTTGAGCGTGAGAAGCTCGGGGTCGCCGGGGCCGGCGGAGATGAAGGAGACGAATCCGCTCACCGGTCCTCCGCGATCAGATGAAAGAACGTGCCGGTGGCGTGGCCGCGCTGCGAACCGGTCTCGGCAATGACCGCGCCGGTTGCATCGTGCACGACTGCCAACGGCGTATCAGGCTGGGCAAGAATGGTCGAATAGTGGAACTCATGGCCGCGCAGGCGCGCACTGGGGCGATGTCCCGGCATCGGCGCGGCCAGCGTCGCGAGACGATAACCGAGATGCATGCGACGTTTGGCAAAGCTGGTCTCGAGGCCAAGCAGGCCTGTCATCTCATGGCGAACACCGTCCGCATCGGTCAAAGCGGTTCCCAGCACCATATAGCCTCCGCATTCGCCGTGCACCGGTCGCGTTTCGGCGAAGGCGCGCAGGCCGCTGCGAAAACGCGCATTGGCCGCGATCCTGCCGGCATGCAGCTCGGGATAACCGCCGGGCAGCCAGCACACATCGGCGCTCGCGTCGGGCGCTTCATCGGAGAGCGGCGAGAATGTCGAGATCTCCGCGCCCGCCCCGCGCCAGGCTTCCAGCATGTGCGGATAGACGAAAGAGAACGCCGCATCGCGCGCGAGCGCGATGCGCCGGCCCGGCGGCGTCACGTTCAGCCCATTCGCGGCGGGTTGTGGTGTCCAGGACGCAGCCGATCGCAGCACCGCATCGAGATCGACATGCTCGGCAACGAAGCGCGCGGCCTCGTCGATCAGCTTGCCGATCTCGGCCTGCTCCTCGGCCTGCACCAGGCCGAGATGCCGCTTCGGCAGGCTGATCTCGGCATGGCGCGGCAGCGCGCCGAACACGGCAATGCCGGCGTCGTTGAGCGCACGCCGCACGAGGTCTTCGTGGCGCGGGCTGGCAACGCGGTTGAGCACGACGCCGGCGAGCCGTACGCCGGGGCGATAATCACGAAGACCCGCGGCGATCGCCGCCGCGGTCTGCGCTTGTCCGGAAGGATCGATCACCAGCACCACCGGCCAGCCCAGCATCTCCGCAATGTCGGCGGTGGCACCGGTGCCGGAAACACCGGGCGCGGCGACGCCGTCGAACAGGCCCATCGATCCCTCGGCAAGCACGACATCGGCGTCCGCGCCGCGGCCGACGAGATGCGAGATCGCCCCGCGATCCATCGCCCAGCTATCGACGTTGACGGAAGCGCGCCCCGTGGCGGCGGCGTGGAAGGCGGGATCGATGTAATCGGGACCGCTCTTGAAGCACTGCACGTTCAAGCCGCGATGGCGCCAGGCGCGCGCGAGCGCCAGCGTCAGCGTGGTCTTGCCGACGCCGGAGGCCGGTGCGGAGATGACGAGGCCTGCCGCCATCACGAGCCTTCCGGAAAACGCGGCTCGGCGCCGACCGGCCGATAGCGGCGATCGTAATCAGCGGCGTAAAGGCGGCTCTCGTCGAAATCCGCAGCGCCGAGCGTCTTGCCGACCAGAATGATCGCGGTGCGCTCCATCTCGGTGCCGACGGCAGCATCGAGCGTAGCCAGCGTGGCGCTTATGATGCGCTGATCCGGCCAGCTCGCGCGCCAGACGATCGCGACCGGACAGTCCGCGCCGTAATGCGGCGCGAGCTCGGCGACGACCTTGTCGAGCAGATGGATCGACAGATGAATCGCGAGCACTGCACCGGTCGCGGCGAAGGCTGCCAACTTCTCGCCCTCAGGCATCGCGCTGGCACGGCCCGGCGTGCGCGTCAGCACCACGGTCTGAGCCAGGCCGGGCAAAGTCAGCTCGGCCTCGAGCGCTGCCGCAGCGGCGGAGAAGGACGGCACACCAGGCGTCACGGTGAACGGAACGCCAAGTGCGCGCAGGCGGCGGAGCTGCTCGCCCATCGCCGACCAGATCGAGAGATCGCCGGAATGCAGGCGGGCGACGTCCTTGCCCGCCGCATGCGCGGCGGCGATCTCGGCAATGATCTCGTCGAGCGACAGCGCCGCGGTATTGACGATGCGCGCGCCGGGCGGACAATGCGCCAGCACGCCCTCGGGGACCAGCGAGCCGGCATAGAGGCAGACCGGACAGGCCGCGATCAGGTCGCGGCCGCGCAACGTCAGCAGATCGGGAGCGCCCGGCCCCGCGCCGATAAAATGCACCGTCATGCGCCGTCTCCTTCCGCGATCGCGGCCGTCGCCGTGCGATCCTGCGAGACAACGCGTGTCGAGATCAGCCGAGCGCGAGGCCCGGCCGCAGCGAGCGCCGCGGCTTCGGCGATCGATCCAGTGCCGAACTTCTCCATCACGAGATTGGACTGGGTCGGCGTGGCGATACCGGCCAACATTTCGGCCGGTACAGCCTTGATCGGCACACCGCACTCACGCGCGAGCTGCTGCAGCGGCTCCGCGTCGGCCTTGTCGCTGACGGTTGCCATCGCAGTGAGGCCTTCGGGATCACCCGCCGCCAGCAGTGCTTCGCGCAGCGAAGCGAGACTGACATCTCTTCTGAAGCCAAACCCGGCCACCTTCATCGGACCGTACTCCACTGCACCACCGGCCGTGCCGCCTCCCAGGAGCGGTAGCGGCCGAGCGGCGCGGCATGCGCGATCTCCACCCGCATCAGCTCGCCGCCGTGGCGCTGGTGCAGATCGCCGAGCAACGCTTCCGTCTCCAATGTGACTGAATGTGCAACCAGCCGCGTGCCCGGCGCAATTCGCGACCAGATCTCATCGAACATCGCGCTATCGAGGCCGCCGCCGATGAAGACCGCATCCGGTGCTTCCAGGGCAGCAACAGCCTCGGGCGCCCTCCCTTTGACGACGGTGATCCGGTGCGAAAGTCCAAACGCCGCTGCATTGCTGCGGATGTTTGCGGTGCGTTCCTCGCGCGCCTCGATCGCAGTCGCTGTCCCGCCGCACAGCGCCCACTCGACCGAGATCGACCCCGAGCCGGCGCCGATATCCCACAGTCGCTCGCCCGGACGCGGCGCCAGCGCCGACAGCGCCAGCGCGCGCACCGGCCGCTTGGTGATCTGGCCGTCATGGATGAACAGATCGTCTGACAGGCCCGAGCTGCGGGGCATGCCTTGCGTGCCCCTCGCCAGCAGCGCTACCGCAACCAGATTTCCAGCGATATCATCAGCAAAGAGATCGACGCGATGCTGATCAATGTATTCCCGTGGGCCGCCAAGTGCCACGAGGGTCCACAAGAGTGAAGCGCCCCATCCGCGTTCGGTCAACCATTTCGCGAGATCGTCGACCGCCGCTGCGTCGCGTACCAGGCAGATGATGCGTGCATCTCGCGCCAGATGCGGCACGAGACGCTCGAACGGCGCGGCATGAAGCCCGATGCAGGTCACGGACTCCAAACGCCAGCCCAGCCGCGCGGCCGCAAGCGAGAAGGTCGACGGTGCCGGATGCGCGATCCACTCGTCCCCTCCGAGCTTCTCGGCAAGACCTGCGCCGGCGCCGTACCAGAATGGATCGCCGGAAGCGAGCACCGCCGTCGGCCGGCCGCGGCAGCTCAGAACGACACGGGCGTCGAACGGCACCGGCCACGGACGGCCGCGGCTGCCGACGCCGGCAAGCGCGAGATGCCGTTCACCACCGAAGACGGTTTCGGCCTCATTGAGCGCCTTTCGGCTTGCCTCCGACAGCCCGGCAAGGCCATCTTCGCCAATACCAATGATGGTCAGCCAGGGATCAGCCATGACGCGCGCCCTCATTCTGGGCGGAACTGCCGATGCGAGCTTGCTCGCCGCGGCGATCGCGCGAGCAGGCATCGAGGCCGTCTACTCCTATGGCGGTCGCACCCGCGCGCCTGCGGATCAGCCGCTGCCGACCCGCATCGGCGGCTTCGGCGGCGTTAGCGGACTGGCCGATTACATCCGCCGCGAAGGCATCACGCACGTGATCGACGCGACGCATCCGTTCGCTGCCGAGATGAGCCGCAATGCGGTCGAAGCGTGCGCGGAAACCGCCACACCGCTGATTGCGCTGGAGCGCCCGCCTTGGACGAAAGCGCCCGGCGACAACTGGATCGAAGTCACGGACGTCAGCGCCGCCGTCGCCGCGCTGCCCGAGGCGCCCGCAAAAGTGTTCCTCGCCATCGGACGCCAGCATATCGCGCCGTTTGCGAACAAGCCGCAGCATACCTATACGCTGCGGTTCGTCGATCCGCCGGAGGCGCCCCTGCCCTTCGCCGCCGACGTGATCGTATCGCGCGGGCCGTTCACGTTCGACAGTGAGCTTGATCTGTTGCATGGGCGCGGCATCGGCTGGATCGTCGCCCGCAATTCCGGCGGCGACGGCGCGCGCGCCAAGATCGACGCGGCCCGCATGCTCGGCCTGCCCGTGATGATGATATCGCGGCCGGAGCTGCCCGAGCGGTTGCGGGTCGAGAGCGTGGCCGAGATCATGCAGTGGCTCGGTCATTCTACCCGCCTCGGCGCATAGACCCAGCGGCCGACCCGGCGGGTCTGCGAATTGCAGACGATCACCAGCGTGCGCATGTCGGCCATCTCGGGCCGGGCTTCGTTCAGCGTGACAGTTTCGATGCTCTCATCAGAATCGCTGATCGCGCGCGCAAAAATCACGAGGCGCTCGCCGCAGCCTGCGTCCTTCAGCACCGCAAGCGCGCGGCCGAATCCTTCCGGCCGGCTTGCCGAGCGCGGATTATACATCGCAATCGAAAAATCGGCCTCGGCGGCGAGCCGCAGGCGCTTCTCGATGACTGCCCACGGCTTGAGATTGTCGGAGAGATTGATCGCGCAGAAATCATGGCCGAGCGGCGCGCCCGCACGTGCGGCCGCTGCCAGCATCGCGGTGATGCCAGGCAGCACGCGAATCGAAAGATCCCGCCATTGCGGCGCCTGTTCGAGCGCCTCGAACACGGCCGAGGCCATCGCGAAGACGCCGGGATCGCCGGAGGAGACGACGACGACCTGCCCGCCTTTGGCGGCAAGCCGCAGCGCTTCGCTCGCACGCTGCAGCTCCTCGCGGTTATCCGAGGGGTGCAGCTTAAGCCCAGCACGCGGCGGCACGCGCGCGACATAGGGCGCGTAACCCAGAATGTCGGTCGCGGAAGCCAGCGCGGCCGTGACCTCGGGCGTCACCAGCGCATCGCTGCCCGGCCCGAGGCCCGCGATGGTCAATGTGCCCGTCATTCGGCAGCGTCCAGGTGCCGGCCCTTGCCGTGCACCAACACAATCGCGAAATAGGGACAGTCGGCGCCGTCGACCTCGGCGAGCCGCACCACGCGCTCGCCTGGCATGGTGCCGCGCTCGACCAGCCAGGCATCGTCGAGCCGGCCGGCAGAGCTGAGTGCACGCCGCACCTTTGCGAGATTGCGTCCCGTCTTCATGACGACGATCGCATCGGAATCGCGCATACGCCGCTCGAGCTCGTCTTCGCGAAGCGTCCCCATCAGCACGGTCGTCACGTCATCGCCGAGTGCGATCGGCTGTCCAACGCCGTTCCAGCAGCCGACCATGCCGGGAATGCCCGCGATCACCTCGATCTCGACGCGGCCCTGCAGGCGTATGTGCAGATGCATGAAGGAGCCGTAGAAATAAGGATCGCCCTCGCAAAGTACGACGACGTCGACCGCGCGCGCAAGCCGCGCCAGACGCTCCGCCCACTCGTCGTAGAAGCCGGCCAGCAGCTGCACGTACTCGGCGCTGTCGAAGGCGATCTCCGTCGTAACGGGATATTCCATGGGATATTCGGTGACATCGGTCGCCAACATGCCTTCGACGATGCGCCGCGCCTGGCCCGGCCGGCCCTTCTTGCGGAAATAGGCGACGTGCTGCGCGGCGCGCACGGTGCGATCGGCGCGCACGCTCATCAGATCAGGATCGCCGGGGCCGAGACCGCAGCAGATGATGCGTCCCATCGCTATTCGCTCCGGCTCGCCAGCGCATTCACCGCGGCAACCGTGATCGCAGAGCCGCCGAGGCGGCCCTGGACCGTCAGCGCCGGCACGGGCGGATCGGCCATCAGCGCGGCCTTGGACTCGGCCGCGCCGACAAAACCGACGGGACAGCCGATGATCGCCGCAGGCCGCGGGCAGTCGCGGTCCTCCAGCATGTTGAGCAGATGAAACAGCGCGGTCGGCGCATTGCCGATCGCAACGACCGCGCCATCGAGATGCGGCCGCCACAGCTCCAGCGCCGCGGCCGAGCGGGTGTTGTGCATGGATTGTGCGAGTGCAGGCACGGTCTCGTCGCCAAGCGTGCAGATCACAGCATTGGCTGCGGGCAACCTTGCGCGCGTAATCCCTTCCGAGACCATGCGCGCGTCGCAGAGGATCGGCGCGCCCTTCTGCAAGGCGGCGCGCGCAGCGATCGCCATGCCCGGGGTGAAGCGGATATGCGCCTCAAGACCCACCATGCCGGCGGCATGGATCATCCGCACCACGACTTGCTCCTCGTCGGGCGAAAAGCGCGCGAGATCGGCTTCGGCGCGGATGGTCGCAAAGGACTGCCGGTAGATCGCCGCGCCATCGGTCTCGTAAGTGTGCGGCATCAGTTCCCTCCCACCAGGATGGAGGGGTCGCTGACGATGTCGGCGCCGTTCAGGCCGCGCAACACCGGCTCGTCGCGGATCGAGCCGTCACGGACGAGATCGAAGCCGGCGCGGGTCGCCACCAGCGTGACGGCGGCCGTGCCGGAATGGGCACAGCCCTTGCCGCAGCCGGAGACGTGCAGCCGCGTATCGGCGGCGATGCGCGGGGCGAGCGCTGCTGCGAGCGCGCGCGTATCGGCATGGGCTTCGCGGCAGCGCGGCGCGCCACTGCAGGCGATGACGCGCAACGCGGGATCGAACGGCTCGGTGATCAGGCCCGGCGCGCTCGGCATCTCGCGCTTGCCTTCGCTCAGCACCATCCGCCAGGGCGTCATGCGCAGCGCATGTCCGCAACCGGCGAATTGATGCAGCGTCGTATGCAGCATCTGCCCGAACGCGACGCCCACCATCGCGCCTTGCGGATAGTGCCCGGGGCGCGAGGCGGCCATCACGGGCGCGGGCTCGGTCTCGCCGCGCAACGATTGAGGCAATAGCGCGCCGGAGGCGATGTGGGCCGCCATGCGCCCTCGCCCGCCCGTCGCGCCGCCGGAGACCAGGAACCAGCTTGCGAGCGCGAGCGCCGTGCTCACGGCCTCTCCGCGTGCGACGGAGCGGCCGAGCTTTGCGCCGTTGGCCCGCACCAGGAGACCGCCTGTGCGATCGCGCTCGATGCGTATGTCGGCGGAATCGCCGGCGAGCACGCGCGAGGTCCCGTCATCGATCGCGAAACCGAACTTCGTTGGAAGCGCGAGCGCGTTATCCTCGAGCGCTTCTTCGAGCTCGGCTGCTAGCGGTTGAGTCGCGTCGCCAGCGCGCCAGAACGGCGTGACGAGGATGTTGCGACGGGCTTCCGTCGCCGGATCCGGATCGAGCAGCGCCAGTCGCGCAAGGCCGTCGATCAACGGCCGATGGCCTTCTTCGCTAACGCCCCTGATCTGCAGATTGGCACGGCTCGTCACGTCGATCAGACCATTGCCGTGTTGCCCGGCGAGCTCGGCAAGTCCTGTGATTTGTGGTGCTTCGAGCCGCCCACCGAACGGACGCACGCGCACCACGAGCCCGTCGCCCGAGAGCATCGGGCGCAGCGCGCCGGGACACCAGCCCTTGACCGTGGCCGCGCTCATGAGGCCTCCCGCAGCGCCGCCGCGATCGAATTGCGGCGCGTTTGCCAAAGCGCCGCATCGTGCAGGCGCGCGAAACAGGTTTCCATCGCGGCGAGAGCGGACGGATTTTCACGCGCCATGAAGGCGCGGACGTCGTCATTGCCGAGCGTCGCATCGTAGTAGAGATCGAACAGATGCGGCGGCACGGCGCCGGCAAGATGAGCGAAAGCGGCCATATGCTCCAGCGTCGCGGTGATCTCGGCGGCGCCGCGAAAGCCATGACGCATCATGCCGGCGATCCACGCCGGGTTGGCGGCGCGCGCTCGGACGACGCGCGAGACCTCCTCGGTCAGCGTGCGCGCGTGGGGCTGCTCGGGACGAGTCGTGTCGAGGTGATAGAGCGATGGTCCTGCCGCGCCCAGATGCTCTGCAGCCGCCGCAACGCCGGCTTCATGCGCGGCATAATCGGCCGCGAGCAGCAGATCAGTTTCCGGCAAATCCTGGACATGGACAAAGCCATCAGCCGAAGCAAGGCGCTGCTCGATGCCGGCGCGATTCGGCTGCATCTCGCCGTCGGCCGAGAACGCCCAGGACGATGCCGACAACCAGGCTTCGCCCGCGGCTTCGCGTGTCTCGGGCGTGAAGGCATCGGGGATCGCCGATAGACCGACGCCGTATTGTCCGGGACGCGGCGCGAACACGCGGGAGGCGCGGTGGCGGTACGGATTCTCGTCGCCCTCGTCCTCGCGCGTCGCAAGCGCTTCGGAGGCGGCCTCGAACAATTGCGCAAGGCCTGAGAAGACGTCGCGGAACAGGCCCGACACCCGCAACGTGACATCGATGCGGGGACGGCCGAGCTCGGCCGGCGCGACGATGTCGTATCCGATGACGCGGCCGAAGGCGTGATCCCAGCGCGGCGCAAGGCCGGCCAGATGCAGCGCCATCGCAAATTCCTCGCCCGCGGTGCGCATCGTTGCCGAGCCCCAGAGATCGACCACGAGGCCCTTCGGCCAGTCGCCATGATCCTGCAGATGGCGGCGCAGCAGCTCTTCGGCAAGCTTGATGCCCTGCGCATGCGCCGACGGCGTCGGCACCGCGCGCGGATCGACGGCAAAGAGATTGCGTCCGGTCGGCAACACGTCCTGACGGCCGCGATAGGGCGAGCCCGACGGTCCCGGCGCAACGCGCTTGCCGGCAAGTGCCGAACGCAACGCGTCGCGCTCCGCATCGCCGCAGGCGCCGCGGCCGAACACATGCAGGCCGTCGCCGAACTGGCTTTCCTTGAGATCGCAGACGAAGCGATCGATCCGCGGAATGGCTTCGGCGGGCGCGGCCGAGGCATCCAAACCGAGATCGTCCTCGAGGCCCGCCACGCGCGCCTCATCACGGATCGCTGCGATCAATCGCTGACGGCGCGCGGGATCGAGACCATCGGCGGTCGAATATTCGTCGAGGAGCTGTTCGAGCCGGCGCAAGCCTTCGGGCACGGCGGATGCGGTGAGCGGCGGCGGCAGATGACCAATGGTGACGGCCCCCAAGCGCCGCTTGGCCTGCGCGGCCTCGCCGGGATCGTTGACGATGAAGGGATAGATGATTGGAAGATCGCCGATCAGGGCTTCCGGCCAGCACGCGGACGACAGCGCCACGGATTTCCCGGGCAGCCATTCCAGCGTGCCATGTGCGCCCATGTGCACGACGGCGTCACAGGCCTGCTGCCGAAGCCAGAGATAGAACGCGACATAGGCGTGGCGCGGCGTGCGGGCGAGATCGTGATAATCGGTATCGCGCGTGGTCGCATCGCCGCGTTCCGGTTGAACCGCGATGATCGATCGGCCGCATTGGATCGCGGCGAAATGAAACGCGCCGTCGCGGCAGCTCGGATCACTCTCGGGCGCGCCCCAGGCTTGCGCGAGATCATCCTGCAAGGCTTGCGGCAGGCGCGAAAGCGCCGCGCGGTAGTCGGCGACGCTCCAAGTGAGCTTCTGCTTGAGCAGCGCCTCGCCGAGCGCATGGACCGGAACAACATCGAAGCCGGCCTCGGCGAGATCCGACACCAACGCCTCGACCGAGGCCAGCGCATCGAGCCCGACCGCATGCGCGATCTGGTGCGGCCGGCCCGGATAGTTCGAGAGCACGAGCGCCAGGTGCTTCTCACCGGCCGGCGTCTCCGCAAGTCGCCGCCACGCCGCGACGCGCGCAGCGACGGCCGTCACGCGCTCCTCATCGGCGCGATGCGCCAGGTGTGAGAACTGCAGATCGGGGTCACGAATGCCGGCTGATTTGAAGCTCACCACGCCCGCGAACAAACGGCCGTCGACCTCGGGCAGCACCACATGCATCGCGAGATCGCCGGGCGACAGGCCGCGCAGCGACTCCGTCCAGTCCTCGCGCCGGGCGGTGGAGAGCGCGACCTGGAACACCGGGCACGCTGCGGCATCGAACGGCGTCGTGCCGTCGTCGCCAGCCGCGGAGAACGCCGTCGCGTTGACGATCGCCGCCGGAGGATTTTGCGCAAGATGCGCCCGCAACCAATCCGCGACGCCCGCGGCCTTCAGCGAGGTCACGAACACGCCGCAGGCTTCAAAGCCGCGCCCGCGCAGCTCTGCGATCAGGGCATCGACCGGGCCCATGTCCGCGGCGGTGAGATATGAGCGATAGAACGTTACCAGCACACGCGGCTTGCCCTCGCCGTGCGCCGGTGCCGCAATGACGCCGCGGGCGGGATCGTAGAACCCCATCTCGGGCACAGCGGTGTCGCCGATAACAGGCCCGGCATAGAGTCCCGAAGCCAGTGCGAGCTGTGCGATCGCGGCTTGCGCGGCGACCGGTCCGCCGGTGTCGCAGAGCACCTTGAGCCGGCGCAGCGTCGAGACCGGCAGGGTCGAGTATGCATCGAGCCGCGGGTCGTCGCGGCCGTCGGCCGGCAGCACGGCCAGCACAATGCCACGGTCCTTGGCGAGCTGCCGGAGCACAGCCAGACCATACGGCCAGTAGGACTCACCACCAATCAGGCGAACCAGAATGCCACGCGCCTGAGACAGCGTGCGCTCGATATAGGTGTCCACTGACAGCGGATGACGCAGCTCCGCGAGATTGGCGAGCCGCAGCGTCGGCAGGCTGTGGCGGCCACGCCGCCAGCCGGCTGCGAACGCCGCGAGATCCGAATCCGAATACGAGAGCACCACGAGATCGGCCGGGTCCTGGCCGATATCCCTTGGCGTCGCGGTCTCCTCCAGACCGCGGCTCTCGCGGAAGACGACGTGCATCAGATACCTAGTCCTGCCTTGATGGCGGCCTCGTCGATATCGCCGTGCTCGCCGATCACGACGAGCTTCGACCGCCTGTGACCTGCGCCCCAGGGCTTGTCGAACTGGTGGCGCACGCGCTCGCCGACCGCCTGCAGCAGCAGCCGCATCGGCTTGCCCGCGACCGCGATGTAGCCCTTAGCGCGCAGCACGTTCTGCTCGCGCGCCAGCTTCTGGACGGATGCGACCAGCGCATCGACGTCGGCGACTTCAGGAAGGTCGACCACGACCGAGGCGAAATCATCGTGCTCGTGCTCTTCCTCGCCGTCATGATGCGAGGGACGCGCGGCGAGATCGTTCTCGGCGGCAGCGCCAAGACCGAGGATGACGCGCGCATCGATCGCACCGTCGGTCACGGGGAGCATCGGCACGCGGCGCGGCATCTCGGCGGTGATGGCAGCCTTGGCCGCTTCAAGTCCCGCCGCGCCAACGAGGTCGGCCTTGGTCAGCAGCACGATGTCGGCGCAGGCGATCTGATCCTCGAACACTTCCGACAGCGGCGTCTCGTGATCCAGGCTCTCGTCCGCCGCGCGCTGCGCTTCGACGGCGTCAGGATCCGGCGCAAAGCGGCCAGCGGCGACAGCCTCGGCATCCGCGAGCGCGATCACGCCGTCGACGGTGATGCGCGAACGGATCTCCGGCCAGTCGAATGCCTTCAGCAGCGGCTTGGGCAGCGCCAGGCCCGAGGTCTCGATCAGGATGTGATCGGGCCGCACGGGCCGCGCCAGTAGTTTTTCCATGGTCGGAATGAAATCGTCGGCAACGGTGCAGCAGATGCAGCCATTGGCGAGCTCGACGATGTTCTCCTCCGGGCAATTGGCGTCGGCGCAGGATTTCAATATCTCGCCGTCGACGCCCTCACTGCCGAACTCGTTGACGAGCACCGCGAGCTTCTTGCCGCCGGCATTGCTGAGCAGATGCTGGATCAGCGTCGTCTTGCCCGAGCCGAGAAAACCGGTGACCACCGTCACAGGGACTTTTGCGAGCGAGTTCATTCGGCGGCCTCCGGCACGACGGCAATGGGGGGAATGCGGGCAAGCGACTGCTTGCGGAATATTTCCGGCCGGCTGCGCCAGGGCACGAGGCCGTCAGGCGCGGCCGCATAGGCCGCGGCGCCCGCGACCACATCCTGCGCATTTGCATCCGAGAGGCGGCCATAGACGTAAGACCACCGGCCGGGCGCGCTCAGCGCGACCGAGCAACCCTGGTTGCATGCCGACAGGCATTCGACGGGAACCACATTGACACCCTCGGGCACGCCCGCGTCGAGGATCGCCCCATGCAGGCGCTTGCCGGGCGTCGCCTCGCCTTCGCCAGGCGTCTCGCCGGCACGGCAGGTGATGCAGACGTGAAGTGTGACGGTCATCGCCTCTTCCAGATAACAGCGGGAGGCGATGAGGCACACGGACCGCTCTATTGGAGGCCCGTTTTCCCCGTCGCGGAACACCCCGTCCGCCGGTCCAAAACTCGTCCGCGCTGGCAGGTCTCCCGGCTTGCGGAGCAGGGTTTTCCCCTTCGATCCCCGCCTTCCCGATTCCCTGAGGGAATCAGTGGCTTCGGACATCTCTCCGGTCACGGTCGCGGGGGCGGCTGCATTTTGGACCCAAATCTTGCCGATTCGGACCCTATCGCATTCCCTCTTCGCCTGTCATAGGACAGGAACCAACGCCGGGCCACCATTTGCCGGTGGCCGCCACTTGTCAAGCCGAAGGACCGGGACCCGATGACGCCTGAACCGGATACAAAAACGGCCGAAGAAACCGACGCCCGCCACGCCACGAAAATGGCGAAGAAGAAGGCCGCCCGCGACAAGATCATGGCGACCAAGAGCGGCGAAAAGGGCCTCATCATCGTCCACACCGGGGCCGGCAAGGGCAAGTCCTCGTCGGCCTTCGGCATGATCGTCCGCTGCGTCGCGCACGGCCTTCCCTGCGCAGTCGTGCAATTCATCAAGGGCGCCTGGGATACCGGCGAGCGGCGCCTGCTCACCGGCCATTTCGGCGACCTCTGCCAGTTCCACGCCATGGGCGAAGGTTTTACGTGGGAGACGCAGGACCGCGCCCGCGACATCGCCGCCGCGCGCGCCGGCTGGGAGAAGGCCAAGGAGCTGATCCTCGATGAGAGCCTGCGTATGGTCGTGCTCGACGAGATCAACATCGCGCTGCGCTACGACTATCTCGACATCGCCGAGGTCGTCGAGTTTCTGACCACCTCGAAGCCGCCGATGACGCATGTCGTCCTCACCGGCCGCAACGCCAAGGAGGAGTTGATCGAGATCGCCGATCTCGTCACCGAGATGACGCTGGTGAAACATCCCTTCCGCTCCGGCATCAAGGCACAGGCCGGCGTCGAGTTCTGAGTTCGATGGCACGCGCGCTGATGATCCAGGGGGCCGGCTCGGACGTGGGCAAGTCGCTCATCGTCGCCGGTCTCGCGCGCGCCCTCACGCGGCGCGGCCTGCGCGTGATCCCGTTCAAGCCGCAGAACATGTCGAACAACGCCGCCGTCACCGTCGATGGCGGCGAGATCGGCCGCGCCCAGGCGCTGCAGGCGCTGGCCGCTCGCGTCGAACCGCACACCGACATGAACCCCGTGCTGCTCAAGCCCGAGACCGACATCGGCGCGCAGGTGATCGTCCAAGGAAAGCGCATCGCGACCGCGCGTGCCCGCGACTATGCCGCGATGAAGCCATCGCTGATGGGCGCGGTGCTGGAGAGCTTTGAGCGGCTGAAGGGGCGGGCCGATCTGGTGCTGGTGGAAGGTGCCGGTAGCCCGGCCGAAGTGAACCTGCGCAAGGCCGACATCGCCAATATGGGCTTTGCGCGCAAGGCGGACGTGCCGGTCGTGCTGGTCGGCGACATCGACCGCGGCGGCGTCATCGCCCAGCTGGTCGGCATCAAGACCGTGATCGACCCCGACGATGCCGCGATGATCCAGGGTTTTGTCATCAACAAGTTCCGCGGCGATCCCTCGCTGTTCGACGACGGCTACAGGCTGATCGAACAAAGAACGGCCTGGCTCGGCTTCGGCGTGCTGCCCTGGTTCGCGCGCGCCGGCGAGCTGCCGGCCGAGGACGCGCTCGGCCTCAGCGACGCGCGCAAGCCGGGCCAGTGCAAGATCGCCTGCCTGGCGCTGTCGCGGATCGCCAATTTCGACGATCTCGATCCGCTCAAGCTCGAGCCGGGCGTCGATCTCGTGATGGTACGCCCGGGCGAAGCGATCCCGGGGGACGTGCGTCTCGTCATCATCCCCGGCTCGAAATCCACCCGCGGCGATCTCGCCTTCCTGCGCGCGCAAGGCTGGGACATCGATCTGCTCGCGCATCACCGCAGGGGCGGCCATGTGCTCGGTCTCTGCGGCGGCTATCAGATGCTTGGGCGCAACGTCGCCGATCCTGACGGCATCGAAGGCACCGCAGGCGACACGCCGGGCCTCGGGCTGCTGGACGTGGACACGGTGATGAGTCCGCAGAAGACGCTGACGCGTGTCGCGGCCGTGCATGCCGACACAGACCAGCCAATCGAGGCGTACGAAATCCACATCGGCCGCACTGACGGGCCGGACCGCGCGCGCCCGTTTGCGAAGCTGAACGGCGAGCCGGAAGGCGCGATCTCGCGCGATGGCCGCGTGCAGGGCAGCTATCTGCACGGCCTGTTCACGTCGGATGATTTCCGCAAGGCCTATCTGGCCAGGCTCGACATTCCCGCAGGTGGCGAGCCCTATCAAGCCAGGGTCGAAAGCGCGCTCGATGCGCTGGCCGATCACATCGAAAAGCATCTCGACGTGGAAGGACTGCTCGCGCTAGCGCGCTAGCACCTCGGCAAGCCGCGTCCATTCGGCTTCGCTGCCCGGAAGCCCGAGGCGCAGCCATGTCGGCCTTTGTGCAAAGACGCGCGACCAGATATGGCTTCGTGCCAATCTCTCTTGCGCGGCGAGCGCGCCGGGCGTCTCGTAGAGACGGAACAGCGGCGTCCCCCCAAGCAGCATCCAGCCTTGCGCGTGCGCGATGGCATCGAGGCGAACACAGTCCCGGGCGAGTCGCGCTGACGTGGCCTCGGCCCAGGCGTCGTCACGCAACGCGCGACAGCCGATCGCGATCGCCGCTCCCGAAACCGGCCATGGACCCGACATCAACGCAAGCTTGCCTATGTCGGCGGCATTGCCGATCGCGAAGCCGAGCCGCAGGCCGGCAAGACCATAGAACTTTCCGAACGAGCGCAGGATCAGCAGTCCCGGCCGACCGGCTTCCGATGCAAGTGACAGCAGCGGAACGGCGTCGACAAAGCTCTCGTCGATGACGAGGCGGCCGACGCGCGGCAGCAGTGCGAGCAGATCCTTCGGTGCATGATGCTGACCGCCGGGATTGTTGGGATTGACGACGATGGCGAGATCCGCGCCTGCCAGCGCGTCGAGCTCGCTGGCCTCCTGGACATCCCAGCCTGCGGCCGACAGAACCCCTGCGTACTCGTTATAGGTCGGCGCGAGAATGCGCGCGCGGCCGGTCGGCACCAGTTGCGGCAGCAATTGAATGGCAGCCTGCACGCCGCCCATCGCAACGATCGGTGCGCTGGTGCGATAGGCCTGCTGCGCCGCCTGATGCAGGGCGTTGAGGTCGGATCGCGAAGGCAGTGCGTTCCAATAGCGCGGATCGATCTCGGCCACGGGGTAAGGCAGCCGGTTGATCCCTGTCGACAGGTCAATCCAGTCTTCCGCGCGCCCGCCAAAATGCTGCTGTGCCAGATCCAGATTTCCACCGTGCTCGCGCATGCCCCGTTCTTTCACGCGAAGGCCAGGATCGCAAGGGTGCCAGCGAGCAGCACCATGGCGCGGCGATAGACCGTCAGTCCCTCGCCGATGTCAGCTGCCAGCGGATCGCGCGCACCTTCATTGAGCCAGGGCTCATTCGTCGAGCTGCCGTGATAGATGCGAGGGCCGCTGAGCCGCACACCGAGCGCACCCGCCATCGCCGCTTCCGGCCAGCCGGCATTGGGCGAGCGGTGACGGCGCGCGTCCCGCGTCATGCACGCCAGCGCCTGCGATCGGTGCGGGGCCAGCAGCACGAACAGAAAGCCGGTCAGCCGCGCCGGAATGAAATTGGCGACATCGTCGATGCGCGCCGCGGCCCAACCGAAGGCCTCATGCCGCTCGCTACGATGGCCGATCATGGAGTCCAACGTGTTGATCGCCTTGTAGCCGAGGATACCCGGCAGGCCGAACAGCGCGCCCCAGAACACTGGCGCGACGATGCCGTCCGAGGCGTTTTCGGCAAGGCTTTCGATCGCCGCCCGCGCGATGCCGGCTTGATCCAGCGCTTTGGGATCGCGACCGACGATGCGCGAGACCGCCTCGCGCGCGGCGGTGATGTCACCGGCCATCAGAGGATTCGCGACGGCGGCGACGTGGTCATGTAGCGAGCGCGAAGCGACCAAGGGCCAGGCTAGGATGCCGATCAGCACGATCTGGATCCAACCCGAGGAAAGCAAGGCCTGAAGCGTCCAGCCGAGTGCGACGGAGAGCGCAATCACCAGAAGCGCGCCAGCGACACCAGCAGCGCGGCGAAATGCCGGCGGATCGGACGAGCGGTTCCAGGTGATGTCGATGGCACCGATCAGCCGACCCAGCCAGGTCACGGGATGACCGATCCGCGCGAACAGCCACGACGGCCAGCCCAGGAGGGCATCCACCGCCATCGCCACCACCATCGCGCCCGCAAAGCCCACACACGCCTCCTGTCCCGCCCCTGTTGCGCAAAGCAAGTCCCAAGCGCAAGCCCCTACCCGCCTGATTTCGGCTTTGTCTTTGGCCGCGTTTGGTGATTAGTCAGGCCCACAGGAGACCTTTATGGCCGTCATCTTGATCACCGGCGGAGCGAGATCGGGCAAGAGCAAGCGTGCGGAAACGCGCACGCGCGCTTTTCCCGGGCAGCCCGTCTATGTCGCGACGGCGGAGGCACTCGATACCGAAATGGAGGCGCGCATCGCCAAGCATCGCGCGCGCCGCGGAACCGACTGGATCGAGCGCGAAGTGCCGCTTAATCTCGTTCCCGCGCTAGTCGCAAGCGATGGCGGCGGCGCACGGCTGGTGGACTGCCTGACACTGTGGCTTTCCAACCTGATGCATGCGGAACGCGACTGGGAGCGTGAAGTGACCGAACTCGCGGCCGCCCTGCCCCGCCTGAAAAGCCCGGTCGTCCTCGTCACCAACGAGGTCGGTCTCGGCATCGTCCCCGACAACGCGCTGGCGCGCAGCTATCGCGACGCCGCCGGCATCATGAACCAGATCATCGCCGAAGCCGCCGACGAGGTCGAGTTCGTCGTCGCCGGTTTGCCCATGAAATTGAAATGATGCCGCGCGCCGAGCTCTTCAAGGACGTCGTCGCCGATCTCAGGATGGCAGCGTCGTTCGTCACGATCCTTCCCGTCGCATCGTCGAAGCCTGCAGGCGACGGCGCCGTCGCGCGCGCGACCTGGGCGCTACCCGTCGCGGGACTGCTGGTCGGCCTTGCCGGCGCTTTCGTCTACAAGGTCGCCATCCGCTTCGGACTGACACCGAACATTGCTGCCCTGCTTGCACTCGCGACGACCGCCCTCATCACCGGCGCGCTGCACGAAGACGGTCTCGCCGACACCGCCGACGGGCTCGGCGGCGGTCGCACGCGCGAGCGCAAGCTCGAGATCATGCGTGACAGCCGGATCGGGACCTACGGCGTCTGCGCGCTGATTGTGTCGTTCGGCCTGCGCTGGAGCGCACTCGCGGCCATCGCCGATCCCTTGCTGGTTGCATGTGCACTGTTGTCAGCGCATGCCGCCGCCCGCGCCGGCGTGCCGGCCTTCATGTCATTGGTACCGCCAGCGCGGCCTGACGGGCTGTCGGCGAGCGCGGGATCGCCGCCGGGCCGCAGCATTGCCATCGCCTTCGCTCTTGGAACGCTCGCGCTCGCTCTCGCGTTGGGGCCGGGCAAGGCGCTGGTCGGCCTGATCCTGCTGTCGCTCGCCGGCCTGTTGCTGGCGCGGCTTGCGGTGCGCCAGATCGGCGGGCAGACCGGCGACATCCTCGGTGCCTTCGAGCAGATCGGCGAGATCCTCATTCTGCTGGTCGCGGCATCCTTCCGGATGGGAGGCTGATCTCATGGTCGAGTTCGACGACACCTTCCGTCAGCACTTGCGCGAGCTGTTCGTATGGCGCCGCGACGTCCGCCGCTTTCGAGCTGACCCGCTGCCGGCCGGCGCCATCGATCGCCTGATCGAGACCGCTTGTCTCTCGCCCTCGGTCGGCCTGAGTCAACCCTGGCGCTTCGTCACCGTCGATGATGCTGCACGACGTCGCGCCATCATCGACGATTTCACGGCGTGCAACGCCGACGCGCTGAACTGCTATTCCGGCGAACGTGCGGCCCGCTACGCCACGCTGAAATTGTCGGGCCTCGAACAGGCCCCCGGACACCTCGCCGTGTTCGCCGACAAGGCCAGCGACATCGGCCACGGCCTCGGCCGCGCGACCATGCCGGAAACCACCGAGTATTCCGTGGTCGCTGCCATCACCGCGATGTGGCTCGCCGCACGCGCAGAGAGCATCGGCATCGGCTGGATCTCGATCCTCAATCCGGATCGTATCCACGCCGTTCTCGACGTGCCCGATACCTGGAAGTTCATCGCCTATCTCTGCATCGGCTATCCGGAAGTCGAATGCGACCAGCCCGAGCTGGAGCAGGCGAAATGGGAGCACCGGCGCGGCGCGGATGAGTTTACGTTGCGGCGTTGACCCCAAGCTCGTCATGCCCGGGCTTGTCCCGGCATCCACGTCTTCGTTTCCACGTCAAAAGAACGTGGATGGCCGGACACGCCCGGCCATGACGGAGACGCTACGACCTGCTCCTGCCAGCCATCGCCGCCACAGGCGAGGGTGGCTCCGGCTTCTGGAACATCAGCAGCGGCCGGAAGATGACGCGGCCATAGGCCTCGTAATGGTTCTGGGTCGAGACCGCCATCTTCAGCGGCGTCGCGTAATTCGCCTCGAACGTCATGAACGACGCATAAGTCCAGGAGAAGCCGACGCCGACAGAGGCCATTTCGGTGACGCCGGGGAAGGTCGAATACACCGCACCCCAGTCGGTGAAGACGTAGGTGTCGAAACCCCTCAGCCATTGCGACCAGTTGTAATGCAGTTCGGCGTTGAGATAATAGCCGCTGTCGCCGGAAGCCGCATTGGAGGGATAACCGCGTACGGTGGTGGGGCCGCCGATCGAGAAGATCTGATCGCCCGGCAGCAGCTTCTCCTGCGTGTACTGCCAGCTCGCCAGCACATTGGCGCTGAAGTTCTGGGGCCCTGCAGCGCTCGTCGCGATCAGCGAGCCGGTATAGGTGTTGAACGCGCGGTTGTTGCCGAGCACATAGTCATGCCACGCGATGTAGTTCACTGCCGGTGAGACCGTGATCGAATAGGTGTTGCCGGACTTGGTCACCGAGATTCCGGCCGTGGTCTTGTCGTAGTGGTCGTCGGTGACGGCGACCGTGGCAAAGCGGCTGACGGTCTTGCCCTCGGTCAAGGCGGCGTTGAGCAGCACCAGCCAGTCCTGGGTCACCCAGACCGGCTGGCTGAAATTGACCGCGGCCTGGCTCGAGCGGCCGGTGACGTCGAGCGCGACGAACGGCCCCTGGACGATCTTGATCTTGCCTTCGGTATAGCTGACGCCGGCGCGGCCGCCCCAGGGATTGACCGGGATGCTGTAGGCGACGTTGCCGTTGAGATTGCCGTCGGAACGGACGCCGTAGAAGGTCAGGCGGTCGTCGACGCCGAACAGGCCGTGGCGCTTGTAGAAGGCACCGCCTTCCCAGCGCCCCGTGTTCTCGGAACCCTGGTTGTCGGTGAAGAGCTGCAAGGTGTCGACCGGCGGCTCGATCACCGCGAATTGGAGGTCGGTGAGGCCGAAGCTCGTGCCGGGCTGCAGCAGCGCCTTGATCTGGACGTCGTTGGTCCGGTTGAACCAGATCACGTCGCGGTTGAGCTTTGGAACGTCGAGGACCTCGCCTTCGGGCTCCTTCACGCGATCGAGGATGTAGTCGGTGCGGGTCTGCTTGTTGCCCTCGACCGTCGTCTTCTGCAGCCGACCTTCGGTCAGCTTGACGCGGACGACACCGCCCTTGGCGTCCTGCTCGGGCAGGGTCGCGATGCCCGTGACGATGCCGCGCGCGGCATAGATCGCGTTGATGTCGGCAACGAGCTGCAACAGCGAGGCGATGTCGACGTCCTTGCCGACATATTTCTTCGCGATCTCATCCAGCTCCGCCGGCGTGATGAACTTGGACTCGTCGAACGTGACCTTGCGCAGGCGAAATTTCGGCCCGCCCGGCTTCAGGAGCTGGGACTTTTCCCGCTCGCCGCCGATCACCGCCGGCCCGGTGAGCTTGGGCGGCGCGCTCTGCTGTTCGAGCTGCCGCCGCTGCCGGTCGACGTCGTTCTGGATCACGCCGGGATTGATCGACTGGGCGCGCGCAGACGCGATGCAGCAAGCTGCAAGCCCGATCCCCAACGATGCCCCCAGAATCCGCATCCCGAATCCAATTACCATGCCTGTGCGAGACGGCCAACGGCCGGCTTCGCCGATTCAACCGCCGCATCCTTCCAGCCCGGACGTCCCGCACGCTGCCCCTTCTGGTGCAGCTTGCGCATGTCGCTGAGCCCTTCGATGTTGACGGCGGGGCCGGACCCGACGGCCTCGACCGGCCGTGGCGTCAGCAGCGCATCGAGCCGCGCCTGACCGGAGAGACCGAGCAGGTAGAACGTCCCCCCATCCTTCTTCGCGAGCCAGGTCTCGATGCTCTCTTTGCCCTCGCCGTCGACCGAGATGTTGCGCGCCATGCTGGCGCCGGTGAAGACATTGCAGCAGGTGTGGGTCGGGCCGTAATTGGTGACGGTCGCCGAGACGTCCCCGGTGTAGAACACCACATAGGCGTTGCTGATATTGGCGTTGCCGGTCTGGCTCATCGTGAACACGCCGCCCGGCTGGTAGAGCTGGAGCGTCGGCCAATTGGACGGCGCCGGCGTACGGTTGTTCAGGAGTATCTGCTGGGTCGCCGTGGTGAGCATGAGCTGGCCCGGCACGTAGCCGTTCAGGATCGAGACAGCCGGCGCATCGGTCCAGAAGGTCGCGTCCACCACCCTGAACTGGTTGACGATGATGTGGTCGGGATCGATCGAGATGTTGGCGGACTTCGCGACGCCGCCGTTATAGCCGGTGACGTTCAGGATCAGCGGGACCGCCGGGTTCGAACGAATCTGCTCGCCCTTGACGTTGATGGTATCAGCCGCGAGGTCGAGCTCCCGCACGACGCTGACCCAGTTGATCGTCAAATCACCCGACGAGGTCATCTTGACGATGTCGCCGCTGATCCGGTCGAGCGAGACCGGTCCGACCACATCGAAATGCGTGTCGCCGTGCGCGGAGATCGATCCGCCGCGGAGCGAGCCCGTGTCGGACTTGATGTTAAGATCGCCGGCATCACCGGGGATCCCCGTCGTGGTGAGTTGGCTGAAGACGACGTCGTTCACGGCATGCAGGGTCTGCGTGCCGCCGCTGATGGCGGTGCCGACGGTGATCCCTCCGGTCGTCGCGGTGACGTCGAGCGTGCCGCCGGCGTTGAGATTGTCCCAATGAACGACCGTGCCGCTGAGGACTGCGTTGCCGGTCGAGGCCGTGAGGTTATGGCCGGTGTTGGTACCCGCCGCGATCAGCCTCGCCGAGCCGTGGGCCGAGACCGAGCCGAGTGTCGGCACGCCGCCTGACATCACCGTCTGCGCGAGGATGAAACCGTTGTCCGCGGTGACGTTGATGCTGCCGGCATCACCGTTGATGCCCGTCGCCGTCAACGCGTTGAAGCTGACGTTGTCGTGGGCGCGGATGGTCTGCGTGCCGCCACTCTGCGCGGTCTGGAAGGTGATGCTGCCCTGGCTCGCCGTCGCGCCCAGCGTCGTCCCGACGTTGAGCGTGTTCCAGTTGATCGGGCCGCTATTAGCCGTCAGCAGGCCCGAGCCGGTCGTGGCGGCGAGCGTGTTGCCGGTGATGGTCGTGGCGGCGAGCAAGCTCGCCGAGCCGTGGGCCGAGACCGAGCCGAGCGTGGTCACGCCGCCCGAGGTCACGGTCTGCGCCAGGATGAAGCCGGTGTCGGCGGTGACGTTGATGTTGCCGGCATCGCTGTTGACGCCAGTCGCCGTCAACGCGTTGAAGCTGACATTGTCGCGGGCGAGAATGGTCTGCGTCCCCCCGCTCTGCGCGGTCTGGAACGTGATGCTGCCCTGCCCCGCGGTCGCGCCCAGCGTCGTGCCGACGTTGAGCGTATTCCAGTTGATCGGGCCTGTGGCCGTCAGCAGCCCCGAGCCAGTCGTGGCGGCGAGCGTGTTGCCGGTGATCGTCGTCGCCGCCAGCAGCGTCGCCGAGCCATGGGCCGAGACCGAGCCCAGCGTGGTCACACCGCCCGAGGTCACCGTCTGCGCCAGGATGAAGCCGTTGTCGGCGGTAACATTGATGTTGCCGACGTCGCCGCTATTGCCGGTGGTCGCGAGCGACTTGAACGTCACGTTCTGGGTCGCGTGGATCGTCTGCGAGCCGCTGCTGTCGGCGGTGCCGATGACGATGCTGCCATTGTTCGCCACAGCGCGGAAAGATCCGCTCGCGCCGGTCGCCGTGCCCGCCATCACCTGGTCGAGCGTCAATCCGCCAGTGCCGATGATGTCCACGCTGCCCTTCAGCGCGGATAGCAGGCTCACCTCGGTGTCGGTGAGAACCTTGACGTAGATGTCGCC
Organism: Bradyrhizobium sp. SBR1B; assembly: GCF_014198205.1. Taxonomy (NCBI): domain Bacteria; kingdom Pseudomonadati; phylum Pseudomonadota; class Alphaproteobacteria; order Hyphomicrobiales; family Nitrobacteraceae; genus Bradyrhizobium; species Bradyrhizobium sp. SBR1B. The sequence goes on from NZ_JACIHC010000006.1 coordinate 109,329, forward strand.
GGCACTCGCGCTCGCCGACAGCCGCGCGGCACTGACGGTGAACCGGCCGGTCGCGCTGCCGATGCCGTTCGAGGCGCCCAGCGCGAGTTCGGCGCCCGCGCCGGAGGCGATGAACCTGGTCTGGCCGTCGGCATTGTCGATGATCGCGCCGAGCGAGGCGACGCCGCCAGCGGTGACGATGATCGACGGGGTGTTCGAGGCGGCCGCATAGGACAGCGACGAATTCAGCTGGCCGATCGTCGCATCGCCCGTGGTCGTCACCGAGATCAGCCCGGCCGCGTTGATGGCGGAGTAAGCGCCCATCGACAGGGTGGAAGCCACCAGCGTCACGCCGTCCAAGCTGCTGGTCGCAACCACCGGCGCCGCACTGGTGCCGGCCGCGAAGGTCATGCCGCGGTTGGCGAGCAGCTGCATCAGGCCGCCGCTGGTGATGGCAGTATTGATGGTGAGCGCACCGCGCGCCGCGCTCAGCGTCAACGCGCCGCCGGCCGTCAGCGCCCCATAGGGACCGCTCGTGCCGACCGCGAGATCGCCGGTCACCGCGAGGATGCTGAGATCGCCGACCGCCGAGCCGGTCACCGCGCCGGAGATGTTCACCTGCAGCGGCTGGAAAGTCGAGCCGTTGAAGCCGATGCTGCCGCCGGCGCGCAGGTCGAGGTCGGTGCCGAGGATGTGGATTGCGGAGCGATCCGTGAAGCCGGCTTCGGCGTAGATGCTGCCGGTCGCGGCGAGCTGGATCGCATTGCCGGCGGCGATGTTGCCGAGGATGAGATCGCCGGTGGTCTGCTTCACATAGATGCCCTGCGCCGACGAGACCTGGTCGAGCTGGTCGTTGCCCGGGTCGGCAAACGCGATCTGAAGCGCGTTCGCGTTGGTCGCGGGATTGCTTCCGGCCGCGCCGGGCGCGCCGACATTGCCGCGCTCGGCAATCAGGGTCAGGTTGGCAATATCGCCTGAAATCACGGCGCCGGCCACATTGGCGGAGATGTTGCTGACGGCGTCGAGCTTGACGTCGCCGCGGCCGGTCACCTGGATGCCGTTGGCCTGGGCGGCCGTGATCGGGCCGTAATTGGCGGTGACGCCGCCGAGCGCGAGGCTGTTCTTGCTGCCGAGATAGACATTGGTCAGCGCCTTGGCCGAGATCGCGATCGGGTTGTCGACGACGACGAGGTTCTGCTGCGACAGGCTGACCGTATAGGTCGTAACATGGGTCGTCGGGTCCGTCACCGCGCCGACGGTGAGCTGGCCGGGACCGGCCGAGGACAGCAATGCCCGCTGCTCCGTCGTCAGCGAGGAGGCATCGACACTGGTGAAGGTGAAGCTCTGAGGCGCCGCCGAATTGCCGACCGAGCCGCGCGGCGCGTAGAGCATGATCTGGTTGGCGCTGATATTGGCGACGACGTTCTCGTCGATCGGCGGCGGCGCCGCGCCGATCGAGGACGACGAGACGGTGTAGGCCAGCTGGCTCTGCGTCCACTGCGCACCCGCGGTGATGATGCCATAGACCCGCTCGGTCGATGCCAGCGTGTAGCTGTAGCTCGCATTGTACGTGTTCAGCGCGGTCTGCAGCGCGGTGTTGGTCGGCATGCGCTGGTTGGCGGTCGAGACGCCGTCGAACAGCTTCGTGAACAACGTCGTCGACAACGAGCTGCCGAACAGCGTGCCCAGCGGATCCGAAGGTGCGGTGCCGAGCAGGCTCGTCAGCGAGGTCTTGAGCTCGTCGGTGGTGATCTTGCCGAGCAGGAACTGATCCCGCAGGAACCGCGTCGTGGCCTCGGTCTTCATCTGCGTCGTCGTGACATTCGCGGGGTCGATACCGAGCTTGGCCGCCACCTGCGCCCGCAGCACCGTCTGCCCCACCGAGGTCGGGGCGTAGGTGCTGCCGTTCGGGAAGGCGATGTTCTTGAGCTGGAAATAGTCGTTGTAGGCTGACGTCACCATCGACTGATAGCTGTTGACGGCGTTGGTGGCGGCGTTGCCGCTGAGCAGGTCGAGGCTGGCCCAGACGTCCTGCAGATGCTGGCTCTGCGCCTGGGTGAGACCGACCGCCGCCCGGCCGTTCAGGATGCTGGCCTGGTTGCCGTCGGAGCCGGCGGCCTCCAGGAAGACCGGGCCGCCGGTCGACTGGATCGTGCCGAGCCGCAGATCACCCTTGGACTGGATGATGTAGGTACCGGTGGCCGAGGCACTGTCGAGCACGCCGCCATCGACGGCGCCGCCCGCCTGCACCGTCCCCGTCGCCTGGATCACCAGCGGATTGATGTTGGTCAGGGTGGAGGCGTTGTTGACGACGGCGCTCGTCGCGCCGATCGCACCGGAGGTGGAGTTGATCTCGATGTTCTTGCCGATCACGACGGGTGTCGCGACGTTGTAGGCGGCGGCCGAGTTGATGTCGCCGGTCGCCGAGAGGAAGACGCTGCCCTGCGGCGTGGCGCCCGCCGAATTCACCTTCACCTGGTTGATCGACAGCGCGCCGACGGCCGAGATCGCGATGTCGCGGTCGATCGAGCTGGCGGTCAGGCTGCCGCCATAGAGCTGCACCTGGACGGGAGCCTTGGTGGTGCCGAGCGTGCCGATGCCGCCGTCACCCCGGAGCGAGACGCTCGTGCCCGAGATCACCGGGTTATTGGCATTGGCGCCGACCGTGATCGACGAGTTGACGCCGGTGGCGGCCAGCGTCGTCGTTCCCTGCTGGTTGTTGATCGACCCGTTGATGACGATGCCGGAGGTCGAATTGACCACGACGTCGCTGCTGCTGCCACCGGTGAACTTGATGTTGATCGGGTTCGACGCCTTGACCGTGTTGGTCAGCGAGAGCGTCAGGTGATCATAGATCGCCTGGTACCAGTTGTACTGGGCATCCGCGCCGCAGCACGCGTTGGAGTGGGTGTTGAGTCCAACGGGGCTCCCGTCCGGGTTCACGCCGCCCGCCCAGTGATAGCTGCCGGTGGCGGTCGTGACCTTCTGGTAGTTGGTGCTCTGCACGCCCGAAACCAGGCTGGTCGTGGTGGTCCAGTTTGCCCCGGTGGCCTGATTGGGCGTGAACTGCCAGCCGTAGTCGAACTGCGTGCTCGTGGTCGGACGATCGAGGGTCGCAGTGTCGACCCATTGATAGAGCATGTTCTCCTGCGTCGCGTATTGGATGCCTGCCGTACCGGTCCTGGCTGTAAGCATCGACGGGTCGATCGCGGCCGCGTTGACGCTATTGACCTCGTACTTTGAGACCTGTTGGTTGCTCGCCGCCTTGGGATCGTAGACCCACCACGTCGTTTTCCCTTTCAGCTGATCGACGATCTCGACCACGCTTTGGGCGGTGGCGCTGGTATTGATGGTATTGGTGACCAGCTGGAGCCCGCTGGTGTTGTTGACCGTGACCGTGCCGGCGCCGCCCTTGATCTCGATGTTTCCCTGGGTCTGGGTGCTGTCGGTCGAGGTCGAGATGATCTTGCCGTTCAGATAGACGTAGCCGCCGGCGCCCTGCGCCACGCCGTTCAGGATGAGCTGGTCGGTGAGAGCGTTGTACCTGACCCCGATCTTGGCGTCGCCGCTGGCCGACGCCGTCACGGAGCCGGAGACGTCGTAGTAGACGCCGTTCCGCGCATTGGCCTGGGCCGCGGCAAAGTCCGCGCCGTCGTTGCGGTTCTTGAGGCCGTTGCTGCCATAGATGGCATCGTACGCCGCGGCGCCGATGTTAACCGAGTAATTGCTGCTCGAGCCGGCCTGGATGGTGCCGTTGATGTTGATCACCGACGCCGAGATGATGACCGCCTGGCCGGTGATGGTCCGGGAGGCTGTCGCGGTGGCCGGCGAATTCGCGGTCTTCGGCGTGATCGCATCCGGCTGGATGTTGATCACCTGGAAGAAGCCCGAGCTGTCGCAGGCTGACGCACAGTTGAATGGCGTCTTGTACGGACCGCTATCGGTGTAAACGTTTCGGCCGTCATAAGTCGTTTTCTTCCACTGCGCGAGCACGACATTGGTCGAGTCCTGCGACTGCCCCTCGATGATCTTGAGGGTCGCGACGTCAGGCACGCTGCCGGCATCGGGAGTGCTGGTGTTCCCAGGCGTACCCCTGCCCACCGGCAGGAAGATCGACGAATAGAGCGAGGTGCCGTCGTAATACGTCATCAGCATGCGCGCGGTGAAGATCGTGCTGGCATCGGCGTTGCCGACGGGTTGATAAATGCCGTGGCTGCCGTCGGCGCAGCAGTAATAGAAGTATGGATGATCGGCTCCGGAGCCGATATGTGGAGCGGTATAGTAGTCACCGTAGGCGCCGAGATAGGTCGCCGCCGTCATCACCGCCGTCAGCGCGTCTTCCGGCCTGTTCTCGGTGCTGGCCCATTGCGAGGTGACCGCGCTGCCGCTGTCGTAGAAGCTGCCGACGCCGCCGAGGAAGGTGAAGGTGCCCTTGGGCACGACGATCTGCACGGTCGCGGCGCTGAGCGACTGCGATGCGACGACGCTGCCGAGATTGTTGATGATCTTGAGCAGACCGTTCGCGTTGCTGACCGCGCCATTGAAATAGATGTCCGGCGTGCGGGTCAGCACGTTGCCGTTCTGGTCGATGCCCTGGCCGCTGTCAGGATCGAGGCGGTTGTAGGTGGCCGAGATGTCGATGGTCGGCGAGGCGCTCGGCATCGCGGTGAAGGTCACGTTGGAGTGCGAATCCGGGTCGACATGGTCGGTCTGGCGATAGGTGATGTTGCCTCCGGTCACGTCGGTGACCGTGAGGTTGCCGAGGCTCATGAAGTCGAGCCCCTTGTTCTCGATCTTGATCAACGGCGAGCTACGCGCGATGACCGCGGGCGCGGCCGGGTTCGAGCCGCTGTTTCCGGTCAGCTTCTGCGCCAGGATCGAGACGTTGCCGGCGGACACCAGGATGTCGCCGAACGCGAAGGCGTTGCCGGGCGCGTCGGAGGTGAACGGCGCCTGCTTGATCAGCGTGTCGATCTGGCGCTGGATGTCGCCGGTCGGATCGGTGCCGGACGGCGACATGCTGGCGGGCGACGTCGGCGTCGCCGCTGCAAGCTGGGAGCGGACCTGCGCCTCGGTCAGGCCGGTCAGCGACGCCAGCTGGTTGACCACCAGCTGGTAGGGATTGAAGTTGCCGACGATGGCGTACTGGACCGTCTGGTGGTTCCAGCTCATCACCGGGCTGAAGTGGTTGACGTCGGCGACCGACTCGAGGGTCAGCGCGGAGTAAGGGCTCGTCGTGCTCAGCGTCGGCGTGCTCGCGCCGAGCTGGATCGTGATCGTCACGTCGTTGTTGATGCCCGCCACCACCAGGCCGTTGAGCGCGACATCGCCGGTTCCGCTGGTATGGCTGTGGTTGTCGCTGTTCTTGGCGCTGAAGATGTCCAGGTACGGGTTGTAGTTGCTGCCGTTGCCGACGGCCGTGACCTGCCCCTGCGTGGCGCCGAGATAGATGTCGCGCGCCCCGAGGATGCTCGAGGTGGACGCGAGTGTCAGGCTCGTGGTGTCGTCGGCATTGGCCGTGCCGCGGTACAGGGTCGAGATCGGAATGGCAGTGTTGTTGTAGACGACCGTCGTCGCCGTCGCCTGCACGCTGCTGAAGACGCTGCCGTCGCCGGCAAGGCCGGCATAGATGTTGATGTCGCGCCAGGCCACGATCTTCGCGTTGGCGCCGACGTTGACGGACTGGTTGGCGTGAACCCAGCTGTTGGTGCTGGCGCCGACGCCCGCGATCGCGCCATAGAGGCTGGCATTGGCGTTGTTCGCCGCCGCCATCTTGGCCGCCGTGCCGACATAGATCTTGCCGGCGCTGAACAGCTCACGGGCGTTGATGTTGACCGCGAGCGTGGCATTCGCCGTCATGTTGGATTCAGCACCACCGCCGGCGAAGAAGCTGGCTGTGGCGAGACTCGCGGTGTCGTTGGTGTTCAGTGTGTTGTAGGCCTCGATGTTGATCACGGCCGTCGAGGTCCTGGGATCGTCGTTGAGGCTCAGCACCGTGCCGGCGCCGATATTAGTGGTGACGTTCTGCGTCACATAGGACTCGCTGAGCGCGGCCGCCCCCGAGAACGAGCCGCCCGAGCCTGAACGCGCACCGCCGCCCGCCTGATTGACGACGTCGTTGGCGATAACGACCATGTCGCCGGCCGCCGAGTTGATGATCAGATGCGTCCCGACTTCCGCCGTGGTGGTGGAATCGACGTCATTCCTTGTCTTGCCGGCAGACACGCCGGCCGTGGAGGCCTGATAGGCGTCGCCGCTCGCGAGGTAATTCGTGGTGTGCTTGGCGTCGATGCGGAAGCCGCCGAAATAGAGCGTGTCGTCGGTCGAGCCGCCATCGAACCGCGCATTGGTCACCGCGGTCGCGTCGGTGGTGGCGACCGCCGCCGCGCCGGCATAGGTGCCGCCCGCGCCGACCTTCGCGTTGGAGACATTGGTGTCCGTGCCGGTGGCCTTGATCCAGAGGACGCCCGTGTAATTGCCGTGGCTGAGGAAGTCCATGTCCGCGGGCGCACCCAGATAGGCATAAGTGTGCGCGCTGGACGAGGTCTGCGCGACGGTAGCGCCGAGCGCGAGGAAGCCGCTCGAAAGGCCGGTTGCCTCGGCGTATTGGGCACTGTCGTTTTCAGCTTCGATGGTCACGTTGGCGTTGGGCAGCCTGATCCCCGTTCCGCCATAGGCGTTGACGGTCGCGTTCTGCGAGGCCTTGGCGTAGCTGCCCTGCGCGCCGATCAGCGAGCCGCCGCCGCCGGCCAGCGCCTTGGCCCAGGTCGTCGTCCCGCTGGTCGGAACCAGCGCCTTTGCGCTCACGTCGAGCGCGCCGCCCGAGAAGCTGACGGCGTCGCCGACATCGGCGGTCACCGTGGCCCCGACCGTCGACTGGGCGATGGCGATGCCGACGGCACCGCCGCCGACCGAAACGCCGATCGCCTCGCTCGACAGGTTGGGCGCGATCGCCGCTGCCACCAGCGTGCCGATCCCGGTCGCGGACGTCGTGATCGAGGCGCTGGCGCCGATCTCGGCCAGCACCGAGGAGTTCTCGGTGGCCTCCGCATCCGCACCTGTACCGGCGATAATGCCGCCACCGAGGGCGGTTGCCGTTGTGCTCAAGGTGCCTGCGCCGGCTGCGCCAATCAGCAATTGCGAGGTGTTGATGGTGGCGCCGTCAAGAACCCGCGCTGCGACCGAGCTGTGCCGGCTTGCCGTCGCCACCGAAGCGCCGACGGCCGCGGCACCGGCGGAGACGCCGCCCGTGAAGACCACCTGGGTCGTGGAATCCTGCGCCATGACGGCAGCACCGGTCCCGCCGGTGCCGTTAACATTGCCGCCGAGCAGCGCCGTGACGGTGTTGGTGACATTGCCGACCGCCACGGCGGCCTGGGCGCCGAAGTAGAGAGCTGCCCCGCCGGCGATCGCCTCGGTGTCGATGGTCTTGCCGCTATAGGGACCGGTGTTGGCGTCCTGGACGACCGCGGCGACGGAGATTGACGGCGCCACGACAGCCAAAGGCGTATCCGCGGCGACCAGCACGCCGGAGCCGTTGCGTCCGTAGTCACTGAGATTGGCGAGCACGGCGCTGTTGACGCTGGTGTAGCCGATGCCGGCACCAATGCCGACGTTCTTGGCAAAGCCCGCGCCCAGCAGATACATCTTGGCCGCATTGGCGCTGGTCGCCCCGACATTGACCTGCGAGCCCCTGATGTTGCCGCCCGCAATCTGCGCGACCACGACGTCGCTGCCGCCGCTCAGCACATTGCTGACGTCGTAGGTCGAGCTGACATTGGCGCTGTTCGGATTGCCGGCGGTGCCGCTCGCGACGGCGCCACTGCCATGCGTGGTGCTGGTGCCGCTGTTCACGGACGCGATGGTGCCGCTGCCGCCCTGATTAAGTTGGCCGGTCTGTTGGCCCTGGGTGTCGGCGTCGGCGGTGTTGGTGCCGATGATGATGACGCCGACGGTCGCGCCGATGCCGACGCTGCCGCCGATGCCGGCGGTGACCGCGTAGGACAGCACCTCCTTGGTGCTGAGCGCATTGACGTTGATCGCGCCTGACGAGTTCAGATTGCTGTTCCAGCTCTCGGCGACGGTCCGGCTCTTGAACACGATGACGTTTGCGGCTGCGCCGACGCCGACGCCTCCCCCGCTGGCGCCGACCGCGAGCGCACCCGCGATCTCCTTGATCGCCACGTCCTCGTTCGCATTGATCGTCACCGCGCCGGCTGTGCCGCCCGTCACCCCTTGCAGCGTGGTGTCATAGACGCCAGCGATGGTGGTGTTGTTGGCAACCTCGATGTTGGCCATGCCGGCGATCGCAGCCGTGCCGGTCGAGAGCGCGCCGCCGATCGCATAGGCCTCGAAACGGTTCTTGGTCTTGGCCTCGACGTCGATCGCGCCGCTCAAATTGAGCGCGGTCGTGTGCGCGGCGCCATTGCCCTGATAATGGAACTCGTCGCCGACATAGGCCTCGGTCCGGTTCGAGGAGACCTGGACCAGGAACGCCGCGCCGATCGCGGCCTGGCTGCCATAGGCACCGGAGCCGTTCGCGGAGAAGATGCCGGTGTTGTTGGTGGCGTTCACCGTCAGTGACGCGGCCGTCAGCGCGCCGCCGTCGACATAGGCTTCCGTGGTCGCCTGGAAGACGTTCAGCCCGACCGAGCCGGTGTTGAAGCCGATCGCGATCGAGGACGCATCCTGCTCGGCATTGGCCTTCACGGTGACGGCGCCGACGGTCGCGCTCGACGACTGGACGCCGCCGACCGTGGCATTGGTGATGAAGGCCAAGGTCTCGCGCGACATCGTCGTCGAGATGATCGTCGCGCCACCGCCGCCGCTGCTGCCGTAGGCGATGCCGGCACCGAACGCGCCGGAATAGGAGAAACTGGACGCGGCGACCTCGATCTGCGGCGCCAGCGTCGACGAGGCCAGGCGCGTGTCAATGGCCGCGCTATCGATATAGGCCCTCGTTGCTCCGCTCATCACGTTGGTGATGGGATTGATCATGATGGCGATGCTGGAGCTCGCAGCAAGCGAGGCGACGTTAGTCACGACCGCCTGGTGCGAGCTCGCGACCACGGCAAGGCCGCGCACGGTGTCCTGGTTCTCGGAGAGGTCGGGCGTGGTGTCGGTCGGCGCGTGGGCGGTGCCGAGATCGAACGCGTGGACGAGCGTGCCGTTGTTGACCGACAGCGTATCGGACGAACTGGTTCCGAGCGCATCGACCTTGGTGTTCGCCCCGCTGATATAGGCCGCGGTGGTTCCCGTGATCTGGTTGGTCACCAGCGAACCTGCGCCGCCGGCCGCGCCCTTGCTGATCGACAAGGCGCCGGCGAACACGGCCGCCTTGTCGTTATTGCCGGCGATCACGCCGACATTGTTGGTGGCGGTCACGTCGGCGCCGTTGATACCGTTGGTGCCGGCAGCGGTGATGCTGGCGGTGACGTTCGTTCCCATCAGGTTGGTGGCGACCGAACCGGCGAGGCCGACCTGCGAGGACATGGCAACGCCGACGGCAACCGTCGAGATGCTGGCATTCGAGTTCGCACCGACGGCAACGCTGCCCGAGGCCGTCAGCTTGGAGCCGGTGACGCCGGCGCTGACATTGTTGGCAATGCTGCTGTAGACCAGCGCGAGGCCCGCGGCGCTGCCTTGCGTCGAGGCGCCGGCGATCGCGGCGGTTCCGGTGATGCTGGAATTGTCGGTCGCGTTGACGGAAATGTTCTTGGCCGTGACGCTCGACTGCGTCATGCTGGACAAATTGTTTCCGATCGCCGCCGAGACCGTGTTGGCGATCGAGCTGATCGTCGTGCCGCCGACGCCCGCAAACTGTCCGGTCGCAAGACCGAAGCCAATCGTGACCGCCTGGATATTGGAGGAATCGACCGCGCTCACGCTGACAGTGCCGTTACTGCCGGCCGTCATCAGGACGTTGGCGATAGAGGCCGAATGCGTCGTCGCGATCGTGTTGTAGACGATCGAGGCGCCGACATTGTTCTTGCCGGCCTGGATCAGGCCCGCAACGGAAACGATGCTCGCGCCTGGACCGTTGCCCGTGCCGTCGTTGAGCGCAGCCGCGCTGAAGTCGATGCAATTCTGCCCGCCCGTGCCGCCGGCGACCGTGCAGGTGTCCGTGGCGAGATGATTGTTGTTCGACTTCTTGACGAGATTGCCGAGCGCAGTGTCCAGCGCCGACACCGCGCCGCTGTCCGCCAGCACCGTCACGCGGCCGACATTGATGCTCACCGTCGAGCCGCTGTTGATATAGGCCGTCGTGGTGGGCGTGATCTCGCTGACGACGACCGCGCCGGCAAGACCGTTGGACCCCGCCCCGCCCGAAGCCGCGCCGGCCGCAATCACGCTGGCGCTGTCGGCCAGCACCAGCAGCGAGTCGTAGTTCGAGATCGAGGTGCTGCGGATATGCGCGTCGGTCGCGTTGCCGCCGGTGGGATCGCCGATCGACGCATAGGTCAGCCCGATGCCGACGCCGGCCTGGCCGCCCGAGATATAGAGCGAGCCGCCGCCGATCGCGATGTTCGTGGTCTGATAGGCGTCCACCTCGAGCGCGCGGTTGACGCCGCTCGCCGGCCCCGTGATCGTCGAGCTCTCGATATAGGCGTTGGCGCTGTCCGTGATGATGCCGACGGACGCCGACAGCGACGCCGCATTGGATTTCGATCCCGCCACGCCGATGGCGACGACGGTCTCCGAGCCGCCATTGAGCGCCTGCACCGTCACCGAACTCTGGTTGTTCAGGGTGGTGCCGTAGATGTAGGCGAGCGTCGCGTTGTTCGACATCGCCGCCGCGATCGCGCCGCCGATTGCGGCGCCCTGGGCGGATGCCCCGGCCAGATTGAGCGCCGCCGAACCGGAACCACTATTGAGCATGGTGTCGTTAAGTGCCTGAACGATCGTGTTGGTCGTGACGGTGCCCGCCGTCGTGTACTTGTTGACCGTCGTGTTCCTGATATAGGCGCTGGTGCCGAGCGCGACGTCGTCGATCGCCGAACTGCCGGCGAGATCGATACTGAAGCCGTCAGTGCTCGATCCCGAGGTCGAGCCGATCTTGCTCGCGGCCGTCGCCGCGCCGGCGGCCCCGCCGGTCGCACCTGCACCGGCGGCTCCCGCCTTGTCCGAGAAACTGGAGGCCTGCGGCTCGGAGATCGAAGCCGCGACCGCGGCGGTCGTGATGCGTCCGGAGGTGGTCGCGCTGAGCGTGAGATTGTCGACGTTGACGACCCCGCTGCCGCCGCCATTGCCGGCGAATGGATCATCGGCGCTGAAGGGACCGGGCCGGATATCGGAATGATTGTCGCCGATATAGGCCGACGTGTCGGTGTTCGCACCGAGATAGGCGACCGCCAACCCGACTGCCGAACCGCCGCTGGTGTTCCGGCTCATTGCGCCGGCCAGCGTGATGACCGATAGGTCCTGCTGCGCCAGGATTCCGACCGTCGGAGCGTACACGGTTGCCTGGCTCGATATCGACGCATGGGTCGTGTTGTTGAGGAAACCGAGCGCGGTGATGCCGTTGAGCGCCAGTGCGCCCGCAGCCTTGCCGGACGTCGGGGCGACGGCAATGAACTGATCAGCGGTGATGGCGTTGACGGCGATATCGTCCGCCGCTCGCACCGTTGCGCCGTCCGAAATGCCGGCGATGGTCCTGGTGTTGAACTGAACGAGATTGAGCGCGCCGCCGACCGCGGAGCCGCCCGACGTGTTGCCGGACAGGAAGCCGAGCGTACCGACATTGCCTGCCGCGTCGATCGACGCCATGGTCGTCGTCGCTGCGACCTGCAGGCTGGCGTTGTAGGTGTGGACGTCGCCATTATCCATGCCCACCGACCAGCCGGTGCCGCTGCCGCAAGCCGCGGCCGCGCAGGTCGTGGTCAGGTTCGCACCGCCCGCGACCCAGGCCGTCGTGTTGTTGTTCACAACGAAATGGTTCAACGAGCCGGCGATGCCGATGGTATCGCCGGCATCCGCGGTGGCGTTGGCGTAACTGGTTAGAATGTTGCCGCCGACACCGAGATTGCCGTTCAGGTGGCTCAGCACGGCGCCCAGGCCGTCCCATTTCAGCCAGGAGTTGGTGATCGGCATCTCGGTGGTGGCATCGACAGCGATATTCGCCGCGTTGATCAGCGTTCCGCCGCCGATATAGGCGTTCGAATTATGCGTGAAATTGCCCCAGGCGACGGCCGCGCTGATCGCCGTGCTCTCACCCGACACCGGGTCCTTCGTGATCGCGCTGGACGTTGCATTGCTGCGAACGCCGCGATCGATGACGTTGCTGGCGACAGCGACGTTGCCGCTGGCATAGATGCTCGGCGCGCCGCCACTCGGATTCTGCGCGATCGCAGCGGTCGCGCTCTGGGCACTGTTGGCCAGCGACAGCGCGCCTGCGACCTTGAAATCGAAGCTTAGCGGCACCAGCGATCCCATGTGGTCCCTGATGATCGACGTCGGCGAGGTGACGGAGCGCAGTCCTCGTTCGATCGCCGCAATCAGCGCGGGCAGACCGGCGATGGACGAAGCCATCGTGGAATTGCTTGTGGTGTCGGACGTCGCTTCGACCAGAACGGAGCCGTTCATCCGGTTGTTGACGTCGGTTCCGAGCGATGCGCCGAGCGTCGCGGTCGCAGACGTCGTGATGTCGCTAATGGCGAACGCCCCGCCGACGGCGCCGCTCGCGCCCGTCCCGGGCGCCGCTACCGACGTTGCGCTGGTCGAGAACGAGTTGTTGTTGATCGCGCGCACCTTCAGGGTGCTGCCGCTCGTATTCACCAGACCCGCCGCAAGATGCGCGCCCGTCTCGACGTTGGCGGTCGTCGTCACCGAGCCCTTCGAATAGGCCACCGTCGGGACGATCTGCGCGCTCGTCGATGCCGCGAGGGCGGAGACGGCAATGGTCGCATCGTTGAGCGCCTTGATCTCGAGGTTGCCGCCGGCGTTGATCGTCGCGCCCGAGGCCACATTGGTCGTGACGTTGCCGTCGATCTTGCCGACGACCACACCGGCCGCGACCGGCGTGAGGCTGCCGAGCAAGGTGCTGGCGACCGCCGGATCCGACGCCGTCTCGGTGGCATGCGCGGAAATGGTGACATCGCCGCGACCGTTGATGTCGGCATGGCTGTTGATGTTAATGGTCGCCGTGGCGCTTGCCGCGACATAGCCGCCGTTGAGCCCGAGCAGCGAGGCGGCAAGTGTCGAGCCGACAAGGGCGAAATCACCGGCCACCGAACCGTTCAGGAAACTCGATACCGCCGTCGAGGTCGCGGAGATCGAGATGATGCCGCCGGTGATCTTGCCGTCGACCGTGATCGACGTCGCGGCGGTGGCTTGGCCGGACAGCTTGATGTCGCTCGCCGTTGCCGTCAGCGTGACGTTGCCGTCGGTGTAGCTGGTCCCACCGAAATTGACCGACTGCGCCAGGATCTGCGCACCATTCTTGATATCGATGTTCGGCGCGTCGATGATGACGTTGTTGGCATTGCCGGTCGAATGGCCGGAGCCGTCGAGGCGGCGGGCATCGATCAGCGCATGTGCGGCGAGTGTGATCGAATGATCGGCTTGGATGAGGTAGTTGGCACCGGCGCTGAGCCCGGCGAGCGCAGCCGCGACGGAGCTGTTCGAAAGCGTCACGCCGGTGTCGCCCTGGGCGGCATCGCCGACGACCAGGTCGGTCGGATCGATCAGCAGCGTGCCGGCCTTGCCGTTCTCCGCGCTGAGCTTGACCTTGATGCCCTGACCGACGTCGATGATTCCGTTCGCGCTGAAATCGACCAGGCCCGCATTGCCGGTCTTCGCGCTGGCGTTGAACCTGGCCCCGCCCGCCACAGTCAGGTTCTGGGCCGCCTTCAGGCGGATCTCGCCGGCATCGCCGGTCTTGCTGGCGATGTTCAGCCTGGCGTTCTTGCCGATATCGATGTTGTTGCCGGCCTGCACCGTGATGTTGCTCGGCGTCGAGGTCTTGCTGTGCGCGGTCAGGCGGCCGTTGACGCGAGCGTTGTTGACGGCGCCGATATGGATCGAACCGTTGCTGACGGTGATCGAGCTGGCGCTGCGCAGGCCCTTGGAATTGACGGATGCCGCGAACTTTGCGGCGTGGTCGAGATTGGCAATGTCGCGCTGGGTCGCGCCGCCGACGAAGACGTTCTGCCCGGTCAGGCGCACGCCGTCCTGGGCATTGACGCGGCCGTAGATGCGGATGTTGCCGTCGGGCGAGACCGGGAACGAGCCCGCCATGAGATTGCCGACCGCCGTGCCGTTGATCGCGCCGCCGGGACCGATCAGGCTGTCGGTGAACTCGCGCGTCGGGGTCGAGACGTTGAGGCTGCCGACATTGACCACGCCGCTGCGGTCGACCACGAACCCCTTGGGGTCGGCGAAATAGACGTTACCGCCGATCGCACCGTTCATGTAGGAGTTCAGCGTGCCGTTGACGTAGACCGGCGCGTCGCGAACGATGTTGACGAGGTTTCGCGTCCCGGTCGGCAGTTGCAGGTTGACCGTATTGCCCTGCCCGACGCTGAACTGCGAGAACGAGTTGAAGGCGTTGTTGCCCGAGACCGTCGACGTCGTGACGTTAGTGACGCTGCCGGAGGTCTGAAGGCTGGTCCCGGTCCGTCCATCGGGGACGATGACGTTCGCCGTCTGCGCCTGAACGCGGACGCTGAACACCGGCAGGAAGACCATCTGCATCGCGCAGAGCAGCGACATCGAACGAAACCGCGCCAGCCGGCGCAGCGTCGTCAGTTCGTCATTGTCTCGCGCCGCAGATGGTCCGCGCATTTCAGATCCTTGTCATCGGCATTGGCGCCGATCCACAACCGGGTGGGAGAATGTCGTGCGATCCCGACATCAGAACTGGCCGGGCGGCAGCTTGAAGATGTCGGGGCTCTTGGCGTCGGCCACGTAGAACAGCAGCAGGCTGGTCGGCGTCAGCACACGCTGGTTGTTCTCCTTGTTCTCGAACGTGCCCTGGAGCAGCAGGATGACCGAGCGATCCTTGGCGTCGCTGCCGCGGAACATCACGATGCCGCCGGCGACGGGCATGTTGACGGCGATGGAGTCTGGCTTGAAGCCTTCGCCCATGAAATGGGCGCGCAGGATGTTGGCGTTGGAGAACAGCTTCTCCGGCGTGATCGCCGCGTCAGTCCCCTTCGACCAGACCGCGCCGACCTGGATCAGCGACTTCGACTTGTAGCCGAACACGTAGGAGAGCTCGGCGGTGCCGCCGTTCGGCAGCAACTCCGGAACGGACAGCAGAATGCTGTGCGTCAGCTCGGACGCGTTGTCCTGCGCCTTGATGGCGTCGGGCTTGGCGTTGAAATCCTTCGTCATCGCCGCGCGCACATCGGCCTCGTTCATGCCGAACTTGGCGGAGCGGAAACCATCGATCGCCTTGATCTTGTCGTCCGCGGCCGGTGTCTCGGCTGAATTCGCCCCGGCGGCGACGGACGTGCCGGCTGCAGCGGGAGCGCCGGCCGCGGCGGCCTTGGGTGCCGGCGCAGCCTTCTGCTTCGGTACGGCGCCCTGGGCCGCGAGCGGTCCGGCTGCAATGGAGGTGAGCAGGCCGACGACGGCCGGAATGAGATAGATTTTGCGCATCGAAACCTTCGAAAAAACTGAAACAACGCTTCAAAAATCGGCAGCTGCGAAATCACCTTCCGCGAACCGTCGTCGCAACCGAGACGGAAAATGTTGCAACGCGACAAGGCGTTACAGGGCGTCACGAAGGAGACAGCGCTCGAAACAGCGACTCTTTGGCAGCGTAGGAATACGGTATCGGGCTGCCAAACGCTGCGAATGAGCATTCATAAGCGCATTTTTTCATCAATTGTGGATGCCGGCCGTTCGCGCTAAGCATCCGCTCCGGGGCAAGCATCATGCAAAGAGTTTCATGACCGAACGGCCTTCCGCTCTCGCGGTCGATCGCCGCGGGTTCATTCGCCTTGCGGGCGCAACTGCCGCGGGATGGGTCGCGCTCGGCGCAACGTCGGATCGCGTGCGGATCGTCGCATCGTTGACCGCATTGCCGCTCGACGACGAACTGACCCGGCGGAGCCTGATCGACAGCACGACCTCCCGCCTCGGTGGCCTCGTCGCCGGCTTGAGGCAGCGCGGCTGGGTCGAAGGCGTCAACTTTCGCCTTGAGCTCCGTTCGACCTTCGGCGGACCGGACCGGCTGAAGGCCGCGATTCAGGAATTGCTGGAGCTGGAGCCGGACGTGATCCTGACGGGGTCGACGGTCGAAACCGCGGCGGTCCTTGCCGCCACCAGGACCATCCCGATCGTCTTCGCGACCGCCAACGATCCCGTCGGCAATGGCTTCGTCGAAAGCCTTGCACATCCCGGCGGCAACGTTACCGGCTTCACCAACAGCACCGCCGAGATGGGCGGCAAATGGCTGCAGCTGATCCGTGAAGCCGTGCCCGACCTCGCGCGCGTCGGTATCCTGTTCAACCCGGCGACCACCCCTCGCGGCGGGCGTTTCTTCCTCGACTCGATCGAGCAAGAGGCGGCCGGGTCCGGACTGTCCGCAATCCCCGCCCCCGTCAACACGCCGACGGACATCGACGAAGCCGTCAAGCCCTTCTCCGAGCCGCCCAAGGCGGCGTTGATTGCGCTGGTCGACAGCTTCCTGGTCGTCAACCGGAAGGCGGTCGTTGGGGCGGCCGCCAAGTATCGCGTGCCCACGGTCTATCCATTCCATTACTTCATGGACGCCGGCGGATTGATGAGCTACGGGCCGACGCTGGAAGTGCGCTCGGCCGACTATGTCGATCTCATCCTGCGCGGCACCAAGGCCGGCGACCTGCCGGTGCAATCGCCGCGGAAATACGAGCTGCTGATCAACCGCACGGTCGCCCGCACGCTGGGATTGACCATACCATTCACGCTGCTCGCGCGCGCCGACGAGATCCGCGAGTGAACGAAACGGTCGACCAGGGACATTTGCGAACGCCTCCCGGCCGGCTGTTCCGCAAATATCTCTACTCGATCGTCGCCCTCGCCTTTGCCGCGCTCGCCATCAACACCGGCTTCGACGTCTGGTTCTCCTATCGCGAGCAGAAGCAGCTTCTGGCGGCGACCCAGCGCGAGCAGGCGGCGTCCGCTGCGATTCAGATCGGCCAATTCATCGGCCAGATCGAAAACCAGATCAGATGGCTCTCGCGCCTGCCGCCGGAGCTGTCGACCAATGAAGACGAGCGCCTGAACGCCATCCGTCTCCTGCGCCTCTCTCCGGCGATCGCGGAAATCGCCGAGCTCGACTCGCACGGGCTTGAACAGATGCGCGTGTCCCGCCGTGTGGCGGACAGGATCGGCAGTAAAGCCGACCTCTCCGCCTCGCCCGCCTTTCGCGGTGCCAATGAAAGCCGAGCCTATTACGGGCCGGTCTACTTCTTCGGCGACACCGAACCCTTCATGACGCTCGCCACCCGCGGAACTGGCCGCAATCCCAATGTGATCGTCGCCGAGGTCAATCTGCGTTTCATCTGGGACCTCGTCGCCGGGATCAGGGTCGGCAACACCGGCAAGGCCTACGTGGTGGACCGCACGGGAGTCCTGATCGCGCATCCCGATTTGTGGCGGGCCCTGCAGCGCAGCGATCTCTCCGGCTATGCCGACGTCCGCGCCGCGCTCGACGGCGTGGGGCCGCCCTCCGGCGGCCTGGTCAAGGAGGACCTGTCCGGTCAGCGCGTGCTGTCGACCTATGCAACGGTCCCCTCGCTCGGCCTGCTGGTGTTCGTCGAGCTGCCGCTCAGCGAAGCCTATGCGCCGATCTACGCGTCGATTGGCCGTTCCACCTTTCTCCTCGTCGTCCTGCTGGCCGGTGCGGTGCTGGTCTCTCTCTTTCTCAGCCGGCGCATGACGGGGCCGATCCAGCTCCTGACGCAGGGCGCACGGCGGATCGGGAGCGGCGATCTCGGCCTGCGGCTCGCGATCAAGACCGGTGACGAGCTGGAAGCGCTCGGCGACCAGTTCAACCGGATGGCCGCGCATCTGCGCGATTCCTACGCGACGCTGGAGCGCAAGGTGATCGAGCGCACCTCCGAGCTGGAGAAAGCGCGCGATCAGGCCCTTGCCGAGCACGATGCCGCCGAACGCGCGCGTAGCGCGGCGGTGGCGGCCAATGAGACCAAATCGCGCTTCCTCGCCGTCGTCAGCCACGAACTGCGCACGCCGCTGAACGGCGTCATGGGCGTGCTGCAGCTGCTCGACGACGGCAAACTGGGCGAGGCGCAGCGGCGCCACCTCACGACTGCGGCCGCATCGGGTGAGACGCTGATCGCGCTGGTCGATGCCATCCTGGAATATGCGCGCCTGGAGGCCAGCGCCGAAACCCTGGAGCCGCGTAATTTCCGCCTCGACCAGCTGATCGAAACGGCCGCCGACCTGATGCGGCCCCAGGCCTTCGGCAAGGGACTGACCTTCGACCTTGCCTGCGATGCCTCGGTCAGGACCTCGGTGCACGGCGATCCTGTCAGGCTCAATCGCATCCTGCTCAATTTGATCGGCAACGCCATCAAGTTCACGCCGTCAGGCGCGGTCGCCGTCAACGCAGCGGCCGAGCGCCGTGACGGTCATGTCCTGCTGCGCGTGACCGTTCGCGACACCGGCATCGGCATCGCCCCCGACATGCATGAGCGGATTTTTGAGGATTTCGTCCAGGCGGACGACAGCATTGCGCGGCGGTTCGGCGGCACCGGCCTCGGACTTGCAATCGCGCGGCGCCTCAGCCGTTTGATGCGCGGCGAACTGACGGTGGAGAGCACGCCGGGCGCGGGCAGCACGTTCACACTCGAAGTACCGCTCGATCCGGCCGCCAGCGGCATCGCCCAAGGTGCAGTACAGCCGCCAGCGCGGCGGCTTCGCGTGCTGCTGGTCGACGACGACCCCGTCAATTGCGAGGTCGGCGAAGCCATGCTGAACCGGCTCGGTCATCATGCCACGATCGCCAGAAACGGCGCCTCGGCCACAGAGCTTGCCCGCGATCAGGCGTTCGACGTCATCCTGATGGACCTGCACATGCCCGACATGGACGGCGTGGAGGCGGCATCGCGGATCGGCAAGCTCGGCCTGCCGAGAATGCCGCGCATCATCGCCGTCACCGCCGACGTGTCCTCCAGCGCGCGCGAACGGCTCGCCGAGGCAGGCATTGTCCAACTCGTCAGCAAGCCGATCCTGATCAACGCGCTGCGCGAGGCGATCGAGGACGACCCGGAGGTGGAGCCGGCCGCGGCGCAACTCGCTGCAGGTGCGTTGATCGACCGGCATTTCCTCGACGACCAGAAAGAACTCCTGGGCGCGACCCAAATCGCGAAACTCAACCAGCTTCTCCAGCAGACGAGCGAGCAACTGATCGGCGATATCGTCAAGGCCGCGGACATTGGCGATCACGAGAAGCTCGCGCGGTCCGCCCATCAGCTCGGCAGCGCCGCGAGCGCGCTCGGCCTCGTTAGCATGTTCGAGCGCTGCCGCGAGATCGAGCTGGCGGCAGCCACGATGTCTCCACCCGAGTGCCAGAGTGCCGCGCGTGAGCTCGCTGCGCTGCGAGCAGCCTCGATGAGCGCGCTCGACGATCTGCTCGGGCCCGCCGAGCAGCGGTCGGTCAGCTAGAATTGCTCAGGTCGAGCTCTTCGCGTTTGACCCTGAGCAGACCAAGACGGCTGAAATCGCACATTGACGTCTGCGAGTCCCCGGCGTTGAATGGTGTTTTCGATGTGGCGGAGGAGCTGCGGCGTCCCGTCGCCCGACAAGCGATCGGTTAGCCGCTCCTGATCTTCGCCTTCGGGAAGTACAGTTTGGCTTCACCGACGCGCTGGGAGGTCGAGAGCCATGAGATTTCCAACTGCTCTATGGGTGTTCTCGTTGGCATTGCTCACCGCGTCGGGGGCGCGTGCGCAAATCCAGGAGGGCCCGCCAGCATGGGCCTACCCGGTCAACCCGCCCAATTTTCAACGCACGCCAGACGATGGCACGATCAGGCACGTTCCTGACAGCGCCGCCGGTTTTACGCTCACGCAAGTGCGCGATCTGTTCGCCGCGCCCGACTGGCATCCGGACGATCATCCACCAATGCCAGACATCGTGGTGAGGGGGAGAAAGCCAGAGGTGTTCGCGTGCGGCGTCTGCCACCGGGCAGACGGACCGGGCGGTCCTGAGAATGCCAGCCTATTTGGCCTCTCCGCGGAATACATCATTCAGCAAACGGCGGAGTTCAAGACGGGCCTGCGCACGAACTCCGCGCCTCGCGTCGCCACCGACCTGATGATCAAGTTGTCCAAAGCGGTGACAGATCAAGAACTCGCAGAGGCGGCAGCCTACTTCGCCTCCATCAAGCCGAGATCGAATATTGTCGTCGTTGAGGCCGAGGCGGTGCCAAAAACACAGGTGAGAGACCTGTTTCTGGCTCCGCTGGACGGCGCCGAGAAAGAGCCCATCGGCCAGCGCATCATCGAGATACCGGAAAACGTTGAACACTTTGTCAGCCGGGACTCGCGCGCTCGTTTCATCGCCTACGTCCCGGTAGGCAGCATTCAGAAAGGACGGACGCTGGCAACGAACAGCGATCCGCGCGTCCAGTGCGGGACCTGTCACGGTGCTGACCTCAACGGGACTGCCACCGCGCCGGGGCTTGCGTCCCGTTCGCCCACCTACATGTTCCGGCAGCTCTATGACTTCAAATCGGGCGCGCGGAAGGGCGCCAATAGCGAACTCATGAAACCGGTTGTCGAGAATCTCAGCGTCGACGACATGATCGCGCTGGTCGCCTTTTCAGCGTCGCTCAAGCAATAACATTCTTCGGGGGCTGTGCAGAATGGGCCAGCCGGCGCGCTTGGCGCGGTCGGTTCTTCGGCAGGTCGCCCGGCCGGCAATCTGCCGCCGGCCGGGCTAACGCGCCCAACTTCCTTTGCGGCCTGTGACCATTGCGCTGTCACGAACCGGACGTTTTAACGACGAGCTTTATGTTCAGCAGGTTGACGCCTTTGAACGGGTTCGGCGCGCTTTCGATCGTTCCCGTACCCGTGGCGTTCGCATAGGCACCTGTGCCCGACAAGATTGTGTATTCGCCCGTTGATTTGCCGTCCTTGGCCGAACCGGTGTAGCGCGCGGTAATCGAGCCTTCCTCGAACGTGTACGTGCTGTAGCCGAAGAAGGGGCCCGATCCTTTGAGCAAGTCCGAAGTATTGACGAACTCTTTCACTCCGATACGGCCATCGGTGAAGACAGCGACCCCAAAGAATTTCCCAGACACAACCGTCTGTCCTTCGACGTTTGCGGCCTCTATGACCTTGAGGTCGATCGGCTTCGTGATCAGCTTGAACTCGAGCACCCGCTCACCGGCCACGGCTGTTGACGCCGCGACGGCCAATGCCACGCCAGAAAGGAAAAAGGCGAGAGACTTCCGCATAGCTTCCTCCTGCGCTTGTTGAAATCAAGTCGAGAAGTGTGAGCTACTCATCGTGCCCGGCTCTTCGCGGGGGCACGGAAGAGAGCCCTCGGAACGCCCTGACAGCGGCTGAACTCTCTCTGTCCTGAGGCGCGAAGTCGGGACGCAAATATGAGTCCGAGGCACGGGAAGAAAGTTCAACTTTCCGGTCTGGTATAATCGTATCCAGCCACTGCGCGACTCTCAGCAAAGGCACAATCATCATGGCCATTGCTGGTCGCCGGACTTCATCCAATCGTTCGCGGGAGAGCAATTCCGAGGAATCACTGTCAGCAACGTTGACAATAGGAGCACCCTTGCCGCTCACCCTTTCAAAGGCAAATGCCCTGAGTGTCCGCCGTGTAGCTCGCCTTCTTGACTCATCGCGATAGATCGCTGCGAGCCGTTGCCGGGCAGAGTCATGGCTTCCCGACCCAGCCTCAGCCCGCCTGCGCGCCGGCTTCTTCATCGCGCCCAAACCGCTCGACGAGAAAGTCGATGAACAGCCGCACCTTCACCGACAAATGCCGCGTCGGCGGATAGACCGCATAGAGCGCGAGCGGCGGCGCGAAATAGTCTTGCAGGACGGCGCGCAGCTTGCCTGTCCGCAACGCGTCAGCGGCGATGAACTCCGGCAGCAGCGCCAGCCCCCTGCCCTTGATCGCGACGTCGCGCAGCACCTCGGCATTGTTGACGCAGAGCGACCAGGCCGGCTGGATCCAGTGATCGCCATCCGCGCCGGTAAGCTTCCACTGATTGCCGGTGAGCAGGAAGCCGTATGTCAGCGAGGCGTGCTCGCGCAGATCCTGCGGGTGCTTTGGCGTGCCGTGACGTGCGAGATAATCCGGCGAAGCGCAGATCATGCGCGCCACCGGCGTGATTTTCCGCGCGATCAAGCTCGAAGATTCCAGTTCCGCGATCCGCAAGGTCACGTCAAAACCGTCCTGGACGGGATCGAGCAGATCGTCGCTGAGCACGATCTGGAGCTGAAGCTCGCCATAGCGCGCCATGAAATCGGCCAGCACCGGCCCGAGCCGCATCGTGCCGAACGACATCGGCGCGTTGACGCGGAGTAGGCCGCGCGGCGCCGACTGGGCCTGCGTCACCGCCTGGTCGGCGGCCTCGATCTCCGAGAGGATGACGAGTGCGCGCTCGAAATAGCGCTGGCCGTTCTCGGTCGGGCTGGCATGCCGCGTGGTCCGGTTCAGGAGCTGCACGCCGAGGCTCTCCTCTAAGTCGGCGACATATTTGCTGATCGCCGAACGCGACAGCCGCAACTGCCGGCCCGCTTCGGCAAAACTGCCGCTTTCGACCACTTTCACGAAGGCCCGGAGGCTGGCGACCTTATCCAAGGGCCGGCCCCGGTGATTGTTTCCAAATCATAGACATAGCCGTCATATTTGCATGGATTGTCTCCAATCCAAAGCGGAACGATATTTCCGGCCAGAGCAAGACGCTCCCCGAACACTCTGGAGGACGACAATGTCTGGACTGCACCATGTCACCGCGATTGCCGGCGACCCCATCAGGAATTTCCGCTTCTACACGCGGGATCTCGGCCTGCGCTTCGTCAAGAAGACGGTCAATTTCGATGATCCCGGCACCTATCACTTCTATTATGGCGACGAGACCGGCCGCCCCGGCACCATCCTGACCTTCTTTCCGTGGGCGGGCGTTCCGGCCGGGCGCCGCGGCGTCGGCGAGACCCATCAGACTGCCTTCCGCGTGCCGCAGCGCTCGCTCGGCTACTGGACCCAGCGTTTCACCGAGAAGGGCATCGCGTATGAGGCGCTCGAAAAGCGCTTCGGCGAATCCGTGCTGCCGTTCACCGATCCCGATGGCATGGCGCTCGCGCTGGTCGGCGTGCCGGGTGCGGAGAACGAGCCCGGCTGGAGCAATGGCGACGTGCCGGCCGAGCACGCGATCCGCGGTTTCCATGGCGTGACCTTGCTGCTCGACAGCGCGGCGAAGACGGCAGCCGTCCTCACCGACGTGTTCGGCTTCAAGGAGACCGGCCGTGAAGGCTCGGTGATCCGCTTCAAGGCGCCCGGCGATGTCGAGGGCAGCGTCGTCGACATCTACGAGGCCAAGGGCTTCCTGCGCGGGCATCAGGGCGGCGGCTCGGTGCATCACATCGCCTTCCGCGCGGCTGACGATGCCGAGCAGGGCAAGATGGCGCAAAGGCTCGTGAGCAATCACGGCCTGCATCCGACCGAGCAGAGGGATCGCAACTACTTCCGCTCGATCTACTTCCGCGAACCCGGCGGCGTGCTGTTCGAGATTGCGACCGACATCCCCGGCTTCGCCGTCGACGAACCTGTCGCGACGCTGGGGAAAGACCTCAAGCTGCCTGCTTTCCTCGAAGCACAGCGCAAGCAGATCGAGGGCGTACTGCCGAATCTGGAAGAGACCGTGTCATGACCGAGACTGAATTCATCCATCGCTTCGAGCCCGCGGCCAGCGCGGGCTCCCCTCCGCTGCTGCTGCTGCACGGCACCGGCGGCGACGAGAACGACCTGCTCGGGCTCGGCAAGATGATCTCGCCGGGGTCAGCCCTGCTCTCGCCGCGTGGCCGCGTGCTCGAGCACGGCATGCCGCGCTTCTTCCGCCGCCTCGCCGAAGGCGTGTTCGACGAGGACGACGTCCGCCGCCGCGCGAACGAGCTCGGCGACTTCGTCAACGCGGCTCGGCAGCGCTACGGCATCGCCGCGCCGGTCGCGGTCGGCTTCTCCAACGGCGCCAACATCGCAGCCGCGCTGTTGCTGCTAAAGCCGGAGGTGCTGGCCGGCGCGATCCTGCTGCGCGCGATGGTGCCGCTGTCGGATCCGCCCACGGCCGATCTTGCCGGCAAGCCGGTCCTGCTGCTGTCCGGGCAGGCTGATCCGATCGTGCCGGCCGGCAATTCGGCCAAGCTTGCGGCCCTGCTTTCGCAAGCAGGCGCAAGCGTGACCCATAGGGTCCTGCCGGCGGGCCATCAATTGTCGCAAGCCGACGTGACACTCGCCCGCGACTGGATAGGCAACGTCCACGCCAGGGCAGCATGACCTAACTAGCGGCGCATCGTTTCCAAACGGTGCGCCGCCGCCTTCACTCGAACCGCCCGTCGTGGGTCGCACCCATACGGCCTTGATCGCGCCGAAGGGATGCTCGACTGTCTCACGTCGCGTCCGCATGGCGTCTGGAGTGGAATCGAGCAGTCTCTCAACTCTCAAGAAGCGAGCGTCTCGCTACTAGCAAACGCATTGCCTATGCGGTGGGCGTCGCGCCGAGCGCTGAGTGCGATGGTACACCCCTTACGAAGTCTATGAATGCGCGCAACGGCGCCGGCACGAGACGTCTGCCAGGATAGTAGAGAAAGGGACCCGAAAAGCTTTGCCACCAGGGTTCGAGGACCGGCTCGAGCTGACCACTGGCGAGATGGGGACGAAGCCAGTCCTCGAAGAGGGTGACAATGCCGGTACCGGCGATGGCGGCGGCAACGGCGAGATCTGTCGCCGCCCCGACGCTGACCAGCAGCGGCCCTTTGGGTTCAACGCGAACCATTTCGCCCTCCCGTTCAAACTCCCACGGAGCCACCATCGCGCCGGACGAAAGACGACTGCCAAGGCAAGCGTGGTTGACAAGCTCGCGAGGATGATTGGGCCGGCCGTAGCGATCCAGGTAGTTTGGAGAGGCAGCGGTTGCAAAGCGCTGAACGCGAGGACCGATTGGAATCGCCATCATGTCCTGTTCCAGACGCTCGTCGTATCGGATGCCAGCGTCACAACCAGCGGCCAGAACGTCGATAAAGTTATTGTCCGCAATCACTTCAAGCCGGATGTCAGGATAAGCGGCGAGAAAGGGCGGCGCGATGGTGGGCAGCACGAGGCGTGCCGCACTGACCGGTACGTTCAGACGCAGCGTACCTGCTGGCCTGTTGCGGGAGCCGTTGACAACATCGACGGCAGCTTCCACCTCGGCGAATGCTGGCCCGAGCCGCTCGAGGAGACGTTGACCTACCTCAGTGGGCACCACGGTTCGCGTCGTCCGGTTCAACAATCTGACGCCGAGTTGCGCTTCCAGCCTGGTTACCGCCTCGCTGAGTCCTGACGCACTGGCTCCGCTCGACCGAGCTCCGTCCCGAAAGCCTCCGGCCCGCGCGACGGTCACAAAAGCGTTCAGTTCACCCAGATCGACTTTCACTGTTCGCTTCTCCGAACAACCCGTTCGGATTGTACCCGGTTATCGAGCGCGCGGGCAACGTCTACCTACCGACCATTGGTTCTTATGGAGATGACCTATGCCCAACACCGGCCTAACTGCCAGCTTTGACCTCGGAGACCGCCGCGTGAAGCGGCTTGGCTACGGTGCCATGCAGCTTGCTGGCCCGCACGTGTTCGGTCCGCCCAGGGATCGCACCGCCGCATTGGCTGTGCTGCGAGCGGCCATCGCGTCCGGCGTGAACCATATCGACACAGCCGACTTCTACGGCCCACATGTCACAAACCAGTTGATCCGTGAGGCGCTGCACCCCTACCCCAGGGATCTCGTCATCGACACCAAAATCGGGGCTCGGCGTGGCGCGGACGCCTCATGGAATCCGGCCTTCTCGCGCGAAGAGCTCACCCAGGCGGTCCACGACAATCTGAAAAATCTCGGGGTCGACGCACTCGATGTCGTCAACTTCCGCGTCATGATCGACCGGCATGGCCCCGCCGAAGGCTCGATCGAAGCGCCGCTGAACGTCTTGGCCGATCTCCAACGTCAGGGCCTGATAAGGCATATTGGGCTGAGCAACGTGACCGCGACGCAGGTCGCGGAAGGACGCAAGATTTGCAAGATCGTCTGCGTTCAGAACCAATACAATCTGGCCCACAGGTCTGACGACTCCTTGATCGACGACCTTGCCCGGGACGGCACTGCCTACGTGCCGTTCTTCCCGCTCGGCGGGTTCACCCCCCTGCAATCGTCCACTCTAACCGATGTCGCCGCTCGCCTCGGCGCAACGCCCATGCAGGTCGCGCTTGCTTGGCTCCTTCGTCGCTCACCTAACATCCTGCTTATCCCCGGCACTTCGTCCGTCGCGCATCTGCGCGAGAATCTCGCCGCGGCCGAACTCGATTTGCCGGATGATGCGATCGATGAGCTGAATGGCCTTGCCGGGAGCCCCGGTTGAGGCGGTTTCCGGGCGCAGCATGGTGACAGTGCTGCCTCGTGCCAAATTGGGGCCGACAGTATGAAAATGGAAACGCTCAAGGACATCGGACGTCGCCATGCCCTCAAGACCCTGGCCGGCGCCGAGGTTGGGGTATGGCGCTGCGGCGGTTGGCGCAGCCGCTGCGGCCGGTGCTTACGGTTACTACAACTCCGGCTGCGACTATGACAGCTACGGACAGTATATTTGTCCGGGGCAGTATACTTACCGGTATTTGATCAGCCAAAGTTTAGGTCGGCGGTTCGAAGCCGCCGTACTCATGCCTCGGCCAGAGCGCCGCTTCGTCAGCGGCCATCGTGAGTTTGTAAGATGGCCAAGATGCCCACCCGTGGCGGCGTCTACAATCTGAGACTGGGACCTGAGTTGCAGCTTTTGCAGCAGCCGCTTCCGCTGTTCGCCAACTTGATCAGCTCTTCCGCCCATCTGAACCGCAATGGTGCGATGAACTCGGGGAGCAACAGCCGATAATGCTCCTTCCGTCACCGCGAGACTGTTCACTTTTGGCCACAGCCGCCATCGCTGATGCAATTCGCTTATGCGCAGCAAGCGCGGGACGAACCGATCATAATTCGATAGAAACGGTCATATGACCGACCAAACTGCTGACGTCCAGGCTGCTATGCAGTATTTGACCTGGGCACTGGAAAAGATCGAAACGGTGGGCAACCAGAAAGCAGCCCACCACGCCCGTATAGCCTTAGAGGCGCTGCGCAAGGGTTCAGCTGATAAGACTGAATAATCAGCTTCGGCCTGGCACAGCAAGCCCGCTTCGGGTCAGAAGCGGTCGTCCAAGCGCCGAAGTGGTAGCGCTGCTAGGCGGCCAAGATGCAACCCGAGTCTCGCCCCGCCGCAGGCGGGGCGAGATCGTTGCTTCCAGAGCAACTCGCTCAGATGAGGAAGTCGGTCTGGTGCAGGCTCGCCGCGTGGACGCCGTCGAGCGTGATGCTGTCGCTCGCCGATAGATGAATCACGGCGTCGCCGGCGGCATTGTCGCTGATCAGGCTCGACAGCGCCGTCCAGTCCGCAAACCCGTAATCGTGCACATTGATCAGGTCGTGCTCGGTCACCGTGCTGCCGACCGCCTTGTTGCCCTGATCGAAATCGGTGATCAGGTCATTGCCGGAGCCGGTGTTGAAGACGAAGGTGTCGCTGTTTCCGCCGCCGGAAAGCTGGTCATCGCCGGTGCCGCCGTTGAGAATATCCCTGCCGCCGGTGATCGAGCCCGGCGTCGCGGGGGCATAGTTCGCGGCATCACCATAGAGGTGATCGTTGGTTGCTCCGCCGGTGAGAATATCGTTACCGCCTTGGGCATTGCCGGACATGGTCCGCGCATCGCCGAAGAGCTCCGGGTTCGTATAATGGAGGCTGTCGACGCCATCGAACTCGATTGTGAGAATATCATCTCCCCCTTGGGCATTGTCGGTCAGCGAGGTCGCCGAATCTCCGTAGCCGAATCCAGCGGTCCAGACGACGTCGGTGCCGAAGGTGAAGGTGATGTTGTCGTTGCCACCATGCGCATCGCCGCCGATGGAGCCGATGGAATCGCCGCTAGCTGTCGCAAAGCCCTGCATGGTGTTCACAGTGATGTCGAGCGTGTCATTGCCGCCCTGCGCCGTGCCGCTCATGGAACCGCCGGCATCGCCGGCGTACACATGGTCGTAGCTTCGCCAGCCCACCGCGCTCGTGATGGTGTCACTGCCGCCGTGCGAATTGCCCGACATGTCGCCGGCGACATCACCGAAAACATGCACGTCGGTGTAAAGCGAATCGGCCCCGACACTGATCGTGTCGTTGCCGCCCCTGGCGTCGTCGGTCATTGCCCGGGCGTCGCCGACCACGAGGAAGGCATTCCAGCCGTAGCTCCCGGTAACGGTCAGGGTGTCGTTGCCGCCGCGGGAGTGGCCATGCAACGTCGTGTCGTCCTCGCCGAAGATCGTGACGTCAACTTCCGGCTGGGTGACGGTGACCGTCACGGTGTCGTTGCCGCCCCAGGCATCCGTGGTGGTCGGAAAATTCGGATCGCCGTAGAGGGTTTCGATCTGACCAAACTGGTCGAGCAGGACGTCGATGGTGTCGTTCGGCAGATATTGCATGGCGTAACTCCCATTTCATTGTCGGAAGCGGGGCTCACGTCGCTGGAATTTTTGCGCGACGTGCTGTGACCACGCTTCACGGAGACGAATTTAGTTCTGGTCGATGGCGGAGGTTTGCTGGAATTCGGGACAGAGTTTGATGGCGACGGGTTCGCTGCGCCGTGCGGCGAAACTCGTCATTGCGCAGCCGCGATGGCGCTCCGCGTCGCGGGGCGACACCGCCGCTCTTGCTCTGCGCCTTCAGATGATGAAGTCGGTTGGATGCAGGTTCGCCGTGTGAACCCCGTCCAGCGTGATTGAATCATTGGCGGAAAGATGGATCACGGCATCGCCGGCGGAGTTGTCGCTGATCAGTTTCGACAGCGCCGTCCAGTCTGCAAAGCCGTAGTCCTGCACGTCGATCAGATCCTGTTCCACCGCGGTGCTGCCGACGGCCTTGTTGCCCTGACCGAAGTCGACGATCGTGTCGTTGCCCGAGCCGGTGTTGAAGACGAACAAGTCGCTGTTTCCCCCGCCCCACATCCGGTCGTCGCCAGCCCCGCCGTTCAGCGTGTCGACGCCGCCGGTGATCGAGCCTGGTGTCGCCGGTTCGTAGATTCGCGCGTCGCCATACATGAAATCGCGGCCCGCGCCGCCATTGAGGACGTCGTTGCCGCCATGGGAATTGCCCACCATGGTCGGCGCATCGCCGTACATCTGCGCGCCGGCTTCCGCATACTGGCCGTCGAGCTTGACGGTGAGCACATCGTCGCCGCCTTGGGCGAAGTCCATCAGGGTTTCAGCCGAATCCCCGAACAAGGCTCCGCTCGAGATGGGGCTGCCACCGTTCAAGGTGACGGTCAGGTTGTCGTTGCCGCCCTGCGCGAGCCCCCTCAGGGAACCGATGGCGTCTCCGCTGACAGTCGCCCCGCCGTCCGTCGTGAGCACGGCGACATCGAGTGTGTCGTTGCCGCCGTGCGAAGTGTCCATCATTGAACCGCCGGCATCGCCGGCGAACAGGTTGGCGCCGCCGCGCCACGCGATTGAGCCGGTGATGTCGTCATGGCCGCCCTGCGCATTGCCCGACATGTCGCCGGCGACATCCCCGAACGCCGAGATCGTCGTGTAGATGGTGCGGCCGGCATCCGCGACGATGGTGTCGTTGCCGCCCTTGGAATCATCGATCATCGATTGGGTATCGCCGACCACGAGGGCGGTGTCCCAGCCGCCGTCGATGTCGGCGATCAACGTGTCGTTTCCGCCCTGGGAATGACCAAGGAGCATCGTGTGGTCGTCACCGAAGATCGTGAGTTTTGCATTGAGCGCGGCGACACTGGCCGTCACGGTGTCGTTGCCGCCCACGACGTCGGTGGATGCCGGAAAGCCGGGGTCTCCATACACGGTCGCGATTTGGCCAAATTGGTCAAGCGTGACGTCGTAGGTGTCGTTCGGCAGATGCTGCATGGCGTAACTCCCATTTTCATTGTCGGAAGCGGACCTGACGCCTGCAGAGCTTTCTTTTTTGCAAGACGCGTTGTTGACCACGCTTCACCGGGAGCGAATCTACCTTTGGTAGATGGCAGAGATTTGCAGGAATTCGGGAGAGAGTTTGATCGCGCGCATGGAACCGCGGCGGCGGCGTGCGGATCGTCACCTCAGATTGCGCATCCGTGAAGGTTTGATGACCTGCCGGCAAAAGCAGCCGAGCGAACGCCGGCGAATCTGCTTGCGACTCCACCAGGCGGCATCGGCATCTTCACGGCGTGCCTTGCCCGACAGCGGCCCGAACCACGAGACCGCGATGATGGAATATTGCCGGTGTTTTGCCCGACGGGTCAATGTTCCGGCGTATCGACCATTGAACGACGCAACGCACAAGCCATTGCGACGCAACGTGCAAGCCATTGAAATGACTATGCCCGCCTACTGTGCATGGGGTTGTTTTTTAGTTTTTTGTTTGGACGCGTCAAACGAATGGCCTCTCCCCGATGGGGAGAGGCCAAGATTGACGCGATACGCTCGACTTGATGGAGCGCCCTACTCCCAGGACCATGTCGAGAAA
Source organism: Bradyrhizobium sp. SBR1B (assembly GCF_014198205.1). Taxonomy (NCBI): domain Bacteria; kingdom Pseudomonadati; phylum Pseudomonadota; class Alphaproteobacteria; order Hyphomicrobiales; family Nitrobacteraceae; genus Bradyrhizobium; species Bradyrhizobium sp. SBR1B. The sequence continues at coordinate 140,063 of NZ_JACIHC010000006.1, forward strand.
TCGTTCTCGTATTGCGGGACGTCCTTCCAGACGCCCTTCAGCTTCTTGGCTGTAATGGTGATCAGCTGCGGCTGATAGAGGTAGGCGGAGACGGCGTCGGTGGCCAGCATGCGCTGGGCGTCGCCGAGCAGTTTTGCGCGGGCGGCCTCCTCCGGCGTCGACACGATCTGCTTGTAGAGTGCGTTGAACTTCTCGTTGTTGTAGCCGAGGTAGTAATCCGGCTCGGTGATCTTCACGAGATCGAACGGTTCGACATGGCTGACGATGGTGAGGTCGAAATTGTGCGGACCGTTGCCGGCGAACACCTGCGACAGCCATTGCGCCCATTCGACGTTCTCTATCTTGGCGACGATGCCGACCTTGGCGAGCTGGGCTGCGGCGATCTCGCCGCCCTGCCGCGCATAGGACGGCGGCGGCAGCTTGAGCGACAATTCGAGCGGCGTGGTGACGCCGGCTTCACTGAGCAGCTTCTTGGCCTTCTCGGGGTCGTAGGGATTGATGCCGGTGGTGTCGACATAGCCGAGCGCCCCCGGCACATAGAAGCTACCGATCGGCGTGCCGAAGCCGTCGACGGCGCCGTCGATCATGGCCTTGCGGTCGATCGCGGCGAGGATGGCGCGGCGGACGCGGACGTCGTCCAGCGGCTTCTTGCGATGGTTGATCGCGACGATGGTCTTGGCCCTGGAGCCGCCGACCAGCACCGTGAAACGCGGATCGGCTTTGAACTGGGCCAGGGCGCGCGCCGCGGCGACGCGCGGGAACGCATCGACGTCGCCCGACAGCAGCGCCGCCACCTGCGCGGCCGGATCGGAGATGAAGCGGATCGTCACCTTCGAAAGCTTGATCGCCGAGGCGTTGCGATAATCGGCCCACTTATTCAGCGTGATCGAGGAGCCTTTGGCCCAGGCGCCGAGCTGATAGGGCCCGGTGCCGACCGGCTGCGTCACGTTGGTCGGCGCGCTCTTCGGCTCGACGATCGAGCCGCCCGCCTGGCCGAGCAAGAACGGCAGGTTCGGCTCGGAATATTTCACCGTGATCACGACCGTGTCGGCATCGGGCGCCTCGACCTTCTCGAAGGCCTGGTACAGGCTCTTGTCCTTGTTGGTGCTGGTCGGCGCGGCGTTGCGCTCGAACGAGAACTTCACCGCGGCGGAATCGAATGCCTCGCCGTTATGGAATTTGACGCCCTTGCGCAGCTTGAACGTATAGGTCTTCAGGTCCGGCGAAGCGGTCCAGCTCTCCGCCAGCAAGGGCGAAACGGAGCCGTCCTCGTTGATCTTGGTCAGGGTCTCGTAGATGTTGTAGAGCGTGACCTCGGCGATCGCGGCGGCGGCGGCGTTGGTCGGATCGAGCCCCGGCGGCTCCAGCGCCATGGCCATGACGACGCTGTCCTTCTTGCTCTGCGCCAGCACCGGCAGAGGCGCCGCGACCAGCGCGGCGGCAAATGCGACGATGGATAGTTTCCTGAACATCTCGTAACTCCCCGGCCTGCTGTCTTCGTGAGCCTACGCCAATCCTGCTCCGGACACTAACCTTCCATGGCCGCCTGCGGCAACGCCATCACGGCCTCGGCCTTGTGGCAGGCGGCAAGGTGCCCCTCGCCCACCTTGCGTAACGCAGGCAGGGCCTCGCGGCAATGCTGGTCGGCGAGCGGACAGCGCGCGACATAGGGGCATCCGGCCGCCGCCGTCGATTGCGAGGCGATCGCCTGGCCACCGCGCCGCCGCCGACCGCCGCCGGCGCGGGCCCGCGGCACCGCCTCCAGCAGCGCCCGCGTATAGGGATGGGCGCAATGCTCGAACAGGTCGTCGGGCCGGCCCTGCTCGACGATCCGGCCGAGATACATCACCGCGACCTCGTCGCAGAGATAGTCGACGACAGCGAGGTCATGGCTGATCAGGATGTAGCTCAGCCCGAACTGCTCCTGCAGATCCTGCATCAGGTTCAGCACCTGCGCCTGCACGGAGACGTCGAGCGCGGAGACCGGCTCGTCGGCGACAATCAGCTTCGGCTGGGTGATCAGCGCGCGCGCAATGGCGATGCGCTGGCGCTGGCCGCCGGAGAATTCGTGCGGATATTTCTCCATGTCGGCATCGCGCAAGCCGACCTGGCGCAGCACTGCGGCGACGCGCGCACGAAAAGTGGTGCGGTCGGCCTCTTCCAGCACAGTGAGCGGCTCGGCGACGATGCGGGCTATGGTCTGGCGCGGATCGAGCGAGCCGTAAGGATCCTGGAACACCATCTGAAAATCGCGCCGCGCGCGGCGCAGCTCATCGGGCGGGATACGGTTGAGATCGCGGCCGAGTAGCGCGACCTGCCCCGAGGTCGGCCGCTCCAGCGCCATCACCAGCCGCGCGAAGGTCGACTTGCCCGAGCCGGACTCGCCGACGACGCCGAGGCTCTTGCCGGGTGCAACCTGCACGCTGACGCCATTGAGCGCGCGCACCTGGCCCGGCGGGCGAAACAGGCTCTCCCGCGGCAGGGCGTAGCGCTGCTCGAGATCCTTCACGTCGAGAAGGGGCGCAGCGATCATGCGGACAGCGCTCCGACGTTTTCAGCCATGGAGACATCCGTCCTGATGCAACGCACGACGTGCCGGGGTCCGACGTCGACCATCGGCGGAAGCGCGGCGCGGCATTGATCGATCACGAGCGGACATCGGTCGGAGAACGTGCACCCCGCCGCCAGATCCGCAAGCTCCGGTACGGTGCCCGAAATCGTCTTCAGCCGCGTCCCCTTGCGCGCGCCGAGCTTCGGCCGGGCGCGGAACAGGCCCTGCGTATAGGGATGCCCCATGCGGCGGAACACCTCGTCGGTCGGCCCGCTCTCGACGACGGTGCCGCCATACATCACCATCATGCGCTGCACGTTCTCGGCGATGACGCCGAGATCGTGCGAGATCAGGATCATCGACATGCCGCGCTCCTCGACGAGATCAGCGATGAGGTCGAGGATCTGGCCCTGGATGGTGACGTCGAGCGCGGTGGTCGGCTCGTCCGCGATCAAGAGATCAGGCTCGCAGGCGAGCGCCATCGCGATGGTGATGCGTTGGCGCTGGCCGCCGGAAAACTGGTGCGGATAGGCGTCGACCCGCCGCGCCGGATCGGGCAGTCCGACGCGATCGAGCAAGGCGATGGCTTCTTTGCGCGCCTGCGCCGCCGAATGCTTCTTGTGACGTCGCAGCGGCTCGGCGACCTGATGCCCGATCGTATGCATTGGATTGAGCGCGGTCATCGGCTCCTGGAAGATCATGCTGATGCGGTTGCCGCGCAGGCGGCAGTAATCGGCATCCGATAAGCCCGCGAGCTCGTTGCCGTCGAGCTTGATGCTGCCGGTGACGCGTGCGCTATCAGGCAGCAGGCCCATCAGCGACATCGCGGTGACCGACTTGCCGCAGCCGGACTCGCCGACCAGCCCGAGCGTCTCGCCGCGCTTCAGGGAGAAGCTGACGCCGCGCACGGCCTGTGCCGGCCCGCGGCTGGTGTTGAGGCGGACACCGAGATTGTCGACCTCGATCAGCGGCATGGTGGAGCGCTCGCCCATCGTCATCGCTCCCGTGCCAGTCGGGGATCGAGCAGGTCGCGCAATCCGTCACCGAGAAGATTGAGGCCCAGCACCGCGATCGCGATCGCAGCGCCCGGATAGACCGCGAGCATCGGCGACTGGAACAGCAGCGTCTGCGCATCGTTCAGCATCCGTCCCCAGGACGGCTGTGGCGGCTGCGTGCCGAGACCGAGATAGGACAAAGCGGCTTCAGCCAGGATGGCGAGCGCGAACTGGATGGTGACCTGCACGATCAGGATCGACAGAATATTCGGCAGTACATGCTCGATGGTGATGCGGAAGGCGCCCTTGCCTGCGGCGCGCGCGGCCAGCACGAATTCGCGCGCCCAGATCGCGTTGGCGGAGCCGCGCGTCAGCCGGGTCAGCGTCGGGATCTGGAAGATGCCGATCGCGACGATCGAGGTCACCATCCCCGGCCCCACCACCGCGGCGAGCATGATCGCGGACAGCACCGCCGGAAAGGCGAAGGTGAAGTCGGAGAAGCGCATGATGATCTCTTCGGTCCAGCCGCGCCGGGCCGAGGCGATCAGGCCGAGCGTGACCCCGAAGCTGAGACCGATGCTGACGGCGATGACGCCGACCATGATGGTGGCGCGGGCGCCGGCGAGCAGCAGCGAGACGATGTCGCGGCCGAAGGAATCGGTGCCGAGCCAGTGCGCCGCCGATGGCGGCCGCAGCTTCGAGGCGATGTCGATCTCGTAAGGAGACCATGGCGTCCACACCAGCGAAAGCAGCGCCGAGGCGAGCACCAGAAGGCTTAGCGAACCGCCGAGCACGAAGCTGCGATGGCGCAGCGCGCGGCCCCAGAAGGTCTTGGCCGGTACGCGGCGCGCCGCGACCGGCGCGTCAACCGGAGTGGTTAGGGGCGCGCTCACAGGTCGTGGACCTTGATGCGGGGATCGATGAAGGCATAGAGCACGTCGACCACGAAATTGACGATGACGACCATGGTCGCCAGCAGCATCACGCAATTGCGCACCACGATCAGGTCGCGGTTGGCGATCGACTGGAAGATCAGGCGGCCGAGGCCCGGCAGATAGAACACGTTCTCGATCACGATGGTGCCGGCGAGCAGATTGGCGAATTGCAGCCCCATCACCGTCATGACGGGGATCATGGCATTGCGCAGCACGTGGCTCCACAGCACCTCGCGCTTGCCGAGCCCCTTCGCGCGCGCCGTTCGAACAAAATCCTCGCGCAGCACTTCCAGCATGGCCGAGCGCGTGACGCGCGCAAGGATCGCAGCCTGCACCACCGCGAGCGAGATCGCCGGCAGCAGCAGCGACTTGACGCCGAGCCAGATGCCATCCTCCCAGCCGGAAAATCCCCCCGCCGAGAGCCATTGCAGCCGCACCGCGAACAGGAGCACCAAGAGGATCGCAAACCAGAAATTCGGCAGCGCGATGCCAACCTGCGTCAGCGACATCACGCCGACGTCGCCGAGCTTGTTGTGATTGGCGGCGGTATAGATGCCGGCCGAGAGTGCCAGCGTCACCGTGATCGTCATGGCCATGATCGCGAGCGGAATGGTCAGCACCAGCCGCTCAGCGATCAGGCTGGCGACCGGCGTGCCGTAGACATAGGAGTTGCCGAGATCGCCGACGAGGAGGCCCTTGATCCATTGCAAATAGCGAACCGCCAGCGGCTGGTCGAGCCCAAGCTTGACGGTGAGCGCGCGGACCGCATCCGGCGAGGCATCTGCGCCCATCAGCATCTGCGCGGCGTTGCCGGGAAGCGCGTCCAGCACCAGGAAAATGATCAGGGATGCGCCGACCAGGGTCGCCAGCAAGGTCAACAGACGTCGGAGGAGAAATACGCTCATGCGCGCTCGGCTTCGGGGCTCAGCTGCGGCACGATCAACATGTCCGGGCGGTTGAGGCAAGCCTTTTGCTGCATGCCCATCTCCTCAAGCCGGCCAGCGGGACAGAAGGTCGCTTGAAGCCTCGAACAGCGCGCTGACGCGCAGCAATTCCGCATCGGCGCGGAAGCGACCGACGAGCTGAAGCCCGATCGGCAGGCCGTCTCGGCCAAAGCCAGAGGGCAGGCTGACGGCGGGATGGCCGGTCATGTTGAATGGCATGGTCCAGGGGAACCAGTGCGGCCGGACACTGTCGAAATGCGCTCCGTCGATCTCGATGGAGCCGAACAAATCCTGCTTGATCGGCAGCGCGGTGCGCGTGAGCGTCGGCATCGCCAGGAAGTGTGCGCGCGCAAGCAGCGATTGCACGCGGCGGAACAGCGCGGTACGCGCGAACATCGCCTCCTGATAGTCGACGCCGCTGACCTCGGTCGCGAGCGCGAGCTGCTTGAGGAAGGCCTCGCTCAGCTCGTCCTTGTGGTCGGCTGCGAGTTTTGCAAAGCGCGTGCGCCAGACCGTGTGGTTGATGGCGCGCCAGATCGGCTCGATGTCGAAACCGTCACCGGAAAATTCCTCGAGCTCGGCGCCGAGCCCCGCCAGCCGGTCGAGGCTCGCCTTGAAGCTGGCTGCGACCTCGGCGGACACCGGACGGCCGGGCGGCGTCAGGCAGTACAGGATCCGCTGCCCGCGCAGATCGCCGCGCGGCGCGGCCGTGCCGATGAAATCGGGCACCCGGACGCCGATCGACCAGGGGTCGCAAGCATCCTCGCCTGCCATCGCCTGCATCATCAGCGCGGTGTCGGCGACGGTGCGGGTGGTCGGCGTGACGTAGGTCTGGTTGCCGAACGCATCGAGCGCCTGACTATGGGGGATGACTCCGTTGCTCTGCTTTAAGCCCACCACGCCGTTGCAGGCGGCGGGAATTCGCGTCGAGCCGCCGCCGTCGGTCGCGATCGCGAGCGGCGCGATGCCGCTGGCGACGGCGACGGCCGCGCCGCCGCTGGAGCCGCCGGAAGACCGGCACCGATCCCACGCATTGCGGGTGCGGCCGAACAAAGGTGAATCGGTCAGGCACTTGCTGCCGAATTCCGGCGTCGTGGTCTTGCCGATCAGGATCGCGCCTTCGGCGCGCAGCCGCGCCACCGCGACGGCATCCTCGTTCGGCACATTGTCCTTGTAGGGAACGGCGCCGAAGGTGGTCTTGACGCCCTTGGTGTTGACGATGTCCTTGACGGTGACGGGGATGCCGTGGAGCAGACCGAGCGGCTCGCCGGCCATCATTTTGCGCTCGGCGACGCGCGCCTGCGCCATCGCCTCGTCGCCGGAGAGCGTGATGAAGCAGTTCAACTCGGACTGGAGCGCCTCGGCGCGCGCGAGCACGGCACTGACGATCTCGACGGGCGAAATCCGCTTTTCGGCGATGAGGCCGCGCAGCTCGGTTGCGGACAGGAGACAGGGATCGCCGTTCATCGTCGTCACATCACGCTCCGAGGCGGGCCGCCGTTGGCCCAAAGCATTGACAGCGAGAATGGCAGTTTTGTTAACTCGCCGTCCAATACGATTTTGATGGCCAACCCATACGTTTTCGGTATGCCAATGGATCTTCGCCGCCTCCGCTATTTCGTCGCCGTCGCCGAGACACGCAGCGTCGGCAAGGCCGCCGAGCGGCTGCGGATGGCTCAGCCTCCGCTGTCCGTCCAGATCCGCAAGCTCGAGGCCGAGATCGGTGCGCCGCTGTTCCGCCGAGGCACCCGCGGCATGGACCTGACCGAGGCAGGCCAGGCGCTGCTGGCGCGTGCGAGCGAAGCTCTGGCGCTGGCCGTCGACGGCGCCGAAGCTGCGCGCGCGGTCGCCGCCGGCAAGCGCGGGCGGCTCTCGGTCGGCTACATGTTCGTACTGGCGAATGCGATGCTGCCGCGGCTCATCCCGGAGCTGCGGCGGTCCATTCCCGGCGTCGATCTCGACTTTGCCGAGCTCAGCGCATCGACGCGCGAGGCCAGGCTGCTTGACCGCAGCGTCACGGTTGCGCTGTGCATGCCGGCCATCAACCATCCTGAGATCCAGGTGGCTCGGATCGGTGCGCAGCCATTCATGCTGGCAGTGCCGATCCGCTCGCCGCTCGCGCGTCTCGGCGCCGTGCCGATGGCGCGGTTGCAGGGCCGTCCGCTGATCGCGTTGCCGCCTCCGGAGCAAGATCCCGCCTCCTCCGCGGTCGCAGCCCTGCTGCGACGACATCAGATCGTGATGCCGATCGCGAGTCGTGTGGAGACGGTGCATTCGGCGATGAGCCTGGTTCTCGCCGGCGAAGGTCTTGCGATCGTGCCGGCCTGCGCCCAGCTCGGCGCGCCACGCGGCATCGTGTTCAGGCCGCTGCGCGATGCCGCCGATTCCATCGACATCGCGGTGTGCTGGCGGAGGGATTCCCAGAGCCCGCTGATCTCAAGGTTCATAAAATGCGCCGAGAAGGCCGTTGCGCGGATGTGAGGCGGCGCTACAGCTCCAATTGATCTCATGGCTCCAGGGCGGATCGGCGCCCGGACGGGTGCAGGTCAGGCCGGCGCAATTGGCGGCAAAGGACAGGGCCAGGCGGAGCTCGACGGCGCTGATGTCCTTCAATGCTTGCCGGGCGAGCCTCCCCTGCTTGTGCAGGGCAAAGAGCAGCGCCGCCTGAAAACTGTCGCCCGCGCCGATCGTGTCGGCGACTTCGACCTTGGGCGCGGCGACCTCGATCTGCCCTGCCCCCGCGTGCCATGCGATCGCGCCGTTGTTGCCGCGGGTGATGACGACGAGGCCCGTGCCCTGCCCGAGCAGCATGCTCGCGCGTTGCGGATACGGCTCGTCGCCGAAGAGATAGGCGAAGTCGACGTCGGACATTTTGATGAGATCGGCGCGGCCAGCGAACTCGGCCATGCGCGCCAGATAAGCCGGCTTGTCCTTGACCAGATTGGGCCGGCAGTTCGGATCGAAGGAGATTGTCGATGACGCCCGCGCGTCCGCGATCAGGGCGCTGGTCTCCGCCGCGCCCTGGTCGTTGACGAGTGTGGTCGAGCCGACATGAACGGCGTCAACATGCGCGAACGGAATCGTCCCGCGCCGGTAGGTCCAGTTCCGAGTCGCGGTTCCGGCGTCGTAGAAGGCGTAATGCGACTCGCCCGCGACGATGCGGACGAAAGCGAGCGTGGTCTGGTGATCACTGCGGGTGGCGAGATTGAGGTCGACGTTGGAGGCCGCCGCATGATCTGCAATCATCCGCCCGAACAAATCGGTCGAGATGCCGCCGACGAATCCAGTGGGTGCGCCCAGCCGGGCCATGCCGATGGCGACGTTGAGACAGGAGCCGCCGACCGCCGGCATCACCGCCTCGCGTCCTTGCGCATTTCCCGTCGGCACGAAATCGATCAGCGCATCGCCGCAGGCAATCAGCATGTCCTTCAACCTCTCGCGATGTCGGCCATCGCCGCGCGGCTGCCGCGATCGACGTCGCGCAGGAGCTTATAGACCTCGCGCTTGCGGGCGTGAAACGCGGCCATGTCGGGCGCAGTCGGCTCGCTCTTCCGTCCCAGCGCCGACATTTTTGCCATGGTCTCGCCGATCGAGGCATAGGCGCCGCCGGCCACCGCCCCCAGCATCGCAGCCCCCAGGAGCACCGGCTCCCTGGTCTGCGGCAGCGCGACGGTGAGGTCCGTCGTATCCGCCATGATCTGCCGCACCAACGGGCTGCGGCTCGCACCGCCCCCCATGATCATGATACTGGAGCGAACGCCATGCGCGGCAAATGCCTCGATCACCTCGGCGAGCCCATAAGCGAGTCCGCACAGGCCGGCGACGAACAGCCGCTCCATCGCGGCGATGTCGGTGTCGAGATCGAGGCCCGCGATCACCGCGCGCGTATCGGGGTCGGCGTACGGCGAGCGGTTGCCGATAAATTCGGGCAGAACATGGATGTCACGGGCGAGCAGCGCGGCACGGCTGGCGCTGCCTGCGCGCGCGATGATACGGCGCTCGAGGAAGTCGATGAGGTCGAGACCCTCGCTGCGCGCCGCCGCGCTCGCCTCGGTATGGCCGGGATGCGATTTGAGGAGATGGTCGATTGCCGCGCCCGCGGCCGACTGGCCGCCCTCGTTAAGCCAGAAATCAGGAACCATGCCGGAGTAATAAGGTCCCCACACGCCGGGCACGAAGCACGGCTCTGTCGTCGTCGCCATGATGCAGGCCGACGTTCCCATGATGTAGGCAAGCCGGTCACTGACATCGCTCGCCCCGCCCGATCCGTCGCGGCCGCCGATCGCACCGATGCCGCCGGCATGCGCATCGATCAGCGACGCGCCGACCGGTATGCCCGGCGACAAGCCGAGCTCGGCAGCGGCCGTGGCGGTGAGCCCCGCGCCGAGCCGCGTGCCGGGGGCGACGATCTCGGTGCCGATGCGGGCGTATTTCTCGTTGACGAAGTCGGACAGGCCAATGCGCTTGAAGAATTGCGCGCTCCAGCCGCCGCCGTCATGGGCGAGATAGTTCCATTTGCAGGTGACGGTGCAGGTCGAGCGCTGGAGCGATCCCGTCGCGCGCCAGGTCAGATAATCCGCGAGGTCGAAGAAGTGACCGGCGGCGTCGAAGCTCGCGCGCAGATGCCGCTTCAGCCATAATAACTTCGGCATCTCCATCTCGGGCGAGATCGAGCCGCCGACATAGCGCAGCACGGCGTCCTCAGTCTCGTTGATCAGCCGCGCCTCGGCGATGGCGCGATGATCCATCCAGACGATGACATTGCGTTGCTTGTCGCCGGATGCACTGACGGTGAGCGGCTCGCCCTGCCGGCCGAGGACAACCAGCGAACACGTCGCGTCGAAACCGATGCCACCGACACTGTCGGGCGCGATGGCGGCTTCCGCCATTGCACCCCGCACCGACGTCGCGCAGGCCTCCCAGATGTCCTGGGACGATTGCTCGACGATATCGCCGGCCTCGTGCCAGATCCGGATCGGATGCCGGGCGGAGGCCAAAAGCGTGCCGGCCTCGTCAAACACTCCGGCCCGCGTGCTGGTGGTCCCCACGTCGACGCCGATATACGCTCGCGGCATTGTCGCTCCCGGTCGCTTTCCGTCAGCTTTGACGGTGAACCTACCAGCAAGTATAGCCGCCATCCACCAGCACGATGCTGCCGGTCATCAGGCTCGCCGCTTCGGAGCTCAGGAACAACACGACCGAGGCGATCTCCTCGACCTGCCCCATCCGTGCCATCGGGGTTCCACCGATCCAGGCGTCATACATCTTGGCGTTGCTCTTCACGAAGGCGTTGAGCGGGGTCTCGATATAGGTCGGCGCCACCGCATTGACGCGGATGCCGCGCGCGCCCCATTCGGCGGCCAGCGATTTGGTCAAATGATGCACCCCCGCCTTGGAGGCATTGTAGAAGCACTGCTCCTGCGGCTTGTTGACGATGAAGCCGGACATCGAGCCGACATTGACGATGGCGCCGCTCCCGGCCTTGAGCATGTGCTTGCCGAATTCGCGGCAGCACCAGAAGGTGCCGTTGAGATTGACGTCGATGACGTTGAGCCAGTGCTCGTCGGTAACGGTCTCCGCCGGGGTTTCGCTGCGGGCGATGCCGGCATTGTTGACGAGGATGTCGACCTTGCCGTGGCGGGCGACGAGGTCGTTCGCGACCTCCGCCACGCGCTTGGTGTCGGTCACGTCCATGATCGCGGTCTCCACGTCAAAGCCCTTCGCCTTCAGGCTGGCCTTGGCGCTGTCGGCGACCTTGCTGTCGCGGTCGCCGATGATGACCCTGGCGCCGGCTTCGGCCAGCGCTTCCGCGCAGCCAAGGCCGATGCCCTGCCCGCCGCCAGTGATGAACGCGGTCTTGCCGTTCAGCTTGAATTTTTCCAGGTACATGGTGGTCTTCCCGTTTCTTGTTAGTTCCGAAGCGCGTTACCGCCGTCGTCGAAGCGATGGATGCGCGCGGGGTCCGGCACCAGCGACACGCGGTCGCCGGCATGCAGGCTCAGCTCGCCGATGTAACGTGCAGTCAGCATGCCGAGCGGACCGGCATCGACGTAAAGGAAGGTGTCGCTGCCAAGATGCTCGGCCACCGCGATGGTCCCCTGCCAGCCTCCGGTGCCATCGCGGTCAATCTTGAGGTGCTCCGGCCGGACGCCGATGGTGGCCGCACCACGTTGCAGGGCGAGCTCGCCGGTGACGAAATTCATCTTGGGCGAACCTATGAAGCCGGCAACGAAGAGATTGGCCGGCCGCTCGTAGAGCTCCAGCGGCGAGCCATATTGCTCGATCTTGCCGCCGTTGAGCACGACGATCTTGTCGGCCATGGTCATGGCTTCGACCTGGTCGTGTGTCACGTAGATCGCGGTGGTGCCGAGCTGCTTCTGCAGCCGCGTCACCTCGATGCGCATCTGCACGCGCAGCGCCGCATCGAGGTTGGAGAGCGGCTCGTCGAACAGGAAGGCCTTGGGCTCGCGCACGATGGCGCGGCCGATCGCGACGCGCTGGCGCTGGCCGCCGGAAAGCTCGCGCGGCTTGCGGTCGAGATAGGGCGTGAGGTTCAGCGTCGCGGCGGCCGCCTCGACCTTGCGGTTGATCTCGTCCTTGGCGAGGCCCGCCATCTTCAGGCCGAAGCCGATATTGCCGCGCACGCTCATATGCGGATAGAGGGCGTAGGACTGGAACACCATCGAGAGACCGCGCTTGGCCGGCGGCGTATCGACGACGTTCTTGCCGTCGATCAGGATCTTGCCGCCAGAGACGTCTTCGAGCCCTGCGATAAGCCGCAAGAGCGTGGTCTTGCCGCAGCCGGAGGGGCCCACGAACACCACGAAGGAGCCGTCGGCGATGTCGAGGTCGGCGCCCTTGATGATGTGCACCGGGCCGAAGGATTTCTGCACGCCCTGAAGTGTGATCTGACCCATGATCCGGCAGCCCCTCTACTTCACCGCGCCGAAGGTGAGCCCGCGCACGAGCTGCTTCTGGCTGAACCAACCGAGGACGAGAATGGGCGCGATCGCCAGCGTCGAGGCCGCCGACAGCTTTGCCCAGAACAGCCCTTCCGGGCTCGAATAGGAGGCGATGAACGTGGTGAGCGGCGCCGCGTTCGACGTCGACAGATTGAGCGTCCAGAACGCCTCGTTCCAGGCCAGGATCAAATTGAGCAGCATGGTCGAGGCCAGGCCCGGGATCGCCATCGGCGTCAAGACATAGACGAGCTCGCGGCCGATGGTGGCGCCGTCCATGCGGGCGGCTTCAAGGATGTCGCGCGGGATCTCCTTGAAATAGGTGAACAGCATCCAGATCACGATCGGCAGGTTTCCGAGGCACAGGATGAAGACGAGGCCGATGCGGGAATCGAGCAGGCCGAAGGACTTGAAGATCAGGTAGATCGGCACCAGCACGCCGACCGGCGGCATCATCTTGGTTGAGAGCATCCAGAGCAGGATGTCCTTGGTGCGCTTGGTCGGCGAGAACGCCATCGACCAGGCCGCGGGGATCGCGATCAGAAGCGCAATCAGCGTCGAGCCGCCTGCGATGATGACCGAGTTCATGGCGTGGTGGAAATAGTCGCTGCGCTCCTGCACGGTCGCATAGTTTTCGGTGGTCCAGTGGAAGAACAGGAAGGATGGCGGGATGGCGAAGGCCTCTAGCTCGGTCTTGAAGCTCGCCAGCACCATCCAGAGGATCGGGAAGAAGATCAGGAAGCCGAACAGCCAGGCCACCGCCGTCGATATCACCACCCGCCGCGTCGTCGCCATCCGTGCCATGCTTCAAGCCTCCAGATTGCGGCCGACGATGCGGACGAGGAAGAAGGCGACGACGTTGGCGATCACGACAGCAACGAGGCCGCCTGCGGAGGCGCTGCCAACGTCGAACTGGATCAGCGCCTGCGAATAGATCAGGAAGGCGATGTTGGTGGTCGACAGTCCCGGGCCACCCCCCGTGGTGACATAAATTTCCGCAAAGACCGTGAGCAGGAAGATCGTCTCGATCAGGATCACCACGGTGATGGGCCGCGCCAAGTGCGGCAGCGTGATGTAGATGAAGGTCGAGACGGCGCTGGCGCCGTCCATCTCGGCGGCTTCCTTCTGCTCCTCGTCGAGCGATTGCAGCGCGGTCAGCAGGATCAGCGTCGCGAAGGGCAGCCATTGCCACGTCACGATCAGGATGACGGCAAACAGCGGAACGTCGTTGAACCAGTCGATCGGCGTCAGATGGAACAGCGAGGCGAGCCAGGCGAACAGGCCGGACACCGGATGCATCAGCAAATTCTTCCAGACCAGCGCGCTCACCGTCGGCATCACGAAGAACGGCGCGATCACCATCAGCCGGACGAAATTGCGTCCGATCACCGGCTGGTCCATCAGCAGTGCCAGCGGAATCCCGAGCAGGATCGTCAGCGCCAGTACCGAGCCGACCAGCACCAGCGTGTTCTGGAGCGAGGCCAGGAAGGCGGGATCGGTGAGGAAGTAGCGGAAGTTCTCCAGCCCGATGAATGATTCCGAGCCGGGATCGAGCAGGCTGTAATGCAGCGTCGAGAAATAGATCGTCAGCGCCAGCGGGACGATCATCCAGATGAACAGCAGCCCGACGGCCGGCGTCAGGAGCGAGCGCGCAAGGGTCTGCGTCTGCCGGGTTGCCATCAACGCTTCTCCGCTGGCGGGAAGAAGGCGGCCATCCATGACGCTGGATGGCCGCTAGTCTGAGCTCAGGAGGAAGAGCTCGGGTTCACTTGATGTAGCCGGCGCGCTTCATCTCGCGCTCGGTTGCCGATTGCGCCGCGCTGAGCGCGGCATCGACGGTCATCGAACCCGCAAGCGCGGCGGAGAATTGCTGGCCAACCTGGGTGCCGATGCCCTGGAATTCGGGGATCGCAGCGTATTGCACGCCGACATAAGGCACCGGCTTCACCGTCGGCTTGTTCGGATCGGCCGCATCGATCGAGGCCAGCGTCAGTTTTGCGAAGGGTGCGACCTTCAGATATTCATCGTTCTTGTAAAGCGAGGTGCGCGTGCCCGGCGGCACGTTGGCCCAGCCCTCCTTCGATGCCACGAGCTTGGTGTAGTCCTTGCTCGTCGCCCAGGCGATGAACTTCTCGGCGGCTTCCATCTTCTTGGAGCCGGCGGGGATCGCAAGATTCCAGGCCCACAGCCAGTTGGCGTTCTTGCCGAGCCCGGTGTTGGGCGCGAGCGCGAAACCGACCTTGTCGGCGACCTTGGAATCCTTCGGATTGGTGACGAAGGACGCCGCCACCGTGGCGTCGATCCACATCGCGCATTTGCCGGCGTTGAACAGCGCCAGGTTCTCGTTGAAGCCGTTGGAACTCGCGCCGGGAGGGCCGGCTTCCTTCATCAGATTGACATAGGTCGTGAGCGTCGTCTTCCATTCCGGCGTGTTGAACTGCGGTTCCCACTTCTCATCGAACCAGCGCGCACCGTAGGAATTGGCCATGGCCGAGAGGAACGCCATGTTCTCGCCCCAGCCGGCCTTGCCGCGCAGGCAGATGCCGTAGGTGCCGGCGCTCTTGTCGGTGAGCTTCTTGGCGGCGTCGATCACGAAATCCCAGGCCGGCTTTTCCGGCATCTTCAGGCCGGCCTTCTCGAACAGATCGGTGCGATACATCACCATCGAGCTTTCGCCGTAGAACGGCGCGGCATAGAGCTTGCCGTCGACGGAAACCGCATCCTTGATCTTGGGCAGGAGGTCGGCGACGTCGTAATCGCCGCCGAGATTGGCGAGCGGCACCAGCCAGCCCTTCTTGGCCCAGATCGGCACCTCATAGGTGCCGATGGTGAGAACGTCGAACTGACCGCCCTTGGTGGCGATGTCGGTGGTGACGCGCTGGCGCAGCACGTTCTCCTCCAACGTCACCCATTTGACGGTGATATCGGGGTACTTCTTGGTGAATTCAGCCGTCAGCCCCTGCATGCGGATCATGTCGCCATTGTTGACGGTGGCGATCGTCAGGGTCGTTTCGGCCATCGCGGGGACGGCCAGCAACAGAACAGACGCGCCACAGACGGCGCCCAAGACATGTTTCACGGTGACCTCCCTCAAACTCGCGTTTTGAGCATATGCCCACGCGTTGGGCGTATGTTCAACGCAAGGAAGGAGGATTGTCAAGCAGGCGCAGAGCCGTTTGCGCAACTTATGAGTGCTGCGGTGCGGAAGGGGTTGCGAGCGAATGGAAGAGGTTGGCGCGGCTTGTCCACCTCTCCCGCTTGCGGGAGAGGTCGGATCGCATCGAAGATGCGATACGGGTGAGGGCTTTCACCTCTTGGGGAGTCTTCCCAGCGGAAAGACCCTCTCCCCACCCCTCTCCCGCAAGCGGGAGAGGGAGCCGAGTCCCGCAGCCGCGCCAGTTCGCCCTACCGCTCCAAAATCGCCTGCGCGGTCGTCTCGTCGGTGATCAGGCCGCTGATTAGCCGCCCATTCAATGCCGCCGCGATGGCCGGCACCTTGGCCACACCGACCGCGGCGGCAATCGTCGTGGTCTTCGCCGGCACTTCGGGCGGGATGCTGGTGAGGCGCTTGTTGGTGCCGGCCTTGAGCAGGCGGCCCTTGGAATCATAGGCCCAGCCGGTGATCTCGCCGATGGCACCCAGCCGCATCATCTCGAACAATTCGTCACGGGTGACGAAACCGTCGACATGCACCTGCGCCTTCTGGTCCATCTGGCCGATGCCGACGAGACGCAAGTCCGCCTTGGCCGCGACCGCCTTCACCTTGGCGATCGGCTCGATGCGGACCATCTTGTTGCGCTCGTCCTCGGACGACATCAGGAACGGCAGCGGCATCGGATAGTGCCGCGCACCGGTGCGGTCGGCGAGCCGGCCGACGGTGTCATAGAAGCTCGCCGAACCATCGGCGGAGATGTTGCCGACCAGTGAGACGATCTGGTGATTGGGCCGGTCGATCGGCGTGACGCGCTCGACTGCGGCGCGCACTGCACGGCCGGTGCCGAGCGCGACGATCACCGGCGTCTCCGAACGCAGCGTCGCATCGAGCAGATTGGCGCAGCGTTCGGCGATGCCGGAAGTAGCCTGCGGCGCCGCCGGATCGGCCGGCACCACCTCGCAGTGAGCGAGATCGAAACGCTCCTTCAAGCGCGCCGCAAGCTCCATGCAGGCGGCGATGGGGTGTTCGAGCCGGAAGGTGATGAGACGCTCGGCTAGGCACAACGAGACCAGCCGCTGCGCCGACGCCCGCGAGACCTGGAGCATCTTTGCGATCTCGTCCTGGGTGTGACCGGCGATGAAATACAGCCAGCCGGCGCGCGCGGCGTCGTCAAGTCGGGATTTGTCGTTCTCGGCGGCCATGCGGGCCTCACGCCTCCCAGAAATCGCTCATGCGCGCAAAGACCCGGTCGGCCCCCGCCTCGGACAATATAGCCCGGCCGTCGCGACCGCGATAATGGTTGCCGCCGACAAATCCCCAGACCGTCATGCCGGCCGCCTTGCCCGCCTGCACGCCGCTGACGCTGTCCTCGATCACCAGGGTACGCGCAGGTTGCGCGCCCATCTTCTCGGCCGCAAGGAGAAAGAGATCGGGCGCCGGCTTGCCATTCCTGACCATTTGCGCGGTATAGATCCGCTCGCCGAAATGCGCCCGCAAGTTCGTGACGTCGAGAGAGAGCGAGACGCGGTCGATGTCGCTCGACGACGCCACGCAAAACGGCATTCGCAGGTCGGACATGATGGCGGCAACGCCGGGGATCGGCCGGAGTGAGCCCGCGAACGTCGCCAGCACATGCGACTTCAGGCGCGGCAGAAAGCCATCCGGCACGATCTGCCCGAGATCACGATAATGCTGCTCGATCGCCTTGGTGCTGCGCCCGAGAAAAAGCTCGAGCGCCTGCGTCTGGGTGAGCGCAATGCCGAATTCGGCCAGCACCTCGGACAGACACTGGCAGCTCAAAAGCTCGCTGTCGACGAGTACGCCGTCGCAGTCGAAGATGATCAGGTCGGGTTTTGACCGGAAGTCGTCCATCCGGCCATTCGATCATATACCCAGCTGATGAGCAATAGTTCGAGGGGGAAGCGTCGCCGCGGGCTTCCCCTGTTAGTGCGCGACCTGCCGGTAGATCGCCGGCAGCGCCGCGGGCAGCCGCTTGATGTTGCCGACGATGGCATAGCCGCCGGGCCCGAACAGGGTCGGGAAATAGGATTGCGCGGTTGCGTCCACCGTGACGCCGAAGGCGGCGATGCCGAGCCGGCGCGCCTCTTGCACCGACTTGCGGGTGTCTTCGAGCGCGAAGCGGCCCTCGTAATGGTCGACGTCGTTCGGCTTGCCGTCGGTGAGGACGAGCAGCAGCTTCTTGCGCTGCGGCTGGCGGGCGAGCTCGGCTGCGGCGTGGCGCACCGCCGCGCCGATCCGCGTGTAATAGCCCGGCTTCAGCGCGCCGATGCGGCGCTCGACCGTCCCGCTCATCGGCTCACCAAAGGCCTTAACCGTCTCGAGCCTCACCCAGGACCGCCGACGTGAAGTGAAGGTGAGGATGCTGTGGTGATCGCCGCAGGCCGAAATCCCATGGGCGAGCGCCAGCAGCGCCTCCTTCTCGACGTCGAGCACGCGGTAGCCATCGACCCAAGCGTCCGTGGACAGCGAGACGTCGACGAGCAGCGTGACGGCGAGATCGTGCCCTTGCGGGCGCATCGCGACGTGGATGCGATCGAGACCGCTGCTGCTGCCGGCGCGGAGGTCGCAGCGCGCGCGCACCAGCGCGTCGAGGTCGAGATCGTGTCCGTCGAGCTGGGCGCGCATCAATTCGTGACGCGGCCGCAACACCTCGAAGCGGCGGCGCACCTGGCGGATGTGCCGGCGCATGGCGTCGTCAGGCGTCCAGCTCTCACCGTGCTCGGAGGCCGCACCGGCCAGCACGCGGCAATGATCGGGCAGATAGGTGCCGCTGCGGTAATCCCATTCGGGATAAGTGAGGTCCGCGTTCAATCGCGATGCATCGAGGGCCTCCGGCGGCAGGTCGAGATCGAACTTGAACCGGCTCGCCGGTTTGCCGGTGCGGCGGCTGAGCGTGATCTCCTCGAGATCGTCGGCCGCTTTCTGCGCATCCTCGTCCTCGCTGTCGTCGGCCGGACGGTCGACATTGACCATCTCGGCCATCGCGAGGATCTTCTCGAAGCGGTTGAGCACGAAGGGATCGCGGCGGTTGGCATTGTCCTCGCGCTCGCGGACGGCAAAGCGCTTGCGATTGTCCTGGGCCTCGGGCTCGGCGCCCGGGGCACATTCGTCCTCGCCTGCATGCGCGGGCGAGAGCTCACGCGTCCAGCAATCCCCCCAGAGCGGGCACGGCAGGATCGAGTGATAGCCCGGCGGCGCCTTGTCCGGCAGCGGGCCCGTTCCCATCATCGCCGGCCACAGACTACCCGCAGGCGCCTTGCCGGCGCCGAGCAAGGCCAAGACGATCTGCTCGGCTTCCTGCTCGATGCGCGGCAGGGGGCGACGAGGCCGGGCCTCGGCGGTTGCTGCCGCGAGTTGGGTGTAATCGGCGACGAGCCCAGGGAATTGCGTGAGCACCCAGACCGCGGTCTCACTTGCCCGGCGCAACACCAGAAGATCCCGCCGCAGCGGATCGGCTTCCGTGATCGTCTTGATCGGTGCAGCTGCGAACCATGCCGCAAGCCAGCGATAGAGCGCCGCGTTCAAGGCGCGGTCGGGAAAGATCGAGATCCGATCGGGCAGGAAGATGGTCGCCGCGTCACGGCCCGGCTGCTCGAGGCGCTCGTCACCGAGGCCGATGCGCTGCCGCCAGCCGAGACGGTGCCCCGATTTTCGCGCGCCCGCGCTTGCGATCTGAACCCCGGTCTCGCCGCCGAGCGCGCGGAACATCACCGCGAGCCGGCCTCTCACCTCGGTCAGTGCCACGGCGTGATCATCGTGAACCGGATAGCTCGCGGTGCCGCCGACCATCCTGTGCCAGGCGCGGCCGACCGTCTCCTCCAGTTCGAGGAAGTCGAGCATGGGCGCGGCCTCACCCGATGACGGCGCGTGCGACGTCCAGCAGCGCCGCCTTCACGTCGGAAGCGTCGGTCAGCGGCTCGATCATGCCGGCCAGCACGGCATCGGCAATCGGCGTGCCCGCGGCAATCAGGGTCGCGCAATAGACCACGAGCCGGGTCGAGACGCCCTCCTCCAGATCGTGGCCCTTCAGCGCGCGCAGCCGACCAGCCAGCCCCACCAGCGGCCGCACGCGCTCCGGCGACAGTCCGCTTTCGGCGGACACGACGGCGATCTCCTGCTCGGGCGGCAGGAAGCCGAATTCGATGGCGATGAAGCGCTGGCGCGTCGATGGCTTCAGCGCCTTCAGCAGCGTCTGGTAGCCGGGATTGTAAGAGACCACGAGCATGAAGCTGTTCGGCGCCACCAGCTCCTCGCCGGTCCGCTCCAGCGGCAGGATACGGCGGTCGTCAGTCAGAGGATGCAGCACCACGGTGACGTCCTTGCGGGCCTCCACGACCTCGTCGAGATAGCAGATGCCGCCCTCGCGCACGGCGCGCGTCAACGGACCATCGGTCCACACGGTGTCGCCGCCCCTGAGCAAATAGCGGCCGGTGAGATCGGCGGCAGTGAGGTCGTCATGACAGGCGACGGTGTGAAGCGGCAGGCCCAGCCGCGCCGCCATATGCGCGACGAAGCGGGTCTTGCCGCAGCCGGTCGGCCCCTTGAGCAGAACCGGCAAACGACGTCGCCAGGCATGCTCGAAAAGCTCGCATTCGTTTCCGGATGGAACATAGGCCGGCAGCTCGGGGGCCGAGGTTACCGTGTGAAGGGCAGCTTTCATGATGTCTCTCCGGATTTTCCAGGAAGCAGGCGGCCGCGGCGAACCGCGGCCGCCCTTTCTCGTTTTACTCGGCCGGCTGCAGCGCCGCAGGAATGGTCGCCTGCCTCTCGCGGCCCGGCACCAGCACGGCCCAGACGAACATCAGCGCGGAGATCGCGACGAACACGCCGGAGCCGAGCCGGACCCAGTAGAACATCGCGAGTTGGTCCTGGACGTCCATGTAGCCCTGGCCGAGCACGCGCTGCAGGTGAACCTGGACCACGCCGGCGAAGGTCAGCGCGAAAGTCATGGTCATCATGGCCGTGCACATGATCCAGAAGCTCGTCATGGAGAGCCACTGGTTATAGGGCGCACGTCCCTTGATCTGCGGGATCGCATAGGCCATCACCGACAGGTTCAGCATCACGTAGGCGCCGAAGAAGGCGAGATGGCCGTGCGCGGCGGTGACCTGCGTGCCGTGGGTATAGTAGTTCACCGAGGACAGCGTGTGCAGGAAGCCCCACACGCCGGCACCAAGGAACGCCATCACCGAGCAGCCAACCGACCACAGCAGCGCAGCGCGATTCGGATGCTTGCGGCCGGCCTTCCAGGTCATCTGCACGGTGAAGATCACCATGGTGAAGAACGGCGCAACCTCGAGCGTGGAGAACAGCGAGCCGATCCACTGCCAGTAGCCGGGCGCGCCGATCCAATAGAAATGGTGGCCGGTACCGAGGATGCCCGAGAACAGGGCAAGGCCGATGATGACGTAGAGCCACTTCTCGACGACCTCACGATCGATGCCGTTGAGCTTGATCATGAGATAGGCGAGCACGGAGGCCATGATCAGCTCCCACACGCCCTCGACCCAGAGATGGACGACGTACCACCAGTACATCTTGTCGACGGCAAGGTTCGCCGGGTTGTAAAAGGCGAACAGGAAGAAGATCGCAACGCCCCACAGGCCGAACAACAGGATGTTGGTGACCGTGGTCTTGCGGCCCTTCAGCGCCGTCATCGTGACGTTGAACAGGAACATCAGGCAGACGACGACGATGCCGACCTTGATGATGAAGGGCTGTTCGAGAAACTCCCGGCCCTCGTGGTAGTGGAAGAGATAGCCGACCACGGCGACGCCGGCTGCGCCGAAGAACATCCAGAACTGGATCTTCGCCAGCAGCGGGCTGTAGAGCTCGTTCTCGGTCTCTTCCGGGAGCAGATAGTAGGTCGCGCCCATGAAGCCGATCAGCGACCATACGATCAGCGCGTTGGTATGGATCATTCTGACGATGTTGAACGGCAGCAGCGTCGACAGCGTATTGGGTAGGACGTAGATGGTCCCGGCGAGCAGGCCGAACACGACCTGGGCCAGGAACAGGGTCAGCGCGCCGTAGAAATACAGCATCGCGACTTTCTGGGTTTGGTACTTCATCTCGGGTTCTCTCTGTCTTGAAAGAGGAAAGCTGTGCGCCTTGCTTGTTGTTTGAGCATGATCTCTTCGGAAAACCGCTTCACACTTTTCCGGATCATGCTCAGCCGGCCTTGTTCGGCGGCCAGCTCTGACGCTTGATCGTGCTGGTCCATTGCAGGAAGTCGGCGAGATCGTTGAGTTCCTGGTCGGTGAGGTTGAACTGCGGCATCTGCCGCCGGCCCTCTGCGCCCGAGGGCTGCGATTGCATCCAGGCCTTCAGCGTCTCGCGCGCGGCGGCCGGATCCTCGTTGCCGCCCCAGCGATCCCAGACGTTGCCGACCTCTGGGGCGAAATAGGCGCCCTCGCCCAGCAGCGTGTGGCAGTTGATGCAGGAGTTCTTCTCCCAGACATGCTTGCCGCGGGCGACCGACGACGTCAGCGTCTTCGCGTCGGTCGAGGTCGTCGCCATGTAGTAATGGCTGTGCGCCGTCAGCCCTATGAAAATGGCGAAGAAGAAGGCCGAACCGCCGTAGAAGACATTTCGAGCGGCCGACTTGGTCAGGCGTTCAGCCATTGCCAATCCTTTCCGTTTGATTCCTGAGAAAGATGCGATGCTGCGATTTATTGCCGATTGCCGGGGGGTACTCTTTGACGAAGCGCAAGCAGCGCGACGATGCGCAACCGCCAGTCAGATCAGGGCAACGACGGCTGATGCGAGCCAGGCAAACAGCACCACGATGAAGACCCAGGCGCTGACGATGCCGCGCCAAAGTGCCGGCGCTGAGCGAAGATCGAGGAAATCGAGCACGATACGGCGGCCCTTGAGAGCGGCAAACGTCAGCAGCAAGGCATTGGCAAACAAGGGGCGCGACACCAGCGGCGGCACCAGAATGGTCGCGAGCGCAAGGCCGATCAACGCGATCCAGGTGATGTCGAGACGATCCGGAATCACGGGTGCACCAGATAGATGATGGGAAACATGACGATCCAGAGCAGGTCGACCATGTGCCAGAAAGCCGTTCCGGTCTCGACGCCCGCCGCTCGGGCACCCCGGGACACTACGGCCAGAATCACGATGCCGAGGCCGACATGCAGGAGATGGAAGCCGGTGAGGAGGAAGTACAGCGTGAAGAACGGGCTGGTCTCCAGGCCGTTTCCTAACGCGATCTCGCCGGCATATTCGAACAGCTTGACCGCGATGAAGACGACGCCAAGGGCCATGGCGCCGAACAGCCAGCCGCGTGCACGCCGGCTTTCGCCCGCCCGTGCAGCAGCCGCCCCGCGCGCGGCAGCCCAGCCACTGGTCACGAGCACGATGGTGTTGATTCCCGCCAGATGCGCATCAAGGCTGGCCTGACCGGCCGCGAAGACCGCCGGGTGAAGCGCGCGCGCGATGACGAAAGCGCCAAGGAACAGGCCGAAGGCGGCGAGCTCGCTGAAGATCAGCACCCAGATCATGGGATCGCCGGGAAGATCTTCCAGGATTCCCCAGCCGGTTCCCTGTTGTTCGCATTCCGTTGCCGACATCTGACTTCCGCATCAAGACGCCGAACAGATATCCCACCGGCGCGATTCCAACTTTGTCGCCGGACAAATAGTGCAACTGGCGGGAGGCAGGTTTGCGCTATCGCAACGTCCCGCCCGCCTCACCGCCATAGGGTCGATGCATCCGGTGGTTCCGCAAAACGGCGAGCGATGCAATGAGCGATGCACAAATCGGGCTGATGACCGCGACCCCCATCATCATCGTGTTCGCCATCGCGCTCCGGCGAATGGGGGTCCTGTCGACCGTGGCAACCGTATCGGCGGTAATCCTCTCCGTCGCGATCGCGACGGTGCTGTTCACGACGCAATCACCGCTGCCGTAGGGTGGGCAAAGCGAAGCGTGCCCACCATAGTGCCACAAGAGAAGATGGTGGGCACGGCGCTTACGCGCCTTTGCCCACCCTAGCAGACCGTCAATGCGGCTACCGCCGCTGGTTATACACGTCGATACACACCGCCCCGAGCAGCACCAGGCCCTTGATGACCTGCTGATAGTCGATGCCGATGCCGAGGATGGACATGCCGTTGTTCATCACGCCCATGATCATGGCGCCGACCACGGCGCCGCCGACGCGCCCGACTCCGCCATAGGCCGAGGCGCCGCCGATGAAGCAGGCGGCGATGACGTCGAGTTCGAAGCCCAATCCCGCCTTCGGCGTCGCGGTGTTGAGGCGCGCGGCGAAGACGAGACCGGCGAGTGCGGCCAGCACGCCCATGTTGACGAAGGTGAGGAAGGTCAGCCGTTCGGTCTTGATGCCCGACAGTTTTGCCGCCTTCGCATTGCCGCCCACCGCGTAGACCTGCCGGCCGATCACGGTGCGCCGGGTGACGAAGCCATAGAGCGCGATCAGCGCGGTCATGATGACCAGCACGTTCGGCAGGCCGCGATGCGAGGCGATCAGATAGGTGAAATAGAGCACGGCGCAAGCGAGCAGGACGCTCTTGCCCAGGAAGAACGCATAAGGCTCGACCTCGATGCCATGGGACTGCTCGCGCGAGCGGCCCTTGGCGCTGGCATAGACGAGTCCGAGCGCGAGCACGGCACCGATCAGCATGGAGGTCGGATGCAGCGTGCCGGCTTCGGGCAGCAGCTCCGGAATGAAGCCGGAGGAAAGTTTCTGGAAGGTCGCCGGGAACGGGCCGAGCGACTGCCCTTGCAGCACCGCGAGCGCGAGGCCCTTGAACACCAGCATGCCCGCCAGCGTCACGATGAAGGACGGAATGCCGAAAAAGGCCACCCAATAGCCCTGCGCCGCGCCGATCGCCGCACCCAGCAGCAGGCAGGCGATGAAGGCGAGCGTGTAGTCGATCTTGTAGGTCACCATTAGCACCGCGGCCACCGCGCCGACGAAGCCGGCGACCGAGCCGACCGACAGGTCGATATGGCCGGTGACGATCACCAGCAGCATGCCGAGCGCCATGATGACGATGTAGCTGTTCTGCAGCACCAGGTTGGTCAGGTTGAGCGGCTGCAACAGCGTGCCGCCGGTCATGACCTGGAAGAACAGCATGATCGCGATCAACGACATCAGCATGCCGTAGTTGCGCAAATTGTTCTTGATGAAGCTGCCGTGCCGGCGCTCCTCGGGCAGCGATACCGTCTTGTCGGTCATGGCTGCATTCCTCCCATTTCCGCGGCCGCGGGCGCGGCGTTCCCAATGTTTCGTTCGTTGCGCATGATGGCGCGCATGATCTTTTCCTGCGTCGCCTCGGCTCCGCTGAACTCGCCGACGAAGGCGCCGTCGTTCATGACGCAAATGCGGTCGCAGATGCCGAGCAGCTCGGGCATCTCCGAGGAGATCACAACGACGCCGCGGCCGGCCTCCGCCAGCTCGTTGATGATACAGTAAATCTCGTATTTGGCACCGACGTCGATGCCCCGCGTCGGCTCGTCCAGGATCAGGACCTTGGGGTCGGTCATCAGCCATTTCGACAGCACCACCTTCTGCTGGTTGCCGCCGGAGAGCTGGCCGGTCTCCTGGTAGACGTCGGAGCAGCGGATGCGCATGCGGGTGCGATAGTCGCTGGCGATCTTCAGCTCGGCGATGTCGTCGATCACGCGGCTTGGCGCGACCTGGTCGAGGCTGGCGAGCGTGATGTTCTTGCGGACGTCGTCGGCCAGGATCAGGCCGAGCTGCTTGCGATCCTCGGTGACATAGGCAAGACCGGCGTCGATCGCCGCCGCGACGCTCGGCAGCACCATGTCTCTGCCTTCGAGCCGGATGCTGCCGCTGATATTGGTGCCCCAGGAACGGCCGAACAGGCTCATGGCGAATTCAGTGCGGCCGGCGCCCATCAGCCCGGCAATGCCGACGACCTCGCCGCGCCTGACGCCGAAATTGACGTTCTTGATCACCTGCCGCTCGGGATGGATGGGGTGGTAGACCGACCAGTTCGCGACGTCGAGCACAGGCTCGCCGATCTTCACGCTGCGCTCCGGGAAACGGTGCGCCATGTCGCGATTGACCATGCTGCGGATGATGCGGTCTTCCTGAATCGGCTCGGCGCGGCAATCGATGCTGTCGACAGTGCGGCCGTCGCGGAGCACGGTGATGTGGTCGGCGACCTTGGCGACCTCGTTGAGCTTGTGCGAGATCAGGATCGAGCCGATGCCCTGCTCGCGGAACGCCATCAGGCGTTCGAGCAGCGCGGCGCTGTCGGCCTCGTTGAGGCTCGCGGTCGGCTCGTCCAGGATCAGCATCCGCACCCGCTTGGACAGCGCCTTGGCGATCTCGACCAGTTGCTGCTTGCCGACGCCGAGATCGGTGATCAGCGTGTCAGGGGATTCCTTCAGGCCGACCTGCGCCAGCAGTTCACGCGTGCGCCGGTACACCTCGTCGCGGTCGATCACGCCCAGCTTTGAAGGCGGATGCGACAGAAAAATGTTCTCCGCGATCGACATCAGCGGGATCAGCGCCAACTCCTGGTGGATGATGATGATGCCGAGCGCCTCGGAATCGTTGATGTCGCGGAAGCGCCGCTCCTCGCCATCGAAGACGATGGTGCCCTCGTAGCTGCCTGCGGGATAGACCCCGCTCAATACCTTCATCAGGGTCGACTTGCCGGCACCGTTCTCGCCGACGAGCGCGTGGATTTGCCCGGCGTGAACCGAGAAGTTGACGTCGCGCAGCGCCTGCACACCGGCAAAGCTCTTGCTGACGTTGCGCATCTCCAGCATGGCGGTCATCGTGTCATATCCCTCGATCGCTGTCGTTCACCTCTCCCCGCTTGCGGGGAGAGGTCGGATCGCATCGCAAGATGCGATCCGGGTGAGGGGGAGTCTCCGCGAGTCCCACTGCCACCTCGCTCGCGAAGGCTCCCCCTCACCCTTCCCCTCTCCCCGCAAGCGGGGAGAGGGGAAGGAAAGAGTATTACTGGAACTGCGCCTTCTTGTAGTAGCCGCTGTCGACCAGCACCTTCTCCCAATTGTCCTTGTAAACCACGACCGGCTTGAGCAGGTAGGACGGCACGGTCTTGACGCCGTTCTCGTAGGTCTTGGTGTCGTTGACCGTGACCTGCTTGCCGGCAAGCGCGGCGTCGACCATGTCGGCGGTCACCTTGGCGAGGTCGCGGGTATCCTTGAAGATGGTCGAATATTGGTCGCCGCGCAGCATCGCCTTGATCGAGGGCACCTCGGCGTCCTGACCCGAAATGATCGGCATCGGCTGATCGGCGCTGCCGTAGCCGACGCCTTTCAGTGAGGAGATGATGCCGATCGAGATGCCGTCATAGGGCGAGAGCACGGCGTTGATCTTCTTGTTGCCGTAGTAGGCGCTGAGCAGATTGTCCATGCGGGCCTGGGCGGTGGCGCCGTCCCAGCGGAGCGTCGCGACCTTGTCCATACCCGTCTGGCCCGAGCCGACGACGAGCTTGCCGCTGTCGATATAGGGCTTCAGCACGCTCATCGCGCCGTTGTAGAAGAAGTAGGCGTTGTTGTCGTCGGGCGAGCCGCCGAACAGCTCGATGTTGAACGGGCCCTTGCCGTCTTTGAGACCGAGGCCCTGCACGATCGACTCGGCCTGGAGCACGCCGACCTGGAAATTGTCAAAGGTCGCGTAATAGTCGACGTTCGGCGTGCCGCGGATCAGGCGGTCATAGGCGATCACGGTGATGCCCTTCGCCTTGGCCTGCTTGAGCACGTCGGACAGCGTGGTGCCGTCGATGGCGGCGATCACCAGCGCTTTCGCGCCCTTGGTCACCATGTTCTCGACCTGCGAGAGCTGGTTCGGGATGTCGTCCTCGGCATATTGCAGGTCGGTGTTGTAACCGCGCTCCTTCAGCACCTTGACCATGTTGTTGCCGTCGTCGATCCAGCGCGCCGACGATTTGGTCGGCATCGCGATGCCGACGGTCGCCTTGTCCTGCGCGGAGGCGGTGAGGCCTGTGGCCATCGTCGCAGCGCCGGCAAACGCCAGTGCGAGGAATGTCGTCTTCAGTTTCAGCATGTTTTCACTCCCTTGGGTGTCAGACTGTTTCTTGATGTCGTCGAGAACGTCGTCGTGGACTGCCTCTGGTCTCCTATGCGAGCTTGACGTCGGGCTCCGCGCGACCGCGCGCGGATGGCTCCAATAGAAAAGTGCAACCGGCTTGCGGATCGGCGGCGCGTGCCGCCGCGTCCATATCCTGCCACGCTGACGTGACAAGGAGGCGCGACAGATCAGGGCCGACGAAAGCGGGGCAGCTTGCCTGCTTTGCCGGCACGCTCAGCGAGCGCAGACGCTCGCCTTGCGGAGAATAGACATCGATCCGGCTCGCGCCCCAGCAGGCATTCCAGATGTTTCCGTCGGCATCGCACACTGAGCCATCGAGGCCGCCGATACCGGTGTGTCGCAACAGCACCTCCGGCTCGCCGCGCGGCAGGCCGGTCGCGGGATTGAGCGGGACTGCGTAGAGCACGGCGCGTGCGGTGTCGGTGAAATAGCCAATGGCACCGTCCGGCGAGAAGCAGATCGAATTGGGAATGCTGATGCCGGGAAACAGCGTCGAGATCTTGCCGCGATGGAACGCGTAGATCGCCCCCGCCTTCGGCTCGGCCTTCTTGCCCATGGTGCCGATCCAGAACGTGCCGGACTGGTGCACACGGCAATCATTGGAGCGCGTGGCAGGATTGTCCGCCTCGAGCGGACAGAACAGCGTCATCGCGCCATCGGCGAGCGTGCGGATATAGAGACCGTCCTCGGCGACGATCAGCTGGCGCTCGGCATCGATGCGCCCGAGCGCACTCGCCATCCGGCCAAGCGCGTGGACGCGGATGCTGCCGCTGTCGAGTTGCGCCTCGAACAGCCGTCCCTCGCGAATGTCGAACCACCAGGCGGTGTCTGTGGTCACGTCATAGGTCGGGCCCTCGCCGAGATGACAGGGATCGTCCGAGAGAACTGATGTCGGCACCTGTTCCATCATGACGCCCTCACACCGAAGCGATAGACCGTGTGATGCCGATAAACTCCGCCGGGATCGAGGCGCGGGCTCGGGAAATCCGGCCGGTTCGGCGCGTCAGGCCAGATGTGCGGCTCCAGGCACATGGCATCCGATTGCCGGATCAGCTTGCCGCCCTTCCCCGAAATCGTGCCGTCGAGATAGTTGCCGGAATAGACTTGCAGGCCGGGTTGGTTGGTGAACAGCTCCATGACGCGCCCCGCGCGCGATGCCTCCAGCCGCGCCGCGAGCGCAAGCTTGCCTTCGCGCGCAAGGCAGTAGGTGTGGTCGTAACCCCTGCCG
This sequence comes from Bradyrhizobium sp. SBR1B, assembly GCF_014198205.1. Classification (NCBI taxonomy): domain Bacteria; kingdom Pseudomonadati; phylum Pseudomonadota; class Alphaproteobacteria; order Hyphomicrobiales; family Nitrobacteraceae; genus Bradyrhizobium; species Bradyrhizobium sp. SBR1B. The sequence goes on from NZ_JACIHC010000006.1 coordinate 168,935, forward strand.
TTGCGCAATTGCTCATCGCTCTGCCGGATGCGCTCGCCAACTTGCCGAGGCTCGCGGAAGTCGAACGGCGTTCCCGCCACCGCGCGCGGCGGTCCAGGCAGCGGAATGGCGGTGGGGTCGATGGCGAGGAAATGCTCGGCGGCGACCGTCAGCCTGTGATCGAGAATGGGCGTACCTGACGTCGCGCCTTCCAGATTGAAGAAGCTGTGGTTGGTGAGGTTGACGATGGTGGGACGGTCGGTCCGCGCCTCCATGCTCAACGACAATTCGGTCGGGCCGGTGACGCGATAGGTCAGGCGGACATCGAGCTGGCCGGGATAATTCTCCTCGCCATGCGGGCTCGTGTAGGTGAGTGTCACCGCGGGCTCGGCGCCGTCGTCGATCTCCGCAATCTGCCAGAGCTTGCGGTCAAATCCATCGAGGCCGCCGTGCAGTGCGTTCGGGCCGTTGTTGACCGGGAGCTGCACCGTTTCACCGTCGAGCGAGAACTGTCCGTTGGCAATGCGGTTGGCGTAGCGGCCGACGGTGGCCCCAAGGAACTTTCGCTCCGCGAGATAGCCGGCGAACGCATCATGGCCGAGCACGACATCGTCGTGACCGCCCTTCGCATCCGGCGCAATCAGCGCCTGGATCACCGCGCCGTGGGTGATGATGCGCGCCTCGAAGCCGCCCTCGCCGCGCAGCACGATGCGCTCGACTTCGCGGCCGTCAGGCAGTGTTCCGAAGATGTCTTTTGTGATTTTTGATGCGGCCATGTCTAATCCACAAACGGTTCGACCACGGTGCGCCTGCCGAGCAGGAAGGCGTCGGCGACGAGGCGAAGCGGCGTCAGATCGACGTCGCTTGCGCCGGTCGCCGCGAGCTCGACGAAGCGCCGGTAGAGTCCGCGATATTCCTCATCGGGCGCCTCGGCAAGCACCTTGCCGTCGACCACCATCCGCGCGCCACCGCTGGACAAAGTCATCCGGCCCTGGTCGGTTTCGACGACGATATCCCAGCTCTGCGGTCCGGTCTGGCGGAAATCGAACTCGGCGGTGACAGCAAGGCCATCGATGTCGGTCAGCGTCAGGTTCGCCGCAATCGGCGCCTGGCAATTGGCGGGAAACGCCAGCTCGGCCGCGGTGACGAACACAGGCTTCGGCAGGATCCTGGTCAGGATCGACAGCGCATTGATGCCGGGATCGAACACGCCGAGGCCGCCCGGCTCCCAGATCCAGCCCTGCCCGGGATGCCAGACGCGGACATCTTCCTTCCAGCTGATGTGCACCGACTTGATGCGACGCTCAGTGAGCCATTGCCGCGCGGGCTCGACCGCCGGCGCATGGCGTGAATGCCAGGTCGCAAACAGCGTGCGCTTTGCCTCCGCCGCCATCGCGATCAGCGGATCGAGCTCGGCGACACCGATGCCCGGCGGCTTCTCCAGCATGACATGCTTGCCGGCGGCGAGCGCCGCGGCCGCCTGCGCGCGCCTCACCTGCGGCGGCGTGCAGAGCGAGACCGCATCGATCGGCGGTCCCTTTTCCAGCAGCTCCTCGATGGTCGCGAAATGCGGCAGTCCCGGCAGCGAGGCGTTACGGCTGGCAATCGCCGCCAGCGCCGCGCCCGGCACGGCGGCGATCGCGCCGACATGCTGGTCACGCGCGATCTTGCCGAAGCCAACGATGGCGATGCGAAGTTCCGTCACGATCTCTCTCCAGATTCCACGGAGGCCGGTGCGCTCTCGATGACCGTGCCCTCATGGCGATGCATGCCGTTGTGAATGACGAAAATCATCGCCTCGGAGGCGGCCTCCGCATCGCCGACCGCAATCGCATCGACGATCTTCTGGTGCCAGAGCAGCACCGTGTCGCGGTCCTCCAATTCGACCGGCGCGCTCAGCAGGAACGAGGCGCGAAGCGCGGCCTCGATGACGTGGCCGATCGAGCGCATGAACAGGTTGCCGGAGGCGCGCGCCACGGCGACGTGAAGTGCGAGGTCGGCATCGGCAAAGCCGACCGAATCGGACGCTTCGAGCCGCATGCGCTCCATGCTGCGCCGAAGGTCGGCCAGATCCTCCTCCGACCGCTGCTTGGCCGCCAGCATGGCCGCGCGCGGCTCGACCGCGAGACGGATCTCGGCGAGGTCATTGAGGAAACGCTTGTCGATACCGGCGTCCAGATGCCAGGCCAGCACGTCGGCATCGAACATGTTCCAGGCGGCGCGTTCGCGCACGACGGTTCCGACGCGCGCCTTGGTGGTCAGCAGGCCCTTGGCGACTAGGGTCTTCACGCTCTCCCGCAGCACCGGCCGCGACACGCCGAACATCGCGATCATCTCGGCATCACCAGGCAGGCGCGTCCCTTCCGCGTAGCGGCCGGCGATGATGTCGACGCCAATCGAGCGGGCGACCTCCGCATGGTTGGAGTGAGCCCGCCGCGTCGGGATGACGACGATGCGCGATGTCATGTGGCGGCTCCTGCGCTCTTCGCCAGCGGCCGGCGCGCGAGCGCGACGAGACCCTGCTGCAAGGCAATGAAGGCGAACAGCAAGATGCCGGTCGCGATCTTGGTCCACCAGCTCGACAGCGTGCCGTCGAAATTGATGTAGGTTTGGATCAGGCCCTGGATCAGCACGCCGAGGAAAGTACCGATCACCGAGCCCTGCCCGCCCGTGAGCAGCGTGCCGCCGATCACGACGGCCGCGATGGTGTCGAGCTCGACGCCGACGGCGGAAAGCGAATAGCCGGCGCTGGTGTAGAACGAGAAGACGATGCCGGCGATGCCTGCGAGCAGGCCCGACAGCATGTAGATCTTCACCGTCATCTTGCCGACCGCAACGCCCATCAGGCTCGCGGTCGTCCGGCTGCCGCCGAGCGCATAGACATTGGCGCCGAACCGGGTGAGATGCAGCAGCAAGGCTCCGCCGATCACGATCGCGAGCATGATGATCGCAATCGCCGTCAACCGCCCGCCACCCGGCAATCGCAAGGCGAAGTCCGACACGGTGGAATAGATCGGCGCGGTGATCGGTATGGATTCGGTGGAGAGCAGGAAGCTCGCTCCGCGCGCCAGGAACATGCCGGCGAGCGTCACGATGAAGGGTGGCAAATCAAAGACATGGATCACCGCGCCCATCGCCGCACCGAAGGCCGCCGAGAGTGCGAGAACGGCGACGAAAGCAACCAGCGGCGGCATGCCCCAGCGCTCGATCGCGAGCGCAACAAAGACGGTGGTGAAGCCGATCACCGAGCCGACCGAGAGATCGATGCCGCCGGAGATGATGACGAAGGTCATGCCGGCCGCGACGATGCCGAGGAAAGCGTTGTCGGTGAGCAGATTGCCGACGACGCGGGTCGAGGCGATGTTGGGAAACTGCACCGCGCATGCGGCGAAGCCCGCGACCAGCACGATCGCCGTGATGAGGGCGGGCGGCAGACCTCTCATGCTTTCGTCCTCCGCAGCCGCGCGGCGATGCCGGCAAAACCGGTCAGCTTGGGCGATTGCAACAACAGCACAGTGAGCACCACCACCGCCTTGACCAGCAGGTTGAACTCCGGCGGATAGCCGGACAAAAGGATGCCGGTGTTCATGGTCTGGATGATCAGCGCGCCGAGGACGGCCAGCACGAGGCTGAAGCGGCCGCCGAACAACGAAGTGCCGCCGATCACCACGGCCAGGATCGCATCGAGCTCGAGCCAGAGGCCGGCATTGTTTGCGTCCGCCCCCATGATGTCGGCCGCCGCGATCACGCCGGCCAGCGCGGCGCAGACGCCGCACCAGACATAGACCGACAGGATCATCGCACGGGTGCCGACGCCGGCAAGCTCGCTCGCCCGCGCGTTGCCGCCGGTCGCCTCGATCAGGAGCCCGAGCGCGGAGCCACGCACCACCGCGCCGGTCAGGATGAGCATGCCCAGGGCAATCACCACCGGTACCGGCAGGCCGAGCACCGAGCCATTTCCGAGCCAGACCAGATCCGGCGAGGAGAACGTCACGATGCGTCCCTCGGTGATGAGCTGGGCGATGCCGCGTCCCGCCACCATCAAAATCAACGTCGCCACGATCGGCTGCATGCCGAGCACCGCGACGAGGAAGCCGTTCCACAGGCCGCAAATCAAGCCCGCGCCGAGTGCTGCCGCCAGCACGACGGCCAGACTGTGAGTGTCGGCGAGGCTCGCCGCAATCGCGCCCGCGATCGCCATGACGGCGCCGACCGACAGATCGATGCCGCGCGTCGCGATCACCAGCACCATGCCGAGTGACAACAGTGCTACCGGCGTGCCGCGATTGAGCACGTCGATCAGGCTGCCGAACAGACGGCCGTCCTGCAGGCGCAGGTCGAAGAATTGCGGCGACACCACGCGATCGACCGCGAGGATGACGATCAGCGCCAGGATCTGGGCAAGGCCGCGGCGCGGCAGCAGCGTTGTCATGTGTGGGCCTCAAGCGCAACAGCGACGCTATCGGCAGCAATGGCGGCGAGAATGTTGCCGACGTCGATCGCCTCGCCCGCGAGCTCCTCGATATGGGCGCGGTCGCGCAGCACGACGACGCGGTCCGAATAGGTCACGATCTCGTCGAGCTCGGAGGAGATCACGAGCAGCGAAAGCCCGTCGTCGCAGAGCTCGCGGATCAGGCGGATGATTTCGGCATGCGCGCCGACATCGATGCCGCGGGTCGGCTCGTCCAGCACGAGAAGCCGCGGCGAGGTCGCGAGCCAGCGCGCCAGCAACACCTTTTGCTGGTTGCCGCCGGACAACAGGCCGACGGGGCGCTCAGCATCGGGCGGGCGGATGTCGAGCATCTTGACATAGCGGCGCGCGAGCTCGTCCTGCTCGCGGCGCGACAGCGGCCGATGCAGGCCGCGCTTGGCCTGGAGCGCGAGCACGATGTTCTCGCGCACGGTGAGCTCGGCGACGATGCCGTCGGTCTTGCGCTCCTCCGGGCAATAGCCAAAGCCGTGGCGGACGCCGTCGCGGGGCGACTGCAGCCGCACCGGCGCACCCTCCACCTTCGCCTTCCCGCCATCGGCGCGCTCGGCGCCGAACACCAGCCGCGCCGTCTCGGTCCGGCCCGAGCCGAGCAGCCCGGCGAGACCGACGACCTCGCCATGGCGCAGCTCGAGATTGAACGGCGCGACATAGCCGGCCTTGCCGTAATTCTCGAAACTCGCGCAGATTTCGCGCACCTTGTGCTCGCCCACTGATGCGCGCGCGCTGGTGGTTTCGGCCAATTCGCGGCCGAGCATCAGCCGGATCAGCTCGAGCCGGGGCAGCGAGGCGGTCTCGCGCTCGCCGACGAGGCGGCCGTTACGCAGCACCGTGATGCGATCGGAGATCTCATAGACCTGATCGAGGAAGTGGCTGACGAAGACGATGCCGATACCGCGCTTCGCGAGCTGCCGCATGATGCCGAACAGGATCTCGACCTCGTGGCGGTCGAGGCTCGCGGTGGGCTCGTCCAGGATCAGCACGCGCGCGGAGAGATCGACGGCGCGAGCGATCGCGGTGACGTGCTGCACAGCGACCGAATAGCTGCTGAGCGGCGCGGCCACGTCGATGTCGAGGCCAAACTCCGCAAGCAGCGCCTTGGCGCGGCGGCGCATCTCGCCCTCGCGCACGATGCCGAAGCGCATCGGCTGGCGATCGAGGAACAGGTTCTGCGCCACCGACAGGTTCGGCAGCAGGTTGACTTCCTGGTAGACGGTGGCAATGCCCGCTGCCAGCGCTGCCTTGGCCGAGCGCGGCGCGACCTCTTCACCGCCGATCCTGACGATGCCGGCATCACGCGGGAATACGCCGGTGACGACCTTGATCAGCGTGGATTTGCCGGCGCCGTTCTCGCCGAGCAGCGCATGGATCTCGCCGGCGCGCAGCGTGAAGTCGACCTCCTGCAGCGCGCGCACAGCGCCAAAGCTTTTGCTGATCCCGCGCACCTCAAGGAGGGGCAGAGCAGGATCGGGGCTGTTCTGCATGGCAAATTCACTCCCACGGGTGCCCGCCATTGAAGCGGACACCCAGCCTAGCCGTTCGTGCAGCGGTTTCGAAGGGGGATCGCCGGACCACTGGAGGCGGTCCGGCACGGAGCCCCCTCAGTAACCGAGGCCCTTCTTGCTGTCGTAGATCTTCTGCGGATCATCGGCGGCAGTATAGAGCTTGGACTCGGTCTGGATCCATTTCGGCGGAACCGTGCCCTTGCCCTTGAAGGCTGCGACGGCATCGAGCGCCGGGCCCGCCATGTTCGGCGTCAGCTCCACCGTGGCGTTCGCTTCGCCGGCAACCATCGCCTTGAAGATATCGGGGACCGCGTCGATCGAAACGGTGAGGACGTCCTTGCCGGGCTTGAGGCCGGCTTCCTTCATCGCCTGAATCGCGCCCACCATCATGTCGTCGTTGTGGGCGTAGACTGCGCAGATGTTCTTGCCGCCGCCTTCGGCCTTGATGAAGCTTTCCATCACCTCCTTGCCCTTGGCGCGGGTGAAGTCGCCGGTCTGGCTGCGCACCACCTTCAGGTTCGCGTGCTTGGCGATGGCGGTGTCGAAGCCTTTCTTGCGGTTGGTGGCGACGCTGGCGCCGACCGTGCCCTGCAGCTCGACGATGTTGCAGGCCTTGGCGCCGACCGTCTTGGCCAGCCAGTCGCCGGCGACCTCGCCTTCATGCACGCTGTCCGAGGTTACGGCGGTGAGATAGAGCTCCTTGCCGGAGGGATCGATGTCGCGGTCGAGCAGCACGACCGGGATCTTGGCTTCCTTGGCCTCCTTCAGCACCGAGTCCCAGCCGGTCGAGACCACGGGCGCGAGGAAGATCGCATCGACGTTCTGCGCGATGAAGGAGCGGATCGCCTTGATCTGGTTCTCCTGCTTCTGCTGCGCATCGGCGATCTTGAGATTGACTTTGCGCTTGGCGGCCTCCTGCTTGGAGACCGACGTCTCGGCGGCGCGCCAGCCGGATTCCGATCCGATCTGCGAGAAGCCGATGGTGAGCTCGGCGGCATTCGCCGGCACCGCGAGCAACAAGGCGGCCGTGGCGCTGGCCGCAAAGAGGGCTTTGAGGATCATCAGGCGAGTCTCCCAAGATGTTATCCGGGGCGCCTATTGGTAGCATGGCACCCGCAGGCCGGCCTTTGAGGCGGCGGGAGGGACTATTTCACGGAAGATGGGTTCCGACTAGTCATATTATTTGACTATTTGGAGGAAATTGCGCCGAACGGCGGCAAGCGGTTTCTAAGACACGCCAAGCGCGATTTTGTTCCACAGATGCAACGGGAAGATGAAGGAAGTTTGTGGTTGGGTCCAGCCGCGGACACCGTCATGGCCGGGCTTGTCCCGGCCATCGACGCCTCATCTCGCATGACGAAGAACGTTGATGCCCGGGACAAGCCCGGGCATGACGGCCCCATAGACGTTCGCTTGGGAGGTCAGCTGCGAGACGTGATGCGCTAAATCAGCTTCCGCTGCGCCAGGTTCTTCATCAGCGCACCGATGCCGAAGGTCCAGGGCTCGCACTCGTCGCTGGTGCGCATCCGGTTGACGAGCTTGCCGAGTTGCGGCGCTGCGATCGTGACGATGTCGTCGCGCTTGTGGGTGAACCCCTGCCCCGGCGCATCGCGATCCTTGACCGGCGCGAACATCGTGCCGAGGAACAGCACGAAGCCATCAGGGTATTGATGCACCTTGCCGATGGTCTGCTCGACCAGATCGGTCGGATCACGGCTGATCTTGCTGATCGAGGAATGGCCGTCGAGAACGAAGCCGTCCGCCCCCTTCACGTTCAGGCTGATGTCGAGCTTGCGCGCGTCGTCGAGCGTAAAGCTGTCGTCGAACAGGCGCAGCAGCGGTCCGATCGCGCAGGAGGCGTTGTTGTCCTTGGCCTTCGACAGCAGCAGCGCGGAGCGTCCTTCGAAGTCGCGCAGATTCACGTCGTTGCCGAGTGCGCCGCCGACGATCTTGCCGCGGCTCGACACGAACAGCACGAACTCCGGCTCCGGGTTGTTCCAGGTCGATTTCGGATGCAGGCCGGCATCCATGCCGGTGCCGACCGAGGACATGGTCGGCGCCTTGGTGAAGACTTCGGCATCGGGACCGATGCCAACCTCGAGATATTGGCTCCAGGCGTTCTGATCGATCAGCACCTGCTTCAGATGCATCGCCTGGTCGGAGCCCGGCTTGAGCTTTGACAAATCGTCGCCGATCAGCCGCGTCACTTCCTTGCGGATCGCTTCAGCAGAGGCCGGATTGCCCTTCGCCCGCTCCTCAATCACGCGCTCCAGCATCGAGATGGCAAAAGTCACGCCGGCCGCCTTCAGCGTCTGCAGGTCCACGGGCGCAAGCAGCCACGGCTTTTGGCGATCGCGCTGGTCCGGCGCCGTGTTGGCCACGATGGCGTCGAGATCGCCGATGTGCTCGCCCTTGGTCAGGCTCAGCGCCTTGGCCGGATTGTCCTCTTCGCAGAGCGCGCTGATGGTCGGAAATCTTGCGGTGACGTCGAACACGCCATCGCCACGGACGGCGACCACGGCCGGACCGTTCGCCTGCGGCAGCCAGACGCGGCCGGCGAGTGTGCCGCGTGTTCCGTCCTCGGGGAGAAGGTCTTTCACCGTCAATGTCGTCATGGCCGCGCCCTCACTGTTTCTCGGATCAGCCGCAGCCGATCATATTGGCGAAGACCAATAAACGTCTGGCGGGGGAAGTCCAGAGAGCGAGCCCCTCACTTGAACCAATGCACCAGTGCGATGCTGATGCCGAGCAGCAGCATCAGCGACAGCGTCACCGCGGCCGTCACCCGCCCGCCGACATTGGCGAGCACGCGCACGTCGACGCCGAGTCCGAGGGCCGCCATCGACACCACAGTGAGAAAACTCGTGATCTTGGTCACCGGCCCAACCACCGTCCCCGGCACGATCTCGAGGGAACGCAAGGTCGCCAGCGCCAGAAAGCCGAGGATGAACCAGGGCACGAGGCGGAAGAAGCCGACGCTGGTCTTCTTGGCATCGCTCTGCCAGCGCGAGGCAACCAGCGACAGGCCGACGACGACCGGCCCGAGCATCAGCACACGCATCAGCTTCACGAGCGTGCCGATCTGCGTCGAGACGAGCCCGGCCGGGACCGTCGCGGCCAGCACCTGCGGCACCGCATAGACCGTGAGGCCGGCGAGGATGCCGTATTGCGTGGCAGACAATTGCAACAGCGGAATCAGCAGCGGCAGGCCGAGCACCATCATCACGCCAAGGATCGCGGTGAAGGAGATCGAGGATGCGATCTCGTCATTGTTGGCGCCGATAATCGGCGCCACGGCGGCGATCGCCGAATTGCCGCAGATCGAGTTGCCGCAGGCGATCAGGATCGACAGCCGCGTCGACAGGCCCAGCATCCGGCTAATGCCAAAGGACACGCAGAGTGCAATCACCACGACGGCTGCGATCGACGCCAGCAGCGCGACGCCGGAAGCCGCGATGGCGGCGAAGCTGATCGAGGCGCCCAGCAGCATGACCGCGACTTCGAGCAGCTGTTTCGCGCTGAAGGCGATGCCGGCCTGCCAGCGCGGCGCAGGTTTCCAGAAGCTGCGCAGGGCCATCCCGAGCAGGATCGCCATCACCAGCGCCTCGACATAGGGATGCTCGAACACCCCGAGCTCAGCCCTTTCGAGCAGGGCCGAGACACCGGCGACGGCGATACAGAGGAGGATGCCTGGAATCAGCGCGAAAATACGGCTCGCGGCGGTGGCCGGCTTGGCATCGGCCGGGCTGGATGCTTGATTCTGCGACACAAATCTCTCCCAGGGGAGAAAGATTTATACGCAGCGCCAGCTCAATGGGGAATAAGTTTTCGACATATCAGGGCCGAGGGAAGTTCTGTCCTCAACCCGGAATAAACGGCCTCAGAAGATCAGGCTCTTGGCGAGCGAGGCCACACGGCTGAACCCGTCGTAGACGCCGGGTTCGAAGAACGCTGCACGCGCGAGCACAATTCCGGCCACGAGCGACCAGAACAGGCCGGTGCCGACCCGCAACAGGAGCTTTGACGCGCGCGACTTCGGCTGGGCATCCGTTGCGGACACCAATTGCTCGCCGAAGGGCTCAAATCCAGTGCGTTCCATAGCAGGCCAATCCATCAATTCGTGGCTGAAATGTCGTCTTTTCGACCCCAAACAGCAATGGAAGCGATTGGCTTTTTTGGTCCCCCGCGGGGAAACTCCTTCCGCCGGAATGACCCCGGACAACCGTTTTCTTCTTCGGGCCTATTCGGGCACCGCCCGCCCGGCTCAAAGGGCCAGATAACGCCGGCGGATCGCCTCATTGGCTTTCAGCTCGTCGATTCCGGCGGCGTAGACGATCTGGCCCTTGTCGATGATCGTGGCGTGGCTCGCGAGCCCCAGGCAGAAATGCATGTTCTGCTCGGCGATCAGCACGGTCGATCCGATGCTTCGAAGCTGCCGCAACAGCTCGCCGATCCGCTGCACGATGATCGGCGCGAGCCCCTCGCTCGGCTCGTCCAGCAGCAACAGCGCCGGATTGCCCATCAGCGTGCGCGCGATGGCCAGCATCTGCTGCTCGCCGCCCGAAAGACGCCCGGCAATGCGATGGCGCAGCGGCTCCAGCAGCGGGAAGACCTCATAGATGCGCCTGATCGGCCATTCGTCCTGGCCCTCCGGCCCCTTCTTCTTTCCGATCACGAGATTGTCCTCGACGGTGTGCTCCGGAAAGATCTGGCGGTCCTCCGGCACGAAGCCGAGGCCGGCACGCGCGATATGGTGCGGCTTCCAGCCGGAGATCACCGAGCCGCGGAGGCTCACCCTGCCGCGCCGCGGCGGCGCCAGCCCCATGATCGCCTTCATGGTCGTGGACTTGCCGGCGCCGTTGCGGCCCAGCAGCGCCATGGTCTCGCCCTGCCGCACCGAGAGGCCGACGCCGAACAGGATCTGGCTGGTGCCGTAATAGACGTCGAGATCGACGACTTCGATGACGACAGAACTCATGCGGTCGCTCCCGCATGCTCGGTGCCAAGATAGGCCTCGATCACGGCGCTGTTGTTGCGGATCTCCTCGGGCGTGCCGGTCGCAAGAATGCGGCCATAGCAGAGCACGACGATTTTCGGCGCGATCTTGAACACGATGTCCATGTCGTGCTCGATGAAGACGACGGTGATCTTCTGGGTCTCCCAGAGCTCGCGCACCTTGTCGATCATGCGCCAGCGCTCTTCCGGCCCCATGCCGGCGGTCGGCTCGTCCAGCAGCAGCACTTTTGGTTCGAGCACCAGCGCTAGGGCAATATCGAGCAGCTTCTGATCGCCATGCGACAGTGTCGCGGCTGTGCGATGGCGTTTGCCCGCAAGGCCGAGCAGCTCCATCACGTGCTCGGCGCGGTCGCGTGTCTCCGGCAACGGAAAGCGCTTGTGCAGCACCGCGGACGAACGCTGGTCGGCGCTGACCGCAGCCAGCATGGTCTCCTGCACCGTCAGCGATTTGAAGATGCTCGCAACCTGGAATGCGCGGCCGATGCCGTGCCGGACGATCTCCGGCGGCGAGCGGCCGGCGAGATCGACTCCGTCGAGCAGCACCTGGCCGGTGTCAGGCTTCAACGCGCCGGTGATCAGATTGAAGAAGGTGCTCTTGCCGGCGCCGTTCGGACCGATCACCGCGGTGAGCGAGCCGTCGGGGAAATCGAGCGAGACGTCGTTGGTTGCCTTCACGCCGCCAAAGGACTTTGCGAGGTTGCGGATCTCCAGCATCGCTAGCGGCCCTCGCCTGCGTCGCGCCGCTGCGAAAACCATTCCGCGACGAAATCCAACAAGCCTTTGCGCAGGCCCAGCGCGAAGAACAGGATGACAACGCCGAGCACGATGCCATGGTACTCGGTGAACCGCGTCACGGTGTCGTTGAGCAGCAGCAAGAGCACGGTGCCGACCATCGGCCCGAGGAAGGTTGAGACACCGCCGAGCATGTTGATGAAGATGCCTTCACCCGAGATGGTCCAATAGGCGAATTCCGGATAGGCCCCGGAAACGAACAGCGCCATCACCATGCCGCCCATTGCCGCGAACAGCGCTGCCAGCACGAACACGGTGAGCTTGGCGCGCCAGACGTCGATGCCGAGGAAGCTCGCGCGCGCGGCATTGTCGCGGATCATCCGCAACGTGTAGCCGAACGGCGATTGCGCGATCTGGCGCATCGCGAGCAGGCCGAGGATCAACAGCGCGCAGCTCGTGACATAGAGATGGACGTGGTTGGCGAGATCAATGCCGAGAAAGACCGGTCGCGGAATGCCGCCGCGCAGGCCTTGGTCGCCGCCGGTGAAGGAAGCCCAGGACAGGATGGTCGAGTGGATCAGCATCTGGAAGGCGAGCGTGACGAAGGCGAAATAGATCTCCTTCAGCCGCACGCAGATCGCGCCGATGACGGCCGCGACGAGCGCCGTGATCGCCAGCGTCGCCACGAAGGCGACCGGAATAGGCACGCCGAGCTTCTGCATGATCAGGCCGAAACTGTAGGCGCCAAGGCCGAAGAACATGCCATGGCCGAACGAGGTCAGGCCGGTGTAGCCGACCAGGAGGTTGAGCGAGGTCGCGAATAGGCCGTAAGCCGAGCAGCGGATGACGAAATCAAGCAGCGCCTTGCTGCCCGTCAACAGCGGCACGCTCGCCAGCACGGCAAAGGCGACCAGCGCGATCAGGACGTCGCGATAACGTTGCAGCACCGAGCCACCGCGCACTGGTGCCAGCCCTTGCGCACGTCCGGCCTCCAGCTCGGTCATGCCGCCTCCTTGCCGAACAGGCCGGTGGGTTTCGAGACCAGCACGATCACCATGAACAGATACATCAAGCCTTCCGTGAACAGGGGAAAGCCGAGCGAGCCGAACGAGCGGATCAGGCCGAGCAGCAGCGCGCCGATCAGGGCACCCAGGATCGAGCCCATGCCGCCGATCACGGTGACGATGAAGGATTCGATCAGCACCGAAAATCCCATGCCGGGCGTCAGCGAGCGCACCGGTGCGGCGAGCGCACCCGCGAGCCCCGCCAGCATGCCGCCGAGCGCGAACACGCCGCCATAGATCAAGCCGGTGTTGATGCCGAGCGCGGACACCATGCCGGGATTCTGCGCGGCGGCGCGGATCACCTTGCCGATCCGGCTGCGCGACAGCCCGATGCCGAGCACGATCGCTGCGACCAGCGCGACACCGATCAGCAGCAGGTAATAAGGTGGCACCACGCCGCCGGCGATGAACAGCGGCATCACCTGGAACGCGGACGGCATGCCCATCGCCTTGAATTCGGGTCCCCAGATCAGGCGCACGACATCGTCGAAAATCAGCACGAAGGCGTAGCAGACGAGGAGCTGCATCAAGACGTCCGCGCCATAGACGCGGCTCATGAAGACGCGCTCGAAGATCAGGCCGAGAATGGCCGTGCCGGCCGCGCCCGCCAGCATCGCCAGCGCGAAACTGCCGGTGAGCTGATAGGCGGTCATCGCGAAATAGGCGCCGAACATGTAGAAGGCGCCGTGGCTGAAATTGACCACCTTGAGCACGCCGAAGATCAGCGTCAGCCCAACCGCGACCAGGAACAGCAGCATGCCGATGATGAGGCCGCTGGTGGTTTGCGTCACCAGGCAGGCGGAACTGGAGAGGCAGCCGGCAAGCGCGTCGAGATCCACGAGAGCACTTTCATTATCGGGCGCCTGACACGGCGCGAAAAATCAAACGAAACGGCGAAGACGGTCGCCCGCCTCCGCCGCGCATCAGATCAGGTGTAGCCCTTGCTCTTCTTCCACTCGGCCTCCAGCTCGAAGATCGTCTTCCAGTCGCCGGCCTTGACCTCCGGCACATACGGCTCCTGCGGGATCGTGGTGCCCCAGCCGATGGCGTAGCCGACCAGCGTGTGATCGTCGCCGCGCATCGTCACGGTGCCGTCGGCGCCGAACGGGCACTTGATGGTGAGGCCCTTCAGCGCCTCCGCGATCTTCTTGCCGTCGGCCGAGTTCGCCTTCTTCGAAGCTTCGGCCATCAACATGATGGCGGTGGCGTTCTCCCACGACCAGTTGGTCGGATATTCATTGTACTTCGCCTTGTAGGCGTCGCCCCAGGCGGCGTTTTCCGGCGTGGTCGGGAACGTCTTGATGTAACGGTTGCCGGAGTGGATGCCCTTGGGCAGGTTCTTCACGACAGTGAGCGCGGTGTAGTCGGCCATGTTGACCGCGAACACCTCCATCTGGCCGAACATCGCGTAGATGTTGGCCTGATCGATATAGGAGGTGAGATCGCCGCCCCACAGGCAGGAATAAAGCGCCTGGGGTTTGGCCTGAAGGATCTTCGTCACCACCTCGGTGTAGTCGGGCTGGAACAGCTTGGGCCAGGACTCGCTGATGATCTCGACCTCGGGCGCGAAGCGCTTCAGGTACAGCGTGAACTCCGCCGTTGTGTCGCGGCCATAGGCATAATCGGGCGAGCAGGTCGCCCATTTCTTCAGACCCTTGGTCTTGGCGATCGCCGCGGCATAGCTGCCGCCGATGATGGAATCGTGCACGCCCTGTCGCGCAGTGCGGAAGGCATTGGGAATGTGCTGCTTCGGGTCCGCAGTCAGCGACGAAGTTTCCGAATTGGTGTGGATGCAGAACACGCCGAGATCGCGTGCAACCTCATGCACCGCGAAGGCGCCAGACGAGGCTTCGGCGTCGATCAGCAGTTCACAGCCATCGGTATTCACGAGCTCGCGCGCGACGCGGGCGGCTTCCTGCGGCTGGCCCTTGGAATCGCGGATCACCATCTCGATCTGCCGGCCGGCCAGGCCGCCGGCGACGTTGACCTTCTCGACCTCGAGCATCACCGCATTGCGCGAGGACGTGCCGAGTTGCGCGACGCGTCCCGACAAAATCGTCGGCATGCCGATCTTGATAGTCTTGGCCTGAGCGCGCGCCACCCAGGGCGCGGCAAATGTCATCGCACCGGCGCCCATCAGCGCCAGTGTTGAACGGCGGCTGATGCCCGGTGTGCGGGTCCTCGTCATTTTTCCCTCCCTCTGTCGGGTCGGCGTGTCCTGATCCCTGTCGGAGATCGTCTCGTCTCCGTATTCCGGAGGATTTCAGAGGGCGGGGGGTGACGTCAAGCCAAAGATGAATTACGAGTCAGAATTCATCCAGGGAGGAAGCGAGGCCGGTAACAGGCCCAAGATCCGCAAAATGATCAATCTTTCGAGCTTCATCGCCTTTCATGCCCGGCGCACGCCGGACCGGCCCGCGCTGAAATATCGCGGCGAGGAGATTTCCTACGCGGCGTCGACGCGCGTGTCCGGACGGTGGCAGGCTGGCTCGCTGCGCGGGGCATCGGCGCCGGCGATGTCGTGGCCGTGCTGATGAAGAACAGTGCGGCTTTCCTGGAGCTCGTCTTCGCCGCCAGCCATCTCGGCGCGGTGTTCGTGCCGATCAACTTCCGCCTCTCCCGCGACGAGGTCGGCTACATCACCGGCAATGCCGGCGCGCGGCTTCTGATCGTCGACGAGGAATTGGCTGCGAATGCCGCGGGCACAGAGGTTGTCGTGCTCGACGAGGCCGCGCAGCAGAGCCTTACGCGTCTTGCTGGCGATGCGCCGCCCGCGCCCATGCATGTCCGCGCACCATCGGACCTGATGCGGCTGATGTATACCTCGGGCACGACCGACCGCCCCAAGGGCGTGATGCTGTCTTACGATAATTTCTACTGGAAGTCGGCCGACCAGACGATCGCGCTCGGGCTCAGCGCCGAGACGCGGCTGCTCGTCGTCGGCCCGCTCTATCACGTCGGCGCGCTCGACCTGCCCGGCCTCGCCGTGCTCTGGCATGGCGGTTTCATTCGCATCGAACGCAATTTCGAGCCGGAGACCGCGCTTGCAGCGATCGCCGAGGACAAGCTCAACGCCGCCTGGTTCGCACCTGTGATGACCAGCGCGATGCTCACCTGCCCGACGCGCGAGCGCTACGACGTCTCCAGCCTGCAATGGGCCATCGGCGGCGGCGAGAAAACGCCGGAGCTGCGCATCCGCGCCTTCGCCGAATATTTCCGCAACGCACGCTACATCGATGCCAATGGCCTCACCGAGACCGTCGGCGGCGACACCTTCATGGAAGCGGGCCGCGAGATCGAGAAGATCGGCTCGACCGGGCGTGCGATTGCCCATGTCGAGATCGAGATCCGCGACGAGGACGGCAAGGCCGTGCCGGCGAACGTTAACGGCGAGATCTGCCTGCGCGGACCGAAGATCACGCGCGGCTACTGGAAGGATCCGGACAAGACGGCGTCCGCCTTCTTCGGCGACTGGTTCCGCAGCGGCGACGTCGGTTATCTCGATGAGGATGGCTTCCTGTATCTGACCGACCGCAAGAAGGACATGATCATCTCCGGCGGCGAGAACATCGCCTCCTCCGAGGTCGAGCGCGTCATCTATGAACTGCCTGGGGTGCGCGAGGTCGCGGTGATCGGCCTGCGCGACGCACGCTGGGGTGAACGGCCGGTCGCGATCGTCGTGCTGACCGAGGGCGCCAGGCTCGAGCTCCCTGCCCTCACCGAGCATTGCCGCGCGCGGCTCGCGAGCTTCAAGGTGCCGAAAGAGCTGATCATCCGCGACAGCCTCCCGCGCAATCCATCTGGAAAAATTCTCAAGCGCGTGCTGCGCGCCGAACTGGAGACCGTGGCATGACGCAAGGCCCAGCCACCGCAAAGATCACAAAGCTCAACCGCGTCGAGCGCAACGCCTGGACCAAGCAGAAGATCTTCGAGGCCGCCACCAAGGTCGTCGGCAAGTATGGCTATGCCGAAGCCTCCGTCGCCCGCATCACCGAACAGGCCGGCGTCGCGCAGGGCACCTTCTACAATCATTTCGAGAACCGCCAGGAGCTGCTCGACCAGCTGCTGCCCAAGATCGGCCTCGACATGGTCGAGTTCATCCGCGTACGCACCGGCACGGCGGATGCGGCGCGGCAGGAGATCGAGCGCTTCGCCGCCTTCTTCGACTTCATCCGCGAGGTGCCGGAATTTTTGCGCATCCTCAACGAGGCCGAATTCTTCGCACCCATCGGTTACCAGAAACATCTCGACAACATCTCGGTCGCCTATGTCCGCATCCTCCGCCGTGCGCGCCTTGCCGGCGCCATCGCGGATTTCAGCGACGAGGAGTTCGAGGCGATCGTCCACATGCTGATGGGTGCGCGCGGCTATCTCAGCCGCCGCTACTCCTACTCGGCCGGCGGCGTCACCGCCGTGCCCGAGCACGTCATCTCCGCCTATCGCAAGCTGATGACGCGCGGCCTCTTCACCGGCTCCGGAGACCAGGACACGCCATGAACATCGAATCTCCGCACAGGCCGCTCGACCTTGCCTCGACCATCGCAGAAGGCGACATTCGCTGCCTCCTGATGGTGCTGGTGCATATGACCGGCGACGAGAAATGGCTCGCCGCGCCGTACTTGCCCAAGCGCGACATCCGCCTCATTCCCGATCCCGAGGCCGGCGTGCCCAAGGAAATCCAGGACGAGATCCGCGCCGCGGTGGTGAAGCTCTTCGCCAATGGCACGCCGAAGCCCGTCATCACTGATCCCGGCGACGAGCTGCTGCTGAAGATGATGCGCGGCTGCCTCGGCGAGAATGTCGCGCCGGAATACGCCCCGCTGATGCGCGAGGAGATGGGGTTTGTTGCGCGCGAGGCGCGTTGGACCAAGCAGCCATCGAGCGACAAGCTCGCGGAGCAGCACGTGCTGATCGTCGGTGCCGGCGTCTGCGCCATTGCGCTCGGCGTGGCGCTCGGTCATCTCGGCATTCCCTACACTATCGTCGAGAAGAACGCCGAGCTTGGCGGCACCTGGTGGATCAACCGCTATCCCGGCTGCGGCGTCGATACGCCGAACCATTCCTATTCTTATTCCTTCGGCTCCGGGAATGCATGGACCCGCTACTTCTGCCAGCGCGAGGAACTGCTCGGATATCTTCAGAAGGTCGCCAACGAATACGGCATCCGCGAGCACCTGCGCATCAAAACCGAGCTGACCTCGTCGCGCTGGGACGAAGGCAAAAGGCGCTGGATCTCGACGCTCAAGACCGAGAGCGGCGAAGAGACCTTCGAATCCACCGCGCTGGTCTCGGCCATCGGCCAGCTCAACGATCCCTCCCGTGCACACTTCGAGGGCGAGGACAAGTTCACGGGAACGATCCTGCATTCGGCGCTGTGGTCCGATGACATCAACATCGACGGCAAGCATGTCGCCGTGATCGGCACCGGCGCGACGTCGATGCAGCTGGTGCCGTCGATCGCCGGCCGCGTCGCCTCGGTCACCGTCTATCAGCGCAGCGCGCAATGGGCGCGGCCGGTGAAGGGCTATGCCGATCCGATCAGCGAGGGCGCGCGCTGGCTGCTGGCGCACCTGCCGTTCTACGTGCAATGGTACCGCTTCAACATGTTCTGGCGCTATGGCGACGGCCTCTTGCCTTTCCTGCGCAAGGACCCGGCCTGGCCGCATCCGGAGCGCGCCGTCAACAAGGGCAACGACCGGCACCGCCAGGAGCTGACCGATTTCATCCTGTCGGAATTGCAGGGCCGGCCGGACCTGATCGAGAAGTGCGTGCCGACCTATCCGCCCTATGGCAAGCGCATCCTGCTCGACAACAACTGGTTCAAGACGTTGACGCGGCCGAACGTGGAGCTCGTCACCGACGCAATCGACCATTTCGACCAGCGCGGCATCGTAACCGCCGATGGCAATCACCGCCCTGCCGACGTCATCGTGGTCGCAACCGGCTTCAAGGTGACGGAAATGGCGGCGCGCCTCAACATCAGCGGCCGCAAAGGCAAGGATTTGCGCGAGGCCTGGAGCAACGACAATCCGACCGCGTTCCTCGGCCTCACCGTGCCCGATTTCCCCAACTTCTTCTGCATGCTCGGCCCCAACTCCGGCCCGGCGCATGGCGGCAGCGTCATCTTCCAGTCTGAATGCCAGAGCCGCTACATCGCCGCCTGCCTCGCCGAAATGATCGAGCACGACGTCGCTGCCATCGACGTCCGCCAGGACGTGCTCGACGACTACGTCCGTAAGGTCGATGTCGAGCACGAAGCGATGATCTGGACGCACCCTGGCATGAGCACCTACTATCGCAATTCGAGTGGTCGGGTGTTTTCGGCGATGCCGTGGCGGTTCGTGGACTATTGGCGCATGACCCATGATCCCGATCTGCGGCAGTACAGGCTGACGAAGGCGTGAACGTTGATCGCTCGGCAGAACCGGTGCACCCTCTCCCCTTGTGGGAAAGGGTGAGACATCCGCGTACGCCGCGCCGCTAAGCCGCCAGCCCACTCTCCACCGGAGCAAACTCCAGCCCGAGGCTCTCCGCCACCGCCCTGTTGGTGATGCGCCCGCGATGGACGTTCAGCCCATTTCGCAAATGCGGGTTTTCCAGCACCGCGGCAAAGCCCTTGTTCGCGAGCATCAGGCCGAACGGCAGTGTCGCATTGTTCAGCGCCTGGCTCGACGTCACCGGCACCGCGCCCGGCATATTGGCAACGCAATAGTGCACGACGCCGTCCACCTCATAGGTCGGGTCGGTATGCGTGGTCGCGTGCGAAGTCTCGAAGCAGCCGCCCTGATCGATCGCGACATCGACCAGCACGGCGCCCGGCCGCATCGACTTCAGCATCGCGCGCGTGACCAGCTTGGGGGCGCTGGCGCCCGGCACCAGCACCGCACCGATCACGACGTCGGCGGTGAACACCTCGTCCTCGACCGATTCGATGGTCGAGAAGCGGGTACGCACGCGTCCGGCAAAAAGATCGTCCAGTTGGCGCAAGCGCGGGATCGAGCGGTCGATCACGGTGACTTCGGCACCGAGGCCTGCGGCCATGCGCGCCGCCTGCGTTCCGACCACGCCGCCGCCGAGCACGACGACGCGCGCCGGCTGCACGCCGGGCACGCCGCCCAGCAACAGGCCGCGGCCGCCGGCCGAGCGCTTGAGCGCGGCGCCGGCGGCCTCGATGGCGAGTCGGCCGGCGACTTCGCTCATCGGGGCGAGCAGCGGGAGGTGACCGTTCGCGTCCGTGACGGTTTCATAGGCGATCGCGGTGCATCCGGAGGCAAGCAGGCCCTTGGCCTGCTCCGGATCCGGCGCAAGATGAAGATAAGTGAACAGGATCTGGCCGTCCCGGAGCTGGGCCCATTCGCTCTTCTGCGGCTCCTTTACCTTCACGATCATGTCGGACTTGGCAAAGATGTCGCGGGCGCTCTCGGCAATGGTGGCCCCTGCCCGCCGATACACCTCGTCGGATGCGCCGATGCCGCCGCCGGCGCCGGTCTCGACCGTGACCTGGTGCCCGGCCGCGACATACTCACGGACCGCACCAGGGGTGAGCCCGACGCGATATTCCTGCACCTTGATCTCCTTGGGCACACCGACGCGCATCTTCCGGGCTCCTTTGCCGACGCCTTGATTCTGTTCCCATCGTAGCGACGGGACCGGTTTGGTTTCGTGCAAATATCCGCTAGTTTCGGCAGGCGCGCGCCGGTTTCCGGCGCCAAGCTGCCCTTTCACGCTGGAAACGAAACATTGGCCCTCGACCGGAAAGACCTCGCGATCCTCGCGGAACTCACGACCAATGCGCGTGCCAGCCACACCGAGCTTGCCAACAAGGTCGGGCTCTCCAGCACGGCGCTGGCCCGGCGGCAGAAGGCTCTGGAGGACGAGGGCTACATCCAGGCCTACCAGGCCGCACTCGATCTCGCCCAGTTCGGCCTCACCATCACCGTGTTGGTGCGCATCGCGCTGGAAAGCCAGAGCGACGACGCGTTGAAGGCGTTCGAGGCGGAGGTGGTGAAATGCCCTTCCGTCGTGCGCTGCTTCCTGATGTCGGGAACCGACGACTACATCCTGATCGTGCTTGCCCGCGACATCCAGGATTTCGAGCGCATCCACCGCACCGAGCTGTCCCGCCTGCCGCGCGTCGCGCGCGTGCAATCGAGCTTTGCCCTGCGCGAAATCGTCAACCGCGCGGTGCCGACGGTGGTATTCGGCGAAGTGAAGCGCTAGCCGGGGCCATCCCGCCTCTTGTCATCCAACTGTCATCGAATGTGCAGAGAGCTGTATCTCCTGCACATTCGGGACAGACCATGGATTATTTCAAGCGCTTCAACTTCCTGTTCGCCGCACCAATGTTCGACGCCGACGATCTCGAAGGCGTCCGCTTCAACCAGATCATCGAGGAGATCCAGCGCTCCGGCTTCGAGGTGGTCCGGGCGCGCAAGCTCGAGGATGCCGAGATGGCGGTGCAGACCGACGCCGCGATCGGCTGCATGGTGGTGGACTGGGGCAAGAAGGGCCTGGAGGGCAAGACCTCGGCGCTGATCAATTTGATGCGCCGCCGCGGCCTCGATTTCCCGATCATCCTCCTGATCCGGCGCAAGCGCTTCGAGGACCTGCCGGTCGAGGTGCTCGATTTCATCGACGGCTATGTCTTCCTGTCCGAGGAGACGCCGACCTTCATCGCCAAGAATCTGATCAGCCGGCTCAAGCAATATGCCGAGACGCTGAAGACGCCGTTCTTTGGCGCCCTGGTCGACTATGCCGAGGAAGGCAACCAGCTCTGGACCTGCCCGGGGCACAATGGCGGCGTGTTCTACAACCGCAGCCCGATCGGCCGGGTCTTCGTCGAGCACCTCGGCGAATCCGTATTCCGGGACGACCTCGACAATTCCGTGCTCGATCTCGGCGACCTCCTCACCCATGAAGGGCCTGCCCTCAAAGCGCAGAAGGAAGCCGCGCAGATCTTCGGCGCGGAGAAGACCTATTTCGTGCTCAACGGCACCTCGACCTCGAACAAAGTCGCGCTCGGCGCCCTCGTCACCGACGGCGACCTCGTGCTGTTCGACCGCAACAACCACAAGGCCGCCCATCACGGCGCCCTGATGATCAACGGCGGCGTCCCGGTTTACGTGCCGACCATCCGCAACGCCTGGGGCCTGATCGGCCCAATGCGCTGGGACGTGCTGGACGAGAAGACCTTGCGCGAGGCGATCCGCAATCACCCGCTGGTCACGGACAAGGAGGCCTGGCGCAAGGAGCGGCCGTTCCGCGTCGCCGTCGTCGAACAGTGCACCTATGATGGGACGATCCACAGCGCCGAGATGATCCTGAAGCGCATCGGCCATCTGTGCGAGTACATCCTGTTCGACGAAGCCTGGGCCGGCTTCATGAAATTCCACCCGCTCTATGCCGGCCGTTTCGCCATGGGGCTGGCGAACCTTCCGCCGGAAGCACCGGGCATCATCGCGACGCAGTCGACCCACAAGCAACTGGCCAGCTTCTCGCAGGCCTCCCAGATCCACATCAAGGACCGCCACATCCGCGGCCAGAAGCGACGCGTCGAGCACCGCCGTTTCAACGAAAGCTTCATGCAGCACGCCTCAACGTCACCCTTCTATCCGTTGTTCGCCTCGCTCGACGTCGGTGCGCAGATGATGAAGGGCCGCTCCGGCGAAGTGCTGTGGGACGACACGATTCGCCTCGGCATCGAGCTGCGCAAGAAGATCCGCGCGATGCGCAGGGAGTTCGAAGAGAAGGAGCAGAACGCCGATCGGCGCTGGTTCTTCGAGCCCTTCGTTCCCGACCGTGTCGCCATTCCCGATGTCGGCCGTCCCGGCGCTGCGCACAACGTCGCCTGGGAAACCCTCTCGACCGATGAGCTCGCCACCAACGCCGCGCTGTGGCAGCTCTCGCCCGATACCAACTGGCACGGCTTCCCCGGCATGGCCGAGGGGTTTGCCATGACAGATCCGAACAAGCTGACGCTGCTCACCCCCGGCTTCGACCGCTCAGGTGCCTATGCCGAGCACGGCATCCCCGCCCCCGTCGTGGCGCAATATTTGCGCGAGAACCGCATCGTCCCCGAGAAGAACGACCTCAACTCCCTGCTCTTCCTGCTGACCCCCGGCGTCGAGGCGAGCAAGGCCGGCACGCTGATCTCCGGCCTTGTCGCCTTCAAGAAGCTCCACGATGACAATGCACTGCTGGCTGACGTCATTCCGGAGTTCTATCAGCGGCGGCAGGCGCGCTATGCCGGCGTGCGATTACGCGATCTCTGCGGCGAGATGCACCGGTTCTTCCGCGCCGCCGACGTCAGCGCGCTTCAGGCCCGGCAATTCATGCCCGAGCACATGCCTGAGATCGCGATGTCGCCTCGCGATGCCGCGCGCTATCTGTTCAAGAACGATGTCGACTATTTGCCGATCGAGGCCATCGCGGGCCGCATCGCGACTACGCCCTTCGTGGTCTATCCGCCGGGCATCGCCACCATCGTGCCCGGCGAGCGGCTGACGGAAGGGGCCAAGCCCATGGTCGATTATCTCAAGATGTTCGAAACCTGCTTCAACACGTTTCCGGGCTTCGACGTCGAGATCCAGGGCGTCTACAAGGAGATCGATGCCCAGGGGCGCATCGGGCTCTATACTTACGTCGTTGCCGAGTAGGTGCGAATGAACGAAACAGCTGCGCGCGCGAGTGACGAACCCGTCCTGGTCAGACCGTCACGCGACAGCGATGTCGAGGCGATGCTGGCGATCTACCGCCATCACGTCCGCAACGGCGTGGCGCGCGACATCGAAGGAACCGGTGCGCCCGAGCCGGACGATCTGCGCGACCGGCGCAAGAACCTCAAGCAGACCCGCCTGCCGCATCTGGTCGCGACCTTTCGCGGCGAGGTGGTCGGCTATGCCTATGCGGTGCTGTTCCGCAAGCGTCCGGCCTATCGCTACACGGCCAAGCACTCGATCTACGTCCACCACGAGCAGCTTGGCCGCGGGGTCGGCCGGCTGCTGCTGCACGAGTTGATCGATGCTTGTGCGGCGGCCGGCTTCCGCCAGATGATCGGCTATATCGACGCCGACAACGCGCCCTCGCTGGCGCTGCACGAGAAGTTCGGCTTCGCGCGCGCCGGCCTGCTTTGCGGCGTGGCCTATCGCCACGGCCGCTGGTCCGACACCGTCATGGTGCAGCGTTCGCTCGGCGCGGGGACCACGGCGCCCCCACCCGTCGTGGCGCCGGGCCGGTAGACCTCAGGACGGAAAGTCGGCCGCTCTCACATGGATGCGGTCGGCATGCAGCGACCAGTGATGCAGGGCCTGGTCCTTGCAGAACCTGGCCTTCGCCCGCTCCCTGGCCTCGTTCTCGTCGGAGGCGTCGATTTCCAGCGTACCCTGGCAAATCTCGCTCTGCCGGCCGTACTCGCCGAGCACATCTTTCATGAACTTGACGACATAGGTTGACATGGGACCTCCCTGCTGCCCCGGCCGCACTCTAATCCCATTTAAGCCGGACCGGGGAAGGAGATTTTGACGCGGATCAAGGACCGGGCAAGGTTCCCGCCGCCCATCCGGGCGACAGTCCGCCCTCATGTGGTGATGTCGAGAAGCGACTCTGTCGTTTCCGCGTAAGCCTGAATGACTTTCGCATTGGCAATGAAGCTGTACTTGGCGGCCGCCAGTTGAACGAATTCGCTGGCGATATCGACATTCGGCGCTGCGACCAGCCCATCCTGGTTTGCGAAGGGAGCGCTTGGGTCGGATTGCGCGGTATAGCTCGGCGATACCGTCGACACCTTCGCGATCGTGCCGCCCGGCGTCGAGCGGCTCGATTGGTCGACCTGATCGACGCGCAATGGCACGTAAGCCGCAGGAAACGTCGGAGCAATGCCCGGACTGCCTGTAACGGCCGACGGGCTCGACCCGCCCGACCCCGGCAGCGGGCCGGTCGTTTGAACATTCGCGATGTTGCTCGCGGCCACGTTCACGCGCAAACTCGCCGCCGAAAGTCCGGATGTCGCAATCGAAAATATGCTCATGGACTTTCAACTACAGGACAAGTGATACGCGTTCACTTACCCGCTCGATAAGATGCGGCGCTTTGCCTTTCCGTCGTGGTAACCAATGATCGGAGCGCGCTGAGCCTTCGCGCCCTACCCCGGCGTCACGCCAAAAGCCTGCTTGAAGCGCTCCGCATAACGCGGCCAGACCTCGGGATTGATGATGCGCGGCGGGCGCTTGCCGTCGAGCGTGTCCAGCACCTGCTCGGCCGCGATCCGCCCCATGTTCTGCCGCGCTTCGATGGTCACTCCCGCGGTGTGCGGGCTCGCCAGCACGTTGTCGAACTGGAGCAGCGGATGCTCCGGCGGTGGCGGCTCCTTGGACCAGACGTCGAGGCCGGCACCGGCGATGCGCTTGTCGCGCAGGGCCTGGAGCAGCGCATCCTCGTCATGGATGAAGCCGCGCGCCGTGGTGATGAAATACGCATGCGGCTGCATCAGCCCGAACTCGCGCGTGCTGATCATGTTGCGGCTGCCCTTGTCGAGCGGACAGGAGATCGAAACGAAATCGGCGCGGCGCAACAGCTCGTCCAGCTCGACCTTCTCTCCGCCTCGCTCGGCCATCACCTCGGCCGACAAATATGGGTCGTAGGCCAGCACCTTCATGCCGAGCAGGCCCTTGCACAGCGCGGCGATGCGGCGGCCGACATTGCCGAGGCCGATGATCCCGACGGTCTTGTGCTCGACCTCGTTGCCGACCAGATCGTTGCGGTTGACGTCGCGCTCGCGGCGCAGACGGCGGTCGGACTGGATGATGCGCTTGGACAAGGTCAGCATCATCGCCAGCGCGTGCTCGGCAACCGAATGGGCATTGCCGCCGGACTGGTTGACGACCAGCACGCCCGCATCCGTGCAGGCCTCGACGTCGACAGGGTCGAAGCCCGCGCCATTGCTGGAGACCAGCAGCAGGTTCGGCGTCCGCCTCAGGAAGGTGGCATCGACATGGAAATGCGGGGCGAGCTCGTCCCGGGCGGCTCCGATCTGGTAAACGTGCGCCGCATTCAGGATCGGTGCGTAGACATCTTCGGGACTCCCGTTCTCGATGCGGTCGAGCCGGACGTCGGGCCGCGCCTTCAGGATGTCGACATAGATCGGATTGGCCAAATAATTGGAGTAGAAGACGCGCTTGCTGTTGACGGACATCAGGACCATTCCGGCTCTCCAGGGAGATCCGCAAGGTCAGCGCGATGCGCGCCCGTCCGTGCCCCCTCCCGTTTTCTCGTTGTCGCCGCTTATGACATGGCGGCGCCGACCGCGGCAGGCCGTCCAGCGCAGATCACGGTGCGGCCCGGACATGTTGACAATCCCGCCTGCTCCGTCAAGTTCGACCGATCGCCGCGACGGCCAGAACCAAGAAGCATGCGCGGCCCAAGAAAATACGCCAAGGGAGAACGCAATGGCGATTGCGGAACAGCAGACGCAGGGACAGGCGTCCGGTGACCAGAGCTGGCACGGCATCGTCCTGCAAACCCTGAAGCGCAACGAGATCAGCCTCATTCCTTACGTGCCCGACCGGGTGCTGACGCCCCTGATCAAGAACCTGCACGCCGATCCCTTCTTCACCACCTTCGCCACTGCCCGCGAGGAGGAAGCCGTCGGCATCATCTCGGGCGCCTGGATGGGTGGGCGGCGCGGCGCGGTGCTGATGCAGACCTCCGGCTTCGCCACCCTCGCCAATGTGCTCGCCTCGCTCGCGGTGCCCTACCAGATCCCGCTGATCATGTTCGTGTCCGAGCGCGGCACGCTCGGCGAGTTCAACTACGGCCAGTCGCTGGTCTGCCGCACCATGCGTCCGGTGCTGGATTCGCTGGCGCTGGAGCACCACACCATCACCCGGCTCGACGAGCTCGAATTCATCGCCGACCGTTCGATCAAGCAGGCCGTCACGACACAGGCGCCGGTGGCCCTGATCCTCAACCCGCTGCTCACCGGCGGCAAGGTTTTCGACAAGTGAGCGCCACCATGAACACTGGCAATACCAAGGTGATGAACCGGTTCGATGTGACCTCGCGCCTGATCGCAAAGCTCAAGCACGAGGAAGCCGTGATCGGCGGCATCGGCAACACCAATTTCGACCTCTGGGCCGCCGGGCATCGCCCGCAGAATTTCTACATGCTGGGCAGCATGGGACTCGCCTTCCCGATCGCGCTCGGCGTGGCGCTGGCGCAGCCCGACCGCCGCGTCTTCGCGCTCGAAGGCGATGGTTCGCTGTTGATGCAGCTCGGCGCGCTCTCGACGATCGCGACGTTGAAGCCGAAGAACCTCATCATGATCGTGATGGACAACGGCATCTATCAGATTACCGGCGCACAGCCGACACCCGCGGCCAGCGTCGCGGATATCGTTGCCATCGCAGCAGGCTCCGGCCTTGCGAATAGCGCCTGGGCTGCGGACGAGGAGGATTTCGAGCGCCTGGTCGATACGGCGATGTCCGCCGCCGAGCCGAGCCTGATCGCGGTCCGCATCGACGACAAGCCGGGCATCGGCACCACAAGGCGCGATCCCGTACAAATCCGGGAGCGCTTCATGCACGGGCTCGGCGTGCGCGAGCCGCTTTAACTTTTTGTCATTAACTACACAGCGATCTGATGGAGGGACTGTACCGGCCCGCTGCCAATCTGTGCTAAGCGAACCGGATGTCCATTTTGATCCGTTCCTTTGCCTGGCTGCTCGCGGCCGCCGTTACTTTCGCCACCCTCGGTCCCCCTGGCCTGCGGCCCCATTCCGACCTCGGCCAGGACGGCGAACACGCTCTCGCATTCATCCTGGTAGGGCTGGCCTTCGGCCTTGCCTATCCGCGGCGGCGCCTGCTGGGCGCGGGGGCCGCAGTCGTCCTGATTGGCGTGCTCGAACTGATGCAATTTTGGGCACCCGGACGCCACGCCCGGCTGGAGGACTTTCTGGTCGACGCGCTGACGGCCTGCCTTGGCTTTGCGCTCGCGGCGATCACCGATTGGGTTGTGACACGCTTTCTCGCAAGCCCCTCTGCAGCAAGCGAAGGCCCCGCGGAGTAGAACTCCGCAGGGCCCTTTTCTCTCCACGCCTGTGGTCGGCCTGGATCAGTCGATGATCTTGACGACGCGACGCGTGCGCGGTTCGACGATCACGCGGCGATCGTTCACGACCGCATAGCGATACTCGGTGTAGTTCGGCACGGGGCGGAGCACCACGGTCGGCGGCAACGGCTCGCCCACCACGACGCGCTCCTCGACCACGACGGAGTCACTCCGCGGGATTCCGCCCAGCACCGCATTCGGAATCTCGAGGCCGGCTCCGACGGCCGCACCAACGGTGCCGCCAACCATCGCGCCGATCGGTCCGCCGATGTCGCCACCAGCACGCGCGCCGTCCCTGGCGCCTTGTTCGGTCGTCGACTGAGCAAAGGCTGCGCTCGACGCCAGCAGCGACGCTGCAGCCAACGTAATCGCAAGACGGGTTTTCATGTTGTTTTGTCTCCAGTGATTGTCCTGCGCCTTCAACCGCGGGGCCGGAGCATTGTTCCGGTTCCCCCGTGTCGAAGAGGCTTCAAAACTGGAGACTGTTACCGCGTAACAGTTCAGGCCGCCGCGATCTCGTGGCCTGCCATCAGTTCCAATGCCCGCACCATCGCGGAATGATCCCAGCCCTTGCCGCCATGCGCGGTGCAGGCCGAGAACAATTGCTGCGCCACCGCCGTGCTCGGCAGCGACAGGCCGAGCGTGCGCGCGCCCTCGAGCGCGAGATTGAGATCCTTCTGGTGCAGCTCGATGCGGAAGCCGGGATCGAAATTGCGCTTCACCATGCGCTCGCCGTGCACTTCGAGGATGCGCGAGGAGGCAAAGCCGCCCATCAGCGCCTTGCGCACCAGCGCCGGATCGGCCCCGGCTTTGGATGCAAATAACAGCGCCTCGCTCACCGCCTCGATCGTCAGCGCGACGATGATCTGGTTGGCAACCTTCGTCGTCTGCCCGTCGCCATTGGCGCCGACGTGAGTGACGTTCTTGCCCATCTTGTCGAACACCGGCTTCATGGTGCCAAAGGCCCGCTCCGGCCCGCCGACCATGATGGTGAGGCTTGCCGCCTTGGCGCCGACCTCCCCGCCCGACACCGGCGCGTCGAGATAGTCCGCCCCGAGCGCCTCGATCTTCTTGGCGAACTCCTTCGTCGCCAGCGGCGAGATCGAGCTCATGTCGACGACGATCTTGCCTTTCGAAATGCCGCTCGCAACACCATCCTTGCCGAACAGCACCGCTTCGACATGCGGCGTATCCGGCACCATGATGATGACGGCATCCGCGCCCTCCGCGACCTCCTTGGCCGACTTGCAGGCGATGCCGCCCGCGGAGATCAGCTCAGCCGCAACCGGCGCAACATCGTGCAGGAGAACACGATGGCCAGCGCTAAGGAGATGGCCGGCCATCGGCCGTCCCATGGTGCCAAGTCCGATGAAGCCGATGTTGGTCATGTCTCATTCCTCCAGATTTAGGCCAAGTCGATCCACAAGCTCGGTGCACCTCTCCCGCTTGCGGAGGAGGTCGGCGCGTAGCGCCGGGTGGGGTCTCTATCCGCTTGGGGGCTTTCAGCGCATCTCGATCGAATCTTTTCGCGGAGATACCCCCACCCCAGCCCTCCCCCGCAAGCGAGAGAGGGAGCGCACCGTCGCTGTGGGTGCGTTCTCAGGTCTCAAAGGTCTGCGCAGCGTGCCAGGACAGCCCTTCCAGCGTCGTGGTGCGCGGCTTGTATTCGCAGCCGATCCAGCCGCGATAGCCGATCGCGTCGAGATGGCGGAACAGGAAGGGATAGTTGATCTCGCCGGTGCCGGGCTCGTGGCGGCCCGGATTGTCGGCGAGCTGGATGTGCGCGATCTCAGGCAGATATTCCTGCATGGTGCGGGCGAGATCGCCCTCCATGATCTGCATGTGATAGATGTCGTACTGGACGAACAGATTGTTCGACCGCACCTCGGAGATCAGCTGTATCGCCTGCTCGGTGCCGTTGAGGAAGAAGCCGGGAATGTCGAGCGTGTTGATCGGCTCGACCAGCAGCTTGATGTTCTCACGTGCCAGCGTCGAGGCCGCAAAGCGCAGATTGCCCACCAGCGTCTCGTTCAGCTCGCGTGGATCGGTATCGGCAGGCGCGATACCCACGAGGCAGTTGAGCTGCTCGCAATCGAGCGCCTTGGCATAGTCGATGGCGCGAAACACGCCGTCGCGGAATTCAGCTGTGCGATCGGGCAGGATCGCAATGCCACGCTCGCCCCCCGCCCAGTTTCCCGCCGGCAGATTGTGCAGCACCTGCGTCAGACCATGGGCTTCCAGCTGCTCGCGCAGCTGCGCCTTGTCGAAATCATAGGGGAAGAGATACTCGACCCCGGAAAAGCCCGCCGCCTTCGCCGCTGCGAAGCGGTCGAGGAACGGCATCTCGTTGAAGAGCATGGTGAGGTTGGCGGCGAATTTCGGCATGATGAGGTCCTTCCCTATTCCGCCGGCTGCAGCACGCCCGGGCGCGCCCGCTCGACCTCGTCGAGCGGCAGGTCCAGCACCTCCTCGAACTCGACGATGTTGTCGATCTCCGTGCCCATCGCGATGTTGGTGACGCGTTCGAGGATGAACTCGACCACCACGGGCACGCGGTGCTTGGCCATCAATTCGCGCGCGGTCGCGAACGCGGCCTGCGCGTCCTTCGGATCGGTGACGCGGATCGCCTTGCAGCCGAGGCCTTCGGCGACCGCGACGTGGTCGACGCCGTAGACGCCGATCTCGGGCGCGTTGATGTTCTCGAAGGAGAGCTGGACGTGATAGTCCATCTCGAAGCCGCGCTGGGCCTGGCGGATCAAGCCGAGATAAGAATTGTTCACGACGACGTGGATGTAGGGCAGATTGAACTGCGCCCCGACCGCGAGCTCCTCGATCAGGAACTGGAAGTCGTAATCGCCGGAGAGCGCGACGATGTCGCGATCCGGGCACGCCGCACGCACGCCGAGCGCGGCGGGCAGTGTCCAGCCGAGCGGCCCCGCCTGCCCGGCATTGATCCAGTTGCGCGGCTTGTAGACGCCGAGGAACTGGGCGCCGGCGATCTGCGACAGGCCGATCACGGTCACGTAGCAGGTGTCGCGACCAAAGGCCTTGGTCATCTCCTCATAGACGCGCTGCGGCTTGATCGGGACGTTGTCGAAGTGGCTCTTGCGCAGCATCGTCTTCTTGCGATCGCGGCAGGCCGCGGGCCACGCCTGGCGCTCGCGCAGCCTGCCTGACCGGCGCCACTCCCTGGCGACGCTGACGAACAGCTCAAGCGCGGCCTTGGCGTCCGAGACGATGCCGAGATCCGGATTGAACACGCGCCCGATCTGGGTCGGCTCGATGTCGACATGCACGAAGGCGCGGCCCTTGGTGTAGGTCTCGACCGAGCCGGTGTGGCGGTTGGCCCAGCGGTTGCCGATGCCGAGCACGAAGTCGGATTCAAGCATGGTGGCGTTGCCGTAGCGGTGGCTGGTCTGAAGGCCGACCATGCCCGCCATCAGCACGTGATCGTCGGGGATCGCGCCCCATCCCATCAGCGTCGGCACCACAGGAACGTTGGCGATCTCGGCGAATTCGACCAGGAGGTCGGACGCATCGGCGTTGATGATGCCGCCGCCCGCGACGATCAGCGGACGCTCGGCGGCGTTGAGCATCTCCAGCGCCTTCTCGACCTGTTTTCGCGTGGCAGCGGGCTTGTAGACCGGCAGCGGCTCATAGGTCTCATCGTCGAACTCGATCTCGGCCAGCTGCACGTCGAGCGGCATGTCGATCAGCACCGGCCCGGGCCGGCCCGAGCGCATGACATGAAACGCCTGGCTGAAGACGCGTGGCACCAGCGCCGGCTCGCGCACGGTAACGGCCCATTTCGTCACGGGCTTTGCGATCGACTCGATGTCGACGGCCTGAAAATCCTCCTTGTAGAGCCGCGCCCGCGGCGCCTGCCCGGTGATGCAGAGGATCGGAATGGAATCGGCGATCGCCGAATAGAGCCCGGTGATCATGTCGGTGCCAGCCGGCCCCGAGGTTCCGATGCAGACGCCGATATTGCCGGCCTTGGCGCGCGTATAGCCCTCTGCCATGTGCGAGGCACCCTCGACATGCCGCGCCAGAATGTGGTGGATCGAGCCGCGCTTCTTCAGCGCCGAGTAAAGCGGATTGATCGCGGCCCCGGGAACTCCGAAAGCGGTGGAGATGCCTTCCTTTTCCAGAATTCGCACGGCAGCATCGATAGCTCGCATCTTCGCCATATCGGACCTCGCTCGGTTCAAGTCAGCGAGCGAGATCATCGGGTGCGCGTGATGCGATCTCAACGAGATCGATTTTATTTTCCACGATGTGGCAGCCGCGGAAAAATCTTGGGCGTCTCAAGCGGTTAGATCGAGAGTCGCGTGAAACGCGGATCACTCGAACAGCGGCGCCAGCTCCATCTGCGGCACCAGCACGAGGCCCTTGTCGGTGATGCGAATTTCCGGAATGACCGATAGCGGAATCAAATTGAAGCCCATGTAGGGGATGGTGCAGCCGGCCTCGGCCCATTCCTTCTTCAGCGCCTTGACCTCTTCGGCCACCTCCGTGACGCGCTTGTCCGAGAGAAGCCCCGCGATCGGCAGCGGGACCAGCGCCCTTACCTTGCCGTCGGCGACGACGCAGACGCCGCCCTGCAGGTCCTTGATGGCCGCGATCGCGACTTGCATATCGGGCTCGTTGGTGCCGGCGACAATGATGTTGTGGCTGTCGTGCCCCACGCTGGAGGCGACCGCGCCGCGCTTGAGGCCAAAGTCCTTCAGCAGTCCATAAGCGACGTTGCCGGACGACTTGCCGTGGCGCTCGATGACCGTGACGAAGCAGAGGCCGTAGCGCGCGAACAAAGACGGCCAGTCTTTGGCGGGTTCGATCGCGACTTTGTCATGGATCAGCGTGATGCCCGGCAGCGCCGTCTTGATCGCATTGACGGTGCAGGCCTTCGAGGGCAGATCCGGCGTTAGCTTGACCTTCTTCGGCAGCTTCACCGTCGCGTAAGCCGCCTTTGGATATTGATAGCGGTGCGACAGCGCCTGATCGAGCAGCCCGGTGATCTTGCGGTTCTCGACCACGAGCTCGCCGCCATACCAGGTGCATTGTGGCTTGAGCTGGTCGTCCATCAGCACGAGGTCGG
Organism: Bradyrhizobium sp. SBR1B; assembly: GCF_014198205.1. Taxonomy (NCBI): domain Bacteria; kingdom Pseudomonadati; phylum Pseudomonadota; class Alphaproteobacteria; order Hyphomicrobiales; family Nitrobacteraceae; genus Bradyrhizobium; species Bradyrhizobium sp. SBR1B. The sequence continues at coordinate 201,920 of NZ_JACIHC010000006.1, forward strand.
CGCGGCGGCCGCCACCGAGGCCACCGATGTCGCCATCCATGCCGAAGCGCGTAGCGCCATGCAGCGAGCCCATCGACCAGGCCTGCTCCGGTGACATCCCGGCCTTCACGGCTTCGCGCACCACCCAGTCGAGGCCGAACATGAGCAAATCGTCGGCGTCGCGGTCGTCGGTGCACACGGCCGTGCGCTTGTGCGACGCACCGAGCTCGGTGATGGTGCGGATCGCCTGCGGCAGCGAATGCCATGGCGTCGTCGGCGGTCCGCCGCGCAGGAATACCCAAACACCGGCATCGAGCAGATCGTCGGCGATGTCGCGCTCGATCGCCTCATGGGTGTCGCTGACACCGCTCGCCGCATAGGCCGAGACGAATTCGCGGCCGTAGACGTGGCCGGATACCGGACGTCCCCGCTTCAAGGCGGCCGCGAGGATGGCGTGGCTGCGCTCGTCGCCCATCGTGACCGGGACAAAATCCATCTTCTCGCCGAGCCCCACGGCTTCGGGCCAGCGGTCGAACAGGCCGGCGATCTTGTCCGGCGTGAGATCACCGCCGGCCGTTTCCAATTCGGCCGACGTTGCCGGCACCGTGCTCGGCACCGTCAAAAAGATCGAGAGCGGCGCCTCGCGCGCGTCCTCCAGCATCGCCTCGACGCCGGCGACGTCCATGACATTGCCGATCTCGTGGCTGTCGCAGAAGATCGTGGTGGTGCCGTTGAGCAGCGCGGCCTCGGCATAGGCGCAGGCCGTCACCATCGAGGATTCGATGTGGATGTGCGGATCGACCAGGCCCGGCGCGACGATGCCGCCAGCGGCATCGTAGAGCGGCACGCTGGGCCAGACTTTCTTCGCCGCACCTGATGGCTTCACCGCCGCGATGCGCCCGCCGGTGATCCAGACCTCCCGACCGGGATGAATGCGTTCCGAATAGGTCGAGAGCACCCGCGCGCCGGTGATGACCAAATCTGGCGCGAGGCGAGCGGAAGCGACGTCGGCCAGGCGCCGGGTCATGCTGTGCAGCGGCGCGACGGTGAAACGGGTCAGCTTGGTCATGGGGACTCTCGCGATTGGACAGTCCAACGATGATCGCCCCCGCAGGCCGACGGGGGCAATTCAAATAAAGCGGCACCTTTGCTTACGCACTGGGCAAACGTGCCGCGTGGCGAGTTCCGCTAATCTTCGGTCGCTTTGAACCGGCCCAGCCCCTTCAGCACAAACGGCGCCAGCAGCGCGATCAGGGCCAGCGCCAGCAGCGTCGCCGAGATCGGGCTCTGCACCAGCGCCATGGGATCGCCGAGGCTGATCGCGAGCGCCCTGCGCAACTGGCTCTCGGCGATCGGGCCTAGGATCAGGCCGACCACGACGGGCGCGATTGGAAAATCGAACCGGCGCATCAGGAAGCCGAGCACGCCGAAGCCGGCCAGCATCGACAATTCGACCACCGACGGCTTTGCCGCGATCGTGCCCATGGTCGCGAACACGAGGATGCCGGCATAGAGCCACGGCTGCGGGATCGCGAGCAGCCGCACCCAGAGGCCGACCAGCGGCAGGTTCAGCACCAGCAGCATGCAATTAGCAATGAACAGACTGGCGATCAGGCCCCACACCAGGTCAGGCCGCTCGGCGAACAGCAGCGGTCCCGGGTTGAGGCCGTATTGCTGGAAGCCCGCCAGCATCATCGCTGCCGTCGCCGAGGTCGGCAGCCCGAGCGTCAGCAGCGGCACCAGCGTGCCGGCGGCGGAGGCGTTGTTGGCGGCTTCCGGCCCCGCGACGCCTTCGATCGCGCCCTTGCCGAACTCTTCGGGGTGTTTCGTCAGCCGCTTCTCGGTCGAATAGGACAGGAAGGTCGGGATCTCCGCCCCGCCCGCCGGCAGCGCGCCGATCGGAAAGCCGAACATCGTGCCGCGCAGCCACGGCTTCCACGACCGCTTCCAGTCCTCCCTGGTCATCCACAGCGAGCCGCGCACCGGCTCGAGCTTTTCCTCGGTGTGGTGGCGGCGCGACGCGACGTAGAGCGCCTCGCCGACCGCGAACAGGCCAACCGCCAGCGTCGTCACCTCGACGCCGTCGAGTAATTCAGGAACGCCGAACGCAAGCCGCGCCTGTCCGGTCAGCTTGTCGATGCCGACGAGGCCCAGCGTCAGGCCGATGAACAGGCTGGTCAGGCCGCGGATCGGGGAATCGCCGAAGGTCGCGGACACCGTGACGAAGGCGACGCACATCAGCGCGAAGTAATCCTCGGGGCCAAAACGCACGGCGAAATCGACCAGCCACGGCGCGAGGAAGGCCAGACCGATGGTGGCGATGGTTCCGGCGACAAAGGAGCCGATCGCGGATGTCGCAAGCGCCGGCCCGCCGCGGCCGGCCTTGGCCATCTTGTTGCCTTCGAGCGCAGTCGCCATCGAGGCGCTCTCGCCGGGCGTGTTGATCAGGATCGCGGTGGTCGAGCCGCCATACATGCCACCATAATAGATGCCGGCGAACATGATCAGCGAACCGCCGGGGTCGAGCTTATAGGTGACGGGCAGCAACAGCGCGACCGTCAGCGCGGGGCCGATGCCGGGCAGCACGCCCACGGCAGTGCCGAGGAACACACCGATCAGCGCGTAAAGCAGGTTCATCGGCTGAACGGCGACCGCCATGCCGTGGGCCAGCGCGGCAAAAGTGTCCATCACAGCAGTCGCTCCAGCGGGCCGGTCGGAAGGCTGAGCGTGAGCAGCCGGTCGAACGCGAGATAGATCAGGGTCGACATCACGAGGGCGATGATGGAATCTACCAGGATGGCGCGGCGGCCGAAGGCGGCCGACGTCGTCACGAACAGCGCCGACGTTGCCAGGATGAAGCCGCCGCCAAAGCCGATGATGGCGATCAGCAGCGCAAGGCCGATGAGGATCAGAACCACGGGCACCGGATCGGCGCTCTCGCGCGCCGGCAAATTGCCGCGCAGCGCGTCGATGAAATTGCCGATCGCGAGCAGCGCGAGGCCGCTGGCGACTACGACCGGCATCGCCTCGGGCCCCATGCCGTACATCGCGGTGGATGACAGGCCGCGGGCGTCGAAGACCAGCAACGCAGCGAGACCTGCGAGCAGTGCAGCGATGACGATGCCGGCGCGATCGACGCGCCGCGGCGGCTGGGCCGGATCGCCCGAGGTCATGACTTGACCAGGCCGACCGATTTCAGCACGTCGGTGACGCGCACGGTTTCCTTCTTCAGGAAGTCGGCGAAGGCGTCACCGCCGAGATAGGCGTCTTCCCAGCCCTTCTGCTTGAGGATTTCCTTCCAGGCGTCCGACTTCACCATCTTCTCGACCGCATCGCTCAAGGTCTTGCGCTGCTCCGGCGTGATGCCGGGAGGCGCCACCACCGAACGCCAGTTGGCGATCACGAGGTCGATGCCCTGTTCCTTGAAGGTCGGGATGTCGCTGCCGGAGATGCGCTTCTCCGAGGTCACGCCGATCGCGCGCAGCTTGCCGGACTTGATCTGCCCTTCATATTCGCTGAGGCCCGAAATGCCCGCGGTGACCTTGCCGCCGAGGATCGCAGCCAGCGACTCGCCGCCGCCGGAGAACGGGATGTAGTTGATCTTCTTGGCGTCGGCACCGACCGCGCCGGCGAACAACGCCGCCATCACGTGGTCCACGCCGCCGGCCGAGCCCCCGGCGAAAGTCACCTTGGCAATATCGGCCTTCACCGCGGCGGCCAGATCCTGCGCGGTCTTGATCGGCGAATTCGCGGGAACCACGATTACCTGGATTTCCTCGGTGAGGCGCGCGATCGGCGTCACCTGCTCGAGCGTCACCGGCGACTTGTTCATGGCGAGCGCGCCCACCATGACGAAGCCGTTGACCATCAGCTGGTTGCCGTCGCCCTTGGCGCCATTGACGAACTGGGCGATGCCAACGCTGCCGCCGGCGCCGGGAACGTTGGTGACCTGCACGCTGCGCGCGACGCCCGCGGCCACCAGCGCCTGCTGCATGGAGCGCGCGGTCTGGTCCCAGCCGCCGCCCGGGGCCGCCGGCGCCATCAGCTTGAGCTCGAGCTGCTGGGCAAGGGACGGCGTCGCTGCCGCAAGGGTCAGCGCGACGGCTGCGCCGGCAAGGCGCGCGGAAAATTGGAACATAAGGACGCTCTCCAGGCTCATGCGGACGTTTGCCGCATTGTGTCGTTTGGTCGCATATCAGCCAAAACGGCCGATGCTGTCCAGCGACAGTGCCCGGGTTCCCCAATTAGCGCGGTATCGGCATCACCCCGCCGAGCGCGACCGTCAGCTCGCCGGCGACCTCGCGCACGATTTGGCCAATCTCCGGCAGCCTGTCGTCGGTCAGGCGGCTGGTCATGCCTGAGACGGAAATCGCCGCGAGCGGCTCGGCGCAGTCGTTGTAGACCACTGCGGCAATACAGCGCAGCCCCATGCAGGCCTCTTCATCGTCGAGCGCAAAACCTTGCTTGCGGATTTTTTCGAGCTCCTTGAACAGGTCGCTCGGCCGCACGATCGATTTCTCGGTCAGCCGGGGCATGCCGTGATGGCGGATGACGGCGCCGACGTCCTCATCGGAATAGGTTGCGAGCACGGCCTTGCCGACGCCCGACGTCACCATGGGAACGCGGCCGCCGACCTGGGTCAGCGAGCGCATGATCTCGCGGCTCTCCATGCGGGTCAGCACGATGATGAACTCATCGTCGACCACGGCGAGATTGGCGGTCTCGCGGGTGAGATCACGCAGCTTGCGCAAGTAAGGAATCGCCTGCGTGGAGAAATTACGCCGCCGCGCGAAGCTCGCGCCGACCGTGAAGGCGCGCGAGCCGACGTGCCATTTGGATTCGGCGCGGTCGAACTGCACGAAGCGGCGGCTTTCCAGCGTCGCCAGCAGGCGGTGCACCGTGGAAGCCGACAGGCCGGTGCGCACCGCCAGATCGCTGAGGCGATAGCCTTCGTCGTCCTCGGCCAGCGTTTCCAGGATCGACAGCGCGCGATCGACGGACTGCACGCCGCCGTCGCGCGTGTCGTTATCGGCCTCCGATGCCGATCGAGGCTCGAGCGATTTGCGCCGGATCACGTTCTTGCTCATCGCGACCTGCATTCGTTCTTCTTCCCCTCTCCCCGCTTGCGGGGCCGAGACGAGCTCCGCTCGCTCTGAGAGGGTCAGGGTGAGGGGGAGCCTCCGCAAGGACGGCAGCAGTCAGACTCGCGGAGAGTCCCCCTCACCCGGAATTTGCTGCGCAAATTCCGGCCTCTCCGCGCGTGCGGGGAGAGGCGAACATCAACGTCTCAGAGCAGCCCTGCCCCCCGCGCCCATTTGTACTTGGCGCCGAGGACCTCGACCGGCAGCTCGGTCGAGTAGGCGTAGGCCGGAATGCCGTTCTGGTAGAGATATTCGGCGGCTTCCTCGACCTCGACGTCGCCGGCGAGCGAGGCGACGATCGGCTTCACGAAGCCTTTCGCCTCCATCTCCTTCTTCACCTCGACCATGTTGCGGGCGAACACCATCGGCGGCGTGACGATGGTGTGCCAGTAGCCGAGGATCAGCGAATGGATGCGCTCATCGGAGAGGCCGAGCTTCACCGTGTTGACGTAGGTGATCGGAGGCTCGCCGCCGGTGATATCCACAGGATTTCCGGCAGCCCCGAACGGCGGGATGAACTTGCGGAAGGCCGCATCCAGATCCGCCGGCATCGACATCAGCGACAGGCCGTTGTCGACGCAGGAGTCCGACAGCAGCACACCGGAGCCGCCCGCACCGGTGATGATCAGCACGTTCTCGCCCTTCGGCGTGGGCAGCACCGGCACGCCGCGGGCGAATTCGAGCAATTGCCGCAAGCTGCGGGCCCGGATCACGCCGGACTGCGCCAGGACGTCCTCGTAGATCTTGTCGTTACCGGCGAGCGCGCCGGTGTGCGACGAGGCCGCCTTGGCGCCGGCCGAGGTGCGGCCGGCCTTGAGCACGACGACCGGCTTCTTCTTGGAGACGCGCTTGGCGGCTTCCGCGAACGCGCGACCGTCCTTGAGGTCTTCGCAGTGCTGCGCGATCAAATTGGTGTTCGGATCCTGCTCGAAGAAGGCGAGCAGATCGTCCTCGTCGATATCGGACTTGTTGCCGAGGCCGACGATGGCCGAGACGCCCATCTTGGCCGAGCGCGAGAAGCCGATGATGGCCATGCCGATGCCGCCCGACTGCGACGACAGCGCCGCGTGGCCCTTGACGTCGTAAGCCGTGCAGAAGGTCGCGCAGAGATTAGCGGGCGTATAGTAGAAGCCGTAGATGTTCGGCCCCATCAGGCGGATGTCGTACTTCTTGCCGACCTCGACGATCTCGGCCTGCAGCTCGGGCGCACCGGCCTCCGCAAAGCCCGACGGAATCAGCACCGCGCCCGGGATTTTCTTCTCGCCGCATTCGGTGAGCGCCGCCGCGACGAACTTCGCGGGGATCGCGAACACCGCCGTGTCGATCACGCCAGGCACGTCCTTGACGCTCTTATAGGCCTTGTAGCCGAGGATCTCGGCGGCCTTGGGGTGGATCGGGTAGATGTCGCCCTTGTAGCCGCCGTTGATGAGGTTCTTCATCACGGAATTGCCGATCTTGCCGTCCTCGGCGGAGGCGCCGACCACGGCGACCGCCTTCGGCTGCATGATGCGGCTCATCGCCGCGACAATCTCTTCGGTCGGGCGCGGCTTCGGCTTCGGCACATAGGCGAAGTCGACGACGATGCGCACGTCGGCGGCGGTCGCGCCCTTCGCCGTCGCGAACACAGGATTGAGGTCGAGCTCGACGATCTCAGGGAAATCGGTGACGAGCTGCGAGACCTTGACGATGACATCGGCGAGGGCGTTGCGGTTCACCGGCTCGCCGCCGCGCACGCCCTTCAGGATCTCGTGCGCCTGGATGCCGTCGAGCATCGAGAGCGCGTCTTCCTTGGTCGCGGGCGCGAGGCGGAAGGTGATGTCCTTGAGCACCTCGACCAGCACGCCACCGAGGCCGAAGGCGACGAGCTTGCCGAACGAGCCGTCGGTGATCGAGCCGACGATGACCTCGGTGCCGCCAGCCAGCATCTGCTGCACCTGGACGCCGTCGATCTTGGCATCGGCCTTGTACTTCCTGGCGTTGCCGAGAATGGTCTCATAGGCCTTCTCGGCATCTTCGGCGGTCTTGAGGCCGACGATGACGCCGCCGGCTTCGGTCTTGTGGAGAATGTCCGGCGAGACGATCTTCATCACGACCGGGAAGCCCATCGACGAGGCCATCTTGCCGGCCTCGCCCGCCGACTTCGCCACGCCCTCCTTCGGCACCGGAATGCCATAGGCGTCGCAGACCAGCTTGCCTTCCGGGGCCGTCAGGCTGGTGCGGTTGTCCGCCTTGACCTGGTCAAGCACCTTGCGGACGGCTTCTTTGGAATTGGACATGTGGCTTCTCCCTTGACCTCAGTTCGTTCTTTTCAAAGCGCGCGCGTGGTTTTGCGGCTGCCCGTGATGCTTGCCATTCGCCGCGCTCTGTTCCATTCCGCGGAACGGAGCGGCATAAGCGCCAGACTACTCCGCCGCCGTGGATCAAAAATGGCTGGCGATGGCATTTGGTATGCCAGAAGCCAACTTGTCAAGCTGCAGCATTGCTTGGAACGCCGCAAAAAATAGCCAGCTTGACATTCTGGCATGTGGTATGCCAAAAACTTTCCCGTTAATAATCCTGTAAAAGACGACTCCCACTGGAGGAGATTCGTCGTGTCACTGCGGAAACCAACCAAGGCGTTGCCGAACATGGCCGAGGCAGATATCGCAATCGTTCGTATTGCCCCGGAGAGCAGCTTCAAGAACAAGGCGTATGACGCCTTGAAGGAAGCCATCCTCAGGATGGACATCTATTCGACGCCCGAGCCGGTGATGCTCGACGAGCGCGCGCTGTCCGAACGTCTGGGTGTCAGCCGCACCCCGATCCGCGAAGCGATCGCGATGCTCGAGCAGGACGGCTTCGTGAAGACGGTGCCGCGCCGCGGCATCATGGTGGTGCGCAGGACCAAGAGCGAGATCGTCGACATGATCCGCGCCTGGGCGGCGCTGGAGAGCATGGCCGCGCGCCTCATCACCACCACTGCGCGCAAGAAGGACATCACGGCGCTGCGCGACTACTTCAAGGACTTCGGCAAGGACCGCCTGCCCGAGGATCACGTCGAGGAATATTCGCGCGCCAATATCGCCTTCCACCAGGCGCTGATCTCGCTGTCGGAATCGCCGGTGCTGGTCGATCTCACCAACGACCTGCTGCTGCACGTGCGCGGCTATCGCCAGCTGACCATCGGACGCAAGGACCGCACCGCGACCTCGCTGCCCGAGCATCTCGGCATGATCGAAGCACTGGAGGCGCGCGACACCGAGCTCGCCGAGAAGCGCGCCCGCGACCACACTCTCGGCCTTGCCGCTTACGTCGAAGCGCACGGCCAGGAACTGTTTACTTAACCAAGCAACGTTCACCAGAAGGGCGAACAATTCGCCCCACTATCTGAGACCAGGGAGACAAGGCCCATGCTGAATACCGCGACCAAGTCCGAGGCACCGGGCACCGAGCAGGAGCTGACGGATGGCTTTCATCTCGTCATCGACGCGCTCAAGCTGAACGGCATCACCACCATCTATAATGTGCCGGGCATCCCGATCACGGATTTGGGCCGCATGGCGCAGGCCGAGGGCATTCGCATGATCTCGTTCCGCCACGAGCAGAATGCCGGTTATGCGGCGGGCATCGCCGGCTACCTCACCAAGAAGCCCGGCATCTGCCTCACCGTCTCCGCGCCCGGCTTCCTCAATGGTCTCACCGCGCTCGCCCACGCCACCACCAACTGCTATCCGATGATCCTGATCTCGGGCTCGTCCGAGCGCGAGATCGTCGACCTGCAGCAGGGCGACTACGAAGAGATGGACCAGCTCGCGATTGCGAAGCCGCTGTGCAAGGCGGCCTATCGCGTGCTGCACGCACAGGACATCGGCATCGGCCTGGCCCGCGCCATCCGCGCTGCTGTCTCGGGCCGTCCGGGCGGCGTCTATCTCGACCTGCCGGCCAAGCTGTTCGGCCAGGTGATGAACGCCGATGCCGGACGGAAGTCGCTGGTCAAGGTGATTGATGCTGCGCCCGCGCAGATCCCCTCGCCCGCTTCGGTCAAGCGTGCGCTCAACGTGCTCAAGAGCGCCAAGCGTCCGCTCATCATCCTCGGCAAGGGCGCGGCCTACGCGCAGGCCGACGAGGAGATCAAGACCTTCGTCGAGAAGAGCGGCGTGCCCTTCCTGCCGATGAGCATGGCCAAGGGCCTCCTCTCCGACACCCATCCGCAATGCGCAGGCGCTGCCCGCTCGACGGTGCTGAAAGAGTCCGATGTCGTGCTGCTGATCGGCGCGCGGCTGAACTGGCTGCTCTCGCACGGCAAGGGCAAGAACTGGGGCGAAGCGCCCAAGAAGTTCATCCAGGTCGATATCGAGCCGCGCGAGATGGACTCCAACGTCGAAATCGTCGCGCCCGTCGTCGGCGACATCGGCTCGGTCGTCTCTGCCTTCAATCAGGCGATGGGTACGGGCTGGACCGCCCCGCCCGCCGAATGGACCAAGGCGATCTCGTCCAAGCGCGAAGAGAACGTCGCCAAGATGGCGCCGAAGCTCATGAACAACAAATCGCCGATGGACTATCACGGCGCGCTCGGCGTGCTGAAGAACGTCATCAAGGAGTACCCCGAGGCGATCCTCGTCAACGAAGGCGCCAACACGCTCGATCTCGCCCGCGGCGTCATCGACATGTACCGCCCGCGCAAGCGTCTCGACGTCGGCACCTGGGGCGTGATGGGCATCGGCATGGGCCAGGCGATTGCCGCCGCGCTCGAGACCGGCCACCCCGTGCTCGCAGTGGAAGGCGACTCGGCCTTCGGCTTCTCCGGCATGGAGGTCGAGACCATCTGCCGCTACAACCTTCCGATCTGCGTCGTGATCTTCAACAACGACGGCATCTATCGCGGCACCGACGTCAACGGCGCCAACGCCGATCCGGCAACGACGGTATTCGTCAAGGGCGCGCGCTACGACAAGATGATGGAAGCCTTCGGCGGCGTCGGCGTGAATGCCACCTCGCCGGACGAGCTCAAGCGAGCCGTCAACGAAGCCATGAAGTCCGGCAAGCCGACGCTCATCAACGCGGTGATCGATCCGGCCGCGGGCTCGGAGAGCGGCCGCATCGGCAACCTCAATCCGCAGAGCGTTCTGCAGAAGAAGAAGTAAGTCCACCCCTCAACCCTTAATTCCCTGCGGTTGGCGGGGGCAGACACAGAGTACGGAGCAACACGATGACCAAAGCGCTTACGGGCGTTCGCATTCTCGACTTCACCCACGTTCAATCAGGACCGACCTGCACGCAGCTGCTCGCCTGGTTCGGTGCCGACGTGATCAAGGTGGAACGTCCGGGCGTGGGTGACATCACCCGCGGCCAGCTGCAGGACATCCCGAACGTGGACAGCCTGTATTTCACCATGCTCAACCACAACAAGCGCTCGATCACGCTCGACACCAAGAACCCCAAGGGCAAGGAAGTCCTCACCGAGCTGATCAAGAAGTGCGACGTGCTGGTGGAAAACTTCGGCCCCGGCGTGCTCGACCGCATGGGCTTCCCCTGGGAGAAGATCCAGGCCATCAACCCGAAGATGATCGTCGCCTCGATCAAGGGCTTCGGCCCCGGACCGTACGAAGACTGCAAGGTCTATGAGAACGTCGCGCAGTGCACCGGCGGCGCCGCTTCCACCACCGGCTTCCGCGACGGTCTTCCGCTCGTCACCGGCGCGCAGATCGGCGACAGCGGCACCGGCCTCCACCTCGCGCTCGGCATCGTCACCGCGCTCTACCAGCGCACCGTCACCGGCAAGGGCCAGAAGGTTACGGCTGCGATGCAGGACGGCGTGCTCAACCTCGCCCGCGTCAAGCTGCGCGACCAGCAGCGCCTCGCCCATGGCCCGCTGAAGGAATACAGCCAGTACGGCGAAGGCATTCCGTTCGGCGACGCCGTGCCGCGCGCCGGCAATGATTCCGGCGGCGGCCAGCCCGGCCGCATCGTCAAGTGCAAAGGCTGGGAGACCGATCCCAACGCCTACCTCTATTTCATCACCCAGGCGCCGGTCTGGGAGAAGATCTGCGACGTGATCGGCGAACCCGGCTGGAAGACCCATCCCGACTACGCCAAGCCGCCGGCCCGGCTGTCGCGCCTCAACGAGATTTTTGCGCGCATCGAGCAGTGGACGATGACCAAGACCAAGTTCGAGGCGATGGAAATCCTCAACAAGGACGACATCCCCTGCGGCCCGATCCTGTCGATGAAGGAGATCATCGAGGACCAGTCGCTGCGCGCCACCGGTACCTTGGTCGAAGTCGACCACCCCACCCGCGGCAAGTACATTTCGGTCGGCAACCCGATCAAGCTGTCGGATAGCCCGAGCGACGTCGAGCGCTCCCCGCTGCTCGGCGAGCACACCGACGAGATCCTGCGCTCCGTGCTCGGCTTCAGCGACCACCAGGTCGCCGACATCCACAAGTCCGGCGCGCTCGACCCGCCGCAGAAGCAGGCCGCGGAGTAAGCGGACCTATCAGTGAACGACGAAAGGCCGCCGGTTTCGGCGGCCTTTTTGTTTCGGACCGAAGGAACTGAACCACACGCCGGCCGTTACTCCTTCGACCGGCATGCTCTCAGAAGTGCGAACGTGCCGCCTCCACGGCGAGTGACCAAACCTCGCGCCAAACCGCCCAGCACTGAAGGATTGTCCACCCTCCCGTTCAGAGGGTGACTAATCCGCTCGCAAGCGGGTGGCGTCGCGTTCGGCGCTCGCGGGCCACGCCCATTGATCGAAGTGAGGTCGAAATGTTGAGAGATCAATCCTCTGATCGGGCCAGGCGTGAAGCCAACAAGGCGTTCAAGCCTGTCAAGACGCAGAAGCCCATGACTGACTATGCGAAGCACCAGCACTCCCTCAACGAGAACCGCGAGCGGCTCAAAGCAGAGCGATTGGCCCGCGAGGCAAAGTCGAAAGAGCTGCTCGAAAAAGGCTTGCCCGAATAGGAAGCGTAGGTTTGAGGCGACTACGCGAAGCCTCCTCTGGCGAAACACTTAGGAGTTGAACGAGGAACGGCTGCGGAATTGTGGCTTCCGTTGACGCGGCGTAGACATTCGGGCTGATCTTGCTGCTCAGGATGGGAGGTCACCATGTCACTACTGGGCAAGGCCGCCGTCGCGATGTGGTGGAGCGTTCGCCCCGAGCAGCGCACCGAGTTCGGCGACTGGCATTCGCATGAACACTTCCAGGAGCGGATGAGCATTCCCGGCTTCCGGCGCGGGTCGCGATGGACCAGCACGACAGACGCCGAAGGTTTCTTCGTGCTCTACGAGCTCGAACAATACGAGGTCCTCACGTCGAAGGGATATCTCGACCGGCTCAACGCGCCAACGCCGTGGTCGACCAGGATGATGCCGCATCATCTCGGCATGGTCCGCAGCCAGTGCCGGATCGTCGCGAGCTTTGGCGGAGGTGTGGCGACCTCGCTTGCCACCATCAGGCTGTCGCCGGAAGCCGGACAAGATGCGCAATTGCAGACGCGCCTCTCGGAAACGCTCAGCGCATTGGCGCTGCAGCCGGGGCTGACAGGCGCCCACCTCCTCTTCACCGACACGCCTCGCACGAGCGCGCCCACGACTGAACAACAGATCCGCGGCAAGGACGGCGCTGCCGACTGGATCGTGCTGCTCTCAGGCTACGATGCCGATGTGGTTGAGGCTGTGATCGCCAGCCCGCTTTCGCCAGGATCGCTTGGCGATCTCGGCGCACAGAACAATGCGACGATCGGCCGCTACAGGCTGGCATTCACGATGACGCCACAGGATGTCGCAGCGACCTAGCAACCCGGCCAGAAGGACCGCCGACAAAAAAAGAGATGCCATGTCGGATCGGCGCCTTCCCGGTCGTCCTCGTGACATGAATGGGCCATAGACGCCAATCTCGGGCCCATCAATCACTGAGGATAACAACCATGCCCAACACGATCCGCCTGCATCGCGTTCTCGCCACCAGCCCGCAAAAAGTCTATCGCGCTTTCCTGGAGGCCGATGCGATGGCGAAATGGCTGCCGCCGAACGGCTTCACCTGCACCGTGCATCATTTCGAGCCCAAGGTCGGCGGCACGTTCAAGATGTCGTTCCGGAATTTCACGACGGGCAACAGCCATTCGTTCGGCGGCGAATATGTCGAGCTCGTGCCCGGCGAACGCCTTCGCTACACTGACAGGTTCGACGATCCCAACCTGCCCGGCGAAATTCAGGTCACCGTGATCCTGAAGAAGGTCTCGGTTGGCACCGAGATCGACATCACGCAGGCCGGCATCCCCGACGTGATCCCGCCGGAGGCCTGCTATCTCGGCTGGCAGGAATCCCTGCGCAATCTGGCGAAGCTGGTCGAGCCCGAGATCAATCAGTAGCGACGGCCTTGACGTCGTAGGGTGGGCAAAGGCGTAACTGCGCCGTGCCCACGATCTTCCGATACGGCGACAGACGCGTGGGCACGCTTCGCTTTGCCCACCCTACGGCACTGGTCGAGCCGATGCGCCGTTCTACCCACGCCGTCATTGCGAGCGTAGCGAAGCAATCCAGAGTGTTTCCGCGGAGGGATTCTGGATTGCTTTGCTGCGCTCGCAATGACGGAGAATCGTTAAGCCCCCGCCTTCGCCTCGAGCCCGCCGCCGGCAGTCCAGCGGTCCGGGTTGGGGCTGTGCCCGATCAAGGCGAGCCCATAGGCGATCGACTCGAACTGGTCGCCCGACATCAGCCGTTCGTTGCCGAACCGCTCGGCGAACAGTTTTCGCACCGCCGGTACGAAGGACGTGCCGCCGGTCAAGAACACCTTCTCGATCTCGTGCGCGGTGATGCCGGCTTCGGCCAGCACCTTGTCGACGGTGGCCCCGAGCCGGGCGATGTCGTCGGCGATCCACGATTCGAAATTCTTCCGCGTGATGGCCGCGCCGATGTCGACGCCGCCGCCCCTGAAGCGGAAATCCACCTCGTCCTGGGCCGACAGCGCGACCTTGGCATTTGACACTGCACGGTACAGCGAAAAGCCGAGGTCGAGATCGACGATGGTGATGAAATCCTCGAGCAGCTTCGGCTTCAGCGCGGTGCGCGCAAGCTCCCTGAGCTCGCGCAGATCGCCGTTGCTCTTCATCATCGCAAGTTGATGCCAGCGCGCGAGGTTGGTGTAATGGCCGCTGGGGATCGGCAGCACCTTGTCGAACGAGCGGAAGCTGGAGCCCTTGCCGAGCCGCGGCGAGACGACGTGGTCGACGATCCGGTAGTCGAACGTGTCGCCGGCAATGCCGATGCCGGCGTGGCCGAGTGGCTCGGCGCGAAGGCTGCCGCCCGCGCGCGAGAAGCGCATCACGGAGAAATCGCTGGTGCCGCCGCCAAAATCCGCCACCAGCACGGTGGCATCGCGCTCCAGCCTTCGGGCAAAGGAGAACGCGGCGCCGACGGGCTCGTAGACGTAGCGCGCGTGGCCGGCGCCCAGGCGCTCGAACGCGGCGCGGTAGCGCTGCATCGCCAGCTCTTCATCGGGATTGCCGCCGGCGAAGCGCACCGGGCGGCCGACCGTGATGGTCGAGGTCTCGAAGCCGAACCTGTCGCCGCCATGGCGCGCCAGCGTCCGCAGGAACGCCGCCAGAATATCCTCGAACTTGAATCGCTGCCGGAACACTTGCGTGGTGTTGAAGCTGCTGCTCGCCGCAAACGTCTTGAACGATTGCAGGAAGCGGTAGACGTGGCGTCCTTCGAGGAATTGCTCGATCGCCCAGGGGCCGCCTTCGGCCTGGGCACCGGCGCCCGGCCGGTCCTCCCAGAAGCACAAAGCCGATACATAGACGCTATGGCGCTGTCCGCCGTGGTCGAAGCGGATGGCCTCGACCCGGCGGTCGTCCGCGGCAAGGGCGACGACCGTATTGCTGGTCCCAAAATCGATGCCGATCGAGACGGCGGGCGAGGCGCTCGACATGAACCACTCTGACAGATGATTGGAAGGGGGCAGACCACTAGCGACTTTGACCTGCCCTGCCAAGCCTTGCCCTGCCAAGAAAGCCCTTGCCCTGCAAAGCCCTCGGCCATTGAGGCTCGCGTCAAGTTCGCGCCGGAGGGCACCGTTTTCCGCATCAATCGTATGAATTTGCCTCTGATCGATATGCTTTCGGCGTCCGAAGATGGCGTCTAAGACGGAAAAGCCTCTTTTGGTGGGCCTTTTAAGCCCGAACCGGCCGGATTAACCCGGCATTATGCTGCAATGCGGGACTTTGTATGCTGCTATGCAAACAAACGCGTAGACAGTGGCATCTGGTATACATAGTTTCATCCCCAGACGAGACGCCAAGATCGATCGTCTCAAGAAAGGGAATTCCAATGTCCAAGACCGCTTCCGTCGCTTTCGCCCCCTCCTCCTCGCTGTTCAGCCGCTTTATGGCTGCGGTCGATCGTTTCCTGATGGCGAGCGCCGCGATCTCGAACCACAACGGCGACCTGCCGCGTTTCGGCCTGTAAGAAAGGCCTTTCTCGCGCAGCCGAAACGGCGCGCGGCCGGCAATCGCAGGCGCTACGTTTGATAATGGCCCCCTCGTCGGGGCCATTTTCTTTTGGTCCCGCTTCGCCCGCGAACACAACTGCGACGATTGGTCCGCCGATCTGGCCAGCTGTCCAATTGTGAGCCAGCTGGTATCTCGCATACCATTCGACAACCAAAAACGATTGCACGACCAAGGTGCTAAATGGGGATGCAGAGCGCGGGACAGGAACGGCCAAGGACATGGCACGTTTGCCAATCATGGCGGAGCCTTAGCCCAAAGGAGCGGATGTCGCGCCGTGTCCCCGCTCATAAACTTCTGGTTGGTGAGGCTGCAATGGGAGATCGACCGCAAAGGTGACCCCAAGCGTGTGAATCCGGATGGGCTGACGCGAGCCGGCAAAGAACGGCCGCGTTTCGACAGGGAGTGAAACGAGATGAAGTCATTCGTTCTGAATGTCGCTTTGGCGGCAATGGCGATGTCGTGCGCAGGCAGCACCGCAAGTTTTGCGGCCTGGGAGCCGGTTCGTCCGGTCGAGTTCATCGTGCCCGCGGGCACCGGTGGCGGCGCCGATCAGATGGCACGAACCATCCAGGGCATCGTCACCAAGCATAATCTCATGAAGCAGCCGCTGGTCGTCATCAACAAGGCCGGCGGTGCAGGCGGCGAAGGCTTTCTCGACGTGAAGACGTCGTCGGGCAATCCGCACAAGATCATCATCACGCTCTCGAACTTGTTCACGACGCCGCTGGCGACGGGGATTCCGTTCAACTGGAAGGATTTGACTCCGGTCGCGATGCTGGCGCTGGATGAATTCGTGCTCTGGGTGAATGCCGAAAAGCCGTACACCAGCGTCAAGGATTATGTCGACGCCGCGAAGAAGGCACCAAGCGGCTCGTTCAAGATGGGCGGCACCGGCTCGAAGCAGGAAGACCAGATCATTACGGTCGGCATCGAGAAGGCAATCGACGCGAAGTTCACCTACATCCCCTACAAGGGCGGCGGCGAGGTCGCGGTTCAGCTCGTCGGCAATCACGTCGATTCCACCGTCAACAATCCGATCGAGGCGGTCGCGCAATGGCGCGGCGGCAAGCTCCGTCCGCTCTGCGTCTTCGACGCCCAGCCGATGGCCTATGACGAGCCGATCGCCGAGGGCAAGGCCTGGAAGGATATTCCGACCTGCAAGTCGCAGGGCCTCGCGATGGAATATCTCATGCTGCGCGGCATCTTCATGTCGCCCAAGGCCACCAAGGATCAGGTCGAGTATTACGTCGAGCTGTTCAAGAAGGTTCGCGCCACGCCGGAATGGCAGGATTTCATGAAGAGCGGCGCCTTCAACACGACCTTCCTGACCGGGGCCGACTACGCCAAGTGGGTCGAGGCGGAGGAGAAGCGGCACGAGGGCTTGATGAAGGAAGCCGGTTTCCTCGCATCGAATTGAGCCACGGCATCGATGACGGCCGAGGATGCTGTCGTCCTCAGGCCGTCGGCGAATGCGACGACTGCATTTCTGCGCGGAGGTCTCATGACTGAACGATCCGGATCCGAATCTGGCCCGGCACACAAGACGATGGAAATCGGCATGGCGCTGTTGATCGGCGCCTTTGGTCTCGTCGTGATCTTCGGCAGCCTGAAGGCCGGCATCAACTGGGGCGCGGAGGGTCCGCGAGCCGGGTTCTTCCCCTTCTATGTCGGCGCCGCAATCGTCGGCGCCAGCGCCATCAACCTGTGGCACGCGCGACGCGACGACGACGGCCGCCTGTTCGCGGAATGGGGACAGCTTCGCCAGGTCATGAGCGTCGTCGTACCCACCGCGATCTATGTCGGTTCGATGCCGTTCATCGGCCTCTACATCGCCTCGATGGTCTTCATCGCCTGGTTCATGCGCTGGCTCGGCGGCTATCGCTGGCTGACGGTCATCGCGGTGGCGGTCGGCATGCCGGTGGTGACCTATCTCGTTTTCGAGCGCTGGTTCCTGGTCCCGCTTCCCAAGGGGCCGTTCGAGGAATGGCTCGGTCTGTAAGGGCCACGCATTCATTCAATTGCTGCTGCAGGACGTATCGATATGGAAGAGTTGGCCAATCTATTTCACGGCTTCGCGGTCGCCCTGCAGCCCTATAACATCATGCTGATGATCATCGGCATCACGCTCGGGGTCATCATCGGCGTGCTGCCGGGGCTCGGGGGCGCCAACGGCGTGGCGATCCTGCTTCCCCTGACCTTCAGCATGCCGCCGACATCGGCGATCATCATGCTGTCATGCATCTACTGGGGCGCCTTGTTCGGCGGCGCCATCACCTCGATCCTGTTCAACATCCCCGGCGAGCCATGGTCGGTGGCGACCACCTTCGACGGCTATCCGATGGCGCAGCAGGGCAAGCCCGGCGAAGCCCTGACCGCCGCCTTCACCTCCTCCTTCGTCGGCGCGCTGTTTGCCGTCATCATGATCACGCTGGTCGCGCCGCTGGTCGCGGGCTTTGCGCTGCGATTTGGTCCGGCGGAGAAGTTCGCGGTGTACTTCCTCGCCTTCTGCAGCTTCGTCGGCCTCAGCAAGGAGCCGCCTTTCAAGACCATCGCGGCGATGATGATGGGCTTCGCGCTCGCGGCGGTCGGCCTCGATTCGATCACCGGGCAATTGCGGCTCACCTTCGGCGTCACCGAGCTGCTCAACGGTTTCGACTTCCTGATCGCCGTGATCGGCCTGTTCGGGATCGGCGAGATTCTGCTGACCATGGAGGAAGGGCTCGCCTTCCGCGGCGGCAATGCCAGCATCAACCTTCGCGTCGTGCTTCAGACCTGGCGCGAGCTGCCCACCTACTGGATGACTTCGCTGCGCTCCTGCCTGATCGGCTGCTGGATGGGCGTCACGCCCGCCGGAGCGACGCCGGCCTCCTTCATGAGCTACGGCATCGCCAAGCGCCTGGCGCGGCGCGGCAACAATTTCGGCAAGGGCGAGATCGAAGGCGTGATCGCGCCGGAGACGGCCGCGCATGCGGCGGGCACCTCGGCGCTGCTGCCGATGCTGTCGCTCGGCGTGCCCGGCTCGCCGACGGCTGCCGTGCTGCTCGGCGGCCTCCTGATCTGGGGCCTGCAGCCGGGCCCGATGCTGTTCGTCGAGCAGAAGGAATTCGTCTGGGGCCTGATCGCCTCGATGTATCTCGGCAATCTCGCCGGCCTCATCGTCGTGCTCACCTGCGTGCCGCTCTTCGCCGCGATCCTGCGCGTGCCGTTCGGCATCATCGCCCCGCTGATCCTGGTGCTGTGCGCGATCGGCGCCTATTCGGTGCACAACAGCACCTTCGACGTGATGCTGATGCTGGTGTTCGGCGTGCTCGGCTATCTCCTGAAGAAATGCAACTACCCGCTCGCACCTCTCGTGCTCGCCATCGTGCTCGGCGACAAGGCGGAGGAAGCCTTCCGCCAATCGCTGCTGGGATCGCAGGGCTCGCTCGGGGTGTTCTTCTCCAACGGCCTCGTCAGCACCATCATGGCGCTCGGTCTGGTCGCCCTGTTCTGGTCCGCGATCCAGGAAGGCTACAGCCGGCTCCGCATGTCGATGGCGTGAGGCGCGCGCCGGCGCAATCGCGTCGGCGGCCGCCGTTGAACCCGGCCATGCGGCCGAACTTCTGGAATACAGAATTCCACGACGCAGCAGTCACGGCATAGCCGCGCACCGATGTGCGAGGGGGCCGCGCGCTCGACCGACCCAGAAGCTGAAAATTGTGGATGCGTAGGTTCCCACCAGCTGCTTGCGGCTTCGCCGCAACGGGGAAGACTTCTCACGAAATCAATGCGTTGATCGCAGGCCGAAAGCGAATTGGGCTTTACAATCGCCCGGCCATGGCGCATGTGATAAAGCCGCGATATTTCGCCGCACCCTCCAGTCCTTCGCTTGAATCTTGGCATAATGAATACCAGGATGCGGCCAGCGCACGCATAAAAATGATCGGCGCCTTCGGGAGGGTTTTTTATGACAGACATGGTGCAGTCAACAGCGGCCCCAAGCGTCGCGCGCGTCAGCGACGCCTATCGCTGGACGCAGTTGGCAGTTGGCGTCGCCGCGATGGTGATGATCGCCAATTATCAGTACGGCTGGACGTTCTTCGTCCCTGACATCCAGAAGAAGTTCGGCTGGGATCGCGCGTCGATCCAATGGGCCTTTACACTCTTCGTCCTGTTTGAGACCTGGCTGGTCCCGGTCGAAGGATGGTTCGTCGACAAATACGGTCCGCGCATCGTCGTGCTGGTTGGCGGCGTGCTCTGCGCCATCGGCTGGGCGATCAACGCCCAGGCCACCTCGCTCAACGGCTACTATCTCGGCATGATCATCGCCGGCATCGGCGCCGGCGGCGTCTACGGCACCTGCGTCGGCAACGCGCTGAAGTGGTTTCCGGACAAGCGCGGTCTTGCCGCGGGTATCACCGCCGCGGGCTTCGGTGCGGGCTCCGCGCTCACCGTCGCGCCGATCCAGGCCATGATCAAGGACAGTGGATTCCAGACCACCTTCCTCTATTTCGGCCTCGGACAGGGCATCATCATCTGCATCCTCGCCTTCTTCCTGCTCGCGCCGAAAGCAGGCCAGGTGCCGACCGTGGTGGCCAATGCCAACCTGCTGCAGACCCGGCGCAACTACCAGCCGACCGAGGTGCTGCGTCAGCCGATCTTCTGGCTGATGTACTTCATGTTCGTGATCGTCGGCGCCGGCGGCTTGATGGTGACGGCCAACCTGAAGCCCATCGCGGCCGACTGGAAGGTCGACAACGTGCCGGTCACGCTGATGGCGGTGACGATGACGGCAGTGACGTTCGCGGCCACCATCGACCGCGTGCTCAACGGCCTGACGCGTCCGTTCTTCGGCTGGATCTCCGACATGATCGGCCGCGAGAACACGATGTTCATCGCCTTCGGCATGGAAGGTTTCGGCATCTGGATGCTCTACCTCTGGGGCCACGATCCGATCTGGTTCGTGCTGCTCTCGGGCTTCGTGTTCTTCGCCTGGGGTGAGATCTACTCGCTGTTCCCCTCGACCTGCACCGACACGTTCGGCGCCAAGTTCGCGACCACCAATGCCGGCCTGCTCTACACCGCGAAGGGCACCGCCGCGCTGCTGGTCCCGATCGGCAACTACATGCAGCAGTCGTCGGGCACGTGGGACAGCGTGTTCATCATCGCGGCCGGTGCCAACATCCTGGCTTCGCTGCTGGCGATCGCGGTGCTCAAGCCCTGGCGCAAGGTCGTGGTGGCCAAATCGACCATCTGACACGCTCCATCACAGCTCTTCATCAAGCAGACGCCCGGCCTCACGGCCGGGCGTTTTCGTTTTGGCGACGTCTTGCAGCGCCGTTCCCCTCCAATGGAACCGCAGATTTGTGACAATCCGCCGCAGTTAGGGCTTGCATTCTGGAATATGGTATACCAAGCTCCGTGCCGCGCTTGCGACGATAAGCCACAACATTTGCGACACTGGGTCATCTTGCCATCCAAAGTCGCGATCAATCAGGCGCGTTGGGAGGTTTCTTGATGATTTCCAGCACGGACGGCGCCGTCACGGCCGCGCCTCTTCGCACCGGTTTCCGTTGGCTCCAGCTCGTCATGGGCATCGTCTGCATGGCGATGATCGCCAATTTGCAATATGGCTGGACGCTGTTCGTCGATCCGATCGATGCGGCCCACCACTGGGGACGCGCCGCGATCCAGCTCGCCTTCACCGTCTTCGTCGTCACCGAGACCTGGCTGGTGCCGATCGAAGCCTGGTTCGTCGACAAATACGGCCCGCGCATCGTCGTCATGTTCGGCGGCGTGATGATCGCGCTGTCCTGGATTCTCAACTCCTATGCCGACAGTCTCACTTTGCTCTACGCGGCCGCGATCATCGGCGGCATGGGCGCGGGCGCGGTGTACGGCACCTGCGTCGGCAACGCGCTGAAATGGTTTCCCGACCGCCGGGGCCTTGCCGCCGGCGCGACCGCGGCCGGCTTCGGCGCCGGCGCCGCGCTCACCATCGTGCCGATCGCAACCATGATCGCATCGAGCGGCTATCAGCACGCCTTCTTCACCTTCGGCATCGGCCAGGGCGTGATCGTGTTCGTGCTCGCCTTCTTCATCCAGCCGCCGCGGCTCTCGATCCCGCCGAAGAAGAAGCAGCTCAACCTGCCGCAGACCAAGATCGACTTCACCCCGCCGCAGGTGCTGCGCAGCCCTATTTTCTGGGTGATGTATCTCGTCTTCGTCATGGTCGCATCCGGCGGCCTGATGACAGCGGCGCAGATCGGCCCGATCGCGCACGACTTCAAGATCGCCGACACCCCGGTCACGCTGGCCGGCTTCCAGATGGCGGCACTGACCTTCGCGATCTCGCTCGACCGCATCCTCGACGGCTTCGGACGCCCCTTCTTCGGCTGGGTCTCCGACACGATCGGCCGCGAGCACACCATGTTCATCGCCTTCGGCACCGCGGCGCTGATGCTGCTGACGCTGTCGGCTTACGGCCATGTCCCGGTCGTGTTCGTGCTCGCGACCGCGGTGTATTTCGGCGTGTTCGGCGAGATCTACTCGCTGTTCCCCGCGACCTGCGGCGACACCTTCGGCTCGAAATTCGCGACCACCAACAACGGCATGCTCTACACCGCGAAGGGCACCGCCTCCCTGCTCGTCCCGCTCGCCAGCGTGATCTCGGCGACCTACGGCTGGAAGGCCGTGTTCGTGGTCGCCGTCGCCTTGAACGCGACGGCGGCGCTGACGGCGCTGTTCGTGATCAAGCCGATGCGCCGCTCCTTCATCCTCGGCAAGGAAGTCGAGAGCGCGAACATCGCAACCGGCAGCGCCAAGACCACTGCAAAGACCGAGACGGCGTAGCCGCCACTTACATTGCAGGGATCGACCAAGGGGCGCAGCGATGCGCCCCTTTTCTTTTTCGCGCACGGCAAACGTCAGTATTACTGTCGCAAGATTTTTCGGATCGCCCAAACCAGCGCTTGACGATTGGCATTATGTATACCACACTTCTCGCAACATTCACCCAGGGAGGTTGCAATGCTGGTCGGAGACATTCTGCGCAAGAAGACGCCGCGCGTTGTCACGGTGCGAATGAACGAAACGGTAGGTATCGCCGCCAAGCTGATGCGCGCCAACAACATCAGCGCTCTCGTGGTCAAGGACGTGGTCCGCTCCGAGGGTAATACCGCCGTCGGCATGTTCACCGAGCGCGACGTGGTGCGCGCCGTCGCCGAGCACGGCGCGAACGCCGTCAACGTCAAGGTCTCGCAGCTCGTCTCGGTGCAGCAGCTGGTGTCCTGCAGCTCCAGCGATACGATCGAGCAGGTCCGGCATCTGATGAACCGGCATCACATCCGCCATTTGCCTGTCATCGACGATTACAGCCTCGTCTCCGTCATCAGCATGCGCGACATCGCAGCTGCCATGGACGAGGCCATCAACGGCAAGCCGCAAGCGGCAGCCTGAAGCGACGCACTCTTCCCCTGTGACTACCGGCCGGCTCGGACGCGTTCGAGCCGGACCGGATCTTTCGTCCCAAAATTCCGGTCTCCCGCGAGGATTTCATGAAGATCTGCATCTACGGCGCCGGCGCATCGGCGGATATCTCGGGGTTCAGCTTGCGCGCGCAGGCGCCGATGTCAGCCTCATCGCGCGCGGCGCGCACCTTGCCGCAATGCGCGAGCGCGGCCTGACGCTGCTCGCGGGCGAGGAGAAGCACACCGTGCATCCGCGCTGCACCGACGATCCCGCCGAGCTCGGCGCGCAGGACTACATCATCATCACGCTGAAGGCCCATTCCATCACCGGCGTGATCGAGAAGATGCAGCCGCTGCTCGGGCCGCACACCCGCATCGTCACCGCCGTCAACGGCATCCCCTATTGGTACTTCTACAAGCACGGCGGCCAATACGAGAATTCGACGCTGGAGAGCATCGACCCCGGCGGGCGGCAGTGGCGCGAAATCGGCGCCGAGCGCGCCATCGGCTGCATCGTCTATCCCGCCACCGAGATCGAGGCGCCCGGCGTGATCCGCCACGTCTACGGCAACAACTTCCCGCTCGGCGAGCCCTCCGGCGAGATCACCAGCGACGTGCAGCGCCTCGCGGATCTGTTCGTCGCGGCCGGGCTGAAGGCGCCGGTGCTCGACCGCATCCGCGACGAGATCTGGCTCAAGCTGTGGGGCAATGTCTGCTTCAACCCGATCAGCGCGTTGACCCATGCAACGCTCGACGTGATCTGCACCGATCCGTCTACCCGAGCGCTGTCGCGCGCGATCATGGTGGAGACACAAGCGATCGCCGAGACCTTCGGTGTCAAGTTCCGCGTCGACGTCGAGCGCCGCATCGAGGGCGCCCGCAAGGTCGGCGCGCACAAGACCTCGATGCTCCAGGATCTCGAGCGCGGCCGCCCGATGGAGATCGACCCGCTCGTCACCGTGGTGCAGGAGATGGGCCGCCTCACCGGCATCGCGACGCCCGCGCTCGATTCGGTGCTGGCGATGGTGACCCAGCGCGCCCGCATCGCCGGGCTCTATGACGGCGTTTCGACGCCGTCAGATCCCCGCGCACTGGCGGTGGCGTGATGGCGGGCGAGATGAAGCAGTGGCTGCGCTTCCGGAATAATGGCGCGACCGGTTTCGGCACGCTGACGTCATCGGGCATCAGCGTGCACGAGGGCGAGATGTTCGGCCGCAACACCGCGACCGGCAAGATCCTGGCGCTGTCGGAGGTCGAGCTGCTGGCGCCTTGCGCGCCCAGCAAGATCGTCGCGCTCTGGAATAATTTCCACGCGCTCGCCGCCAAGCTGAACCAGCCCGAACCGCCGGAGCCGCTTTATCTGCTCAAGGCCACCACCACCATCACGACGCCGGGCGCCGTGATCCGCCGTCCCTCCTATTACGACGGCAAGACCACCTATGAAGGCGAGCTCGGCATCGTCATCGGCAAGACCTGCGCGCGTGTCTCCCCCAGCGAAGCCAACAGCTTCATCTTCGGTTACACCTGCGTCAACGACATCACCGCCAACGACATCCTGACCAGCGACCCTACCTTCCCGCAATGGGCCCGCGCCAAGGGCATCGACGATTACGGCCCGTTCGGTCCCGTCATCGCAACCGGCCTCGATCCGGCCAAGCTGACCGTCCGCACCATCCTCAACGGCGCGGAGCGGCAGAACTACCCGATCTCCGACATGATCTTCTCGGCGCAGCAGCTGGTCAGCAAGATCTCCCACGACATGACCCTGCTCCCCGGCGACCTCATCGCCGTCGGCACCTCGGTCGGCGTCGGCGTGATGAAGGAGCCGGTCAACACCGTCACCGTCGCGATCGACGGCATCGGCGAGCTCACCAACGAGTTTCGGCTGTAGCCGCGAACACCGTCCCGTAGTCCGGATGAGCGCAGCGACATCCGGGACGGCTCTTCGCTTGGTCCCGCATGCGCTACGCTCGTGCGGGCTACTCACTTATTCTCGCTGCAGCGCGGCAAAATTGATCCGGCGCAAATCGCGCCAGCACGGCCGCCTTATCCTTCCCGGCAGTCAATTTCTGACGCCAGGGAGGATGCCATGACGAATGCAGGTAATGCACTTTTGTGGACAGCTCTGTACTTTGCTCTCGCGTTCGGTGCGATCTTCGCGGTCTGGTTCGCCGACAAGATGCGCTCGAACTTCCTCGGGAAATGATAGCGCGCACGGCGCCGCAGTCCGGATGAGCCAAGCGACATCCGGGACGGACGACCCGCAAAGCACCCCGGATATCGCTACGCTCTTCCGGGCTACGGCACCGCGGTCCGCACTCCGAAACATCCAGACACATCACATCTGCGCGCGTCAGAGATATGCCGCCAACATGTCGCGGGGGTGCCGCACTGTCGTCGCATTCCGCCGCCCTTCTGTGAGGCGTGTCTGGGGGGCACGGCACTGCCGTGTTTGGACCAAACCTTCTAGGGGTATCGCTGTGAAGAAGATTGTAATTGCTCTGGGTGCCACGCTTGCTCTGGTGACGGCTGCGAACGCTGCGGATCTGCCGCGCCGCCAGCCCGTGCCGGTCTATCCGGCCGAGCAGGCGCCGATCGGCAAGATGCCGATTGGCAAGAGCCCGGTTGGAAAGGCCCCGATCGGCAAGGCGCCCGGCCCGGTCGCTGCGCGTTACTGAAACGCAAGCAAGACTAGCGTAAGCGGCCGACAGTCGAGGGGCACAGCGTGACGAACAAACCTGATCGATCGGGACCCTGCATCCTTGCGGGGTTCGCCCTCGCGGCCATGATCGCGTGTACGACGCCCTCGGCCTCGGCCCACGAAGCGAACAAGCGCGTTGCTGACGCCAACGCGCTTGCCACGACCGACTCCACATCGCGGCCTCAGCCGCAAGCGGCGCGGCGCTCCGTCGCGCGTGTGGAGAAGGGTCCCTATTACGTCGACTTCCGCGCCCGCACGGCCGCGAGCTGGGGCCATGCCTTCGTCTGGTACGGCAAGACCAGCGAGAAGGCGGTCGAGGTCGCAGGCCTCACGCCCGCCGGCGACACGCTGGCTTACGTGCTCGGCCACATCACCTTCGTGCCGTCGGAGACCGGTGCGAGCTACGGCGATCTCGATCCGGAATATCTGACCGCGAGCTACCGCGTCTATCTGAACGAGGCCGACGCCAAGCGCGTGTTCGCCTACATCAAGAAACTGCAGGCGAGCTCGCCGGTCTGGAACGCCGAGACCACCAACTGCACCGGCTTCATCGGCGACATCGCCGAGTTCATGGGCCTGAAGGTCCCGTATCGCTGGCAGCGCCCGGAAAACTTCGTCAACAGCCTCAAGGACATGAACGGCGGCCGCCAGATGGTGCGGCTGTCGGCGGAGTAGCTGCCCTGTAGCGGCGGCCTCGTAGCCCGGATGGAGCGAAAGCGAAATCCGGGACCGCCTTCGCTCGTCGCACAGGCCCCGGATTGCGCTACGCTCCATCCGGGCTACGAACCCGCCGCCGTCACCTCCGGCGTCATTGCGAGGCAAGCCCTTGCGAAGCAATCCAGAGTGTTTCCGCGGAGGGATTCTGGATTGCTTCCGCCTTCGCCAAAGGCTTCGGCGGACAAGTCGCTGCGCTCGCAATGACGGTGGTTGACGCAGCGGTGCGCATAGCGCTCCGACACGTTCGGAGCGCCCTCGCCCGTCGGGCAAAACACCCGCCAATTTCTCCACTGTGCTTGTCAATCCCCGCCCGCCAAAATATTCCACTTTACCGAAATTCGGATTTGTCGTACACACAAGCCACCCTGGCCCGAGACAAGGGGCGGATCGCGATCGTCACGAACCGCGGGCCGGGGTGCGATGGACGCGACGGCGTCGGGCGCGAGCAGCATTGCAGGGCGGGAAACCGTGAGCAAAGCGCTTCGCGCATACGACCCGGCGCCGACAGCGTCTTCGCATGGCTTCGGGCGTGAGCACGCGCCAGCACTCGAAGCGACATGCGAAGACGTGCGCGGACGGTCAAGTCGTGTGGTCCTGACGCCCGGGGTCTGTGCGTCAAGTCCTGCGGTGATGTGGCGGCCAACCGGTGCGCGCATCAATCATCCGCAAGGCGACGGGGGCAATAGTGCATCGCTCCCCGGGGAGAGCACGAAGTACGCCGTAAACCATCGCGCAGGGAAGGCCGGGCGTTCGGCTCACCTGTGGTCCACCCCGTGTGCATCTTTTTCGCGCACGGACTTACGGGTGCCAGCCGGCGCCCGGCCTTCCCTGCGCCCTTGTCTTTCATGAGGGCAACGCGACGAAGCAAAGCTCGGGCGCAGATGCCGCGAGAGCGCGAAGGTGTGTCTGCGACGAGCACAAACTGCTTATTGCCGCGGGTCCAAATCTATGATCGTCCCTGAGGTGCGCGCTCAGGGGCGCATCGCGCCACCGAGCAAGCCTCGAAGGGCGACAGCCCGGCTTTCGCAGCGTGGCCGTTCATCCTTCGAGGCTTGCTGCACCTTGCTTCGCACCGTGCAGCTCGCACCTCCAGCGACAACCGCTTCGCGGTTGCGCGGGGATGACGGAACAAAATTATCCGCCCCGCGGAATCATCCCCACCGCCCGCATGATCGCCCCGCCCCCACCGCACGCCCGCGCAATAGACATTTCCCGACCCGGGCGGCATCCTTGCGCCATCAACCGACAACAGAGCCTGCGGGCCATCCCAGGGGGACACACACGTCATGTTGCAGACACGGTTCACGAAACTCGTCGGCGTCGAGCACCCGATCGTCCAGGGCGGCATGCAATGGGTCGGCCGCGCCGAGCTGGTCGCCGCCGTTGCCAATGCCGGCGCGCTCGGCTTCATCACGGCGCTGACCCAGCCGACGCCGGAGGATCTGACCAAGGAGATCGCGCGTTGCCGCGACCTCACCGACAAGCCGTTCGGCGTCAACCTCACCATCCTGCCCGCGATCAAGCCGCCGCCCTATGCCGAATACCGCGCCGCCATCATCGAGAGCGGCATCAAGGTGGTCGAGACCGCCGGCAACAAGCCGCAGGAGCATGTCGACGAGTTCAGGAAGCACGGCGTCAAGGTCGTGCACAAATGCACCAGCGTCCGCCATGCGCTCTCGGCC
Organism: Bradyrhizobium sp. SBR1B; assembly: GCF_014198205.1. NCBI lineage: Bacteria > Pseudomonadati > Pseudomonadota > Alphaproteobacteria > Hyphomicrobiales > Nitrobacteraceae > Bradyrhizobium > Bradyrhizobium sp. SBR1B. The sequence goes on from NZ_JACIHC010000006.1 coordinate 230,084, forward strand.
GAGCGCATGGGCGTGGACGCCATCTCGATCGACGGCTTCGAATGCGCCGGCCATCCCGGCGAGGATGATACGCCCGGCCTGATCCTGATCCCCGCCGCCGCCAACAGGATCAAGATCCCGATGATCGCCTCGGGTGGCTTTGCCGACGCCCGCGGCCTCGTCGCCGCGCTGGCGCTGGGCGCCGACGGCATCAACATGGGCACGCGCTTCATGGCGACCAGCGAAAGCCCGATCCACCAGCTCATCAAGGAGAGAATCGTCGCCAATGACGAGCGCGAGACCGAGCTGATCTTCCCACCATGCGCAACACCTCGCGCGTCGCCAAGAACGAGATCTCGACCAAGGTCGTCGCGATGGAGAAGGAAGGCGCCAAGTTCGAGGACATCCGCGACCTCGTCGCCGGTGCCCGCGGCAAGATGGTCTATGCGACCGGGAATTCCGACGAAGGCATCTGGTCGGCCGGCCAGGTGCAGGGCCTGATCCAGGACATCCCGACCTGCGCCGAGCTCATCTCCCGCATCGTGCGCGAGGCGGAAGCGATCATCCGTAGCCGGCTCGAGGGCATGATCGTTCAGCCGCAACGCGAAGCCGCCGAATAATCACCGCAAGAAGCGAGAGCAATCCATGAAGGCTTACGTCTACGGCCCTGAGGGCGCTAGGATTTCCGACGTCGCTCAACCAAAGCCGAAAGGCACGCAGGTGCTGGTGCGCGTCCGCGCCTGCGGGCTCAACCGCGCCGACACCGGCATGCGCAAGGGGCACGCCCACGGCGCGGCCGGCGGCGCCGGCACCGTGCTCGGCATGGAATGGGCCGGCGAGGTCGCCGAGCTCGGGCCGGATGCCAAGGGCGTCAAGATCGGCGACCGCATCATGGGCTCGGGCGGCGCGGCATTTGCCGAGTACACACTCGCCGATCACGGCCGGCTGTTCCGCGCGCCCTCGAACATGAACTTCGAGGAAGCCGCCACCCTGCCCGTCGCGCTCGCGACCATGCACAACGCCGTCGTCACCGTCGGTGGCGTGCAGGCGGGCCAGAGCGTGCTGATCCAGGGCGCCAGCTCCGGTGTCGGCCTGATGGCGATGCAGATTGCAAAACTCAAGGGCGCAAAGCTCGTGATCGGCTCGTCGACCGACGCCACGCGCCGCGGCCGGCTGAAGGAGTACGGCGCCGACCTCGCCGTCGACAGCTCCGATCCGAAATGGGTCGACGAGGTGCTGAAGGCGACGAACGGTGAAGGCGTCGACCTCATCGTCGACCAGGTCTCGGGCAAGGTCGCGAGCCAGAACCTTGCGGCGACCAAAGTGAAGGGCCGCATCGTCAATGTCGGCCGGCTCGGCGGCACCCATGCCGATTTCAACTTCGACCTGCACGCCGCGCGCCGCATCGACTATGTCGGCGTCACCTTCCGCACCCGCACCATCGAGGAGGTCCGCGAGATCTTCGAGGAGGTCAGGAAGGACATCTGGGGCGCGGTGGAGTCGCGAAAACTGCAGCTGCCGATCGACCGGGTGTTCGCATTCGACGACATCGACCAGGCGTTCGAGCACATGGAGGCGAACAAGCATTTGGGGAAGATCGTGGTGACGGTGCCGTAGAGCGCCGACAGCGGTCCCGTAGGGTGGGCAAAGCGAAGCGTGCCCACGATCTGTATCCATCACGGACGAATGGTGGGCACGGCGCCAACGCGCCTTTGCCCACCCTACGAGGCCGGAGCAAGACCGGATCGCTCCTGCAAATCACTAGCGACAACAGCTGTGGATCGCCGCTTGATGTTCACCCCCGGGCTGCTAAATCCCCGCCATGACCTCCCAGCACAACAAAACCTCGGTCGCCGCGATCTCGATCTTCGCCAGCGGCGGCATGGCGGCGGCCAAGTTCGCGGTCGGCATCGCGATCGGCTCCCTCGCGCTGATCTCCGAGGCGCTGCACTCCTCGATCGACCTGGTCGCGACCATCATCACCTGGGCGGTGGTGCGGGTGTCGGACAAGCCGGCCGATGAGGAGCACCATTACGGCCACGGCAAGCTGGAGAGCGTCTCTGCGCTCGGCGTTACTGCCCTGCTCTACGTGCTCGCCGGCGGCATCCTGGTCGAGGCCTACAGCCGGCTGCGCGAGGGAACACCGCCGCCGACCATTTCGGCCGTGCCCTTCGTCGTGCTGGTGATCGACATCGTCGTCAATCTCTGGCGCGCCCGCGCCCTGCATCGCGCCGCGCGCGAGACCAGGAGCCAGGCGCTCGCCGCCGACGCGCTGCATTTCGCCTCCGACGTGATGGGCTCCTTCGCCGTGATCATCGGCCTGATCCTCGCCGCCCTCGGCTTCTGGTGGGGCGATGCCGCGGCGGCCGCCGCGGTCGCCGTGATGATCGCAGCTCTCGGCCTGCGCATGGCCGGCTCGACCGTGCAGACGCTGGTCGACCGCGCCCCGGAGGGCGCGCAGGAGAAGGCTACGGCCGCGATCCGAAGCGTCCCGGGCGTGATCGACGTGGAGCGGCTGCGGGTGCGCATGGTCGGGGCGACCACGTTCATCGACACCATCGTCAAGGTGCCGCGGACCTATCCGATCGACCGCGTCGAGGACATCAAGCACAACGCGCAAGCCGCCGTCGCCAAGGCGTTCGGCGACACCGACCTCTCCTTCACCGCCGTTCCCGTCGCACGCGACAACGAGACCGTGCGCGACCGCATCATGGTCATCGCGCGCAATTCGGGCCTCGCCGTCCACCACGTCACGGTGCACGATCTCGGCGCCAAGCTGATCGTCAGCATCGACCTCGAGGTCGACGCCGGGATGCAGTTAGAGGCCGCCCACGAAGTCGCCAACACGCTGGAGCGCAACATCCAGGAGGAGTTCGGCGAGGACGTCGAGGTCGACGTCCACATCGAGCCGCTGGAACCGGAACTGCCGTTCGGGGTCGATGCCGCGCCGGAACGCGTCCAGGCCATCGCCGCCGCGCTGACCGAATATGCCGCCGGCGGCGAGATCCACGACATCCATAATGTGCGCGTCCGCAACACCGACGCCGGCGAGATCGTCAATTTCCACTGCCGCGCCGCGCCGTCGATGAGCGTGATCAAGGTGCACGAGCACGTCGACGCCATCGAGCGCGCGCTGCGGCGCGCGTTCCCGAGCGTGAAGCGCGTGATCAGCCACGCCGAACCGCCGCGTGCGTGACGGAGAGCGTGCGAGGAGTCACACGTTCTCGTTTCGGACTCCTCGCGCCCGTGCGTTTGCGGACGCGCGATGCGCAAACTGCGCGTGGGATAAGAATAATTTCGCGTTAACGATTCATTGACTCTCGACACCCCGCGAAAACTGGATTCAAATCGCTGTGATTCGGAAGCGATGTGGGGCTGCCTCCGAACTTCAGTTGCAAGCAGGTTTTTAGGGGGCCGAAGGCATGTCGCGTGCAGACGCCGCGAACGCGTGCGTCCAATCCGATTCGATCAAGGGATTGGCGCAATCGATCGCGAAACCTGCCTATCATCGGCTCTTGATTGCAGAGCCGGCGCTTCGTCGCGCCGTGCCGACGCTCATCATCGCGTTCCTGATCACGATCTGCCTCGGCGCGTTCGTGCAGGTCGTCGATCAGACGCGTCAGAAGCGGCTGGTGATCCGGCACGACATCTCGGCGCTGGCCGACCTGCTCGCCGAACGCATCGACCGCCTGACCTCCGCCCGTCAGGAGCGGCTCAAGAACATCGAGAGCCTGCCGGCGCTGTTGCCGGATATGATCCCGTCCTGGGGCACGGCCTCGGGCCGCCACGTCATCGTCACCTCGGCCGGCGTCGATCGCCGTCTCCTCGCCCGCGTTCCGGTCGACAGTGACCCTTCCGGCAACGACCGCCTGCTCGATGCCATCACGACCGCACAATTGCTCGCAGCGCCGACGCGCGACGGCAACGTCTCCGACATGACGCTGCCGAGCGGCAATGCCGCGATGGCGACCTCGCGGCAGATCAAGTCGCTGCCCGGCTTCGTCACCGTGATCCAGGAGCGCAACGAGCCGATCTGGGGCTCGGACGCCGCGCTCTCGGTGACGCTGTCGGCGACCACCGGATTCGTCGTCCTGATCCTGGGCTTCGCCTTCCACTGGCAGTCCACCCGCGCCCGCGAAGGCGACCTCATCAACGACGCCGTGCGCGGCCGGATCGACACCGCGCTCAACCGCGGCCGTTGCGGCCTGTGGGACTGGGACCTGTCGCGCGGCCGGATCTTCTGGTCGCAGTCGATGTTCTCGATGCTGGGCCTCGATGGCCGCAACGAGCTCCTCACCTTCGGCGAGGTCAACGCGCTGGTGAAGTCCGACGACATCGACCTGTTCGCGATCGCCGACCAGCTCATCTCCGAGAAGATCGACCACATCGACCAGACCTTCCGGATGCAGCATGTCGACGGCCACTGGATCTGGCTCCGCGTTCGCTGCGAGAAGACGCGCGGGGCGACCGATTCCAGCGTGCACCTGATCGGGATCGCCGTCGACATCACCGAACAGAAGAGCCTCGCCGAGAGGACCGTGGAAGCCGACCTCCGTCTGCGCGACGCGATCGAGACCATCCCGGAAGCCTTCGTGCTGTGGGACGCGAGCGACCGCCTCGTGCTCTGCAACTCGCACTTCCAGCGCCTGCACAAGCTGCCCGACACCGCCGTGATCCCCGGCACCTCCTACGAGACCGTGCTCGAGGTCGGCCGCATGCCGGAGGTGCGCACCCGCCACAACGAGACCGCTGCCCAAGGCCCCGGCGCGCGCACCTTCGAGGCGCAGCTCGACGATGGCAGCTGGCTGCACATCAGCGAGCGCCGCACCAAGGACGGCGGCTACGTCTCGGTCGGCACCGACATCACCCGCATCAAGGAGCACGAGCAGAAGCTGGTCGACAACGATCTGCGCCTGCGCGCCACCGTCATCGACCTGAAGCGCTCGCAGGCGGCCCTGGAGCGCCAGGCGGTCGAGCTTGCCGACCTCGCCGAGAAGTACCAACGCGAGAAGACCCGCGCCGAGGAAGCCAACCAGACCAAGTCGAAATTCCTCGCCAATATGAGCCACGAGCTGCGCACGCCGCTCAACGCCATCATCGGCTTCTCCGAGATCATGGGCTCGGGCATGTTCGGCGAGCTCGGCAGCGAAAAGTACCAGGAATACTGCCAGGACATTCTGACCAGCGGCCACTATCTGCTCGAGGTCATCAACGACATCCTCGACATGTCCAAGATCGAGGCGGGTCGCATGAAGCTCGACATGGAAGAGCTCGACCTGTCGCGGACGCTGGCGGAATCCTTACGGGTCGTCACCGGCCGGGCTCAGGACAAGCACATTACGCTCGATGCCGACATCGCAAAATCCATCTCCGTCGTTGCCGACCGCCGCGCCACCAAGCAGATCATCGTCAACCTGCTCTCCAACGCCGTGAAATTCACGCCGGACGGCGGACGCGTCGTGGTGCGCAGCCGGCAACTCGACGACCGGATCGTGCTGATGATCGCCGACACCGGCATCGGCATCGCGCCGCATTCGCTGGCGCGGCTTGGCCGCCCGTTCGAGCAGGTGGAGAGCCAGCTCACCAAGACCTATCACGGCTCGGGCCTCGGCCTTGCGATCGCCCGCTCGCTGGCGCAGCTCCACGGCGGCTCGATGCGGCTGCGCTCCAAGATCGAGGTCGGCACCGTCGTCCGCGTGACCCTGCCGCGCGACGCGATCAAGGCGGCGTCTGGGATTTCGGCGGCGGCGTGATCCCTACAGCTGCAGCGACGGCGCGACTTCCCGCGCGACATTGACCAGCGCTGCGATCAGCGGCGTCATCGGATCGCGCTGCGGGATCACCATGCCGATGCTGTAATTGACGTCGGGATCGGTGATCGGGATCGAGCGCACCGTGTCGGACAGGCCGAGCGTCTCGGCGAGCTTGGCCGGCATCACGCTCGCCCAGCGCCCCGTCTTCACATGCGTGAACAGCACCAGCAGCGAATTCGAGGTCAGCGTCGGCGTCGCCTCCGCGCCGACCGAACGCAGCGCGCGGTCGATGATGCGGCGGTTCTGCATGTCGGGCGTCAGCAAGCATAGCGGCACCTGCCCGACCTCCTTCCAGGTTACCGTCTCGCGATCGCCAAACATTCCGTCCGGCGACGTCAGCAAACGATAGCTCTCGTTGTAGAGCGGAATGGTCCGCACCTTGCCGATCGGCTCGTTCTCGATATAGGTCAGCCCCGCATCGACCTCGAGATTTTCGAGCAATCCCAGCACCTCCGATGAGGTCGTTGAGCGGATGCTGAAACGCACCTCGGGATGCCTTGCGCGAAATGGCGTCGTCAGCGCGGCGACCATGCCGAGCACGGTCGGGATCGCCGCGATGCGGATCTCGCCGGAGAGCTGATGCTTCAGCCCGTTGATCTCGTCACGCATCGCGCGGGCATCACCCACGATCCGCCGCGCCCAGTCGAGCGCCCGCTCGCCTTCCGGGGTGAACCCCTGGAAACGGGAGCCGCGCTGCACCAGCATCACGCCGAGAATCTCCTCGAGCTGCTTGAGCCCGGTCGACATCGTCGGTTGCGTCACGCCGCAGACCTCCGCCGCGCGTCCGAAATGCCGCTCCTTCGCCAGCGCCAGCAATAGTTCAAGTTTGTCGATCAACCGGCCGTCCCCTCGAATTCCATCGTGGCATGCAAGCTAGCACGCCGGGCCTGCGCCAACACGCAAAAACCGGCAGCCGATCCAACTTCCATTACCAATTCGTATCGGTCGATTGCGGTTGCAAATCGATCCGAATTCGCAATCGCAGCACGGGACAGCTTTATTGATCTTCGAATGATTCCAACTAGTTTGCGCCCAAGGAAACGCTCTGGTTGAGAACGAAGAATGACAGCGGTTTTTGAGCCTTGGAACGAGACGCGCGGCGCCGAAATCATCGCCGAGCACGCCAACCAGGAGGGCGCGACGCTCGTCATCTTGCACGCGCTGCAGGAGGCGTTCGGCTACGTGCCGGAGGCCGCCATTCCCATGGTCGCGCAGGCGCTCAACCTGTCGCGCGCCGAAGTCCACGGCGTATTCACGTTCTATCATGATTTCCGCCACAAGCCGGGCGGCCGCCACGTGCTGAAGCTCTGCCGCGCGGAGGCTTGCCAGGCCGCGGGCGGCGATGCCTTGGCGGCGCGCGCCGAAGCAAAACTCGGCGTGTCGCTCGGCAACACGACGGCCGACGATCGTGTCACGCTGGAGCCGATCTACTGCCTCGGCCTGTGCGCCACCGCCCCGTCCGCAATGCTCGACGGCCGCCTCATCGGCAGGCTCGATCAGAAGCGCCTTGATGCGTTGATTGTGGAGGCACAGCGATGAGCTTGCGTCTGTTCGTCTCACGCGACGCCGGCGCGATCGCCGTTGGTGCTGATCAGGTTGCGCTGGCGCTTGAGCAGGCAGCAGCCGGGCGCGGAATTGCAGTCGAGATCGTCAGGACCGGCTCGCGCGGCATGTACTGGCTGGAGCCGCTGGTCGAGGTGGCGACGCCACAGGGCCGGATCGCTTTCGGCCCGGTTACTGAAGCCGATGTGCCCTCCCTGCTCGACGCGCTCGCGAGCAACACGCCACATCTGCTGCGGTTGGGGGCGACCGACGAGATTCCTTGGTTGAAGCGCCAGACCCGCCTCACCTTCGCCCGTTGCGGCGTGATCGACCCGCGTTCGCTCGACGACTACCGCGCCCATGGCGGCTACAAGGGGCTGGAGCGCGCGCTGTCACTCGGCTCGGATGCGATCCTCAACGAAGTCACGGCCTCGGGCCTGCGCGGCCGCGGTGGCGCCGGCTTCCCGACCGGCATCAAATGGAAGACGGTCACGCAGGCCAAGGCCGACCGTAAGTTCATCGTCTGCAACGCCGACGAAGGCGACAGCGGCACTTTCGCCGACCGCATGATCATGGAAGGCGATCCCTTCCTGGTGATCGAGGGCATGACCATCGCCGGCATCACCGTCGGCGCGACCAAGGGCTACATCTACATCCGCAGCGAATATCCGCATGCGGTCGAAGCGATGAACGCTGCGATCCGGGCTGCCAAGCGCGGCGGTTATCTCGGCGACAAGATCGGCGGATCCACCCACAGCTTCGACCTCGAAGTCCGGGTCGGCGCCGGTGCTTACGTCTGCGGCGAGGAAACTTCGCTGCTGGAGAGCCTCGAAGGCCGCCGCGGCATCGTGCGGGCCAAGCCGCCGCTGCCGGCGCATCACGGCCTGTTCGGCAAGCCGACCGTCATCAACAACGTGCTGTCGTTCGCGGCCGTCCCCTTCATCCTCGCCGAGGGTGCCAATGCCTATGCGGATTTCGGCATGGGCCGCTCGCGCGGCACGATGCCGATCCAGCTCGCCGGCAACATCCGCTATGGCGGGCTGTATGAAACCGCTTTCGGCGTGACGCTCGGCGAGCTCGTCGACGACATCGGTGGCGGCACGTTCACGGGCCGGCCGGTCCGCGCCGTGCAGGTCGGCGGTCCGTTAGGGGCCTATTTCCCCCGTGCCCTGTTCGACACGCCGTTCGACTACGAGGCCTTCGCAGCGCGCGATGGCCTGATCGGCCATGGCGGCATCGTCGTGTTCGACGACAGCGTCGACATGCGCAGGCAGGCGCGCTTTGCCATGGAATTCTGCGCCGTCGAATCCTGCGGCAAGTGCACGCCGTGCCGGATCGGCTCGACCCGCGGCGTCGAGACCATCGAGAAGATCATCAACGGCGAGCGCGTCCATGAAAACATCGCGCTGGTCGAGGACCTCTGCAACACCATGAAATTCGGCTCGCTCTGCGCACTCGGCGGCTTCACGCCCTACCCCGTGCTCAGCGCATTGAAGCACTTCCGGGAGGATTTCATTCCGGCGCCGACCACGCTTCAGGCCGCGGAATAGGAGAACGACAATGTCTCTGATCGAAGAAATCGACTTCGGCACGCCGGCTTCCAAATCGGAAACGATGGTAACGCTGACCATCGACGGCAATGAGGTCACGGTGCCCGAGGGCACTTCGATCATGCGGGCCGCGATGGACGCGGGCCACCAGATCCCAAAACTCTGCGCCACCGACATGGTCGACGCGTTCGGCTCCTGCCGTCTCTGCCTCGTCGAGATCGAGGGCCGCGCCGGCACGCCGGCATCCTGCACCACGCCGGTGATGCCCGGCCTCGTCGTCCATACCCAGAGCGAGCGGCTGAAGAAGCTTCGCAAGGGCGTGATGGAGCTCTACATCTCCGACCATCCGCTCGATTGCCTCACCTGCGGTGCCAATGGCGATTGCGAGTTGCAGGACATGGCCGGCGCCGTGGGCCTACGCGACGTGCGCTACGGCTATGAGGGCGAAAACCACGTCTTCGCCAAGACACCTGGCAAAAGCCACGGCTGCGACAACGACCATTGGATGCCGAAGGACGAGTCCAATCCCTATTTCACCTATGATCCCTCCAAGTGCATCGTCTGCTCGCGCTGCGTCCGCGCTTGCGAGGAGGTGCAAGGCACCTTCGCGCTGACCATCTCCGGCCGTGGCTTCGACAGCCGCGTCTCGCCGGGCATGAGCGAAAGCTTCCTCGGCTCGGAATGCGTCTCCTGCGGCGCCTGCGTGCAGGCCTGCCCGACCGCAACGCTGACCGAAAAGTCGGTGATCGAAATCGGCCAGCCCGAGCACTCCGTCGTCACCACCTGCGCCTATTGCGGCGTCGGCTGCACCTTCAAGGCCGAGATGCGCGGCGAGGAAGTCGTGCGCATGGTGCCGTACAAGGACGGCAAGGCCAATCGCGGCCATTCCTGCGTCAAGGGCCGCTTCGCCTGGGGCTACACCAACCACGGCGAACGCATCCTCAATCCGATGATCCGTGAACGGATCGAGGATCCCTGGCGCGAAGTGTCCTGGGGCGAGGCGTTCTCGTTCGCGGCCGCCAAGATGCGCGGCATCCAGAAGACATACGGCCGCGATGCCATCGGCGGCATTACCTCATCCCGCTGCACCAATGAAGAGACCTATCTGGTGCAGAAGCTGATCCGCGCCGGCTTCGGCAACAACAATGTCGACACCTGCGCCCGCGTCTGCCACTCGCCGACCGGCTATGGCCTTGCCACCACCTTCGGCACTTCCGCAGGCACGCAGGATTTCGACTCGGTCGAGGACACCGACGTCGTCCTTGTGATCGGTGCCAATCCGGCCTCCGCTCATCCGGTGTTCGCGTCCCGCCTGAAGAAGCGGCTGCGCCAGGGTGCCAAGCTGATCGTGATCGATCCGCGCCGCACCGAGATGGTGGAATCGCCGCATGTGAAGGCGCTGCACCTGCCCCTGATGCCCGGCACCAACGTCGCAGTCATGACCGCGCTGGCGCATGTCATCGTCACCGAGGGCCTCGTCAACGAAGCCTTCGTGCGCGAGCGTTGCGACTGGAGCGAGTTCGAGGAATGGGCGGCCTTTGTCGCGCAGCCCAAGAACAGCCCGGAAGCCACCGCCATCCTCACCGGCGTCAATCCGAAGGATCTGCGCGAAGCCGCCCGCACCTACGCCACCGGCGGCAACGGCGCGATCTATTACGGCCTCGGCGTCACCGAGCACAGCCAGGGCTCGACCACGGTGATCGCGATCGCGAACCTTGCGATGGTCACGGGCAATATCGGCCGTCCCGGCGTCGGCGTGAACCCGCTACGCGGCCAGAACAACGTGCAGGGCTCCTGCGACATGGGCTCGTTCCCGCACGAGCTGCCCGGCTATCGCCACATCTCCGGCGACGCAGTGCGCGATCAGTTCGAGGCGCTGTGGAACGTCAAGCTCAACCCCGAGCCCGGCCTGCGCATTCCCAACATGTTCGATGCCGCGGTCGAGGGCACCTTCATGGGGATCTACGTGCAGGGCGAGGACATTCTGCAGTCCGATCCCAACACCAAGCACGTGGTGGCTGCACTGTCCGCGATGGAATGCGTCATCGTCCACGACCTCTTCCTCAACGAGACCGCGAACTACGCCCATGTCTTCCTGCCCGGCTCGAGCTTCCTCGAGAAGGACGGCACCTTCACCAATGCTGAGCGCCGCATCCAGCGCGTGCGCAAGGTGATGACCCCGAAGAACGGCATGGCCGACTGGGAGGTCACCATCGGCCTTGCCAAGGCGATGGGTTTCGAGATGAACTACAGCCATCCTTCCGAGATCATGGACGAGATCGCGGCGCTGACGCCGACCTTCTCCGGCGTCTCCTACGCCAAGCTCGACGAGCTCGGCTCGGTGCAGTGGCCCTGCAACGAGAAGGCGCCGGAGGGCACGCCGGTGATGCATATCGACGGCTTCGTCCGCGGCAAGGGCAAGTTCGTCGTCACCGAATATGTCGCGACCGACGAGCGCACCGGCCCGCGTTATCCGCTGCTGCTCACGACCGGCCGCATCCTCAGCCAGTACAATGTCGGCGCGCAGACGAGGCGCACCGAGAACGTGGTTTGGCATGCCGAGGACCGGTTGGAGATTCATCCGCACGATGCCGAACAGCGCGGCGTGCGCGACGGCGACTGGGTGCGGCTGAAGAGCCGCGCCGGCGAGACCACGCTGCGTGCGGAGATCACCGATCGCGTGGCGCCCGGCGTCGTCTACACCACCTTCCACCATCCGGACACGCAGGCCAACGTCATCACGACCGACTATTCGGACTGGGCGACCAACTGCCCCGAATACAAGGTGACGGCGGTCGAGGTCTCGCCCTCGAACGGCCCGTCCGACTGGCAGAAGGCCTATGACGCCCAGGCGCGCCAATCCCGCCGCATCGCGCCGGCCGAGGCCGCGGAGTAACCGCATGCATGTAGCTGTCCAGGCGATCGATCGCGGAATCTGGCGCAACGGCGTCGCGTCCGAAGGAACGCGGTTCATTCCGGAGGAGACGCCGCTGGCTCTGACCTATAATGGCGGCACTTACGCCGTCATGATGGGAACGCCGCAGAACCTGGAAGATTTTGCGGTCGGCTTCAGCCTGAGCGAAGGCATCGTTAAATCGGTCGACGACATCCGCTCGCTCGAAATTGTTCGCCTCGACGACGGCATTGAGCTGCGGATGTGGCTGGCGTCGGATGACGCGGCACTCATCAGCGAGCGCCGCCGCCACGTCGCCGGTCCCACCGGCTGCGGCATCTGCGGTATCGAGTCCATTGCCGAAGCCGTGCGACCCGCTGCGGTCGTGCCGCAGGGGCAGAGCTTCACGCCGGAAGAAATCATGACGGCGATGCAGGCGATCGCGCCGCTGCAATCGATCAATCTGCAGACCCGCGCGGTTCATGCCGCCGCGTTCTGGTCCCCTGCCGGCCACATCGTCGCGCTGCGTGAGGATGTCGGCCGCCACAACGCGCTGGACAAGCTCGCAGGCGCCCTCGCGCGCAGCCGCACCGACGCAGGCGCCGGCATGGTGCTGCTGACGAGCCGTGTTTCGGTCGAGATGGTGCAGAAGACTGCGGCGATCGGCGCGCCGGTGATGATCGCGGTGTCCGCGCCCACCGCGCTCGCGGTGCGTACCGCGGAAGCCGCAGGCATCACGCTGATCGCCATTGCCCGCCAGGATGGGTTCGAGGTGTTTTCGCATGGTGACCGGATCGTCGGTCGCCATGCCACGGAGGTTGCCGATGTCGCCTGACCGCCTGATCTACATGGCCAACCAGATCGGCAAGTTCTTCGAGAGCCAGGGCCACGGCAAGGCCGTGCCGGGAATTGCCGAGCACATCAAGAAGTTCTGGGATCCCAGGATGAAGCGCGCGATCTTCGCCCATCTCGATGCCGGCGGCGCGGGGCTCGAGCCTGACGTCCGCGAGGCGCTCAGCTCGTTGAAGGCAACGTCCCTTCCAGCAGCGCCCTGAACACGCGCCTCACCTCGCTCTGCGTCTCCTTCACGCGCGCCTCCAGCGACGAGAAATCCGGCGCGTCGCCGGCCCGCGCCATCACGCGTTGCAGATAGGTGCCCGCGGTTTCCGGCTTGAAGCGGTCGCTGACGCACAGCCGCAGGATCTGCGTGAGGTCGTGATAGAGCCGTGCGGCCGCACGCAATATCTCGGTCTCCGATTGCGGGAGGACGCCGAGCCTGCATGCATTGTCGAGCACCTGCAACGTGCTGACGTCGAGGATCTCCGGCTTATCGTGCGCGTGCACGAGCTGGAGATATTGCGCGATGAAATCGATGTCGACCATGCCGCCAGCGGCATGTTTGAGATCCCAGCAATCGGCCTCGCCCTTCTCCTGGGCGATCGCGCGTCGCATGTCGGCGACGTCGTTGGCGGTGATTGCGGAATCGCGGCGGCGGGTCAGGACGCCGCCGATGACGCGTTCGATCCGCATCCGGAATTCGGGCGAAGCCGACACCACGCGCGCGCGCGTCAGCGCCATGTGCTCCCAGGTCCAGGCCTCGTTGGCCTGGTAATCCGCGAATGAGACGAGGCTCGAGGCCACGGGGCCGGCGCGCCCTGAAGGACGCAGCCGCATGTCGATCTCGTAGAGCACGCCATAATTGGTGCGCGTCGTGAATGCGCTGATCAGGCGCTGGGTCAGCCGCGCAAAATAATGCGCGCCCTGCAGCGATTTCGGCCCATCGGAGTCCGGATTGTCGCTGTCGAAATCGTAGAGCAGGATCAGGTCGAGATCGGACGAGGCCGTCATCTCGCGGCTGCCGAGCCGGCCCATCGCGATGATCGCGGTCTCCTGCCCCTTGATCCGGCCATGCTGGGCCGCGAAGCGGTCGGCAACGAGGCCATGCACGGTGTGGACGATTCCTTCGGCGACGTCGGCAAAGGCCGTGCTCGCCTGCTGCGCCGAGACGGTGCCGGAGAGAATGCGCGTGCCGATCAGGAACAGGCTCTCCTGCCCGAACAGGCGCAGCCGATCGAGGAACTCTTCGTATGAGCCGGCGTCCTGCACGGTCGCAGCCAACCGTCCCGACAATTCCTGCCTGTCCGGCATGGCGCCGAAGAAGCGCGGATCGATCAGGCCATCCATCAGCTGCGGCTGCCGCGCCAGCATCTCGCCGAGCCGCGGCGCCGCACCGAGCACCAGCGCGACCAGCGCGACGAGCTCGCGGTTCTGGCCGAGCAGGGTGATCAGCCGGCCGCCGCGCTGGAGCGCCCCAAGGAATTGATCGAACGCCACGACGGCGCGATCCGGCTCCTCGGCATGGGCAAGGCCGTCGATCAGAGCCGGCACGAACTCGACGAAGGCGCTGCGCGTCGCCTCATTGCGGAACACACGATAGTCGCCGGTGATCCAGTCGCGTACCGTCTGCGCGACCGCGGCAGGCTTCTTGAATCCGAGCGTCGCGAGGTGCTGGAGCAGGCGCGGATCCTCGGGACCCACACGGTAGTCGAGCGTCGGCAGCTTTGCCGTGCCGGTCGGATCGTCGCCTTCGAACAGTTTTTCGTAGTGCCCCTGCACGATCTTGAGCTGTCGCAGCAGCTCGCCCGCGAAGGCCTCGCGATCCGCATAACCGAAGAAGCGCGCAAAGCGCTCGACCGCGTCCTTGTCCTCAGGCAATGCGTGGGTCTGCTCGTCGGCGATCATCTGGAGACGATGCTCGACCCGGCGCAGGAATTCGTACGCAATGGTCAGCTCGTCACGCGCCGCAACGGTGATCCAATTGCTGGAGGCGAGAATGTCGAGCGCCTTGAGTGTCGGCCGCACCCGCAATTCCGGATGGCGGCCGCCGGCGATCAATTGCTGGGTCTGCGCGAAGAACTCGATCTCGCGGATGCCACCGCGGCCGACCTTGACGTTGTGCCCTTCCACCGCGACCTCGCTCTGGCCGCGATAGGTCTGCATCTGCCGCTTCATGTCGTGGACGTCGGCGAGGGCGGCGAAATCGAGATGCTTGCGCCAGACGAAGGGCGCGATCTCGGCGAGCAATGCCTCGCCCGCCCTGGCATCACCGGCGCAGGCACGCGCCTTGATCATCGCGGCGCGCTCCCAGGTGCGCCCTTCCCGCTCGTAATAATTCAGCGCGGCGTCACGGGAGATCGCGACCTGGGTCGAGGATGGATCGGGACGCAGGCGCAGGTCGACGCGGAACACATAGCCGTCATAGGTGCGCTGCTGCAGGATGCGCGCCATCCCCTGCGTGACCCGGACAAAGAACGGCTGCGGCTCGATGTCCGCTGCCAGCGTTGTCTCGTCGGGATCGAAGAACACGATGAGATCTATATCGCTGGAATAGTTCAGCTCGCCTGCCCCCATCTTGCCCATCGCGAGCACGATCAGGCCGCAGCCCTCCTCGGGCGCCTCGGGATTGGGCGGCGAGATCTTGCCACGTGCGGCTTCCTGCCGCAGCAGGTATTGGAGCGCCGCCTGCACCGAGGACACCGCGACATCGGTCAGCGCCGCCGTCACTCGCATCACCGGCCAGACCCCGCCGATGTCGCACAAGGCGGTCAGGAGCGCGGCCTCAGCCTTCATGCGGCGGAGCAGTCGCATCACCTCGGCCTCGTCAGGGGCCGCGAGCACCGCCCCCCTCGCCTCCGCGATGAGCGCCGTCAGATGCGCATCCGGATCGCATTCGAGCAACCGGATCAGGCGCAAGGCATCGGCGCGCACCAGATCGAACAGATAGGGCGAGAATTCCGCGATGCCGGCCAGGATGTTCCGGGCGAAGGGATGTGTCAGCAGCGTTTCGAGACGCGCCGATTGGGTCGGCTCGAGCTCGGACAGCCAGCTTTCAAGACGTCGTTCGTCGGTTGTGGAAGCGGCAATATGGGGAGCCTCCGCGAAGCGCGCGGCCAGCCTCTCACCATGCTTGTCCGCGTTTCCCGGCGCGGAGTGGTTCATGCCACCTTCTGTGGCACATCCGGTATTGGCGGAGCAACCCTGTCGCCGGCCCCGGCGCGCGCGGGCAGCGCCAGCGTTGCAACGAGACCGGGTTGGGCGTCGCCCAGCCTCAACTCGCCGCCGTGCAATGTCGCAACCGCAGAAGCGAGGCTGAGACCGAGGCCGGAGCCCGGCAGCGTGCGGCTCGCTTCCAGGCGAACGAATCGTTCGACGGCATGTGCGCGGTCGGCTTCGGGGATGCCGGGACCGCGATCGGTGACGCTGAGCAGCACCTTGTCGCCGTCGCGTCGGGCCTCGATGGTGATCGGCCTCGCGTCCATACTGACCACGGTTCCGCCGGCCTGCCCGACCGGCTTGCCGTATTTGATCGCATTCTCGACCAGATTGGCGAGCGCCTGGCTGATCAACTCGCGATTGGCGTGAACCGGCGTCGGCTCGGCCTTGACCTTCAAGGTCATGCCGTCGTCTTCGGCGAGTGGCTCGTAGAGCTCGTGGATGCCGTTGGCGACCTCGGCGGCGTCGAAATCATCCATGTTGCCGCGCGCCTGCCCTGACTCCGCGCGCGCGATCATCAGCAGCGCGTTGAAGGTGCGGATCAATCCGTCGGATTCCTCGATGGTCCGCTCCAGCGCCGCGCGGTAATCGGCTTCGCAGCCCGATTTCGCCAGCGCCTCCTCGGCGCGGTTGCGCAAGCGCGTCAGCGGCGTCTTGAGGTCGTGGGCGATGTTGTCGGAGACTTCCTTCAAGCCGGCCATCAGCGCCTCGATCCGCTCCAGCATGGCATTGAGATTTTCCGCGAGGCGGTCGAGCTCGTCGCCGCTGCGTCCCACCGGGAGACGCCCGCTGAGATCGCCGGTCATGATGCGCTGCGCGGTCCCGGTCATCGCGTCGATGCGCCTCAGCACGCGGCGCGCGACGAAGATGCCGCCGCCGAGACCGAGCACGACGACGATCAGGATCGACCATTGCGCCGCCTTGGCGACGATGCCGAACAGGCGACGCCGTTCGGCGAGGTCGCGGCCGATCAGAAGCCGGAAGCCGTTTTCCAGTTCGGTGACGCGCACGAGCGCGCGATGGTCGCGGTCGTCGGCGTCCTCGATCCGCCGGTAGGCCGTCTCCGACCAGCCCCGCGTCGCCATCACGCCGGGCGCCAGCGAGCCGACATTGCCGGCGATCGCCTGCCCCGTCGGCGTCGTCACGAGATAGAGGTTGGCGCCCGGGCGCAGCGCGCGGTATTCGATCGTGCGCACCAGGCGAAACATGCCGCCGCGGCCGTAGATCTCGTTGATTTCCGAGGTCTCGGCATTGACCGTCTGCGTGATTTCCTCGGTGATCAGCCGCCGCGTATTCCAGGCGAAATAGGCCAGCAGCGAAGCCGCGAACATCGCGAACAGCAGCAGATAGACCAGCGTCAGCCGGAACGCCGTGGTGCGGACGAGTTTACCGAATGCCGTCACGGATCATGTACCCGGCGCCGCGGATCGTATGCAGCAGCGGCCGCTCGAAGCCCTTGTCGATCTTGGAGCGCAGCCGCGAAATGTGCACGTCGATCACGTTGGTCTGCGGATCGAAATGATAGTCCCAGACGTTCTCGAGCAGCATGGTGCGCGTCACCACCTGGCCGGCATGCTTCATCAGATATTCGAGCAGGCGGAATTCGCGCGGCTGCAGCGTCAGCTCGTCCTTGCCGCGGGCGACGCGGTGGGAGAGCCGGTCGAGCTCGAGATCGCCGACGCGGTAGAGCGTGTCCTCGGCAGGCCCCCCGCGGCGGCGCGACAGCACCTCGACGCGGGCCAGCAGCTCGGCGAAGGAATAGGGTTTTGGTAGATAGTCGTCGCCGCCGGCGCGCAGGCCCTTGATGCGGTCGTCGACCTGTCCGAGCGCGGAGAGAATCAGCACCGGCGTCGTGTTGTCCTGGTCGCGCAGCGCACCGATCAGCGACAGGCCGTCGCGCTTGGGCAGCATGCGGTCGACCACCAGCACGTCGTAATCGCCGTTCTCAGCCATGGCGAGGCCTTCCTCGCCGTCGGCGGCGTGGTCGGCAATGTGTCCGACTTCGCGAAACGCCTTCACGAGGTAGTCGGCGGATTCGCGGTCGTCTTCAATGATGAGGAGGCGCATCGTGCGTTCGGCGGCGGTCAAGGAGGTCAACCTTCTCTAAACATGGCGCGAGCGGCAATCGCATGCAAGCCGAGGGGGAGACTCTGGCATCGAGAAAAAGGCGGGCGGTGAAGCTGGGGGGACTTCACCGCCCTAGGCCTTCCGACGGAGGGGGGCGTAATTCCACCGGAAGGTAGACAGGGGAAGCGAACGTTGCGCTGCTTCCCAGAAGAGCGCCGTCGGCGGGGGCGACTGATGCCGGCGACACCCTTCATCTCGTAGGCCTCCTGAAGCCTCAGCCCTTGGCGAGGGGTACCGCGACGAAGCGCGACTGGCCGCCGCTCTTCACGCGCATCAGGACGCTGTTCTTGTTGTCGGTCCGCGCCATGTTGATGGCATCGCGAACTTCGCCGGCGGTGGCCACGCTCTTGCCGCCGACTTCGAGAATCACGTCGCCTTCCTTGAAGCCGCGCTCGGCCGCGGCGCTCTTCGGATCGACTTCGGTGACCACGACGCCTTCCTTGCCGGCGCCGGCCACCGAATTGGCGGGGGCAACGGTCATGCCGAGCTTGGGCACGTCGGTGCCCTTGCTCGCACCCTTGCCGCTGTCATTGTCGTTATCGGCCTTGGCCTCGACCGTGTTCGGCAATTGGCCGAGCGTCATGTTCACGACCTTGTCCTGGCCCTTGTGCAGCACGTTGAGCTTCACGGTCGCACCGGGTGCCATGCCGCCGATGGTGCGGGCAAGCTCGCGGGCGTCCTTGACCGACTCGCCATTGACCGCCGTGATCACGTCGCCGGACTCGATGCCGGCCTTCGCGGCCGGACCGTTCGCTTGAGGCTCCGCCACCAGCGCGCCTTCGGCCTTCTTCATGCCGAGGCTCTCGGCGATGTCGGAGGTGACAGGCTGAATCTGCACGCCGATCCAGCCGCGGCTGACTGAGCCCTTGTCCTTGAGCTGGGCGACCACGCTCTTCACCGTGCTCGCGGGAATCGAGAACGCGATGCCGACGCTGCCGCCCGAGGGCGAGTAGATGGCGGTGTTGACGCCCATCACTTCGCCGTTGGTGTCGAAAGCGGGACCGCCGGAATTGCCCTTGTTCACGGGCGCGTCGATCTGGATGAAATCGTCGTACGGACCGTTGCCGATGTCGCGGCCGCTCGCCGAGACGATGCCCGCGGTCACGGTGCCACCGAGGCCGAACGGATTGCCGACCGCGAGCACCCAGTCGCCGATCCGCGGCTTGGCGTCGGCGAGCTTGGCGAACGGGAAGTTCGAGCTGCCCTCGACCTTGATCAAAGCGAGGTCGGTGCGCTGGTCGGTGCCGATCACCTTGGCGGTGTAGGTCTTGCCGTCATCGGTGGTGACCTCGACCTTGTCGGCGCCGTCGACCACGTGGTTGTTGGTCACGGCAAAGCCGTCAGCCGAGATGAAGAAGCCCGAGCCCTGACCCTGCACGACGCGGCCACGGCCGCCCTTCAGGCCCGGGAAACCATCCGGACCGCCGAAGCGGCGGAAGAAGCGCTCCATCGGCGAGCCCGGCTGGAACGGCGAGGAGGAATCATCGCCGTCGTCGTTGCTCGCGGTCTTCTCCTTGATGTTGACCTTCACCGAGATCACCGACGGCTTCACACGCTCGACGATGTCGGCGAAACCGACCGGGCGTTCGACCTTGCGGACCTCGTTGTTGACCTGCGCATGCGCCGGGGTCGAGAACAGGTCGGCCGGCGAGGTCGAGGGGCTGAAGCCATAGACGGCCGCGCCGAGACCGGCGACGACCGAGGCCATCAGCGCGAACTTGCGCGCGGAAAACACCGACCGGCGCGGCTGCCGGTAGGACGGAAGGTTCGAGAGGTCGGGACGGTCGGTCATGCGGAGATCTCCAGGGCCTTGAAATCCATTTGGTGCCCGATGGCGGCACCTTACGGTCCTGAAGATGGGGGCTCCCGCCTTACCGTGCGCTGGCGGCGGGGTTAAACTTTTGTAATGAAGGGCCAGGTCCGATGCGGCAGTTCAGCGCAGACCGAAAATTGTGGCCTCACAGGAACTTAACCGAGTTCCCGTGATGGCGTCGCAAGCGCGTTTTGGCGCGCTCAGCTTGCCCTGACGCTGACGATGAACTCGTCGACCTCGCGCTTCAGGGTCGCGGCCTGCTGCGACAGGTCGACCGCGGAATCCCGCGCCTCGGCGGCCATGCGGCCGGTCTGTGCGGAGGTCGAGGTGATCTGGACGATATGGTTGGAGACGTCGAGGGTTCCGTGCGCGGCGTTCTGGGCGCTGCGCGTGATCTCCTGCGTGGCGTTGCGCTGCTGGGCGGTATCGACCTCGATGCCGGACATGATGGACGAGATCTCCGACAGCGTCTTGGAAATGCCGTCGATCGCGCCGCGCGTCTCCGCGGTGATGCCCTGAATGCTGGCGACATGAGAGGTGATCTCCTCCGTCGCCTTGCTGGTCTGGTGCGCCAGATTCTTCACCTCGGAGGCGACCACCGCAAACCCCTTGCCGGCCTCCCCTGCCCGCGCCGCCTCGATGGTGGCGTTCAGCGCCAGCAGATTGGTCTGCGATGCGATCGCCTGCACGAGCTGCACGACCTCGCCGATCTTGTCGGCGGCATCCGACAGCGTGTGGATGGTGTCGCGGCTCTTCTCCGCCTGGGACGCCGCGCCCTCGGCGCGCTGGGTCGCGTCGGTGACGCGGCGGCTGATCGTGCCGATCGAGTTCGTCATTTCCTCGGCAGAACCTGCGACCGTCTGCACGCTGGCGCTGGCCTGGCTCGCCGCGCTCGCGACTGCATTGGCCTTGGTGCTGGTGTCGTTGGCGGTCCGCGACAGCGTCTCGGCGTTGCTCTTCAGATGCACGGCCGATGAGGCCACGCTGTCGACGACGCTGGCGACGAGATCGTTGAAGCGCTTGATCCGGTCGTCCAGGAATTTCGATCGCTCGGCCTGGTGCTGGGCTTCGCGCAGCTGCTGCTCGGTGAGATGGCGCCGCTCGAGCCCGTTGGTCTTGAAGACCTCCAGCGCACCGGCGAGCAAGCCGATCTCGTTGGTGCGGCCAAGCCCCGGAACCGATGTCTGGAATTTCTGGTCGGCGACCTCGCGCATGGCGTGCACGATCGCGGCCAGCGGACTGAGGATGCCGTTGCGCACGGCGAACCAGGTGGTGAAGCAGATCGCGACGGCGACGACGGCGATCACGCCGCAGGCCATCAGGAAATAGGAGAACGCAGTCTGCGCCTGCTGGTAGATCTGCATGGCGTGGTCGCGCGCGG
Source organism: Bradyrhizobium sp. SBR1B (assembly GCF_014198205.1). NCBI lineage: Bacteria > Pseudomonadati > Pseudomonadota > Alphaproteobacteria > Hyphomicrobiales > Nitrobacteraceae > Bradyrhizobium > Bradyrhizobium sp. SBR1B. The sequence goes on from NZ_JACIHC010000006.1 coordinate 251,235, forward strand.
GGCCGCTCAGCGCGGCGAAGTCCGCCGACAGGCTGGTGATCTCGTTGTTGAGATAGAGCACCGCGATGAAGCCGGTGCCGCCGCCGATGCCCAGCAGAAACAATAATGCAGCGACGACGGCGCCGACCAGGAAGCGGATCGTCAGATTGCTGTTCGCGAACATCGGGGGACTCAAAGGCTGGAATCGAATCTTGCGACAAGCTTCCAGACAAAGGTCAACAGAGCATGAAACAAGCTGCGCCAAGCGGCCTAAGTATCATTACGTAGCCTAGGACGACTTCGCATCATCGGACATCAACGCGGCGAGCCGCGCCTGTTCGTCGGCAGTGAGCGGCGGAGCAGGTACGTCTGCACCACTGCGCGCACGACGCCGGATTTGCAGCCAAAGCGCCACGCCGCCGCCGATCAGCAGCAGCGGCCCGAGCAGCCACAGCAGCAGGGTCTGACGTTCGAAGCGTGGTTTCAGCAGCACGAACTCGCCATAGCGCGCGACCAGGAAGTCGAGCACCTGCGAGTTGCTGTCGCCGGCGCCGATGCGCTCGCGCACCAGGAGCCGCAGGTCGCGCGCCAGCGGCGCATCGGAATCATCGATCGACTGGTTCTGGCAGACCATGCAGCGCAGCTCGCGCGACAGCTCCCGCGCGCGGGCTTCCTTGGCGGGATCCGGCATGATCTCGTCGGGCTGCACGGCGTAGGCCGCCGGCAAGGCCAGCAGCATCAGCAGGACGAACGCGGCCATCATCCGGCGCATCGGATCACTCCGCCGGCTGGAGGCGCTGCTTGGCCCGCGCCGGCTTCGGCGCGCCGACCCGCAGCCGCCGGTCGGACAGCGACAGCACGCCACCGAACGCCATCAGCACCGGCCCCCACCAGATCAGCAGCACCAGCGGCTTGTGATAGATCCGCACGGCGATGGCGCCCTCGGCATTGGCCTCGCCGAGCGAAATGTAGAGCTGGCTCGCGCCGCGCGTCAGTAGCGCGGCCTCGGTGGTCGAGGAGCCGCGGGTGGTGAAGCTGCGCTTGGAGGGCGTCATGACGCTGAGCGGCTTGCCATCGAGGCCGACGTTGAACTCGGCGATCATCTCGCGGTAATTCGGGCCCTGACGCTGCAGCAATCCGTCGAGCTTCACGTCGAAGCCGGCGATGTGGGCGACGTCGTTCTGCTTCATGGTCGCGATATATTCGCTATTCCAGGTGGTTTCGCAGACGATCCCGATCAGCGCGACGCCGAGGCCGGCATGCGCGAACGCCGTGCCCCAGGCCGAGCGCGGCATGCCGCGCGCCCGGTGCAGCACCGTTGCGAACGGCAGCCGCACGAAGCCGGTCCGTTCGACGATGTCGGTGACCGCGCCGCCGATGACGAAGATGCCAAGCCCGATCGCGAGCGGCGCCAGCGTGCTGCCCCCGCTGGCCCAGCCCCAGGCGATGGCGACGGCGACGAGCCCGGCAACGCCCGCAGCTAGCAGGCGCTGCGTCACGCCGAGCAGATCGCCGCGCTTCCACGCCAGCATCGGCCCGAACGGCACGGCAAGCAGCAACAGGGTAAACAGCGGCGCGAAGGTGAGATTGTAGAAGGGCGCACCGACCGACATCTTGAAGTCGGCGAGCATTTCCATCGCGAGCGGATAGAGCGTGCCGAACAGCACGACCGCGCAGGCGACCGTGAGCAGCAAATTGTTCAGCACCAGCGCACCCTCGCGCGAGATCGGCGCGAACAGGCCGCCCTGCTTCAACGACGTGGCGCGGCCCGCGAACAGGGCCAGGCTGCCGCCGATGAACAGGCAGAGGATCAGCAGGATGAACACGCCACGGGTGGGATCGGTGGCGAAGGCGTGCACCGAGGTGATGACGCCCGAGCGCACCAGGAAGGTGCCGAGCAGTGACAGCGAGAAGGTCAGGATCGAGAGCAGGATGGTCCAGACCTTCAGCGCGTTGCGCTTCTCCATCACCAGGGCCGAATGCAGCAGCGCGGTACCGGAGAGCCACGGCATCAGCGAGGCGTTCTCGACCGGATCCCAGAACCACCAGCCGCCCCAGCCGAGCTCGTAATAGGCCCAGTACGAGCCCATGGCGATGCCGAGCGTCAGGAATATCCAGGCGACCAGCGTCCACGGACGCACCCAGCGCGCCCAGGCCGCATCGATCCGGCCCTCCATCAGCGCCGCGATTGCGAAGGAGAACGAGATCGAAAAGCCGACATAACCGAGATAGAGCATCGGCGGATGCACGGCGAGCCCGATGTCCTGGAGCACCGGATTGAGATCGCGGCCCTCGACCGGCGGGGTGGCGATGCGCAGGAACGGGTTCGATGTCACGAGGATGAAGAGGTAGAAGGCGCTGGCGACCCACGCCTGCACGGCGAGCACGTGCGCGCGCAGCGACAGCGGCAGATTGTTGCCGAACGCGGCGACCAGTCCGCCGAACAGCGCGAGGATCGACACCCACAACAGCATCGAGCCTTCATGGTTTCCCCACACGCCGGTGATCTTGTAGAGCAGCGGCTTCATCGAGTGGGAATTCTCGTAGACGTTGGCGACGGAGAAGTCCGAGTTCACGTGCAGCATCACGAGAGCGACGAACGAGGCACCGACGAACAGCAGCTGCGCCAGCGCCGTGGAGCGCGCCACATTCATCAGCGCGACATCGTTCAGGCGTGCGCCGATCAGCGGCACAATCGACTGGATCAATGCGAGCCCAAGCGCCAGCACTAGCGCGTAATGTCCGGATTCTGCGATCACCGCATTGCTCCCTGCGGGTTGCCCTGCGCGGTCGTCGCCGCGGGCTTGCCCGCGTCAGACGTCTTGCCGCTGTCAGACGGCTTGCCGCCGTAATCGTCCTTCCAGTGCCCCTGCTTCTTCAGGGCGTCGGCGACGTCCTTGGGCATGTAGGTCTCGTCGTGCTTGGCAAGCACCGTATCGGCCTTGAACACGCCATGGGCGTCGAGCGCGCCTTCAGCGACGACGCCCTGCCCCTCGCGGAACAGGTCGGGCAGGATGCCCTTGTAGGCGACCGGCAGCTTGGCATTGCCGTCGGCAACCTCGAAGGTCACCGCGAGATTGTCGCCGCGCTGGAGCGAGCCGGGCTGCACCAGTCCACCGAGGCGAAACCGCTTGCCTGGCTCGACGTGCTTCTCGGCGACCATGGTCGGCGTCGAGAAGAACACGATGGAGTCGCGAAGTGCGTTGAGCACCAGCGCGGCCGCGAGCGCGAGCACGGCGAGCGAGCCGCCGATGATGGTCATACGTCGCTGCTTGCGCGTCATGGCGTATCCGTTCTCCGCTTCGCTCGTCCCGACATCGTCATCCGCCGAGCCCGAGAGTCCTGAGGCCTTCGTTGAGCTGGCGCAGCCGCTCGGCGTCGCTGGCAACCGCCTGCCGGGCATCGGCCGATGCCCCCATGGCTTTGTCCCGCTCGCCCATCACGAGATAGGCACGCACCAGGCGCAACCATCCATCGACGTCGTCGCCGTTCTGCTTCAACCGGGTAGCCAGACGATCGACCATGCCGCGCACCATCGCGTTGCGATCGCCTTCGGCCATATCCTTGGAAGCGGCGATCGTCTCGTCCGACAGAGCCGGCATCGTCCCGCCACCGACCCGCGCCAGCGAGGATTGCACCAGGGCACGCCACGGCGCATCCGCGGGCGCTTTCACAAGCAGCGCGCGCCAGATCGTGGCTGCATCGCCCTTGCGACCATCCTGCTCGGCGGCAAGGCCCAGGAAGTAGTTCGCCTTGGGATCGTCCGCGTTCAGGGCCTGCGCACGCTCGAACTCCGCCTTGGCCTCGACGGTCACTACACCGCCGGCGGCAGCCGAGATCGCTTCGCCGAGATCGGACCGGCGCTCCGCGCTCTCGCCATTATAGGTGAGCGAGTTGCGATAGGCACGCACCGCATCGTCGAAACGGCCGAGCCGCTCCAGCACCGGCGCGAGCACATTCCAGCCGCGCCCGTCGGTCGGATTCTTCTCCAGATGCTGCTGGACCTGCACGACGAGATTCTCGAGCGACTGCGCAACGCCGGACCCGGATCCGCGCTCGCGCTGCGCCAGGGGAAAGTCCTGAAGCCGGGGCGAGCCGAGTGGCATATAAATGCCGATCGCAACGAGCGGCAGGCCCGCGAGCGCCAGCACGGCCGCCGCGCGGCGCCATTTGAGATTCGATTTCGGCGCCATGGCTGGCTCGCTGGCGGCCGCAGCGAGCAGCCTGCGGCTGATCTCGACGCGCGCAGCCTCGGCGTCCGGCGCGGGAATCAAGCCTGCGGCGAGATCACGCTCGATCTCGGCCAATTGGTCCTTGTAAACCGCGACCTCGCTGCCCTGGTCTTGCGCGCGTCCATTGCGGCCAAGCGGCCAGAGCACGGCGAAAATCGCCGCGACCGTCATCAGCGCGAACACGAACCATAGCGTCATCTGGCAAGCTTCCGGCAGCGCACGAACCGCGCCCATAGGTGGCTTTACACCACGGCCGGACGATGCGGCAATTGACAATTGTCAATTTGGCGCGACCGCGCGCGGTCTCGAAACGGTGAAAATCCAACGGCTTAGCCGATCTCGAAGTCCGTACTTTGCGCGGCGTCCTCACCGTGGCCGTTGAAGGCCCTCAGGAAGTATGTTCCCGGCTTGACTGCGTCCGGCAATCTGATGCGCAGCGCTCCGACCGGAACCGGGGATGCAACCCTCGTGATTGTCTCGGAGAGTTGCCGACCGCTTGCCTTCTCGACCAGCACCACTTTGGCACCGACCATCAGTCTCTGATACTTGGCAACAATGATGCGGTTCTCGATTTCGATGGAGCTGATAACGGGTTTCATGCGCCCACAAATAGAAGTTCCCCGGACTTGCACGGGGACCGTACGGCGCACCACCGGTACCGTCAACCACAAATTGTGATCACGAAAATATGCGCTTAGGTTAGCTCGCGCGCGACGATTTGCGCTCGCCGGTCGCTGCGTTCTCCGCGGCCCGGCTCATCAACGAGGCGTAATCATCGCCAAACAGCACCTGGCAGAAGCGAATCGCGGCCTGCACCTGCTGCTGCCGATAGGTGCGGACCTTGTGATCGGCGGCGCGCAGCGACTGCACCAGCTGCTCGGTCGAACGTTCGACATATTGCTGGAGGTCGGAATAGGTGCGCAGCGTCACCTCGTTGATCGCAAGCTCGCTCGCATAATTGCGGCAGGTCGCGACGAAATCGATCAGCGCCGCCGTTTCCTCCACCTCGGTGCTGTCGATCCGCGCACCCGGCGGAATGTCTTTCTCGGGGCGCTGGCGCAGGATGCGGCGAACGCGGCCGGGAACGCTGTCGATCTCGGATTGCAGCGCATTGGAGATGTCGGCCCGGATCGAGGTCAGTTGCTTGCCCCAGGCGGAATCGTTGCGCAGGTCGAGCTCGGTGCGCAGGCCGCGCACGCCGTCGTGCAACGCCTTGAGGTTGCCGGCAACATTGTCGAAATGGCTGCGCTTGATGTCCATGCGCAGGGTGGCGGCAACACAGGACAGGTCGTGCAGCGCAATCGTGACGGCAACGCCGTAAGGCGTCGCCGCGACGCGGATCTCGTCGTCGGACGCGGCAATCTTGATGGCGAGGCGGATGATCTGCCACGGGGCCGTCATCCGCTGCACCACGATCGACAGCGCGAAGGGCAGCATCTGCGGGGTCTGCAGTACCGGAATGTTGAGCGCCGACGTCACCGAGGCGATCTGGGGATCGCCGAAAGCGCGCAAGGTGCGCGGCAGCTTCTCGTTCAAGCCGGCGATGGCCTCCCGGACCTGAAGCACCGCTCCGATCGAATAGAGGTCCTCGATCACGTTGGGCGCGCCGACCCGGGCCAGCGCGCGCGACTTGTCGCCGCCGCCGGGACCGGTCAGCTCGAAAATGGCATCCGCAGCCACCCCCTGGAGCTTCTGCGCGAGGGCCTCGACCTGCCCCGCACTATCGGGGGGCATCCGCGCCAGCGCGGCCTCGAATTCGTTCACCTTGCCCGGTGCGCCGTCGCGGCCGAGCCATTGCCAGATCGGCTGGAGCGAGGTGCGGCGGATCTGGCCGACTCGCAGCGGGACGCCAGCCTCGATCAGGAACGGTTCCAACGCTTGGAACAGCAGCCGCGACAGATCGTCCGTGCGCGGCGGCGGGGCTTCATCGGCTTCGGACTTGCGGACGATCTTGCGCAACTGCTCGAGCACCAGGGTCGCGACAGCCGTGTCCTGGCCGCGCTCCAGCGCGCGCTCGAACTCCCGCATCAGCAGCGCCTGCGCCTGCGGCGGGAGCTGCGCGAGATATTCCCTCAGCCGCTCGATCGATGTCTGGCTCATGCGCCCGGGTAATGCACGGTAAAATGGCGGACATGGGATGGGTCCGGCGCGATCATAGGAGGCCCCCACTTAAGAAGCCGTTTAGGACGTCGGACCGAATCCCGCCAGTTTGCTGCGGCCGGGCATCGACGAGGACGAATAACCTCGTCGGAACAATGGATTACATGCCGGGAAGGACCAGTTCGGCGCGCAGGCCGCCGGTCGGCGCACCACCGAGCGAGAGGCTGCCGCCATAAAGTGCGGCGAGGTCGGTCACGATCGACAGTCCCAGACCCGAGCCCGGCTTGGATTCGTCGAGCCGCTGGCCGCGCCGGGAGACCTGCGCCCGCTCGGCTTCCGAGAGGCCACGGCCGTCGTCATCGACGATGATCCGCAGCCGCGGGCCCACCCCCGCCTGGTGCGGCGGCTCCACGAGGACCTCGATGAAGACGCGCAAGGCCGCCCATTTGCAGGCATTGTCGACGAGATTGCCGACCATCTCCTCCAGATCCTGCCTCTCGCCGCGAAATTTTGCCGACGGATCGGCCTTGGCTTCGACCACGATGCCGCGGTCACGATGGATTTTCTCCATGGTCCGCCGCAATGCCTCGATGGCCGGCGCCACTTCCGTCACGGTCGCGACCACCGAGACTCGCGCCGCGATACGCGCGCGCTCCAGGTGATGAGCGACCTGGTCGCGCATCACATCCGCCTGCTCCATCACCTTGGCCGCGAAGGGATCGGTGATGTGGGCGCCGGCCTCGTTGACGATGACCGAGAGCGGCGTCTTGATCGCGTGGGCGAGATTGCCGACATGGGTGCGCGCGCGCTCGACGATCTCCCGATTGGCATCGATCAGCGCGTTGGTCTCGCGCGCCAGCGGCGCGATCTCGACCGGAAATTCGCCCTCCAGCCGCTCCGCCCGCCCGGAACGGATGTCGGCGATCGATTCCGAGATGCGCTTGAGCGGTGCGAGGCCGAAGCGGACCTGGAACACGGTCGTCAGCAGCAGCACGATGCCGAGCGCGGTGAAGGTGCCGCCGAGATAATAGTCGAAGCTGCGCGTCTCGTCGAAGATCTCGGTGTCGTCGCCGGCGACGCTGACCAGAAACTTGCCGTCGGCGCCGAGATCGACCGGCCGTTCCACCATGCGCAGATTCTGGCCTTCGGGCCCGTCGACATAGGCCAGCCGGATGCCGGCGGCGGTGAGCTCGGCGCCCTGCTCTTCCAGCTTCGGCAGCTTCTTGTCCCAGAGCGAGCGCGAGGAGCGCACCTCCGGCTTTTCGGTGTCGGTCCGCGTGATCTGCCAGTACCAGCCGGACAGCGGCAGCTCGAACAGCGGCTCGCCCAGCGACTGGAACTGGCGGTCGGGCGGCTCGTCGGGAGTTGCGACCTCGGCGATGAGGGTGCGGAGATAGAGATTGAGCCGCCTGTCGAAGGCGCGCTCGGTGGCGTTCTTGTAGACCGACGACAGCACCACGCCGGTGATGGCCAGGATCACCACGAGCCAGGCGGTCGCCGACAGGAACAGGCGGGTCGCAAGCGAACTAGCGGCCATCGGAATGATCCCGGGAGGCGCAGGATGGCGGGGCGTCAGAGCTCATGACCGGACCAAGGCCCCTGCCGGGCTGCCCGTCAAGCCCCGGAACGCGTCAGGCGGCCGGCGGGGTCAGGAGATAGCCGAGGCCGCGGACGGTCTGGATGATGTCGACGTCGAGCTTCTTGCGGATGCGGCCGACGAACACCTCGATCGTATTGGAGTCGCGGTCGAAATCCTGATCGTAGAGGTGCTCGACCAGCTCGGTGCGCGAGACCACGCGCCCGGAATGGTGCATCAGGTAGGCCAGAAGCCGATATTCGTGCGAGGTCATCTTGACCGGATTGCCGGAGACGCTGACGCGGCCGGTCCTGGTGTCTAGCGTGACGGGACCGCAGCTCAGCTCGCTCTGGGCATGGCCGGTCGAGCGGCGCAGCAGCGCGCGGATGCGCGCCAGCACCTCCTCCAGATGGAACGGCTTTGCGACATAGTCGTCGGCGCCGGCATCGAAGCCCTGCACCTTGTCGCTCCAGCGGTCGCGTGCGGTGAGGATCAGGACCGGCATGGTGCGGCCGTTGCGGCGCCAGGCCTCCAGCACCGAGATGCCGTCCTTCTTCGGCAGGCCGATGTCGAGCACGACGGCGTCATACGGCTCGTTGTCGCCGAGATAGTGCCCCTCCTCTCCGTCGAAGGCGCGATCGACGACATAGCCGGCGTCGGTCAACGCCTTGGTGAGCTGGCGATTGAGATCGGGGTCGTCCTCAACAACGAGCAGGCGCACGCTTCTCTCCAGACATAGGCCGCATCAACACCACACCAGATGAGCAATTCCGGCGTGAACTGAATATGAACGCGGGGAACCGGGCGCGTTACTTTTTGGTCATATACGATAGGTCAGCAGCCGATGCGACTGCGCCCGCCATGCGACCGGACGAGCCGGCAACATGGCGGGCGCAACGTGCCGCGTGCCGCGGCAGGTCGGAAGGTCCGCCCTTCCCGTGTTTTCGGCCGTCAGGTCCGGAAGAACACGAACCAGATGACGGCGAGGATCAGGATCGCAAGCCCGGTCGAGATGGCGAGCAATGCGGCAACTGACGGCCCAGGTTCGCCCTGACGCGCCTCGGTTGGTGTTTCGACGATCTGACGCTGCTCTCGCGTGGTTGCCATGATGCCCTCAATCTCTGCGTGTCGCCTCCGATGACCGCGACCTCCTCGCAGCCGTGCATGCGGAGCCAACGCCCGATCCGATGTGATGTTCCGGCTTCTGCCACCCGATCGGGACAGCAACCCCACGCCCTATGGCCGGTTAACGCAGTTGCAAGATCAACGCCCGCCCTTGCTATGATTCGCTGTTGCCCGATGGTATCCTCGTAAGTCTGTCCTTGTTGCGTTTGGAGTAGCCCATGGCCCCCCGCGCCAATTGGAAGGGTTTTCTGCGTTTGTCGCTCGTGACCTGCCCGGTCGCGCTCTATCCGGCCACTTCGGATACCGAGAAGGTCTCCTTCAACCAGATCAACCGCAAGACCGGCCACCGGATCAAGTACCTCAAGGTCGACGCCGAGACCGGCGACGAGGTGACCTCTGAGGACATCGTCAAGGGCTACAAGGTCGACACCGACACCTATATCGAGGTCACCAAGGACGAGCTCGACGACATCGCGCTCGACTCGACCCACACGATCGATATCGACGAGTTCGTGCCGAAGGCCGACATCGACAACCGCTATCTGATCCGCCCCTATTATCTCGTGCCCGACGGCAAGGTCGGCCATGACGCCTATGCAGTGATCCGCGAGACCATCCGCAGCATGGACAAGGTCGCGATCGGCCGCGTGGTGCTGACCAACCGCGAGCATATCATCGCACTCGAGCCGCTCGAGAGCGGGCTGATGGGCACGCTGCTGCGCTATCCCTACGAGGTCCGCAGCGAGACCGAATATTTCGACGACATCCAAGACGTGAAGCTGACCAGGGACATGCTCGACCTCGCCAAGCACATCGTCGAGAAGAAATCCGGCGCGTTCGAGCCTGAGCTGTTCGAGGACCATTACGAGACCGCGCTGATCGATCTCATCAACAAGAAGCGCAGCGGCGCCCCGATCACCGCCAAGGCCGCGCCGAAGAGCGGCGGCAACGTCATCAACCTGATGGACGCGCTGAAGAAGAGCATCGCGAACGAGAAGGACGCCGCGCCTGCGGCGAAGGTCGCCAAGGAAGCAGCCAAATCCAAGAAGCCGAAGAAGCGCGTCGCAGGCCAGCGCGAGATGCTGCTGCCGATCGCCGGCAAAGGCGGCAAGGACGCTGCTGCGAAGACGGCGACCAGGGAAGCGACCAGGGAAACTTCGAAGAAGGCCGACAAGCCGGTGCGCGCGCCTGCTCGGGCGAAGAAGGCCGGCTAGCCGCATCCCCCCGCGATTGCGCCGTGATGCCACCCCTCGCCGATCAGGCGGCCTGACATGCCCTGGTCGACGGCGTTCGACGACCCCGTTCGCGTGAGCAACAAGCGCCAGCTGCTGACGCTTCAGGAGGCGGCCGACTACATCATGCGGCTGCCCGAGGACGTCCAGCACGAGCCGCGCTGGCAGACCGCCATCGAGACCTTGATCAATGCGGCCGAGACGGGCGGCGGCTGGGTGATGTTCGCCCGCATCGCCATGTTGCGGGCGTTGAATGCGGACGACCGGCGCGGATGAGCGCCATGGTGTCCTTGCCGGCCCGTTGACGAACAGGCTCAACAATCGGTTAAGCGGCCGCACGATCGCGGCCTGACGGGCGCTGCGCCCGCGCAGCCCGGCGGAGCCCTGCCGGTATGAATCCATTTGGACGGATCGATAGAACCTTAATTTAATGAATGCCGTCGTATGAGCAGGAACGCGTTCGCCGGGGCTTAATTCTTTTGGCGCGCATGAATACTTATTCGATCCTTTTGCAAGTCCGATAACGACGCGACCATACGTTGGATCGGATGAACGGGAGTTGGCAATGCGTTTGCTTAGGTCCTTCCTTGCCGATGAGAATGGTGCAACCGCGATCGAGTACGGCCTCATTGCCGCAGGCATCGCGCTGGCGATCATAACGGCCGTGAACACCATGGGCGGCGCCCTCCTCAACAACAAGTTTGTCGCGATCAGCACCGGGATAAAGTAGCCCGATCCACGATTTGGCCGGCCAACATCGGCGATATCGCCACGGCATTCGGCTTCCCCTGTCATTTCCAGACCGACGCGCCTGCAGCAGCGCGCCTGCGTGACGGCCCGCAACAGCCCACCCATGTCCCTCGCGCGAGCCATGATCTGGGTCAACAGCATCAGAACGGCGATGTCTAAGCATGGAGGCCGTGTTTCCTCCCTGCCGGCCTGTTCATGCATCCAGACCTTCCGCACTCCCAACTGAAGATCCGCCGCGTCCGGCTCGATACCGGCCGCGAGAACGTGGTCGTCGTCTCCAGGCAGTCGAAGGCGCTGCGCGCCGAGATCTTCCGCGGCTTCAGCCGCGTCGAGCTGCGTCAGGGCAGCAAGGTCTTGCTCGCGACGTTGCTGATCACGGACGACGATACGCTGGTGGCCCCGGACGAGATCGGACTCTCTGAACCCGCGTTGCGGCGCTTCGCGCAAGGCGCCGGCACGCTGGTCACGGTCAGGCCCGCCGCGCCGCCGGAGAGCCTGGAAGCGGTGCGCGCGAAGATCCGCGGGCGAACCCTGAGCCAGGCCGAAATCGGCGCGATCATCAACGACCTCGCGCATTATCGCTACTCGGACATGGAGATCGCCGCCTTCCTGATCGGTTCGGCAAGCTTCATCACCAGCGACGAGCTGCTCGCCCTCACCGGGGCGATGGCCCAGGCCGGCACGCAGTTGGTTTGGCCGACGCCTGTCGTCGTCGACAAGCATTGCATCGGCGGCATTCCCGGCAATCGCACCTCGATGGTCGTGGTGCCGATCGTCGCCGCCCATGGCCTGCCGATCCCGAAGACTTCGTCGCGCGCCATCACTTCGCCTGCCGGCACCGCCGACACCATGGAGGTCCTGGCGCGGGTGAATGTCGGCGTCGAGGAGATGAAGGCGATCGTCTCGGCCTGCAACGGCTGCCTGATCTGGGGCGGGCACGTGAACCTGTCGCCGGCCGACGACGTCCTGATCTCGGTCGAGCGTCCGCTGTGCCTCGATACCCGCGAGCAGATGGTCGCCTCCATCATGTCCAAGAAGATCGCGGCAGGCTCGACGCATCTGTTGATCGACATTCCGGTCGGCCCGACCGCGAAGGTCACCAATGGCGTCGAGGCGATGAGGCTGCGCAAGCTGTTCGAATTCGTCGGCGACCGTTTCGGCCGCACGGTCGAGGTGATCACGACCGACGGAAGCCAGCCGATCGGCAACGGCATCGGGCCGGTGCTCGAGGCCAATGACGTCATGGCCGTGCTCGGCAACGACAAAGACGCGCCGCGCGACCTGCGCGAGAAATCGCTCCGGCTCGCCGCCCATCTGCTGGAATACGATCCGAAGCTGCGCGGCGGCGCCGGCTATGCGAGGGCGCGCGAACTGCTCGACAGCGGCGCGGCGCTGAAGCAGATGCAGAAGATCATCGACGCCCAGGGTCCGTCGACATGCAGCAGCGAGCTCGGATCGCTCAGCTTCGACGTCAAGGCGGCGCATGACGGCACCGTGTCCGCGATCGACTGCCTGCGTCTGAACCGCCTCGCCCGCACCGCCGGCGCGCCGCTCGACAAGGGCGCCGGCATCCGCCTGTTCAAGAAGATCGGCGATCGCGTCGAGCAGGGCGAGCCACTCTATCGCGTCTACACGTTCGACCGCCCTGAGCACGATCTGGCCGCCGATGCCGCCACTGAGGAGACCGGGTTCGTCGTCAATGGTCATGAGACCCCGCAAGGCAAGTTGGCGCATTCGCCGGAGACGACGCCATGAGCATCACCGTTCGATTTTGCGGCGCCGCCCGCACCGTGACCGGTTCGAGCTATCTGTTCCAGACCGCGACCGGCCGCTTCCTGGTCGATTGCGGCCTGTTCCAGGGCCAGAAGACGCTGAAGGAGCTCAACTACGGCGCCTTTCCGTTCCGCCCCGCCGATATCGATGCCGTGCTGCTCACGCACGCCCATATCGACCATAGCGGCCTGTTGCCGAAGCTCGTGCGCGCAGGATTCGACGGACCGATCCTGGCAACGCGCGGCACGATCGACCTCTGCTCCTACATGTTGCCAGACGCCGGCAGCATCCAGGAATCGGAAGTCACGCAGCTCAACCGTCGCAATGCCTCGCGCGGGCGCAAGGAGGTTCAGCCGATCTACACGCAGGCCGACGCCATCGCATCGCTGCAATCGTTTCGCGCCGTCGACTATGAACGCTGGACCGACGTGATCCCTGGCGTCCGTGCGCGCTACTGGAACGCCGGCCATCTGCTCGGCTCGGCCTCGATCGAGCTCGAAATCGCCGAACGGGGCGCGCCACGTCCGCTGCGCGTGCTGCTGTCCGGCGATGTCGGGCCGGAGGCCAAGCTGCTGCAGCCCGATCCCGAAGCGCCGGCCGATTTCGACTACGTCATCTCGGAAGCAACCTACGGCGACCGGCTGCGCGAGGCCACCACACCTGATCTCCGCCGCAAGCACCTCGCGGCCGAGGTGCGCGATGCCGCGACGGCCGGCGGCGCGCTGTTGGTGCCTGCCTTCGCGGTCGAGCGCACCCAGGAGTTGATCGTCGACCTCGTCGACCTGATGGAGCACGGCGAGATTCCGACCGCACCGATCTTCCTCGACTCTCCGCTTGCGATCCGCGCCACCGAAGTGTTCCGCCGCCATGCCGAGAGCCTCGACCCATCCGTCGACGCTGCGCGCCTGCTCAACTCGCCGCATCTCAAATTCACCGAGACCGCGGACGAGAGCAAGGCGATCATGCGCCTGTCCGGATTCCATATCATCATCGCCGCGAGCGGCATGTGCGACGCCGGCCGCATTCGCCATCATCTGAAGCGCTGGCTGTGGAACGAGCGCGCGACCGTGCTGCTCGCCGGCTTCCAGGCCAACGGCACGCTCGGCCGCTTTCTCCAGAACGGAGCCAAGGCCGTGCGGATCCAGGGCGAGGAGATCAAGGTCGCGGCCCGCATCCGCATGATCGACGAATATTCGGGCCATGCCGACGGCGCCGGCATCGCCAGCTGGATCGCGGCGCGCCGGCCCATCGCCCGCGGGCTGTTCCTGGTCCATGGCGAGGAAGACGCGATCGCGGGCCTCGCCGAACGCGTCGCCGAGCGCATCGTTCCGGCGGCCAGGGTCTACCAGCCGATGCTCGACGATATCTACGAGCTCGCCGCTGCCGAACCGCGCGTGCTCGACGTCGATCACCGCCGACGGCTCGCACCGGAGGCCGTGACCCGTCTCGACTGGCACAACGAGATGTCGGAGCTCATGCTCGACATCAACGACAGGGTTGGGGCAGCCGCCGACGACCGCGCCCGCGGCGTCATCATCCGAAGGCTGCGCCGCGCGCTGGAGGAGAAGGCGTAGCGGGAGGCTGAATGACGTTTGACCGCAAAGCGTCGCAGACTCGTCGTTGCGGAGTGCGGAAGCGAGCGTGCGGCCATAGTGCGTCTGTCTCGTGTCCCGGACGCGCTGCAGCGTTCTTTGATGCATGGGCCCCGGCTATGCAGCGCACCACGCCGCGAAGACGCGGCGCGTTGCGCTGCGTCCGGGGCACGAGACCGATTTTTTTGCGATAGACGATAGACATGGCTGCTCATCCTCGCGGCTGGTTTCGCCCGAGCTTTGCTGTCTTCTTCCGCCCTCGTCAAAAGCAAGGGCGCAGGGAAGGCCGGGCGCCGGCTGGCACCCGAAGTCCCGCGTGTGCTCAAGAAGCGCGCACGGGGTGGACGACAGGTGTGCCGGTCGCCCGGCCTTCCCTGCGCGATGGTTTTCACGGTGTCCTTCGTGCTCTCCTCGGGGAGCGATGCACTATTGCCCCCGTCGCCTTGCGGGAATGATCGATGCGCGCCGGTTGGCGCGACATCACCGCAGGACTTGACGCACAGCCCCCGGGCGTCAGGACCACACGACTTCTCCGTCCGCGCACATCCCCATCCGCATTCCCGATTGCTGGCGTGCGCTCGCCATCGAGACTGGACAGAGACGCTGTCAGCGCCGTGTCGTATCGCGCCTGTCGCCGCTCACGGGTTTCCCCGCCCTGCAACCAACATGACGCGCCGACGCCGTCGCGGCCACCGCATCCCGGCCCGCGTCCCGTGACGATCGCGAAACGCCCCTTGTGGCGGGCGGGATGTTTCGGCTTATACGGGAAAACGGAATTTCTGTAAATACGAATATTTTGGCGCGCGGGGGTGGACCCACCGCTGGTGTGCTTTGCCCGTCGGGCAACACAACGGATGGTGGTTGGGGTGGATGAACTCTTCCGAGACCCGATCCATTCGTGTCCGGCCTTGGACAAGGTCTTATCTGCGGCCATCCTTCGAGACGCCCGCTTTAGGCGGGCTCCTCAGGATGAGGACTGAGTCTGCGGACGCAGTCTCAATGGCACCGGCGCCGGTTAGCCTCATCCTGAGGAGACCGCGAAGCGGTCGTCTCGAAGGACGAGGCGCGCGCTCAGGCCGTCCCCCCGAAAATCAAGCTGTTCTCAAGAAAAACAGGAGGCCCTCGGAAGAGCTTCGTCAAGCCGGAACCGGCATCCCGGCCTACAGATGAGATCGTCTGCCGTTCGCCCCGGCAATACCGCCGCACGGCCCATTTCGATCACGCAAAGCGAGTGCATATGGCTGTCACAGCAAATTTTTCTGCCGGAATCCTCAGCGTCTTTGGCAACGGCCACAACAACACGGTCTTGTTGGGCCGCAACCCAGCCGGGACGATCGTCGTCAACCATGGCGCGGTCGCAATCAAGGGTGGCCCCGCGACGGTCGCCAACACCAAATTGATCCAGGCCTTCGGCCTCGACGGCAACGACATCATCACGATAGACGAGAGCAACGGCGCGATGCCTGCGGCGAACCTGTTCGGCGGCGCGGGCAACGATACGCTGACCGGCGGATCCGCTGGCGACATGCTGTTCGGCCAGTCCGGTCACGACACGCTGTTCGGCAAGGGCGGCAACGATTTGCTGTTCGGCGGCTCCGGCAATGACGTGCTGATCGGCGGCGACGGTAACGACCAGATGTTCGGCGAAGCGGGCAACGACCGCATGATCTGGAACCCCGGCGACGACAGCGACCTGATGGAAGGCGGCGAAGGCATCGACACCGCCGAGGTGAACGGCGGCAACGGCGGCGAGACCTTCGCCATCATGGCCAACGGGACGCGCGTGCGCTTCGACCGGGTCGATGTGGCCCCGTTCTCGCTGGACATCGGCACCACCGAGAACCTCGTGCTCAAGGCCGGCGGCGGCGACGACGTCGTCACCGCAACTGGCAATCTCGCCGCACTGATCAATCTGACGATCGACGGCGGGGCCGGCAACGACACGATCCTCGGCGGCAACGGCGCGGACCGCCTGCTGGGCGGCGATGGCAACGACTTCATCGACGGCAATCAAGGCAACGACACCGCCCTGCTCGGCGCCGGCAACGATACCTTCCAGTGGGATCCCGGCGACGGCAGCGACAAGGTCGAAGGACAGGCCGGCACCGACACCCTGTTGTTCAACGGCTCGAACATCGGTGAGGAGATCACCCTGTCCGCTGCCCATGACGGACGCACGCTGCTGACCCGCAATGTCGGCAACATCACGATGGACCTCGACGGCATCGAAACCGTCACCATCAACGCGCAGGGCGGCAGCGACAACATCGTCGTCAGCGACCTGACGAGAACCGACGTCAGGCAGGTCAATATCGATCTCGGATCAGGCGGCACCGGAGACGGGGCGGCCGATACCGTGACGCTCGAAGGCGCCCGCAGCGCCGATACCATCGAGGTGTCCGGCTCCGGCAATTCGGTTGCGATCACGGGATTGCCGGCCGCTGTCGCCATCACCAGTGCGGAAGGCGCGAACGATGCGCTTCTCATCCAAGGCCTCGGCGGCAACGACACGATCTCGGCGGCGGCATTGGTCGCAGGGATCGTGCACCTGACGATCGATGGCGGCGCCGGCAACGATACGATCCTCGGCAGCGCCGGCAACGACACGCTGATCGGCGGCGACGGCAATGATTTCATCGACGGCAACCAGGGTAACGACGTCGCCCTGCTGGGCGCCGGCAACGATATCGTCCAATGGAATCCGGGCGACGGCAGCGACACCGTCGAGGGCGGCACCGGCGTCGACGCGCTGCGGTTCTTCGGCGCCAACATTGCCGAGAACATCGCCATTGCCGCCAACGGCGATCGCGCGCTGCTGACGCGCGATGTCGCAAACATCACGATGGACCTGCACGGGGTCGAGCAGGTCGATATCCACGCGCTGGGCGGGAGCGATCATGTCACGGTCGGTGATCTGACCGGCACCGACGTGACGCGGGTGAACATCGACCTCGGCGGTTCGGCCGGAACGCCCGACGGCGCCGTCGATACCGTCGCGGTCGATGCGACCCAGGGGGCCGATACGTTCGGCGTCAGCGGCAATGCCGCCGGCGTCACGGTGTTCGGCCTGCACGCGGCCAGCCACCTGACCGCAATGGACGCAACCGATCAGCTGACGCTCAATGGCCTTGCCGGCGACGACACCATCGACGCCAGCGGGCTCGCCGCCGGCGTGCTGCAGCTGACGATCAACGGCGGCATCGGTAACGACACCATCATTGGCAGCCAGGGCGACGACCTGATCAACGGCGGCGACGGCAACGATGTCGCGCTGATGGGCGCGGGCAATGACACCTTCGTCTGGAATCCGGGCGACGACAACGACACGATCGAGGGCCAGGCCGGCAGCGACACCCTGCTGTTCAACGGCGCCAACATCGCGGAAACCATCAACATCTTCGCGAGCGGCTCCCGCGCCGAGCTGACGCGCGACGTCGGCTCAATCACGATGGACACGGGCGGCGTCGAGACGATCGCGTTCAATGCCCGCGGCGGCGCCGACAAGATCATTGTCGGCGACATGAGCGGCACCGACGTGACGCAGGTGAAGATCGACCTTGGCGGCGTCCCCGGCACTCCCGGCGGCGACGAAGCGGCCGACAACATCGTGATCAACGGCACCACCGGCGACGACGTCATCACGCTGTCGCTCAACAGCAACGGCGCGCTGGTGATCGACGGCCTGGCAAGCCAAATGGTGATCGAGAATTTCGACTTCAACGACACCATCACCATCAACGGCCTCAGCGGGGACGACGTGATCGAGGCGTCGGGCGCCGGCCCCGGCGGGCCGCATCTGGTCTTCGACGGCGGTGGCGGCGACGACGTGCTCATCGGCAGCGCCGGCAACGACACGCTGCTCGGCGGGGTCGGCGACGATGTGCTGATCGGCGGCGGCGGCCTCGACGTGCTGGATGGCGGTCCCGGCGACAATGTCGTGATTCAATCGCTGCTCGCCCAAGCAAGCTTCCATGCGGGCACGCTGATCTGAGCCGACGAGGCGCGCTTCGCCCGGCGCCGGCAGGTCTTGCCTGTCGGGCCATGCAGCCGAATACCGCCCGGATGGCGCAGCGCGCTGTCCGGGCCATGACGCTTTGACGGCAAGGCTGGTCCTGATACTCTGTCCGCGTCGTGGTTCGGCGGGCCATGCCATCGATCGTTGAACCTGAGCTGCCGAAAGGATGCGGATGAGACGCGTGACGCTCCTGGCTCTCGGCCTCATGTTTGTCGTCGCATGGCCGCACCAGAACGCGAGAAGCCAGACTTCGGTCGCCCCGCCGGTTTCGCTTGCTGCGCCCGATGCGTCGCCGCGTCCGGGTGCCACCAAGCCGGCACGCGTGACGACAAACAGGGCTCCGCCGGCGGCGTCCGGCAGAGAGACTTCGACACCCACGATAGGCCGGCCTCAAGCGATACCGAATCCGGCCGCCGACTACGACGGCTTCAGCATCGGCACCGTCGATGACAATGACGCCCCGCACCAGGCGACGCCGCCAATGAAGTCACGCGCCGCAAAGAACACCGGGTCCCACGCGGATGCGGATGGCCCCGATCAGGAAGATGGGGCGTTAAAGCGAAAGCTGATGATCTGCCAGGGCTGCAGATAGGACGTCACCGATCCTTAAGGGCGGACAGCAACTCTTTTCCCAACGGTCCGGCCGAAGCGGGGTTCTGCCCCGTGATGAGCCGGCCATCGACGACGACGTGAGGTTGCCAATTGGCGGCCGACGAGTAGTCGGCGCCCTCGGCCCTCAACGCGTCCTCGAGCTCGTAAGGCACATCATCGCGGGCGTAGTCGTATTCTTCCTTCCTCGAGAAGGACGTGAGCTTCTTGCCGCGCACGAACGGGGTGCCATCACCGAGGTTGACGCCGAGCAGCGCGCACGGCCCGTGACAAACAGCGGCGACGAGCTTGCCGGTGGTCCAGGCGCGCACGACGGCACTCTGGACCGTTGCATTGCGCTGGATGTCCACCATGGGCCCAAGACCGCCGGGCACCAGGATGGCGTCGTAGTCGGCAGCGTCCACCTCGGACAGTCTGCGACTGTGATTCAGGCGACGAAAGGCCTTGCTCGCGAGAAAATCTCTCTGGGCGGGATCTTTCTCGTCATACGCATCGTAGGGCGTCCATCCCCCGGCCGGGGATGCGAACTCGACCGCGACCCCGGCCTTGTCAAGCACTTCGAAAGGATGGGCGATCTCGGCGAAAAAGAATCCGGTCTTGCGGCTATGCGGACCGATCACGGCTGCGTTGGTGACGATGAAGAGGACATGCTGGGTCACGTTTCCTTCCTTTCGATGACGCCGTGTGGGGTCGCGCTGGTGCGACGCGGGGAACGCATCAGTTCGGACAAGGCTGCCCGGCTATCTCGGGAACAACGTCGACGCTGCGGTTGATCCCGTTCACCCTGAGCTCGATCATGTCGATATGCCCCCCTTCGCAATGTCGACGCAGCGTGCTTCGAGCATCCGTGACTGTCAAACCGAATCCCCTTTGCATCGGTGCGCGGTTTCAAATTCGCACGGCAACGATTACAGATGCCAATTCGGAAGCAAGCCGGATGCGGTGAGTTCCCTATTGCGACAGCAGCGCAGCGCATGAGTACGTCTCGTCGCGACATTCTGATCAATGGTGAGACGGCGCGGCGAATCTCAACGTCACGATGGCGCCCCGTCCTGCGCGCGCGTTCTGCATGGCTGACCTACCCGCCGGTGTGATCCACCGTGCTTTACGCCTCCTGAATTTCCTGATCCTCTCCCCGTAATCGCCGGATCAACCGGTCAAGCCTCAAGGGAGAGAGACGCCATGAAGCTCGGCACCGCCATTGCGGAAATCATGAGGCGCGAGGGAATCGAGATCCTCTGCGGCTATCCGGTCAACCATCTGATCGAGCATGCGGCCAAGGCCGAGATCCGCCCGGTGATGGTGCGGCAGGAGCGCGTCGGCATCCACATGGCGGATGCGATCTCGCGCGTGACCTCGGGGCACAGCATCGGCGCGTTCTGCATGCAGCATGGACCCGGCGCGGAGAATGCGATGGGCGGCGTCGCGCAGTGCTTTGGCGAATCCGTGCCCGTGCTGGTGCTGCCGATGGGTTATCAGCGCAGGCTTGCGCATGTCGAGCCGAACTTCAATTCCAGCGAGGCGATGAAGCCGTTTTCGAAATCGTCGGAGCCGATCATTCTGGCCGCCGAGGTCGCCAACATCTTCCGCCGCGCCTTCACCAAGCTGAAGAACGGCCGCGGCGGTCCCGTGATCGTCGAAATCCCCTCGGACATGTGGAACGAGGAGGTGCCGGAGCCGCTCGACTACAGGCCGGTGCTGCGCACCCGCTACGGCGCCGACCCCGTGCATGTGAAGGAGGCGGCAGCCCTGCTCGTCAACGCCAAGCGTGCGGTGATCTATGCCGGCCAGGGCGTGCATTACGCGCGGGCCTGGCCGCAGTTGAAGCGGCTCGCGGAGCGGCTGGCGATCCCCGTCACCACCAGCCTAGGCGGAAAATCGTCGTTCCCGGAAACGCATCCGCTCTCGCTCGGCTCCGGCGGACTTGCGGTGCCGCGCGCAGTGCCAAAATTCCTCGCCGAGGCCGACATCATCTTCGGCATCGGCTGCTCCTTCACGGAAACGAACTTCGGCATCGCGATGCCGAAGGGCAAGACCATCATCCATTCCACGCTCGATCCCAACCATCTCAACAAGGATGTAGAGGCGAAGATCGGCCTGGTCGGCGACGCCGGCCTCGTGCTCGACGCGCTGCTGGAGGAGATCGGCAAGACCGTCACTGCTGATCGCGATGCGTCAGCGGTCGCGGCCGAGATCGCGGCCTCGCACAAGGAGTGGCTGGCGAAATGGATGCCGAAGCTCACCAGCAATGACGCGCCGCTCAGCCCGTATCGCGTGCTGTGGGATCTCCAGCACACCGTCGACATCGAGAACACTGTCATCACGCATGATGCCGGCAGTCCGCGCGACCAGCTCTCGCCGTTCTGGAAATCGGTAAAACCCCTCACCTATCTCGGCTGGGGAAAGACGACGCAGCTCGGCTACGGCCTCGGCCTGGCGATGGGGGCGAAACTGGCAAAGCCCGACAAGCTCTGCATCAACGTCTGGGGCGATGCGGCGATCGGCTTCACCGGCATGGATTTCGAGACCGCGGTGCGCGAGCGCATCCCGATCATGTCGATCCTGCTCAACAATTTCTCCATGGCGATCGAATTGAAGGTGATGCCGGTCTCGACCGAAAAATATCGCTCGACCGACATTTCCGGCGACTACGCCGCAATGGCGCGCGCCTTCGGCGGCTATGGCGAGCGGGTGACGAGGCCGGAGGACATCATCCCCGCGATCAAGCGCGGCATCGAGAAGACGAAGGAAGGCATCCCGGTGCTGCTGGAGTTCATCACCAGCAAGGAGACGGAGGTGTCGCGGCCGGGCACGTGAGGCAAGCCAGACGCTGGCTCCGGCCGCAGGGAATGTGATAATCCGCCTCGGTGCCGCGCCTGTCGCGGCATCAAGCCGGATTGCAAATGACCAACCTTTCCCATGACATCGCCGATGAGCTCGCAGCCGAGAATGCGCAACTGCGCAACGCGCTGGCAACTGCGCGGGATCGCCAAAGCGCCAGCGCGGAGATCCTGCGGACCATCGCGGCCTCGCCCTCCGATGCCCGGCCGGTGTTCGAGGCGATCGCGTCGAGTTCCAAGCGTTTGCTGGACGGTTTCTCCGCCACCGTGCTCCAGTTCATCGGCGACGAGCTGCACCTCGTGGCCTACACGCCGACCAGCCCGGAGGCCGACGAAGGGCTCAAGTCGTCGTTCCCGCGCAAGATCACGGAGTTTCCGACCTTTGCGCTGGTACGCGGCGGCGAGACGATCCAGTTTCCCGACAGCGAAGCCGCCGACGTGCCGCAGCTGAACCGCGATCTGGCGCGGCTGCGCGGCTTCCGCAGCGTGCTGTTCATGCCGCTGATGAACCGGGGCACGCCGGTCGGCATGATCAGCGTCACCCGCGCCGAGCCTGGCGCGTTCGCACCCGACCTCGTGCAGCTGCTCCAGACCCTTGCCGACCAGGCCGTGATTGCGATCGAGAATGCACGGCTGTTCAACACGACGCGCGAGGCACTGGAGCGCCAGACCGCCACGGCGGACATTTTGAAGGTGATGGCGGCCTCGCCGTCGGACGAGCAGCCGGTGTTCGAGGCCATTGCGGCCAACGCCAACCGGCTGATCGGCGGCTTCTCCACGGCCGTGCTGCGCTATGTCGACGGCGCTGCGCACCTTGCCGCGTTCACGCCGACCGATCCGGCCGGCGATCACGTGCTGCAGGCCTCGTTCCCGGTGCCGTTCGCGCAGTTCCCGCCCTACCAGCTCGTGGCCAAGGGTGCAGCGGCGCAACTGCCCGACACCGAGCTCGAGCCGGCCGCGCGCGACATCGCCCGCGCCCGCGGCTATCGCAGCATGCTGTTCGCGCCGCTGATGAGCGAGGGCGAAGCGATCGGCGTCATCATCGCGACGCGCCGTGCGACCGGCGCCTTCACTGAACATCATGTGCGGCTGCTGCAGACCTTCGCCGACCAGGCGGTGATCGCCATCAAGAATGTCAGCCTGTTCAATGCGACGCGGGAGGCGCTGGAGCGTCAGACCGCGACCGCCGACATCCTCAAGGTGATCGCGGCTTCGCCTGCCGACGTCACGCCGGTGTTCCAGGCCATCTCCGACAGCGCCAAGACGCTGATCGGCGGACATTCGTCCACCGTCACCCGCGTGGTCGACGGCAAGCTGCATCTGGCCGCCTTCACCACGGATAATGCAGCCGGCAATGCCGATCTGCTCAGCTCGTTCCCCGCACCGCTGTCGTCGCCGGGCATTCACAGCCGGGTGGCTCGAAGCGGAGAATATGCCTTCCGCAGCGACATGCAGAACGAGCCTGATCTCACCGAGGCCATGAAGGAGCTGGCGCGGACGCGGGGCTATCGCAGCATCCTCGCGGTGCCGATGCTGCGCGACGGCGTCGCAATCGGCACCATCGCCGTGACGCGGCCGCAAGCCGGCCAATTCCCGGACAAGGCCATCAACCTGCTCAAGACCTTTGCCGACCAGGCCGTGATCGCGATCGAGAACACGCGCCTGTTCAACGAGGTGCAGGCGCGGACGCACGAACTCGCAGAGTCACTGGAGCAGCAGACTGCAACATCGGAGGTGCTCAGCGTCATCAGCAGATCGGCCGGGGATCTCGCGCCGGTATTCGAGGCGATGCTCAGCAAGGCAATGCAGCTCTGCGGCGCCAGTTTCGGCGTGCTCAACACCTACGACGGCACGCAGTTCCGCACAGCCGCCACTTACGGACTGCCCCCTGCTTACGATGAATACAGGCGCAAGGCGCCCCTCAACTATGGTTCGGCCACCGCGCCCGCGCGGCTTTTGAAGGGCGAACCGTTCGTCGAAATTGTCGACCTGCTGGAGTCAGACGTCTATCGCAGCGGCGAGCCGAATGGTCGGGCGCTGGTCGATCTCGGCGGCGCCCGCTGCCTGCTCGCGGTGCCGTTGCTTCAGGATGAGCGCGTGGTCGGCAACGTCATGATCTTCAGGCAGGAGAGCCGACGGTTCTCGGAGAAGCAGATCACCCTGCTGAACCAGTTCGCGGCGCAAGCCGTGATCGCCATCGAGAACGCGCGGCTACTCAGTGAATTGCGTCAGCGCACCGAGAATTTGACCGAGTCGCTGCAACAACAAACGGCGACTGCCGACGTGCTCAAGGTTATCAGCCGCTCGGCGTTCGACTTGCAGGCCGTGCTCGATACGCTGGTCGAATCGGCGGCGCGACTATGCGAAGCCGATATGGCGGCGATTACCCGCAAATCCGGCAGCTCCTATTTCCGGGCGGGCTCCTACGGCTTTCCAGCCAAATTCGTCGAATATGTAAGAGACCTTCCGGTCCG
The DNA here is from genome assembly GCF_014198205.1 of Bradyrhizobium sp. SBR1B. Taxonomy (NCBI): domain Bacteria; kingdom Pseudomonadati; phylum Pseudomonadota; class Alphaproteobacteria; order Hyphomicrobiales; family Nitrobacteraceae; genus Bradyrhizobium; species Bradyrhizobium sp. SBR1B. Next base: position 275,532 of record NZ_JACIHC010000006.1, read on the forward strand.
GCCGGATAGGCGCACCATCACGGGCAGGACCCTGCTCGGCGACAAGGTTGTTCATGTCACCGATGTGCTCGAGGATCCCGATTACTCCTTTGAAGGCCAGGAATTGAGCGGCAATCCGCGTAGCTTCCTGGGTGTGCCCCTACTGCGCGAAGGCAGCACCGTTGGCGCTATTGTTCTCGCACGTCGCGCGATCCGGCCGTTTAGCGAAAAGCAAATCGAACTCGTTACCAGTTTCGCCGACCAAGCCGTCATCGCGATCGAGAATGTGCGCCTCTTCGACGAAGTGCAGGACCGCACCCGGGAGCTTGCGAAGTCGCTCGACGATTTGCGCGCGGCGCAGGATCGCCTGATCCAGACCGAGAAGCTGGCTTCCCTCGGCCAGCTCACCGCCGGCATCGCGCACGAGATCAAGAACCCGCTCAACTTCGTCAACAATTTTGCCTCGCTGTCCGCCGAATTGACCGACGAGCTGAACGAGGTGCTCGCGCCCGTGACGCTCGCGGACGATATCCGCGGCGAAGTCGACGAGCTCACCGGGCTTCTCAAGGACAATCTCGGGAAAATCGTCCAGCACGGACGGCGCGCCGACTCCATCGTCAAGAACATGCTGCTGCATTCGCGCGAGGGCGGCGGCGAACATCGGTTGAGCGACGTCAACGCCGTGGTCGAGGAGAGCCTCAACCTCGCCTATCACGGCGCACGGGCCGAGAAGCCGCAGTTCGACGTGACGCTCAAACGCGAGCTCGATCCGGCGGCAGGCTCGGCCGACGTGTTCCCGCAGGAGATCACGAGGGTGCTGCTGAACCTGATCGGAAACGGATTCCATGCGGTCGCCAAGCGCAAGGCGGAGACCGAGGCGGCCGGTTACGAGCCGGTCGTGACCGCCGCCACCCGTGACCGCGGCGAGCACGTCGAGATCCGCATCCGCGACAACGGCACCGGCATCCCGGACGAGGTGAAGGAGAAGATGTTCAATCCGTTCTTCACCACCAAGCCGGCCGGTGAAGGCACCGGCCTCGGGCTGTCGATGAGCCACGACATCGTGGTGAAGCAGCATGGCGGCACGATCGACGTCGCGACCGCGCCCGGCGAGTTCACCGAATTCACGATCGTGCTGCCGCGCAAGAGCAGCTTTTCAGACAAGCCCTGAGGACAAGTTCGCCCGGGAGGCGTTTTGATGAATCTGGCGCGGTTCATTCGGCGGCAACTCCTCTCGCTATCCGGCGTCGGCCTCATGCTTGGCGCGCTGTCCTTCGCGGCTGCACTGACGCCGACGCTGATCCCCAGGAGCTATCTCACCCAAGGCGTCCTCGCCGGCGGCTGCTTTGCGATCGGCTATTTCGCCGGCGTGCTGTGGCGGCGGCTGTGGCACTATCTCGAGCTGCCTGAGCCGTCGGCGCGCGCCAGATCGATTGCGAATGCGCTGGCGGCAGCCGCCTGCCTGCTCGTCGTCATCGTCTTTCTGTGGCGAGCAGCCGAATGGCAGAACTCGATCCGCGCCGTGATGAAGATGGCGCCGGTCGAGACCGCGCATCCGCTCAAGGTCTGCATCATCGCCCTGATAACCTTCGTCGTGCTGCTGGTGCTGGGGCGGCTGTTCACGCTCCTCGCCCGCTTCCTCGCCGAGCATACGAGGCGCGTCATTCCGCGGAAGCTCGCCAACGTCATCGGCGTGCTCGCCGCGGGCCTGCTGTTCTGGTCGATCGCCAGCAATGTCCTGATCAACGCGGCGTTTCGCGCACTCGACTCCTCCTTCCGCGAACTCGACGTCCTGCTCGAGCCCGAGCGGCCGCAGCCGACTGATCCCGGTCGGACCGGAAGCCTGGCATCACTGGTGAAGTGGCAAGAGCTCGGGCGCATGGGGCGCCGCTTCATTGCCTCGGGTCCGAACGCAACCGAGATCAGCGCCGTCAGCGGAAGGCCGGCGCAGGACCCGATCCGGGTCTATGTGGGCCTCGCCGGCGGCGCCACCGCGCAGGCGCGTGCCAGGCTTGCACTCGAGGAGCTCAAGCGCCAGCACGGTTTTGATCGCAAGATCCTGATCGTCGTCACGCCGACCGGCACCGGCTGGATCGACCCTGCTGCGATGGACACCGTCGAATATCTCCACCATGGCGACGTCGCCAGCGTCGCAATGCAGTACTCCTATCTCAACAGCCCGATGTCGCTGTTGTTTCAGCCCGAATACGGCGCGGAGGCGGCGCGCGCGCTGTTCGCGGAGATCTACGGCTACTGGACGACGCTGCCGAAGGACAGGCGGCCGAAACTGTATCTGCACGGGCTCAGCCTTGGGGCCATGAATTCGGAGAAATCCGCGGAGCTGTTCGAGATGATCGGCGATCCCATCGCCGGCGCGCTATGGAGCGGGGCGCCGTTCGAGAGCCGCTTCTGGCGCTCGATCACTGCGAACCGCAATCCGGGATCGCCGGCGTGGCTGCCGGAATTCCGCGACAACCGCTTCGTGCGCTTCATGAACCAGAACGGACCGACGGTCCCCGCAGACGCGCCGTGGGGTCCGATGCGCGTCGTCTACCTGCAATATGCCAGCGACGCGATCACGTTCTTCGCTTATCGCGATGCCTACCAGGCCCCGGCCTGGATGAGCGCGCCGCGCGGGCCGGACGTGTCACCGGAGCTGCGTTGGTATCCGATCGTGACGATGCTCCAGCTCGCCCTAGACATGGCGGTTGCGACCAACACGCCGATGGGCTTTGGCCATGTCTACGCGCCCGAGCATTATGTCGATGCCTGGATCGCAGTGACCGATGTCCATGACTGGTCCGCCGGCGCGCTGGCGCAGCTCAAAGAGCAGCTTGCGGCGAAAGCGCGGAAGACGGGCGCGGGCAATGCCGACGACGATCCCGATCGCGGCGGCTAGAGCATGATCCGGAAAAGTGCGCAGCGGTTTTCCGAAGAGATCATGCTTAAACAACAACCTAAAGCGCGATGACGATTCATCCTCATCGCATCGCGCTTTAGGCGCCTACTCCGCCATCTCCACCGGCTGCGCCGTGGCGGGACCGGCCAGCGGCCGCTCCTCCATCGCGATCAGGCACAGCGCGGCGATGGTCATCAACGCCGTGGCGGCGCCGAACACGTAGCGGAAGGCGTGGCGCATGTCGTCAGCGGGGATAGCGACGGCGCCTGCGGCGTGGTGCTCGCCGGCGAGCGGCACGTCGATGCCGAGCGCGATCAGCAGGATCGCGGCGAACGCGGCGACCGTGAACGAGGACATCAGCGAGCGGAAGAAGTTCATCGCGCCGGTGATGGTGCCGACCTGCGGGCGCGCCACCGAGTTCTGCAGCGAGACGACGCACACCGGGAAGGTGGTGCCGAGCCCGAGCGCGAATGCCGCCATCAGTGTCAGCAAGCCCCACAGCGGCAGGGTGGTGAGCGTGAGGCCGAGGCCGCACAGCGCGGCCCAGGAGGTGCCGATGATCGCGACGCGCTTGTAGTGCTTGGCACGGGCCATGGTGCGGCCGGCGACGGCCGCGCCGACGGTCGAGACCGCCGCGAGCGGGATCAGCGCGAGGCCGGCCTCGCTTGCGCTCAAATGGTAGACCGACTCGTAATACAGCGGCAGCTGCACGGTGAGGCCGGTGATCGCCCCGAGCCCGCAGCCGCCGGCGGTCAGCGCGAACGGCGCCACCGATCCAGTCAGCAGCTTCAATGGCAGGAACGGCTCGTCGGCCCGCCGGGCGTGCCAGACGAAGCTGACCGCGAGCGCGACGGCGCCGCCCACCATCGCCAGCACGGTCGGCGACAGCCAGGGGTAGCGCGAACCGCCCCAGGTCAGCACCAGCATGAAGACGACGGCGGAGGCCATCAACAGCACGCCGCCAAGCCAGTCGACCTTGCGCTTGCGGTGGAACACCGGGATCTTCTTCATCTTCGGCAGCAGCATCACGATCGCCGCAGCCGCGAGCGGCAGGTTGATCCAGAAGATCATCGACCAGTGCAGATGCTCGGCGAACACGCCGCCGATGACCGGGCCCAAAATGCCGCCAACCATCCAGACGCTGGAGAAATAGGCCTGGTACTGGCCGCGCTCGCGCGGGGAGACGACGTCCGAGATCACGGTCTGCACGACCGGCATGATGCCGCCGCCGCCGAGCCCCTGAAGGCCGCGCGCCAGGATCAGCATCGGCATGTTCGGTGCGATCGCGCACAGCACCGAGCCCGCCACGAACAGGCTGAGCGAGATGATGATCATGACGCGGCGGCCGTAGATGTCGCTGAGCGTGCCGAACACCGGCGCCACCGCCGTTGAAGCGAGCAGATACGCGGTGATGACCCAGGAGAGATTGGAGACGTCCTGGAACTGGCGCCCGATGGTCGGCAGCGCGGTCGCCACGATGGTCTGGTCGAGCGCCGCCAGGAACATCGTCAGCATCAAGCTGATGACGATGGTGCGGACCTCGTCCTGCGACAGCGGCACCGGCGGCGCGATGGAGGGCGCGTCATCGACGCTGATGACTTCGCTCGGAAGCCGGGACAGCTCCTCGGCGATATCGTCAGGCAAAGTCTGGATGTCGGCAGAACTGCTCTGCCGGTCGAACTTGTTCATCTCGCTCGGACGTCGTGGGGCGGCGCAACGCCGCAAAGGATTCGTTCTATGCAGCCCAATGTAGACAGCAAAGTTTGTCCCAGGCAGACGCCGCGGCGCATGGGTGCATCCCGCCCCCGGGCCATCCCGAAGACGTGATCACCGCGCAAGACCTGACGACGGTTCAGTCCTTCGGACGTCGCTTCAGGCGGGCCCGTTTCGGCAGCAGGGCCGGCCATTGCACGATGTGGTCCTCGAGCTCCTCGTCCGGGATCTCGTCCTCGCTGCCTTCGACCCGGCCGCGCACGGAGACGCCGGCGTCATGCACGGTGTTGGGATCACCGGAGACCAGCGGATGCCACCAATAGAGATCGCGCCCCTCGGCGACGAGCTTGTAGCCGCAGCTCGGCGGCAGCCAGTTCAGGGTGCGGACATTGGCCGGGGTTAGGCGGACGCAGTCAGGAACCTTGTCGGAGCGATTCGGATAGTCCTTGCAGGCACAGCTCATCCCATCGAGCAGCTTGCAGCCGATATGGGTGAAATAGATCTGCCCGGTGTCCTCGTCCTCGAGCTTGTTCAGGCAGCAGCGCCCGCAGCCGTCGCACAGGCTTTCCCATTCGCCCGCCGACATCTCTTCCAACGTCTTGGTTTTCCAGAAGAATCCTTCCTGGCCTGAAGGTCGTTTGGGAACTGCGGTCATGCGCCTCAACAAAGGTTCGAAAGAGCTACGGCTTAAGCCATCTAGGGCGTGCGGCCGGGGTGGTGCAAGCAAGGCGCCTTTGAGGCCCGTAATGACCCGGGGTCAATTAGGCCTGTTGTTCAAAATCGCGAGCCTGACCATTGGTTTATGGGCCCCGCTCGGCTAGAAGGAACAGCAAGTCCCTCGGATGCTGGCCGGGCGCCTTGGGTTTGCCGCAACATTCCCTCAAGACGTCTCGATGCCGCCCCCGGCCGGGTGCTTGAACGCTTTCGAACCAAGCCTCAAGGGTTCTAGGTGCGCCAGATCATACCACCGCATTGGAAGCAGAAGGTCCGGAATTTCTTCCTGGACCTCGATGCGCGCATCGACTCCTCGCTGTTCTCCTCGGCCAAGGGCATCCGCGAGCTCTACGAGCGCTACTCGACCTTCATGGACCGGTTCTATGTCGGACGCTGGAAGCGCTGGGTGTTCATCGAGCCGCTGTCGGAGGCCGCCACCCTCGGCCTCGGCGGCCTGGTTGTGATGCTCACCCTCGCCATCCCCGCCTTCCGCGAGACCGCGGACGAGGACTGGCTGAAGAAATCCGATCTCGCGGTGAGCTTCCTCGACCGCTACGGCAACCCGATCGGCAGCCGCGGCATCAAGCACAACGACTCGATCCCGCTGGAAGACTTTCCGGACGTGCTGATCAAGGCGACGCTGGCGACCGAGGACCGCCGCTTCTACGAGCATTTCGGCATCGACATCGCCGGCACCGCGCGCGCGCTCGTGACCAACGCCCAAGCCGGCGGCGTCCGCCAGGGCGGCTCCTCGATCACCCAGCAGCTCGCCAAGAACCTGTTCCTGAGCAACGAGCGCACCATCGAGCGCAAGGTCAACGAAGCCTTCCTCGCGGTCTGGCTGGAATGGCGCCTGACCAAGAACGAGATCCTCAAGTTGTATCTGGACCGCGCCTATATGGGCGGCGGCACTTTCGGCGTCGACGGCGCGGCGCATTTCTACTTCAACAAATCCGCGCGCGACGTGACCTTGGCGGAAGCCGCGATGCTCGCCGGCCTGTTCAAGGCCCCGACGAAATACGCACCGCACATCAACCTGCCCGCCGCCCGCGCCCGCGCCAACGTCGTGCTCGACAACCTCGTCGATGCCGGCTTCATGACCGAGGGCCAGGTGTTCGGCGCCCGTCGCAACCCGGCCTTCGCGGTCGACCGCCGCGACGAGGCTTCGCCGAACTACTATCTCGACTACGCCTTCGACGAGATGCGCAAGCTGGTCGACACTTTCCCGAAGTCCTACACCGAGCGCGTCTTCGTGGTGCGCCTCGCCATCGACACCAACGTGCAGAAGGCCGCCGAAGACGCGGTCGAGAACCAGCTGCGCCAGTTCGGCCGCGACTATCACGCAACGCAGGCCGCGACCGTGGTGTCCGATCTCGACGGCGGCATCCGTGCCATGGTCGGTGGCCGCGACTACGGCGCCAGCCAGTTCAACCGCGCCACCGACGCCTATCGCCAGCCGGGCTCCTCGTTCAAGCCTTACGTCTACACCACCGCGCTACTGAACGGTTTTACGCCGAACTCGATCGTGGTCGACGGCCCGGTCTGCATCGGCAATTGGTGCCCGCAGAACTATGGCCATTCCTATTCCGGCTCGGTGACCCTGACGCAGGCGATCACGCGCTCGATCAACGTCGTGCCGGTGAAGCTGTCGATCGCGATCGGCCAGAAGGAGCAGCCGAAGGCGCCGAACCCGGCCAAGATCGGCCGCGCCAAGATCGTCGAGGTCGCGCGCCGCTTCGGCCTCAAGGCGCCGCTGCCCGACACGCCGTCGCTGCCGATCGGCTCGGACGAAGTCACCGTGCTCGAGCACGCGGTCGCCTACGCGACCTTCCCCAACCGCGGCAAGGCGGTGACGCCGCATTCGGTGCTCGAAGTGCGCACCGGCGCCGGCGACCTCGTCTGGCGCTGGGACCGCGACGGCCCGAAGCCGCGGCAGGCGATCCCCGCCTCCGTTGCCGCCGACATGGCCGGCATGATGAGCCACGTCGTCAGCGAAGGCACCGCGCGCCGCGCCGCGCTCGACGGCATTCCGACCGCGGGCAAGACCGGCACGACCAATGCGTATCGCGACGCCTGGTTCGTCGGCTACACTGGTAATTTCACCTGCGCGGTCTGGTACGGCAACGACGACTACTCGCCGACCAACCGCATGACCGGCGGCTCGCTGCCGGCGCAGACCTGGCACGACATCATGCTCGCGGCGCATCAGGGCGTCGAGGTCCGGGAAATCCCCGGCATCGGCATGGGCCAGAAGCTGCCGCCGCAGCACGTGAGCAACGCGCAGGCCAATGCGGCGCCGAAGGTGCTGGAGACCAAGCCGGGTCCTCCGCCGGTGCTGACCAAGCGCGGCGCCGACATTTTGGTGCGGGTCGAGAAGCTGCTGGATGACGCCGCCAAGACGGCAAAGAAATCGGCGGATGCCGACACCAAGGCGGCCAGGCCGCCCTCGGCGACGAGCGCGCTCGCCTTCCCGCAGAACTATGCGGAAGAGAATGCCAACGCCTCCGCCCCGCGCAAGAACTGATCGAAACAAGTGCGGCTGATCCTGATCACATTGACGGCCCTTCTGCTCGCGACGGTGGTGGGCCTCGGCGCAACCTGGATGACGACGACGCGCGGCACCGAGATCGGCGCGCTGACCATCGGCGCTTGGACCGCGCGGCCGCGCACCGGCACCGCCGACGTCGATCCCTATTCGCGTGCCACCATCGTGCGCAACGGCGAGCTGCCGATCGGCACCGGCGACGGCGTCGCCTTCACCGCGACCACCGACGACAAGAAGAAGGCGCTCGACGGCCGCTGCGACGTAATCGTCTCCGGCGTGACGCCGCCGGCGCGGTTCTGGACGCTGACGCTGTACGACCGCAAAGGCCACCTCGTCGCCAACTCGCTGGCCCGCTACGGCTTCACCAGCCAGGAGATCGTGCGCCAGTCCGACGGCTCGTTCGAGATCCGCATCGCTTCGCGCTCGCGCGCCGGCAACTGGCTGCCGACCGGCGGCATCGAGCGCTACGCGCTGATGCTGCGCCTCTACGACACCCCGGTCGGCGTTGCGACGCGCACCCAGCGCGATGCGCCGATGCCGACGATTTCGACGGTGGGCTGCTCATGATCCGCCTCTTGTTCACCGTCGTTGCCGGCGTGGTGCTGGGCCTCGTGGTCCACCTCGTCAGCGTGCTGGCGCTGCCGCGGATCGCGACGCAGGATGCCTATTCGCGGCTGACGCCGATGACGAAGCTCAACGGCGTCAGCCAGCTTCCCCTCGCCGATCCCAACACTTCACCGATGCCGTTCATGGACCCGGCCTTCGCGCTGGCGATCTGCCGCTACGACCTCACAAGCGGGCCGATCAAGCTGACGGTGCCGGTGAGCCAGGCCTACACCTCGGTGTCGTTCTACACCCGCAACGAGATCGCCTATTACGCCATCAACGACCGCTCGGCCGGCCGCAAGGTGATCGAGCTCGACCTGATGACGGAAGCGCAGCACAACGAGCTGCCCGAGGACGAAGAGGTCACTGCGGCCGACCGCCTGATCATCGACTCCCCCAGCACCACCGGCCTGATCGTGATGAAAGCGCTCGCCCCCGAGCCCGGCCTAATGCAGCAGGCGCAGGCAACGCTTGCAGCCGCGAGCTGCGGCCCGCAGACCGAACAGCCCGCCAAGGCCGAGGCCCCGCGCGGCCGGCGCTGAGCGCGGCTGGTTAGGTGGCCCTCAAAACAAAAAAGCTGAAAAACAACCCCATGCACAGTAGTGGGGACGTTGAGATCATTGGGCTTGTGCGTGGACTCCTAAGCACGCCCGGCGCCCCCATGTCGGCTCAGTGTCCAACAGCGGCGCGAAAGTGGCCGCGACTGAACTTCGCTTTTGGGGCCAACAAGAAACTCGTGCATCGCAGCAAATAGGATCTCTATTCGATCACCTCATCAGCGCGAAGCAGTAATGAGGTCGGCACGCTGAGGCCGAGTGCTCTGGCAGTCTTCATGTTGATCACGAACTCGAATTTAGTCGGCTGCTCTACCGGCAGATCGGACGGTTTGGCGCCTTTAAGTATCCTATCGACGTAGCCGCCTGCACGGCGGAACAGATCGGCGATATCGGGCCCGTAGACGATCAATCCCCCATTGGCGAATTGTCGGGAGAAATGAACAGCAGGCAGATGATGTTTCGCCGCGAGCGCGACGACTCGGGGGACCTCGACAACGGTCAGAGTATCGCCAAAAACAATGATAGCATCAGCGCGCTGGGCGGCAGCCGAGGCAAAGGCCACATCAAGCTCCTCGGCCGTGATCGCCTGAACTATCGGCAGAGCCACACCCAGGTTGCGGGCCGTACTGGGTACCTCGTCGGCTAACAACAGCCTATGCATCGGGTTGCCTGGATTGGCCAGGATTGCAAACCGCGAGGCACCAGGCACCAGTTCCCGCAGGATTTCTATTCGTTTTGCGACAAAATCCCCCGGCACGTAAGTCGCAAGTCCCGTTATGTTGCCGCCGGGACGCGCTAGGCTTTGCACAAGGCCAAGTCCCACAGGGTCAGCCACAGCTACGAATACGATGGGAATGGTAGCAGTTGCCGATTTCAGGGCCTTGGTTGCCTGCGGTGCCGCGACGATGAGCACATCGGGACTGAGGGCAATCAGATCGGCAACTGAAGCGGGCAGTCGATCCGGAGGTTGGGAAAAACGATAATCGATAATCAGATTTCTTCCGTCTATCCAACCGTGGTTTCGCAGCCCATCAAACAACGCCAGTTCGGTTTGATTGAGCGTCCGCGCGCTTCCGTCACCTACAGCGAGAAAGCCAAGTCGATAGCGTCTGCTCTGCGCCCGCAAACCCCGTGACGAAACGAGTAACGCCGCAGCGGCCGCTATGAACTCCCGCCGCTTCATTCGACCCTCATCACAACTTGAGGACGACGCGGTGCAGTATATCAGTTCTCGACAGAGGTGGCACTTGGTGAGTGCAATATTGCATCGCAAAGCGGCGCGAAGATATGCCCGCAATGGGTCAAAGGCTGCCTTCGGCAGCCAGAAGACCTTGGTCGGGTCACCTCTATGAAGCGGACATCGACGCAGCTCTGGGCTGAGATCAGCAACGGCCACAAGCTGACTCGTGCACCGCAGCAACAACTCCCCTAATCGATCACCTCGTCGGCGCGGGCGAGCAGCATCGGCGGGACAGTGATGCCCAGCGCCTTCGCGGCCTTGAGATTGATGACCAATTCGAATTTGGTCGGCTGCATAACCGGCAAGTCAGCGGCCTTGGCGCCCTGAAGAATTTTGCCGGTATAAAGTCCAATCTGCCGGTACGCGTCGGCCAGGCTGATCCCGTAGCTCATCAGGCCGCCGGCCACCACAAACTCCCGGAACTCGTAGATTGCGGGAACGGCGTAGCGCGCTGCCATTGTGACGATCTGCTGGCGGTGAGCGTTGAAGAACGGATCGGCCGCGACGAGGAGAGCGTCGGTATGGTGCTCGGCCAGGATCGCGAAGGCCCTGTCGAGCTCCGGCTCGTTGTGTGCCCTTAGAACGTGAATCTCCCGCGCGAGGGTTTGCGCAGCCGTCTTTGCTTCCGTCAACTGGCTGTCGGCGCCGGGAGTGCCCGGATTGACCAGCATGGCGATGGTCGCGGCGTTTGGCACCAGTTCGTGCAGCAGGCCCAGCCGCTTGGCTTCCAAAGAGTTGGTCATCACATAAACGCCGGTGGCGTTTCCGCCGGGTCGGTTTAGGCTGACAACGAGGCCCAGCTCGACAGGATCAGTGGCTGAGGAAAACACGGTCGGAATTGTGGTGGTCGCAGCCTTCGCGGCTAGCGCCGAGGCGCCACCGCCGGTCGCAACAACCACCGCAACCTGGCGCCGGACCAGATCGGCAGCCAGCGCGGGCAAACGATCATTGTGATTCTCGGCCCAGCGATATTCGATCACGAGGTTGTGGCCTTCGATAAAGCCGGCTTCCTTCAGGCCCTCGCGGAACGCGGCTACGGGGCGGGCGATCGCACCAGGCGACAAGTTGTTGAGGAATCCAATGACCGGTGTGGCCGGCTGTTGCGCGCGTGTCGAGAGCGGCGCGACGACGATGGCCGCTCCCATTAAAGCTATAAAACACCGGCGCCCACTCATGATCGCTCTGATGGTGCATTTCCAATTTCGGCAGCGCGCGCGCTTGCCATCATAGCCGTTGAAATGGTGGATTGAAACGTTGGTGATGTCTGGTGTGGGTCACCAGTTCGAAGTGGGCATGGCCCCGCGTCCGGTCTGCCGCGGATAGCCGACACCACAATGGCCTCAGCCTTGTGCGGTTGAGGGCCACTTCCGGGACGCCCGCATTGCAACAGGATACGCTATGCGGTCCTCAGCGGCGCGGTGAGCGCCAGCGTCGCCACGGCATCCGCTATTCCCGGCGAATCTGCATAGGTAACCATGTGACCGGCATCCTCCACCAAGTGTAGCATGGAGCGGGGCAACGCCTCGTGCAGGCGGCACGACTGGTCGGCCTCGATGAGCCGGTCACTCTTCCCATGCACGATCCTGACGGGACACCGGATACCCTGATACTGAAGCTGCAATTGCGCAGCAGCGGGAATAAGGAACGCGCTCTCCTCGGCTGCCGCCCTCAACTGCTTGGGCCGGAGAGCCAACGAGATCGGAAATTCATTCTTGAATTCCGGCGGAATGGCACGCGGCGCGAACAGCGTGCGCATCAGCTTCGGCGCGATAGCCCACGATATGATCGGCGAGATCGTGTAGCGCATAAGATCGCCCAGCAGCGGCAGTGCCGGACCTGACATGAGCCAAAAGTCCATCCGAGAGGTTGGAAAATAGTAGCCGGACACAAGCACCAGCCCGCTCACGGCATAACCGCTTCGCAGCGCCAGCGCGATTGCCACCAGCGTTCCCCAGGAGTGGCCGAGCACCACGGGATTGCGCACTCCGAGCTGATCAAGGGCCTTCGCGAACAAGGAAGCTTGCGTTGTGGGCGTCCAGATGCGCGTGCGCGGACGGTCGCTGTAGCCAAACCCTGGCCGGTCGAAGCAAACAACGCGATAGTTGCGGGCCAGGCGGTCGACCAACCCGCTGAGGACGAGATCCTGAACCATGGTGCCATTTCCGTGGAGCAGGACCACGCAAGGCGCGGCGGCATCGCCCCGTTCGATATAGTGAAGGCGCACTCCGTCGCACACGGTGAAGACGCCGATAGGCGGATTCCTTCGCTCCGCTGTCACCTGAAACGTGATGTTGCAGAGGATCAGAACGACAAGTCCTGCCAAAACGATCAGCAGAACGGTTTCAGTTGTCGACATGATGTCAACCTCCATTCCCGATCGCGGATCCCTCGGATTGGCGGCATCGCGCCCTCCAAGGGCTGCTGATTCCGCTCCCTTCTAGCCAAAAGAACCGTGATCGCCCCGTGCGTGATCCGCGTTGCGTCCATCCTTTGCCGCAGCGGGCACGGTTTGCAGTTATCGTCCCGGCAGAGCCGTGAGCTCTCGGAGCGGCTCGATGCGCCAGAACGGATATGCCGCCAATTCTTTCGAATGCTGCCCGAACATATCGACCCGTCTGGTTGTAAACTCCATAATGACGGGGAAAAATTCAGTTGGTGACCTGATCGTCGCAAGTCTCAGGCCGAAATCGAAAGCAAATTGCACGTTGGCCTGAGCTATCTCAAGAAGCTTTGCTTGGTACGCCTGCATGTTTGCCGTGGCTAAGGCAAAGCCTTTCATTGGATCGCTATTAATCATTCTCCGACTGAGGTCATCTGGCAGGGCATCCACCCGAGACTCAATGACAGGAACCTCGGGTCTAGGATCGTTATGAAGCTTAAGAGGTGGTTCAATCGAGGTTGCCGCAACAGAGCGAGGTCCATTCTCTTTCGAGCTTTTAACAATGGCCTGCTTGTTCCGTTGGGCCCGCGCGGCCGTTTTCGGATTGGGGGCGCGCTTTGACGCTGGTGGCGGTTTGCGTTTGCTCATCTGACGCTCCAAAGAATGTGCGGGGCGACCACACAGTCATTTCTGAACGGACAACAGGCTTTGTGATGTGGCGTTCCAAACCCGCGAATTGTTGGAGTTCCGCATGAACTGAGACACGCAGGTTCTGCGACGTGGGCGTTGATTTCAGGTAGCAACTCCAACCAACAAACGTCTAGCTGGCGATCTTCCAGACTATGCTCAATGGGCGTCGGCCTGAGAACAATTAGCTCTCCGCTCGTTGTGCTTTGCGGCGACTACGCAAACATTCATGCCTTGATCGCGAGGCCTCCTCGTATCGAACCTTCGGAGAGCAGCATCGGTTGCGGCTGTTGATGGGCCGCATCGCTGGCTTTGCGAGATCGTCCGGAGGACATTGTTGGTTCCGGTAGCTTCGGATCGGGCGGAGGCGTCGCCTTGACCAATCGAGCATGGGCGCTCAAAGGTTCTAGATCTCTCGAAAACTCTGCGGCCCCTTTCGAGTTGAAAGCCTGAAAGGTGACTTCATCCCGCAGGCACATGGCGCGCCGCGCTGGCGGATAGAGGCGGCAAGCTGATCCGGAAGCTCGGCGACGTGCTCGAGGACAACCTGAGCGCCCTTGCAATAGGCCAAGTGGCCTAGTCATGAAGGGGAGTGAGGGTAAACTGGAAGACGGCGCCCCGCGGTGTATTCAGGGTGACCCACAATCCTCCGCCATGAGCCGCAATGATCGACCGACAGATGGCAAGCCCCATGCCTAGGCCGTTGGGCTTGGTCGTGTAAAACGCGTCGAAAACACGTTCCGCATTCGTCGGCTCGAGCCCCGGGCCCGAATCCCGTACAGCGACGAGCACGCCGCCTGCAACATCCCTTTCGGTACTGATCTGCAACTCCCGCTTGCCATCCTCAAGGCTGTTCATGGCTTCCACGGCATTGAGGATCAGATTAAGGAGCACCTGCTGCAGCTGAATGCGCTCACCTTCGATTTGCGGCAGGTCCTCAGCGAGTTGTATCTGTACCGAGATTCCATGCCTCACCGCCTCGCTCCGGACCATGGCGATGACGTCCAGAACGGCTGCGTTGACGTCGAGCCGACTTTTGGGCAACGGCGCTTTCCTGACCATAGCGCGGATCCGGTGGACGATGTCGCCGGCTCGTTGGCAATCTGTGACAATGTGGTGGAGGGACTCGCGGCCCTTGTCCAGGTTTGGTGGGTCCGCGGCGAGCCAGTTCAAGGCGGCGTCGGCGTTAGTAAGCGCAGCCGAGATCGGCTGATTGATCTCATGGGCAATCGAGGCCGTCAGCTGCCCCATTGTGGCTACGCGACTGACATGAGCGAGCTCGACCTGTGTCTTCTGGCGTTCGATAATGCCTTTCTTGAAAACATTGACCGCGGCCGCCATTGCACCGATTTCGTCACGCCGATCAATTCCAGGTACGTCGATGCTCGTGTCTCCCTTGGCAAGCGCCGCCATAGCCCCGGTCATGCCTGTGATCGGCCGCGCGATCGCGCGTGTGAGTAGTATGCCCATCAACACTGCGATCATGAGCGAGGCTGCGGCGCCCATCACGGTTGCCGTATATGCAGTAGCGTATGCCAACTTCTGTACGGCGTCACGCCTTGCCAACAGATCGCGCTCAACCTCCTCGATTTCCCTCGCCTTGGCGCGGATTGCGTCCATGGCAGCTTTTCCGGTCGCCCCCTCCAACGTGCGCGCCTGCTCCCGAGTCGTGGGATCCGCCATCAGCGCGATCTCCCGCTCAGCGGTCTCGACGCGCCACGTCATCGCCAGCTTGTTCAATTCATCTAGACGACCTTGCTGGTCTGGGTTATCCGAAGTCTGTTCTTTTAATTTTCGGATTGCCGCGCTGAAGTCGGCGCCGCCTCTGCGGTACGGGTCCAAGAACTTCTCGTCACCGCTGATCAAATAGCCGCGTAAACTAGTTTGTTGATCCAGCGCTGCGGCTACTGCCGCCTCTAACGTGTCCAACACGTCAGTGGTATGGACCCGCCGGTTTTTGGCCTCTTCGATCAGGCTAAGTCTGTCGTAGACTATTGCGCCGCTCACGAATATGACCGCTACCACGGCGGCAAATGCCGCCATCAATTTGTGCAAAATCAGTAAACTCGAAAACTGGGGCACCTGACCCTCAAGGCCGAAGTCCGCGACCGACCAGACAGCTAGCTCAAGCTTGCTCCCAAGCGATGGCATTCGCAAGAATTGGTATGGGACGGGGACGGGGCAAAGCGGCGCAGCCTCCGGAGTGGAGCGCAGTCAGTGTGTCTCGTCGGCCGTCGCCCAGGCGCCGAAGAAAGCCGTCGCTTCTCCTGCCTTGCAGAAGGAATTCGATGGCTTCATCGAGAAGTTTCGTGCGGCGCTGACTAGCCGGCCAGCATGAGATTGGTCGGGTCACCTGTCGGAAGCAGGCGTCTTCGTTGCTCTGGGGGGTAACGGCAGCCACGGGCCAATTCCGGGCTCGGCATCGCGGCAAATCCTCTTCTATTCGATTACTTCGTCAACGCGGGTCAAGGCCGAGGCCCCGCACGGCCGGCGCTGAGCGGGGCTGTTTAGGCGTTCGCAAAACAAAAGCGCGAAAACAACTCCATGCACAGTCGCAGGGGCATCTCCCTCAGATGCCGGAACTCGCCGTTTCGGCTCTCATCGCCGCCTGATGCATATCGATGACGGCCACCGCGATGAACGTAATCGCGACGCAGAAGGCGATGACGGCGAAGAACACGGTCGCACCGTAGTTGAGTGCGAATGTGCCGACATAAGCGCTGACAATGGCCCCCGCCCGGCCGAAGCCGGCTGCCGCACCGACACCGGTCGACCGGACGTTGGTCGGATAGATGTGGGCCGCCAGCGCATAGAGAGAGCCCTGCGCGCCGAGCAGACAGAAGCCTTCGATGCACAAGAGAGCCATGAGCAACGGCTGGGTTTCGGTCGATAGCGGTATCGATGCCAGGATCATCGCGCCGATGGTTGCCGCGCCGGCAACAGTCAGGATCGCAACGCGCGTTCCATACCTGCCGATCGCCCAACCGGTGACGATGCAGCCACCGACGCCCCCGAAGTTGAACAGTGCCAGACCGAAGCTCGCCGTCTGCACGTCAAAACCCTTGCCGGTCAAGAGAGTGGGAGCCCACGCGTAGAGGACGTAGACCGGCAACAAACAGAAGAAGAACGCGATCCAGAGCGCCGTCGTCGTACGACGAAATTCGGCGGTGAATAATGCGGTGAGCGAAGCACGTTCGACACCGACGTCGCGCCGGTCGATGAAAGCTTTGGAAGCGGCAGCGGTCTCGTCCAGGATCCGAACGGATTTCGCCACCCTTTCCATGTCGGCGCCACGCGCCAATAGATATTGCGGCGATTCCGGCAGTGCAAACATCAGGATCGCGGCGACGATCACCGGCAACACGCCGCTGACCACGAAGAGCATGCGCCAACCATATTCGGGCTGCAGCTGAGCGGCGATCAGGCCGCCAATCATGCCTCCGATGGGGATGCAGACAATGCCCAGCATCACGGAAAGACTGCGATTTCGCCTAGGCGTGAATTCCGCGATCAACGCGGTCGCCGCCGGAAGGGCACCGCCAAGTCCAAGGCCCGCCAGGAAACGATACAGGCCGACCTCGCCGACACCATGAGCGACCGCAATCGCGAAGGTCGCCGCACCAAACAGGAAGACGGATGCGATGAGGGCAACCTTGCGTCCGAGCCAGTCGCCGACGACGCCCCCGATCGGCGTGCCGATCGTCATGCCCACGAAGCCCAACGCGAGGGCCGGAGCGAAATCGCCGCGCGTGACGCTCCACTCCTTGATCATCGATGGTATGGCGAAGCCGAGAATTTGATTGTCCAGACCGTCGAGGACGATGGCGAGAGCGCAGAGGAGCAGCACCTGCTTTCGCGGGGCGTTCCACGTCCCCTCCTCTGCGAGCGAACCGATGTCGATAACCCGCTGCTGCGGTGTGTCCAGGACCTGTGTCGTCACGTTCGTTCTCCCCCTTTTGTAAACGCTTTCGAATATCTCTGCTCGGGCGGCCGCAACTCGGCCCGCCCGATTCTCGCCAGGCACGTTCGTCCGCGGTTGCAGTCAGGCAGCCGTCGTCACGTCCGCCTCATTCGCCTTCGAGCGGGCGGCTTCCATTCGGGCCGCGCCCAGCGTGTTGGCGAGCAGACACGCGATGGTCATCGGCCCGACGCCACCCGGAACGGGCGTGATCGCGCCGGCGACCTCAATTGCCTCGTCGAAAGCGACATCGCCGACAAGCTTCTCGGCTCCTGAACCGGACTTGATGCGAGTGATGCCGACGTCGATGACCGTTGCGCCCGGCTTGATGAAATGACCGCGGATCAGGCCCGGGACGCCGGTTGCGACAACGAGGATGTCGGCTTCCCTGCAGCGCCGTTCCAGATCGGTGGTCCGAACGTGCGCGATGGAGACCGTGCACATCTCTTGCAACAGCAACCGCGCCATCGGCCGGCCCACGACGTTCGATGCTCCGACGACCAGTGCTCCGAAGCCGGCGATGTCGTCGTGCACCGATTTGATCAAACGCAGGATGCCGAGAGGCGTGCACGGAACCAGGGCACCTTCCATTCCGGCGGCCGTCCGCCCCACGTTCTACGGATTGAATCCATCGACATCCTTGTCGGGCCGGATAGCCGTCACGACGCGTGCGGCATCGATCTGCGAGGGCAACGGAAACTGAACCAATATCCCGCTCACCGCGGGATCGCGGTTCAACTGCTCGATCAGGTCGAGCAACAGTCGCTCCGGCGTGTCCGCAGCGAGCACGAACCGGCGTGATCGCATGCCAACGGCTTCGGTCTGCCGCACCTTGTTCGAGACATAGACGTGGCTGGCGGGGTCGTCGCCGATCAGCACGACGGCCAACTCCGGGACCGCCGCGCCGCCGGCAACCAGGGCGGCGACGCCTTTGGCCACGTCATTCCGGACCTCGGCAGCGAGCGCCCTTCCATCGATGATGCGCGCGGACATGGGCGGGTCAGACCTTGGAGAGATCAGCGCGCCGGTTGTCCTTCTTGTAGGGCGCCGGCGCCACCTTGGCGCGGATCTGCTTTTGCCGACGTCCGGGCTCGCCCCAGACCACGACGACCTCATTGCCAATCTCGGAATGATCGACGTCGATGGTGCAGAGCGACAACATTTCGCGGAAGAAGTAGCTATATCCCCGCGACGTCGTCACGCCGACGTCCTTTCCGCCACTCAGCACGCGGTCGGCGTACATGAAGCCGCGCTGGTCGCGAGGCATCTCCATGTACTGGTACGGCTCATGCTCCTTCTGAAAGAGGGAGGCGTGCACGTCGGCCACGTCGTCTCCGTTCCAGACGAGCGTGCGGATCACGCGCTTTGGATGGGCAACTTCGTCCTCGAGCGCCGCGCGTCCGATGAAGTCATGATCGAACTTGATGTTCTTGGCCCAGCCCAGCTCGACCGGGCTCCGGTACCAGTCACGGACGTCGTCCGACTGGAAGCTGCCTGCGATGTTGAAGGTCGAGGCGAACCCCGGCATCGCTGCGCGGAACTCATCCTGATACTCCTTCATGTCCTCGTCGAAGATCGCGGGCATGTAGTCGGTGACGATCGTGGGGAAGCAGGCCTCGAGATGGTTGATGAAGATCGCGCGGCCGCCGATCCGGCGCAGGCCGAATTCCTGGCCGGCAGCGACGATGGCGTCGTAGACGGCCGCCGCCTGCCCCATCGGCCCCTGAAGCTCGAAGCCGATCTCGCCGGACATGCCCTGCCGCAGCGCGAGCATCTTGCAGCCGGCAATCTCGATCTCGCCCGAATGCATGAACTTGACGTCTCGCAGCGACTGCTTCGCGACCTTTTCAAGGAGCGCGAGCGATGTCGGCCCCTGGACCTGGAAATTGAACCAGTCATCGGCTGCGGACGTCACCTTGTAGTCGCCGTGCCGGCGGATGTAGTCGACCCAGAATGTGCCGCGCCCGAACAACATGAACTCGTCTTCGGACAACCGCGTGAGGATGCCCTCGGCGATGACTTTTCCCTGCTTTGTCGTATGGACGACGTGCTTGGACTGACGGATGTCGAACTTCTGGAAGCTGTTGACGGAAGTATCCGAGAAAAGCTTCAGGGCATCGGGTCCCTTGAAGCGCCGCTCCCAGAGGAACGACCAGTCGCCGATGGCGCAGGTCTCCTTCCACGACATGCTCTCGTCGATCCAGTCGGTGTATTCGGGAAGGCCCCAACGCGAGGTGAAATAGCCTTCGGGGGTCTTGCGCATGCCCTTGGGGGTCAACATTGTCGTGCTCCGTTTCTCAATTGGAGAAGACGATCGTTCGATCGCCGTTGATGATGACGCGGTCCTCGAGGAAGAGATGGACCGCGCGCGAGAGGACGCGCCGTTCGATGTCGCGCCCCTTCCGGACCAGATCGTCCGGCGTATCGCGGTGGCTGACGCGTTCGACGTCCTGTTCGATGATCGGACCTTCGTCCAGATCGCTCGTTGCGAAGTGCGCGGTCGCTCCGATGAGCTTCACGCCGCGCGCGTGCGCCTGGTGATAGGGTTTTGCGCCCTTGAACCCCGGCAGGAAGCTGTGGTGGATGTTTATGCAACGGCCATGGAGATGGCGCGAGAGATCATCCGAGAGGATCTGCATGTAACGCGCGAGAACGACGAGATCGGCATTCGTCGTCGCGACAAGCGCCTTGATCTGCGCTTCCTGCTCCATCTTCGTTTCCTTCGTAACCGGAAGGTGATGGAAAGGGATGTCGCCGACGAGGCTCACGGCAAGGGCCGAACGCGGATGGTTGGAAACGATCCCGACGACGTCCATCTGGAGCTCGCCGAGCCTGTGGCGATAGAGGAGATCGCCCAGGCAGTGATCGAATTTGGAGACGAACAGGAGCACGCGCTTGCGTTCGGCCTGGGATCGGAGCTTCCACTCCATGCCGAACCTTCGGGCGATGATCTCAAGGCCTGCTCGCGCCTTCTGCGCGCCCTCGTCCGACAGCGTGACACCGACTCTCATGAAGAAGCGTTCGCTCATGATCTCGTCGACCTGCGCGGCCTCGATGATGTTGCCGCCGTTCTCGAACAGACAGCGCGAAACGTCGGCCACGATCCCGGGCACATCGCGGCATGACAGGGTCAGGATGTATTGAGAGCTTCCAGCAAGTTCAGGCTGCATCTGCGGACGATTCCTCGCGCCACGCGCGGTCGTGCTCCGACGCACCGACGGGGTGAGCGGATGTGGGAGAGGTTGAGAGGCGGACTGAGGAAGGGGACCGGACCAGCCTGTGCGGCCGGCGACCTACGGCTTTGATTTCACTCCCAAAGTCGCCCTGCGGGCGTTGCAGGAGACCATCGCGCATAAAGCCGTCATTGAAAATCCGGTATTATTCAATACAAGCTATCAATGTGATGGATATCAGACGGCTCGACCTGAACCTTCTTCTGCTGCTCGACGGGCTCTTCCGCACCCAGAACCTGTCGGCGCTCTCCCGTGAGCTCGGAATGAGCCAGCCAATGGCCAGCACCGGTCTGCGCAAGCTGCGGGATTTCTTTGGCGATCCGCTGTTTCTTTCGACCGGGCGCGGCATGCGGCCAACGCCCTTCGCGGAGTCAATCGCCGAAGCCGTGCGGACAGTGCTGTCCACCGTCGATCAGCAGATACTCCGCAAGCCCCGTTTCGTGCCGGAAGACAGCGACCGCGTGTTCACGGTCACAACCTCGGATATCGGCGTCCTGATTTTCATCCCGCCGATCCTCCAACGCATTCGCAGCATGGCTCCCGGAGCGAGCTTGCGGTGCCTGCCGACGTCGCACGAGGATCTGGAAGACGCGCTCGAAAGCGGCGAGATCGATCTGGCGATAGGCTATTTTCCGGACCTCGTCGGTCCGAACATCGTGACGGAGGATCTGTTCGATCATCCCTTCACCAGCATCGTCCGCAAGGATCATCCAACGATCGGTGACACCCTCTCGCTCGAACAGTTTCTCGCCGCGGACCATATCGTCGTAAACCAGCAGGGGCGCAGTCAGGAGATCTTCGAAAGGCGCGTTCGCGAGCTCAAGCTCCAACGCCGCGTCGTGCTGCACCTGCCGCATTTCATGAGCGTGCCGCAATTGATTGCGACGAGCGACATGATCTCCACCGTGCCGTTCTCGCTCGGGGCCTGGTACGCGAACGCGGGGCTGAAGCTGCTGCCCCCGCCGGTCTCGATACCTCTCATCGAGTTGAAGCAGCACTGGCACCGGCGGATGGACAACGAACCCGCCGTGCGATGGCTTCAAACGATCGTGGCCGAGGAGCTCCGGGACCGCGACCCCGCGCTGGCGATGTCGGCCGATTATGCCAAGTCGCGGGCCAAAGCCGCGGCACCCATCGCCGGGCGGTCTGCGGCAACGACGACGTCACGGCGGCGGTAAGCGCGCGTCACGAAGAGTTCACCATTTGGAGGAAACCGCGCCAGTCCGCGCGTACCGGCTACATCAGCGGGGAAAATGTAGTGAACGCGGTCTTGGCATTTAACGCTGCTGGAAAGATCAAGACCCTGAGCTGTGGTCCGCCAGCACCAACTCATGCGTCATGTCGTCTTTGACGCGGTGCCTTTCAATGAGGGGCGCCGGCGACCATTTCATCCATATTCCGGTGCCAGACGCCAGCTCGCGGCGCGGGTGGCCGGCTCGTCGACCCAGGCTTCCCGCGCGAACCATGCGTGATCGGTGCGGCAGATCGGACACCGGGTGCGGGAGAAAAACACCGCGCGGCGTCCAAAGCTCTCGCGATCGGTCTTGATGCCGGTGGGAATCGCGTGTCCGGTTTGTGGACATTTGACCATGACCATTCCCATGTTGCCCTCCCTTGCGATTTGTCTTTGTTGTGGTTTGCAGAAAAACACCGGCCGGCTGGAATGCGCCTCTCGTCGGTGCGAGGCCTGAGAGGCATCGCGCACCTTGTTGGTCGAGCATGGGGCAGTGGGGCGTGCTCGCTCAGTTGGGCGTGTTCCAACCAGCCGGATCTCCTCCTCAGACGAATCCGAATGTGAAATTGAACGCGCTTTTAGCCGCCTGGGTGGAGGACCCTGGTGAAATGCTTCCTGATCGGCTCACCCGTTTCCGTCGCGAGCTTCTGGGCAAGCGCCCACAATTCCCTGTTCTGGTCAGAGGCGGTGTCGAAAGCCTTGCGCGCTTGCGCCGCCGACAATGTATAGGCATCGGTCGCGGACTTGCTGCCGAACAGATCGACGAAGAAATCGAGCGCAGAAGCGGCATTGGCGTTTGAGATTTCGAACACCTTGAGCCCGTAGTCGGTCGTGCATCTCGCATTGCTCGAATAGGTCTCACGCAGCGCCTGCGTCATTTCTTCCGATGCGGCCTTGATCTTCTCGCAGCCTTCCCGTGCGCGGGCGAGGCCCTGCTCGGCAAGCTCGCGCCCCACGCCGGGCAACACGACCTTCGAGAAATCCAACCATGGCATCGCGAAAACGTTCGTTCCGTTCGGCGGTAGTTTCGTTTGGCTTTCAGTCACGCAACATTTCCTTTCTCAAGCGAAAGCACTCCTCGCAACGCTCGCTTGCGTCACGAGAGCTCACGCTCTGTGTTCGATCAGATTTTGGATGAGCCTTGATCTAGCCCCGACCCGCCACGACTTTGTGCTGCGAGAAGCGGGAAGTCGGTTCGGTTTGTGACTCTCGCTCAAACTTTTTTTGGGATTGTCAACACAGACGAAGGTATGTCGGGGAGTGACTGTGCATAACTGGGATATCGCAAGGGGCAGGAAGTTCCTTCCTTAGCGCAAGCCTTGCAAAGGAGCCCCGGCTGGCTGCGTCGGGATGCGCTACGTTTGCGCAAGAACGGACATCACGCGACGTGCCTGCAACGGTAGCTTGCAAGCCTCAAGCCGCCTGCCCTTCTGCTTCACCCTGCCTATCGCTCACGGGCCACTTTCGGACAAACGAAACCGGCGGAGTGTGCTGGCGGAGTTCCTGAACGGTCCTTTCAGTAGCTTGTGCTCATCATCGCGTAGATCGCGCCGATCGCGGTGAAAGGCATGGTTCGCCCAACTCTCTCACCGCAGCGTTTGCCGCGCTCCGGAAATTGGAACACCTTATGGTGTTACCCATACGCATTTTGCAATTGTGCCACATAGCGCTTGAATCTAAGTCCTGAATGATGGCGTAAGGCAAAACGCGCCTCGCGGTCGCGTGTGTTCGGAGTTTTATTTTTGAAATTGAGAGCTTCCGCAGCTGAATTGGATTTCGGAGCGCGAGGCGTACGCGGTTTCAAACAAAGTTCGAGTTTGCCGTCCTATGCCGCTCGAAATGCGGTTCGCGGTGGGCTACCGTGACGCATCCCAGCGGAATTGGTAACCGACTTCTCGCCGCCCTACCGGCGGCAGATCTCGGTCTGCTAGCACCCGAGCTGGAGATGGTCGCGCTCGATCGGGACGCGGTCATCTCGCGGGCGGGTGACCAGACCGAGCACGTCCTCTTCCCTCATAGTGGGGCCATTTCGGTGATGATCGACATGGCGAACGGGGAGACGGTCGCCAGCGCTGCGATAGGGCGCGAGGGAGCAGTAGGCACCCTTTCCGTGCTGGGGCCGTCCCCTGCGGCCCTTACCGCCATCGTTCGTGCCGCCGGCACCGCCTCGCGGATTCCCGTATCGCGATTCCACGCGGCTTTTAGCCGTAGCCCCGCGATCCGCCACGCTGTCCAGCTTCACTTCAAGGCGATGCTGATACAGCTACAAATCGGCGGAGCCTGCAATGCGCTGCATCCGGTCCAAGCCCGCATGGCACGCTGGCTGCTCCATCTTCACGACCGCGTCGACCACGACGTCCTCCCGCTCACGCAGGAGACGCTTTCGCAAATACTGGGTGTGCGACGGACGACGGTGACGCTCCTGATGCGCAATCTGCGTGCTTCCGGAGCGATCAGATCCGAACGGCGAGGCGAAATCGAGATCGACCCATCGCGGCTCGCAGAGGTGGCGTGCGAATGCCGCGACACCATGCGTCTCGAAGTCGACGATATCTTTTCTATCGATCCAGCCTGAACTCGCGTTTGGTTCTGCCGAGGCTCATTTGACCGTGACGATGACCGGTTTAGCCCGAAGAGCCGACGCCAGAGCGAGGAACGACATCCGGCGCCAGGGGCCAGAGGTCGACAAGGCGCGCGGGCTGTTGTCGTCGCAGCGCCTGATTACCGCTCCTCGGTCGGATGCACCCATTTGTAGGGCGTGATGCTTTGCGTGGCCGTCAGCTTGATCATGTGGACGGGCGGCGCGGAACGTCCCTTTCGGCACGACCGGCACTTGAGCGAGGCTTCCAGCTTCCAGATCGGCGTATCGCGGGGACGGCGGATTGCGTCGAGCGGCAGGCTCGCACGCGCCTTGCACCTGTTGCACTCGACCTCGAGCCAGCCCATGCCGCCGTTCAGGCATTGGCCGATCGTCGGCGAGGGCTGCGAGGGACCACCGTAACCTTCCATGCGGACCGACCAGGCTTCGGCTTCGGCCCGATCAGCCTCGCGAACCGCCTTCCTGGCCTCCTCGCGCGCGTGCTTGGCCGAAATTTCCGCACCCAGAATCCGGCCGCTCCAGATGACCTCGCGTGATTTGGTGCTCATGCCGTCATCAAAGCTGCGCCCGACGGCGCTGGCAAATTATCGATCGCTAGTAGGTTGGATCCGCAATTCGATACTGCGGGTCGTGGGTGTGGAAAACCGAGGCTGAAGATCCCGTGGCGAAGCCGCGGCGCCGAGGGCTTGGCGTGGCACCGAAGGCCTGGCATGGCAGCAGCTGTCAGGCGACAGTAGGACGCAACTTCAAATCGCTTGCGCCGTTGAAGCCGCGCGTCTCGCGAGTTATCGATCCACCAAACCCGCCTTCCATCGGAGGAATGCATGAGCACCATCACCGGCGGCTGTCACTGCGGCGCAATCCGTTACGAGGTCGAGGGCGAGGCGATCGTGCATGCGCTGTGCCACTGCCGCGATTGCCGGCTCCACGCCGGCGCTCCGGTGGTCGGCTGGACGATGTATGCGGAGAGCGCGCTCAAGGTGACCAAGGGCGAGCCGAAGGTGTACCGCTCCTCTGAACATGTCCGGCGGCACTTTTGCGCCAATTGCGGCACCGGCCTGTTCTACGACAATGCCAGCCTGATGCCCGGGATCATCGATATCCAGAGCGCGACCTATGACGATCCCGAGGCCGTGCCGCCGACGATGCACATCCAGGTCGCCGAGCGCCTGCGCTGGATGGAGCACGCGCACGAACTGCCGACGTTCGACCGCTTTCCGCCGCAGCCGTAAGCGGCGAGACATCATCGCCGGCTCGGCCTCGCCGTCAGCCTTTCGTGCTTGCAGTCTTGTCCAGCGCGGCGCGCAGGCCGTTCGCGAGCTTGACCGCGTCGTCATTGGCCCAGAAGTGCATGAAGAACAGTCGCGGCTGCTCGTCCAGCATATGGCTATGCAGCGCCGTGACCTCGATGCCGTGCGTGCGCAGCGCCACGATGACCGGATTCACCTCGTCGCTGGTCAGCACGAAATCGCCGGTGATGGCGGCCTTGCCTGCTCCGGTCGGCTGGAAGTTGATGGCGATCGCAACGCCCATCGCACCGACGGGGGTCAGCAGCATGCCGTCCTCCGTGATCGGGTCGCGCCGCTTGACGTTGAACTGGTAGACGCCGCCGTTGGCCTGCCCCTTGACGCCGATGACCTGATCGAGCTTTGCAGTGTCGAGGTCGATGGCAGGCGGCGGGCCCGCCGGCGCCGCGACCGTCAAGGGGGTTTTGCTTTCGGCCAGCGCATCGTGGATCGCCGAGGCCAGCTTGACGGGATCGCCGTGTCCGGCGACGTGCATGTAAAACGTCGCCGGGCTCGCACGCAGCAGATGATTATGCACGGCGGTGATCTCGATACCGCTCGCGATCATCTTCGCCATCACGGGATTGATCTCAGTCTCGAGGAGCACGAGATCGCCCATGACCATGGCACCGCCATGCGCGGGCTTGAACGCGAGCCAGCCGCCGAGCGCCAGCGCCGGCTTGATCGTCACCCCGTCCAAAGTCACGGTGAGATCGGTGCGAGGAAAGCCGTAGCGGTGGACATCGTCCGCAACGACGGGCTTGCGGCCCAGTGTTTCATCGACCTTCTTCCAGTCGAGGTCCTGCGCATGGGCGCTCGCGATGAAGCAGGCACCGACGCCGATCAGTGCCAAAATTGTCTTTCGCATTGAACTGCTCCCTAAGCTTGGATTTCAGGCTCCTGTGCCCCGGGGTTCACTTCTGCTCCTTGATCTGGCCGGCGCTGTCGACGACGAGCCGCACGTCCTTGCCGTTCTTCACGGCTTTTGCGGTCGTGCCCTCGGCGGTCGATTTGATGTCGCTGACCTGCGTGTAGCCGGCCGCCTGGATTTTGGCGACGACCTCCTCTTGTGTCAGAGCCCGTGCGCTCGACAGCCCGCTGGCGATCGCCAGAAAGAGGATTGTGTGAAAGATGACCCTTCTCCGCATGACATTCTCCTGGCGTCTCCTGCCCCAGGTGAAGTCGTTCGGCGCGGCGCGACGAGATGATGCCAAAGCGCTTCGGCGCGGCCGCCGCGCACGAATGAAAAATCACGATTTGTCTGATGAGATCGGGAAACGATGACATGCTGCGCCCTTGCTGATCAGGACGCGATTCTTGGGCATGTCGCCTCGCGGGGAGATCGCAAATCCCCGTCGCGACGAATAGAAACCCGGGTGGCCCAGCTGTCAACCGGCGCAAGGCCGAGGCGCGTCACGAAGAGTTCACTCGGAACGGAACCGCGCCAATCGGCATCTTGAAACGACCGGACGATCTCATTAGGGTTCGTCACGTGGGGACGAAGCAGACTCCCCGTGAGACCCCGGTCCAAGCTCTGCGCAGCACGCCATTCGTGGAGCTTGCGCATGGACACCGAACGACACCCATCCCCCCGCCAAACACTCGCCATCCTCTCGCGCGGAGACGCCGCCGCCCGCCAGGATGCAACGCCGCAAAACAGCCGCTTCGTCCGCGTCTTCGAAGCCCTCGCCGCGTTCGGCATCGACGCGCGCCCCGTGATCTACGACGAGAGCTTTGCTGGTGCTGTCCGCGATCAACTGCTCGCGGCCGACGGCGTGCTGGTCTGGGTCGATCCGATCCACCAGGGCAAGACGCGCGCCGAGCTCGACATCCTGCTGCGCGACGTCGCGGCGCGAGGTCCCTGGGTGAGCGCCCATCCCGACGTGATCCTGAAGATGGGCGTCAAGGAGGTGCTTTACCGAACGCGCCACCTGGGCTGGGGGACCGACACCCATCGCTATGATACCGCCGCGGCGTTCCGCGCCGAATTTCCCTCGCGCCTTCGGGCGGACGGCCCCCGCGTGCTCAAGCAAAATCGCGGCAATGGCGGCCAAGGGGTGTGGAAGGTCGAAGCGCTTCCGAACACGACGGAGACGGTTCGCGTGCTCCATGCCCAGCGCGGCAGCCGGCCCGAGGACATCAGGTTCGAGGATCTGGTGGCGCGCTGCGCGCCGTATTTCGGCTGGGGTGGCTGCATCATCGACCAGGCGTTTCAACCTCGTCTGCCCGACGGGATGATCCGCTGCTACATGAGCGGCGCCAGGGTCGCGGGCTTTGGGCACCAATTGATCAAGGCCTTGATCCCACCGCCTCCGGAAGGCCTCGACGCGCCCGAGGCGCAGCCCGGACCGCGGATCATGCACGGCCCTGATGCCCCGCCGTTCCGGGCGCTGCGAAGGTCGATGGAGGATGAATGGACGCCGCAGATGGTGGAAACGCTCGGCATCGATGAATCGTCACTGCCAGTGATCTGGGATGCGGATTTCCTGTACGGGCCGCGCGATGCGGCGGGCGCCGACACCTACGTGCTGTGCGAGATCAACGCGAGCTCCTGCTTTGCGATCCCCGAGGAGGCGCCGGCGGCGATCGCACGAACGGTGACGCACCGCCTGCTGCGGAGCCAGGAGACACGGTCCGGCTGAGCCAAAGCCCGGGAAGCCGGACGGCGTCTCGCGATCCTATTCGGCCGCTTGCGGAGGGCGCATGCCGTTCTCCATTTCAACGGCATGTTCGTCGACGAGCGCCGGTTGCTCGCCATCAGGCAGCCCCCGCCCCTTCACCAGCCCGAAAATCGCCGGGATCACGATCAGCGTCAGCAGTGTCGAGGAGATCATCCCGCCGATCATCGGCAGCGCGATGCGCTGCATGATCTCCGATCCGGCGCCGGTGCTCCACATGATCGGCAGCAGGCCCGCCATGATGGCGACCACCGTCATCATCTTGGGCCGGACGCGCTCGACCGCGCCCACCATGATGGCGTCATGGAGATCGCGCCGAGTGAAGACCCCGCCCTCGGCCTCGCGCCTCGCCTTCATCTCGGCCAGCGCGTGATCGAGGTAGATCAGCATCACGACGCCGGTCTCGGCGGCAACGCCGGCGAGCGCGATGAAGCCGACGGCGACCGCGACGGACAGATTGAAGCCGAACCACCACATCATCCAGATGCCGCCGACCAGCGCGAACGGCAGCGACAGCATCACGATCAGCGTCTCGGTCAGCGCCCTGAAATTCAGGTACAGCAACAGGAAGATGATCGTCAGCGTCACGGGCACGACGATCTTCAGGCGCGCTGCGGCGCGCTGGAGATATTCGTACTGGCCGCTCCAGACGACATAGGTGCCGGCGGGAAACTGGATGCTCTCCGTCACCGCGCGTTGCGCGTCCGCGACGTAGCTGCCGATGTCGCGGTCGCGGATGTCGACATAGATGTAGGTCGCCAGCTGGCCGTTCTCGGTGCGGATCGAGGTCGGACCGCGCGCCGGTTCGACCTTCGCCACCTCGCCGAGCGGCACGGCGCCGCCCGCCGGCATCGGCACCAGGATATCGCCAGCGATCGCCTTGGGATTGTCGCGCAGGTCACGCGGATAGCGCATGTTGACCGTGAACCGCTGCCGGCCCTCCACCGTCGTCGTGACCGTCTGGCCGCCGAGCGCGGCCGCGATGGTGTCCTGCACGTCCTGGATCAGGATGCCGTAGCGGGCGAGCGCCTCGCGGTCCGGGACGATCTCGAGATAGTAGCCGCCGATGCCGCGCTCGGCGTAGGCAGACGAGGTCCCCGGGACGGTCTTGATCACCCGCTCGACCTGCCGCGCCAGCCGGTCGATCTCGACGAGGTCGGTGCCCATGACCTTGACGCCGACAGGCGTGCGGATGCCGGTGGAGAGCATGTCGATGCGCGCCTTGATCGGCATGGTCCAGGCGTTGGAGACACCGGGAAACTGCAGCGCCTTGTCCATCTCCGCAATCAGACTGTCGACGGTGACGCCGGAGCGCCACTGCTCCTTCGGCTTCAGATTGACCACCGTCTCGAACATTTCGGTCGGGGCCGGATCGGTCGCGGTCGCCGCCCGTCCGGCCTTGCCGTAGACGGAGGCGACTTCGGGGAACGACTTGATGATGCGATCCTGCGTCTGCATTAGTTCGGCCGCCTTTGTGACGGAGATGCCGGGCAGCGTCGTCGGCATGTAGAGCAGCGTGCCCTCGTTCAGCGCCGGCATGAACTCGGTGCCGAGCTGGCGGGCCGGCCAGATCGTGACGGCAAGGACTGCGACCGAGACCAGGATCACCAGCGTCCTGGCGCGAAGCACGCCCTTGATCACGGGCCGGTAGATCCAGATCAGGAACCGATTGATGACATTTTTGCTCTCCGGCACGATCCGGCCGCGAACGAAGATCACCATCAGCGCCGGCACAAACGTCACGGACAAGAGGGCCGCGGCCGCCATCGAGAACGTCTTGGTGAACGCCAGCGGGCTGAACAGCCGTCCCTCCTGCGATTCCAGCGTGAAGATCGGCATGAACGACACGGTGATGATCAGCAGGCTGAAGAATAGCGCGGGGCCGACCTCCGCGGCGGCATCGATCAGGACCTGCACGCGCGATTGGCCGGGCCCGGCGCGCTCGAGGTGCTTGTGGGCGTTCTCGATCATGACGATCGCGGCGTCGACCATGGCGCCGATCGCGATTGCGATGCCACCGAGACTCATGATGTTGGAGCCGAGACCGAGCAGCTTCATGGCACCGAACGCCATCAGCACGCCGACCGGCAGCATCAGGATCGCGACCAGCGCGCTACGGACGTGCAGCAGGAACACGATGCAGACCAGCGCGACGACGACGCTCTCCTCGAACAGCGTGTGCTTGAGCGTGTCGATGGCCGCGTAGATCAGGTTGGAGCGATCGTAGACCGGCACAATCTCGACCGATTTCGGCAGGCTGCTCGCGATCTCCTTGAAGCGCTTCTTGACGTTCTCGATGACGTCGAGCGCGTTGACACCGAAACGCTGCAGCACGATGCCGCTGGCGACCTCGCCCTCGCCGTTCAGCTCGGTGATGCCCCGCCGCTCGTCCGGCCCGAGCTCGACGTGGGCGACGTCGCGGAGCAGCACCGGCGTTCCGCCGGAGGTCTTCAGCACGATATTGCCGAGATCGTTGATGCTCTTGATATAGCCCTTGCCGCGGATGACGTATTCGAACTCGGCGAGCTCGACGGTGCGCCCGCCGACGTCGGCGTTGCTGGCGCGGATCGCCTCACGAATTTTCTGCATGCTGATGCCGCGGTCGCGCATCCGCTGCGGGTCGAGCACCACATTGTACTGCTTGACGAAGCCGCCGATGCTGGCGACCTCGGCGACACCTTCGGCCTTGGCCAGCGCGAATTTCAGATTCCAGTCCTGGATGGTGCGGGTATCCGCCAGGTTCAATTCCTTCGACAGGACCGCATATTGGTAGACCCAGCCGACGCCGGTGGCGTCGGGGCCGATGGTCGGGGTGACGCCGGCGGGCAGTCGCGACGAGGCGCCGTTGAGGAATTCAAGCACGCGCGAGCGCGCCCAATAGATGTCGGTGCCGTCCTCGAAGATCACGTAGACGAACGAGGCTCCGAAGAAGGAGAAGCCGCGCACGACCTTCGATTTCGGCACGGTCAGCATCGCCGTGGTCAGGGGATAGGTGACCTGGTCCTCGATCACCTGCGGCGCCTGGCCGGGATATTCGGTGTAGACGATGACCTGGGTGTCGGAGAGATCCGGGATTGCATCGAGCGGCAGGTGGATCAGCGCATAGAGGCCGGCGGCGGCCGCAAAGCCGGTGCCGAACAGCACCAGCAGCAAATTGCGCGCCGACCAGGCGATGATGCGGGCGATCATTTGTGCTCTCCCGTCGCATGGCCCGCATCGGACGGCTGAGGCGCTCCCTCCGCAAACCCCTTGAGCGCGGCCTTCAGATTGCTTTCCGCATCGATCAGGAAGGTGGCGGATGTGACCACCGCCTCGCCATCGGCAAGTCCGTCGCGGACCTCGATGTAGCCGCCGCCGCGCCGGCCGAGCTTCACCTCGCGCGGCTCGAAGCGCCCTTCGCCCTTGTCGACGAGGACGGCCTGCCGCGTGCCGGTGTCGAGCACCGAACTATCCTGGATCGCCAGCACGGGCGCGCTATCGGCCGTGTCGATCTCGGCATCGACATACATGTCCGGCAGCAGCGCCGCATCGGGATTGGCGAGCTCGATCCGGACGCGAACCGTCCTGGTGTCGCGGTTCACCTGCGGATAGACCACGGCGATCTTGCCGCTGAAGATACGGCCGGGAAAGCTGCGCGCGCGCACCGCCACGGACTGCCCTACCGCGATGTTGCCGAGATCGCGCTCGGCGACGTCGGCCAACGCCCAGACCTGCGAGATATCGGCGATCCTGAACAGCACGTCGCCGGGATTGGCGCGCATGCCGTCGATCGCGCTGCGCTCGAGCACGATGCCGTCGCGCGGCGCCGACCAATGCACGGTGAGGGGCGCAACGCGCGTCCGCTCCATCTCGGCGATGACCTGTTCGGGTACGTCGAGATTGACCAGCCGTTGCCGCGAGCCGCGGCCGTACAGCTCGACGCCGCCCACCGTCTTCGAGGTGATGGTCGCGAGATATTCCGCCGCGGCGGACGCCACCGCCGAACTGTAGATCTCCATCAGCGGCTGGCCCGCCTTCACCCGCGTGCCGGTGGTGACGTCGGCGACTTTCTGCACGAAGCTTTCGGCACGCATCGCGATGACAGAGACGCGGCGCTCGTCGAGCTGGATCGTGCCGGGCGCCCTCACCGCGACGCGGATCGCGCGCCGCCGGACGGGCTCGGACTTGACGCCGGTGCGCTGGATCTTGCCCGGCGACAGCTTCACCGTGCCATCGTCGACCTCGTCGCCTTCGTAGACGGGGACGTAGTTCATTCCCATCGGGTCCTTCTTCGGCACCGGCGAGGTGTCGGGCAGGCCCATGGGATTGCGGTAGTAGAGGATTTTTCGCGAGGAAGCCGCCTGCGGTGGTTTTGGTGCCGCCGCATTCGCCTGACCGTCCTCATAGACCGGCAGATAATCCCGGCCACGGTCGTCCTGCTTCGGACCAGCGGACCAGAGCGGCGCGCCGCTGGGATCGCGGTAGTAGAGCGGGGTCCGGTCCGCCTGGGCCGGAGCCGGGGTCGCCTCGGCATGAACGGACCAGTGGCCGTCGTTCGAGAACCAGTACGCACCCAAAACCAGGCCGCCGCCCAGCGCGAGTGTTGTCAGGAGACGCAGCGTCTTCATGGTGTGCCTTCGCGCGGCGTGCGCGCATCCATGTGAATGGGACAGAGGAGTTCGGACGCCGCGCGCGGCGTCCGCACGCTCACTTGGTCGCCGTGACGATCACCTTACCGGTGACGGTCTCGGACTCGCCCTGGACCTTGGCCGACAGCGTCACCTGGTAGCGGCCGGCCATCGGCAGGTCCGTCCGGAAGGCGTAGACGCCCGGTTCTTTCGACGGCAGCGGCGCTACCGCCGATTCCATCTCGGCCATCCCGTCCGGGGCCATGTCGACGCGGGTCTTGAAGATGACGGCGTCCGCCACCGGCTTGCCGGTCTGCTTGTTGGTCAGGCGAACCGAGAGCGTAACGTCGTCGCCCTTCTCCATTTGCGTGGTGACGGCCTCGAAGGCGTAGTCGCCGGCGCCCGCCATCGCCGCGGAGGCGGCAAGCGAAAGGGTGGCGGCGAGCGCCGCGGTGGTGAATTTGGAAAGCATTGTCCTGTCCTCATGATCTGATCTTTCGCCGCGGCGCATGGCGCGCACGCGTCAGTCGTCGTCGCGCGCAAACGTGCTGCGCGCGTTCGGCTGTTGCGAGATCAGATTCGAGGAGGTCGGAAGGGAGGACTGCTGCTGCGGACGGAGATGACCTGATCCTCAGGGAGGGCGATCGTGCTCACCGCTACGGCGAAATGCCCGAAGACGACGGGCCTGATGGCATCGAGCGCGATGGTGCCGCCGACGCAGCAGAAGCCCATCCCGCATTTGTAACCGCCGGTCTGGGACGGCGTCCCCTTCATGTCGGGGCAGCAATCGTCCATCGCCATGTCGCCGGCCGCGCTCATGTGCATGGTCGCCTGCATGTCGTCCGACGACATGGCAAGCCCGGATGCGGACGCGCCAACGGGCAGCATCGCCAGGGATATGGCGATTGCGAATGCCAGGATGGTACGAACGAGGCGCATCTTTATCGAGTTACCTTATCAAGGTCGCAGCGCAACTCTCGTAGCATATCCCAGTGCCGGTGGCGCTTGTTGATCCGGATCAAGCATTCGTGAGCAGGGGCCGGCCGGTACCGGCCCTGCCGCCGGCCCGGCTCAGATCTTCGGGATCTTCGCCCGCTCCACCACGCCGGTCCATTTGGCGATCTCGGTCCCGATCAGCTTCTTCATCTCCTCCGGCGAGCTGCCGCGGACCTCGCCGCCGACGGCCGTCTCCAGACGCTGCCTGAGCTCGGGATCCCCGAGCGCCTCCAGAGTCGCGGCATTGAGCGCGGCGATGATGGCAGGCGGCGTTCCCTTGGGCGCCAGCAGGCCGGCCCAGGTGCGCACGTCGTAGCCCTTGATGCCGGCTTCCTGCACGGTCGGAACATCAGGCAACAGCGCGGTGCGCGTCGGCGAAGTCACGGCCAAGCCACGGATCGCGCCGCTCTGGATCTGCGGGGCCAGCAGCACGGGCGTGCCGACGATGACGGGAACGTCGCCACCGAGCAGCGCGGTGACGGATTGGGAATCGCCGCGATACGGCACGTGCACGATCTCGATGCCGGCGGTTGCGTTGAGCAATTCGCCGGCAAGATGATGCGTGCTGCCGAAACCAACCGATCCGAAGCTCAGCGAACTCGGCTTTGCCTTGGCCATAGCAATGAGTTCACTCAGCGATTTTGCGGGGTAATCGTTGCGCACGGCGATGACGAGCGCGTAGTAGACCAGCGTCGAGATCATCTCGAAGCTTTCGGCCGGCTGGTAGGCGAGGCTCTTGTAGGTCGCCGCGGAAATCGCGTGCGCGCCGGTGACGAGGCCGAGCGTATAACCGTCGGGCGCCGCCTTTGCGATCGCGTCCGCCGCGATGTTGCCGCCGGCACCCGGCTTGGCCTCGACGATGATGGGCTGCCCGAGCTTCTTCGACAGCCCGTCGGCAATGATGCGCGAGAGCGTGTCGGCCGCGCCGCCGGCGGCAAAGCCATGCAGCAGGCGGATCGGGCGCGACGGATAATTGTCCGCCGATGCCGGGATGGTCGCGAGACAACCACCAAGCAGAAAAATGGCCGCAGCAATCCGCTTCATCCGACGCATGGATGCATCCTCCCTTTGATTGTTATGTCGTTGGCCGCGCGTGCGGCGATCTTCCGTTAGAACTCAATCCGCTAGCGCGCGAACTCCGTGCATTCAGGCGATGGCGGCATGCCCCAGACGTCGCGCGGCAGCCCGACCCAGACCTTCGGCCGCTGCGGACGATCGCGATGCCAGGGACGCGGCTCGAAATAGCCGAGCTCCTCGTCCACCATCCGATCGAGGTCATGAAACAGCTCGACCAGATGACCATCGGGATTGCGGTGATAGATCGCCGTGTTGTGGCCCGGGCCGTGACGCACCGGCCCCCAGAGCACCGGGAGCTTGTGACGCGCGAGATGGTCGCAGGCCCGATGCATGTGCTCGGGACCCCGCAGCTCGAACGCGAAATGATGCAGACCGCGGTCAGGCGCGAGCGCGAAATTCAACGTGTGATGCTCGAAGCCGCTGCGCATGAACACGAAGCGATCCTCGATCCAGTCGGAGACCCGCAGCCCCATTACGTTCGCGTAGAACTCCGAAGCGGCTTTGGGATCGGGCGTACGGAGCGCGACGTGGCCGAGCTTGGCGACAGCGAGCCCGCCGATCCGATCCTGGGCGGGCGTCGGCGTCCAGCCCTGGATCAACTCGAAACGTGTGCCTTCGGGATCGCTAAACGACAGCAGCCGGGACACACCAGGCAAGGGATCGCTCCGAAGCTCGGGTCGCAAGTCCGCCTGCTTGAGCGCGGCGCCCAGCGCCTCGATCTGGACCTCCGGGGAGATCTCGAAGGCGATGCTGCTCAGCGCGGCATCGCCGGGCTCGATCACGAGCGAGAGCTGCTCGGAATCGCTGGCGAGGAAAATGCGGTTGCCATCGCGGGCCACGAGGCCAAGTCCAATCACGCCGCGATAATAGTCGAGCAGCCGCTCTGGATCGGGCGAGGTGAAGGTCGCGTGCCGCAGCCGGGTGAAACGTGCAATGGGTGCTTGTGTGCTCATCGTGCGGTTCACCCCCTCATGGAATCATGATGATCTTGCCGAGCGCGGAGCCCTGCTCGAGCAGCGTATGGGCCTTCCTGACCTCGTCGAGCTTCAGTACCGCCGAGATCGCCGGCTTGATCGCATTGCGGCTCAAGGCCTCGATCACGCTGCGCATCAGGGCACGGCGTCCGTCACGATCGTGGTCGTAGATGTGGAAGGAGAAGCAGCGTATCGCCGGACAGATGTCGAGGTGATCGCGCATCGCCGCCATCAGATTCTCTTCCGGCAATCCGGCGAAGGCGTTGTAGGACAATAGCGTGCCCCATTTGCCGAGCGCGCCGAGATAGGAGGTGAACTCGGGACCGCAGACGTGATCGAGCACGAGGCCGACGCCCTCGCCATCCGTCAGTTCGCGGGTGCGCGCCACGACATCCTCGCTTCGATAGAAGATGACATGATCGGCGCCGTTCGCCCTGGTGAATGCAGCCTTCTCTTCTGTCGAGACCGTGCCGATGACGGTCATCCCGGCAAGCTTGGCCAGCTGCACCAGCGCGGTGCCGACGCCGCCGGCCGCGCCAATCACCAGCGCGCTTGCGGGCGCGCGCGGATGGCGGCACTCGTGCAGCAGTGCGTAAGCGACCTGATAGTTCGACAGGCACACGGCCGCCTGCAGCTCGACATGATCGGGCAGCGCGTGCACGGCATCCGCGGGCGCGACCACGTAATCGGCGTAGCAGCCGCCGCGCTGGGACAAATCGCGGGCGCTGAGCAGCACCTTCTGGCCGAGGGCAAGTCCCTCGACGCCGGACCCGAGCGCAGAAATGCGCCCCGCAACATCGTTGCCGGGATTGGCCGGCAACGGCGGCATCCATTTGTAGACGCCGCGCCGGATCAGCACGTCGGGTTGACCGACCCCGAACGCCTCGGCCCGGATCTGCACCTGGCCGGCTCCGGGCACAGGCACCGGAAGCTCGACCACCTCGAGTGCATCCGGCCCACCCGGCTGACGCACCAGCACCGCCCTCATGACTTCACGTGCTCCCTAGACCATATTTTCGAAAATCATACCGTTTACGAAAATTATTGCAAGATGCTCGTTAGCGCGGCATGTTGAGGCATCGATTTCAGCGACAGATCCTCATGCCCGAGAGCGCCATCCGCCCCCGCAAGGAATTCGGCAAGACCATCGCCGCCGACATCACGCATCGGCTGCGCGAGGAGATCATTGCCTGCGCCCTTCCGCCCGGCGAGCCGCTGCGCTTCGACGTGCTGCGCGAGCGGTTCGGCGCAAGCTTCACCACGCTGCGCGAGGCGCTGACCGCGCTCGCCGCCGAAGGCCTGGTCGACGCCCAGGAGCAGCGCGGCTTTCGCGTCGCGCCGGTCAGCCGCCAGGATCTGGTGGAGGTCACCGATGCGCGGGTGCTGATCGAGGTGGAATTGATCCGCCGCTCGATCGAGCGGGGCGATGACGACTGGGAAATCGCGGTGATCTCCACCCTGCACCGCTTGAAGCGGATCGAGCAGCGCGATCCCGAGCATCCCCTGCGCGATCCCGAGTGGAAGATCGCGCATCGCCAGTTCCATCAGGCCCTCGTCTCCGCCTGCGGCTCGGCGACGCTGCTCGCCATTCGCGCCGAGCTGTTCGATCGTGCCGAACGCTACCGGCATCTCTCCGCCAATTTCAGGCCGCGCCCGCGCGATAAGGCCGGCGAGCACCAGGCCATCATGCAGGCCGCCATCTCGCGCAACGCGGATCTCGCCGTGCAGCTGATCGAAGCGCATATCCGCTCGACCTCCGACAACGTCGCCAAATACGCCGGCCATCTGCTCGACGCCGAATAGGCGACCTGCATTTTCACGTGGCGGGCTTGCGCACGGCCTCATTTTCGAAAATAATACACCCTATCGAAAATAGGAACCCTTGGGGCGAAACCATGAAGCTGCTGTCGTTCTTGGACGGAAATCGGGAAAGCTGGGGCGCCGTTGTCGAAAACCGCGTGGTGGATCTGGGCCGCGCCCTGCCTCAGTACCCGACGCTTGCGGATTTTCTCGGCAGCGATGACTACGCCAAGCGCGAAGCGATCGTCGCCGGGCACAAGCCGACGCTGGCGCTGAGCGACGTCAAATACCTGCCAGTGATTCCGCGGCCCGAGAAGATCGTCTGCGCCGTGCGCAACTATCTCGACCACCACAACGAAGCCGTGGCGTTCGGCATGAAGCGCGAGATCACGGAATTCCCGCCGATCTTCCTGCGGGTCTGGCGGTCCCAGGTTGCGCACAACGCGCCGGTGATCAGGCCGAAGGTCTCGAACAATTTCGACTGGGAGGGCGAGCTCGCCGTCGTCATCGGCAAGGGCGGCCGTCACATCAGCCAGGCCGATGCCTGGAATCACGTCGCGGGCTATTCGATCTACAATGACGTCAGCGTGCGCGACTGGCAGCGCCACGCCCAGCAGATCGCCTCCGGCAAGAACTTCGTCGGCACAGGCCCGTTCGGACCGTGGCTGGTCACGCCGGACGAGGTCGGCGATCCCACCAAGCTGAAGCTCGAGACGCGCGTCAACGGCGCGACCGTGCAGTCCTCCGACACCTCGATGCTGATCTTCTCGATCCCGCGGCTGATCGAATATTGCTCGACCATTTTCGATCTCGTCCCCGGCGACGTCATCGCGACCGGCACGCCGGCCGGCGTCGGCTTCACCCGCAAGCCGCCGATCTTCCTCAAGCCAGGTGATGTGGTCGAGGTCGAGATCGAGAACATCGGCGTGCTCAGCAATCCCGTCGTGGACGAGGCCTAGCTTCAGCATGTCGTCCTACGATATTCGCAAGACCGCGCTCGGCGTCGAGACCATCTGGCATGAGCGCGGGCCCCGGCTGGACAAGCCGCTGCTGGTCGGAACCGCCATTGCGGTGATCCGCAATCCCTTCGCCGGCCGCTATGAGCCGGACCTGATGCCGTTCCAGGCGTCCTTGCGTCAGCTCGGGCGCGAGCTTGCGAGCGCGCTGATCGCACAGCTCGGCGGCGCCGAGCGCATCGAAGCCTATGGCAAAGGCATCATCGTCGGCGAGGACGGCGAGCTCGAGCAAGGCGCCGTCTGGCATGAAGCCGGCGGCCATGGCATGCGCGAGGTACTGGGACAACCGAAGGCGATCGTGCCGGCGGCGAAGACCATCGGCGGTCCCGGCACCCGCCTGATGGTGCCGCTCGGCCACATCCATGCCGCCTATGTCCGCAGCCATTTCGGCACCGCGGAGATGACGCTGTGGGATGCGCCGCGGCGCGACGAGATCGCCTTCGGCCTCGTGATGGCGACCGGCGGCCGCCCCCACGCGCGCATCGGCGGCCTCAAGGCATCCGAGATCTCCGTGCATGACGGGCAGCGCTGAGCGCCGCCCGTCTCCGCGTCACAGGAAGCCGGTTGAGATCCACGGAATTGCCGCGACGATCAGCGTGCCGATCAGCAGGGCGACGATATAGCCGACGATCGGCCTGATACCCTCATCGGGACTGATGCGGCTGATGGCGCAGGCCGCGTAATAGCCGACGCCGAATGGCGGGGCGAACAGGCCGATGCCCATCGCGAGCACGACGACCATCGCGTAGTGCACTTCGTGCACGCCGACCTGGCGGGCGATCGGAAACAATAGCGGCCCGAACAGGACGATGGCGGGGATGCCTTCCAGCACGCTGCCCAGAATGACGAAGGCGAGGATGGTCACGCCGAGAAAGACAGGCGTTCCGCCCGGCAGAGCCGTCATGAACTTTGCAAGCGAGGCCGAGAAGCCCGATTGGGTCAGAGCCCACGCCATCCCTGTCGCAGCGCCGATGATCAGCAGGATCGCGCCTGACAGTGACGCCGTCTCCACCAACATTGGATAAAGCCGGCGCCAGGAGAACTGACGATAGATCAGAAGCCCGGTGAGAACCGAGTAGACGATGCCGATGGTCGAAACTTCGGTCGCGGTGGCGACGCCCTCGACCACCGCGGCGCGGATGACGAAGGGCAGCGCCATTGCCGGAATGGCAATGACGAAGGCGCGGCCGATCTCCCTCCCCGTCGCCCGCTTCACATGCGACAGGTCCTCGCCCCGGTATCGCCACCAGACCACGGCGCAGAGACCGACGGCGAGCACGATGCCGGGCAGCAGCCCCCCGGTGAACAGCGCCGCAATCGACACTCCCGTCACCGAGCCGATGGTGATCAGCACGAGCGACGGCGGAATGGTCTCGGTCTGGGCCCCGGTCGCCGCGAGCAGCGCGACGAGATCACCGGGCCTGGCGCCGCGCTTGGTCATCTCCGGAAACAGCACCGGCGCCACGGCGGCCATGTCGGCCGCCTTCGAGCCGGAGATGCCCGACACCAGGTACATCGCGCCGACCAGCACATAATGCAGGCCGCCGCGCACGTGGCCGAGCAGGCTGGCGAGAAAGCCGACCATGGCCCGCGCCATGCCGGTCATCTCGATCAGCAGGCCGAGGAACACGAAGAGCGGCACAGCCAGCAGGATCAGATGGCTCATGCCTTCGTCCATGCGCCCGATGATGACCACATCGGGCGTATTCGTCGTCAGCGCCAGATAGCCGACGGTAGCAAGACCGAAGGCAAAGGCGATCGGCACCGCCGCCAGCACCATGGCGCCGACGATGACCACGAAGAAGATCAGCAGGTTGAGATTGCCCAGCGGTTTCAACACCGGCGCGATGAGAACGAGCGCGGTGATGATGCCTGCGACGAGCACCGCGGCCGCGAGCAGGCTGCGCAGGCTCGAGATGCGGGCGAGCCGCAGGACCGCCGCGACCAGCATCAATCCGATGCCGACGGGTAACGCGGCAGCCCGCCAACTGTTGACGATTTCGAGCGCCGGCGTCGTGACGAACACCTCGTCGGCCGCGAACTCGTAGGCGGGATGGATCACCAACAACAGGAACGCCAGCGATGCCGCGGCGGCAACGACGTCCAGGAAGGCACGTGCGCCGGGACGGAGCATGCCAATGATGGCCGTCATCCGCATGTGCTCACCGCGCTGGAACGCGATCACCGATCCCAGCATGGCGAGCCACAGGAACAGGATGCCGGCGAGCTCATCGGCCCAGATGATCGGAGCGTGAAAGACATATCGCCCGACGATGCCGGCCGACAAAACGACGATCTCGGCGAGCACCAGGAGTGCCGCCGGGATCGCAACCACATGACCAAGCACCCTGTTGGCCGCGACGGCCCAGCGGTGCACACCGGATTGAGGCACTGCGACCGCGGCGCCCTGATCGATCCCAGGCATATGGTTGATCGCGGTCATGACAGCTTGCCCGCCGCTTTCTCGAGCTGAGCCCAGGCCTCATCGCCGAACTTGGCCTTCCAGTCGGCGTAAAAGCTGGTCTTCGCCAGGGCCTGGCGGAACGCGCCGCGGTCGACGTCGATGAACTGCATGCCCTTGGCGGTCAGATCGGCGCGCAAGGACTCGCTGAGCTTGGCAACGTCGGCACGCTCGTCCTTGGCGGAGCGATCCAGCTCGCGCGTGACGATCCCCTGCACATCCTTCGGCAGCTTTTCGAAAGCGCGCTTGTTGCCGAGGATCCAGTAATTGTCCCAGACATGCCCGGTCAGGGAGCAGGTCTTCTGCACCTCGTAGAGCCGGGCCGTTGCGATGATCGGCAGCGGATTTTCCTGACCGTCGACCACCTTGGTCTGGAGCGCGGAGTAGACCTCGTTGAAATTGATCGGCGCGGGGCCTGCCCCGAGCGCCTGGAACAACGACGTCAGATTGGGAGCGGCCGGCACGCGCAGCTTGAAATTCTTGAGATCGTCCGGCGTCCTGATCTCGCGGCCGGACGACGTGACGTGGCGGAAGCCGTTGTCCCAGGGGCTCGACACCGCCATGATCGGCGTCCGCGCGATCTGCGCGCGGATATAGGCGCCGAGCTCGCCATCCATCGCCTTCCAGACCGCGTCATAGTTCGTGAAGAGAAAGCCGAGGTTGACGATGCCTGCAGCCGGCACCAGCGTCGCAAGGATCAGCGAGGACAGGTTGAAGAACTCGACGCCGCCGTTGCGGACCTGCGTCAACAGGTCGGTATCCGACCCGAGTTGGTTGGCCGGAAACAGGTTGATCTCGAGCCGGCCGCTCGTCGCCTCGCGAATGCGGTCGGCCGCTTCCTTGGCGCGGATGTTGACGGGATGCGTCGGATCCTGCCCCGTCGCGAGCTTGTAGGTGAATTCCGCGGCCGAGGCCGGGCGGGTGAGAATGGCACATAGCGGCACCGCGGCGCCGGCCATGAGCAACTTGCGGCGGCTCAGGGTTATCGGCTTGCGCAAGGTCATCGTTTCCTCCTGTCGAGCGTGGATTGGTTGATCTAAAGGCGGCTCTTCACCGCCCGTGTTGCTGCTGGCCGGCTCTCGATGCGCCGGCATTGGACAGCAGCCGTCGTTCTTCGCAGCGGCGCTGCGAAGCATGTCGGTCGTGGATCGGGAGGGCGGGCTGCTAGCGCAGCCAATCCTTGATCTGCCGCTTCACTTCCGCAGTCGAGATGCCGTAGCGGTCGTGCAAGCTCGGCAGCGCGCCGGCGGCGAGAAACTCGTCGGGAAGTCCGATCTGGCGGAACGCGGGATGAACCCCCGAGCGCATCAGCAGCGTCGCCACGGCCTCGCCGAGCCCGCCGATCACGGTGTGGTTCTCGGCGACGACGACGAGGCGGCCGGGCTTGCCCGCTTCGCGCAGGATCGCTTCGGTGTCGAGCGGCTTGATGGTCGGAACGTGCAGGACCGCCGCACCAATGCGGTCATCCGACAAGGCCTGGGCCGCCTCCAGCGCGCGCATGGTCATGATGCCCGAGGAGATGACCAGGACGTCGCTGCCGTCACGAAGCAAGGCTGCCTTGCCGAGCTCGAACCGGTAATTGTACTCGTCGAGCACCAGCGGCACCTGGCCGCGCAGCAGGCGCATATAGACCGGCCCGCGATGCGCGGCGATCGCCGGCACGACCTGTTCGATCTCGTGCGCATCGCAGGGATCGATCACCGTCATGTTCGGCATCGCACGGAACAGGGCGAGATCCTCGGCCGCCTGGTGGCTGGGTCCATAACCCGAGGTCAGGCCGGGCAGCGCGCAGGCGATCTTCACGTTGCGGTCTTCTTCCGCAATGGTCTGGTGGATGAAGTCATAGGCCCGCCGCGAGGCGAACACCGCGTAGGTCGTTGCGAACGGCATGAAGCCTTCGGCGGCGAGCCCCGAGGCTGCGGCGAACAGCAGCTGCTCGGCCATGCCCATCTGGTAGTAACGATCGGGGAAGGCCTGCGCGAAGATATGCAGGTCGGTGTATTTGCCGAGATCGGCGGTCATCCCGACCACGTCCCCGCGGCTGCGGGCGAGCTCGACGAGCGCGTGGCCGAAGGGAGCGGGTTTGGTGCGCTGGCCCTCCGCCGCGAT
This sequence comes from Bradyrhizobium sp. SBR1B, assembly GCF_014198205.1. Classification (NCBI taxonomy): domain Bacteria; kingdom Pseudomonadati; phylum Pseudomonadota; class Alphaproteobacteria; order Hyphomicrobiales; family Nitrobacteraceae; genus Bradyrhizobium; species Bradyrhizobium sp. SBR1B. The sequence goes on from NZ_JACIHC010000006.1 coordinate 318,880, forward strand.
CGAGGCGATCATGGCCGAGGTGGTGAGGCGCGGCTTTGCCGAAGGGGTGGATCCTGCGGACTTCATGGCTGGTCTCCCGCGTTCAAGGCCGACAGCGCGAGCTGCCATTCATGCGGCTCGACGCGAATGAAATGGTTCTTCTCGCGCTGCTCCAGAAAGGGAACGCCCTTGCCCATCAAGGTGTCGGCGACGATGATGCGAGGCTTCGGCTCGGCATGCGCCGTCGCGGCATCGAAAGCCCCCACCACTGCATCGAGATCGTTGCCGTCGACGCGCTGCACGAACCAGCCGAAGGCCTCGAGCTTATCGACCAGCGGCTCGAAGCCGAGCATCTGCTTGGAGGGACCGTCGGCCTGCTGATTGTTCACGTCGACGATTGCGATGATGTTGTCGAGCTTGTGATGGGCCGCAGACATGATGGCTTCCCATTTCGAGCCCTCGTCGAGCTCGCCGTCCGAGAACAGGGTGAATATCCGCGCCGCCGAGTTCTTCCGCTTCAGCCCGAGCGCCATGCCGACGGCGATGCCGAGGCCAAGGCCGAGCGAGCCGCCGGACATCTCCATGCCCGGGGTATAGGAGGCCATGCCCGACATGGGCAGTCGGCTCTCGTCGAAGCCGTAGGTTTCGAGTTCAGCCTCGGGAATGATCCCGGCCTCGATCAGCGCCGCATAAAGTGCAATCGCATAGTGTCCGTTCGACAGCAGAAAACGGTCGCGGCCTTCCCAGACCGGATCTTCGGCGCGAAAGCGCATCGCGTGGAAATAGGCCACCGCCAGCACGTCGGCGATGTCGAGCGCCTGGGCGATATAACCCTGGCCCTGAACCTCGCCCATCAGCAAGGCGTTGCGGCGGATGTTGCGGGCCCGCTGTGCGAGCGTCGGCGCGTTTGTGAGCGTCGGTGTTGCCATGATCGTTCTCCCCTCCTCGGCTAGTGGATCAGCATGCCGCCGTTCACATCGATGACCGCGCCGGTGACATAGGCCGACAGGTCCGAGGCGAGGAAGGTGTAGATACCCGCGACGTCGGTGGCCTCGCCGAGGCGGCCGAGCGGTATGCCCTCGAGGATCTTCGTCCGCATCTCGTCGGTGAGCTTGCCTGCGGTGATATCGGTGCCGATCAGGCCCGGCGTCACGCAATTGACGCGGATACCGTCGGGCCCGAATTCGCGAGCCATTGCCTTGGCGAGTCCCAGCACGCCGGCCTTCGCCGCCGAGTAATGCGGTCCGCCGAAGATACCGCCGCCGCGCTGCGCGGAGACCGACGACATGCACGCGATCGACCCGCTCTTGCGCTTCTGCATATGCGGGATCACGGCCTGCGACAGGAACAGGATGCCCTTGAGGTTGACGTCCTGGATACGGTTCCAGTCTTCAGGCGTGATGTCGAGAAGCTTCACCGGCTGCGTCACGCCGGCATTGTTGATGAGGATGTCGATCTGACTGAACCGAGCGATGACCGCTTCAACGGCCTTGATGCAGGCCTGCTTGTCGGTGACGTCCAAGGCGAGGCCAAGATGCGGCTCGCCAGTGCCGGATTCGAGCCCGCGCGCGGCGGCTTCCGCGGCCGAACCGTCGATGTCGAGAATGGCGACCCGCGCGCCTTCGGCCGCAAAGCGGCGGGCCGTTGCAAGGCCGATGCCCCGCGGCGAGGCCGCTCCGGTGATGATGGCTGTCTTGCCGCGTAGCAGCATTGTGATCCTCCCTGAACGGCTGTTGCCGGCACCGACGGCGCCATTGTTCTTGACCCGTTGATTATGCCCCTGCGCCGTTTCCGACAAACGCGCTGTTGTCTTGCATAGGTGAATTTGGTTCACTCGTCGGATGCTGCTGTCCAGTATTCCGATATCGTCCATCCGCGCGTTCGAGGCGGCCGCACGCACCGGCTCGTTCCGGGATGCGGCGAACGAACTTCATTTGACGCCGAGCGCGGTGAGCCACGCCATCCGCAAGCTCGAAAGCGCGATGGGCACGATATTGTTCGAGCGGAGCGCCCGCGCCGTCCGTCTGACGCCGGCGGGCGAGAACCTGATGCGTCATGCCGGCGCCGCCTTCGACAATCTGCGGCGCGGGATCGAAGAGGTCGCGGGCCGCGGCCCGCAATTACTCAGGGTGCACTGCGCGCCGAGCTTTGCCGCGCAGTGGCTCGCCCCGCGCCTCGCCCGTTTCATGGCCGCAGAGCCCCAGCTCGAGGTCCGGCTCGCCGCCAGCACGGAATATGCCCGGTTCAGCAACGACGATTTCGACATCGACATCGTCTACGGGCAGCCGAGAGCCGAGGGTGTCGAGGTCATTCCGCTCGGCGAAGAGATCGTGACGCCGCTCTGCACGCCCGAGCTCGCGAAGAAGATCCGCAAGCCGAAGGACCTGCTCGATCAGGTGCTGATCCGCTCGGAAGTGAAGCAGGTGCAGTGGCACCAATGGTTCACCGCCAACGGACTCGAAGCGCCTGCCATTCACGGCATGCGCTTCGATCGCAGCTTTCTGGCGATCGCGATGGCGTCGAGCGGCCTCGGCGTGACGCTGGAGTCAACCCGGCTTGCCGAACGCGAGATCGCCACAAGGCGGTTGGTTGCCCCCCTCGCCGGACGCTCCGTCGACATCCGTTATATCGGCCATCACCTGGTGTTCCCGCGCGCGAGCCAGCAGCGGCGACCGATCCGCGTCTTCGCCGAGTGGATCACGCGGGAGGTGGCGGTCGCCGGGCCGGTCTCAGGCCGATCGAGAGTCAAGTCGACGGGCTGACTGCTCGGGCTTTGATCGCTCCGTGGATCCCGCACCGGCAGCGCTCGTAATCCGCGGGGTCGTGGCTGTTGACGATCGTCACGCGATCACCGTGATCGCGCTTCAGCGCGCGCAGCCGGGTCTGGTTAGCGATCCGCATTGCGCGGTCCATGTCGCCGCGGCGCTGGAAATAGCCGAGCATCAAGGGCATGCGCGGCGACGCGTCGAGCTGGGCATGGTGGAAGTAACTGTCGCCGGCATGCAGCAACCAGCCATCGCCTGATCGTACCGCGATGCCGCAATGGCCGAGCGTGTGGCCGGCAAGCGGGATCATCAGGATATCCGCCTCCTTGTCGCCGAGCGCGCGCACGCCCTTGAAGCCGAACCAGTCCTCGCCGGCTTCACCGTAGAATTGCCAGCGCGGACCGTGGCTCCACTGCCGCGTGACATAGCGGCCTTCCGGCGGCGCGGGCTTGCGCAGCACCGCCATGTCGTATTCGGCGCGGTGGACGTGGATCGCGGCATCGGGAAAGTCGGGCACGCCGCCGGCATGATCGCGATCGAGATGCGTCAGCAGCACGTGACGCACGTCGTTCGGTGAATAGCCGAGCGCCCTCACCTGCTCGGCTGCCGTCTCCGCGGGATCCAGCTTTGGCGCGGTCTGCCGCACCCAGCGCCGCCCCAGCCGCTCAGGCGATGCGATGTCATCGAGGCCGATCCCGGTGTCGACCAAAGCCAGCCCGTGATTCGTCTCCATCAGCAGGCAGTGGCAGACCAGGCGGGCGCGCTGGAACAAGCTGCCGCTACCGTTCACCAGGCGGCGGCCGATCGGGCACATCGTGCCGGTGTTGAGATGGTGGATCTTCATCGCGTATCCCTGCCTGTGTTCGTGAGCAGGACGCTCTTGTCATAGCTCGATCCATAGGTAAAATATCGAATATTGATATTATCTCTAGGCCAATCCTATGGATATCCGCGAGCTTCGCTACTTCGCCGCCGTCTACCGCGAGCGCAATCTGACCGCGGCGGCGCGGGCCTGCTTCGTGTCGCAGCCGTCGATCTCGACCGCGATCACCAATCTGGAGGCGGAGCTCGGCACCACGCTGTTCATTCGGCACAAGAAGGGCGTCGCGCCCACTGCCTCGGCCGAGCAGTTTCATACGCTGGCGCGCCGCATCATCGACGAGGCCGATGCCGCGCGCAGCCTGTTCAAAAAGCCTATCACGAAGACCACGGTGACGCTGGGCCTGATGCGCACGCTCGACGTGCCCCGGACCATCGCGCTCTTGAAGCCCCTGACGGCGCGTAGCGACATCGCGCTTCGCCTCGTCGGCAGCGACGAGCGCGCAGACGCGCGGATCATCGCCAAGACCATGGTGCGCGATGACGAGCATTTCGTCGCGCTGTGGAGCGAGCGCTATGTCGCGGCGTTACCGCCGTCGCACCCGCTGACGCTGAAGGACAAGCTCCGGGCCGCCGACCTTGCCGGCGTGCCACTGATCGATCGCTGCCATTGCGAGCAGAGCGCATTCTTCGGCCGCAATGCGCAGCGGCGCCAGACCGCGGCGATCGCGCAATCGGAGGATTGGGCCATCGCGCTGGTCGCCGCCGGCGTCGGCATCGCCATCGTCCCGGAAGGCGTGGCGAAGGGCAATCTTGATGTCGCGGTGCGCGAGATCGAGGTCAAGGTGAAGCGCGAGGTCGGCCTCGCCTACCGCGCCTCGGTGCCGCTGGCGGATGCGCTGAAGGAGTTTGTGGGGAAGCTGCAGAAGCAGCGGCGGCCGGATCGAACCAAGCGCCGCGGCGCGCGCAAAAAGCTCAGCCCTTCGAGATGACCGCACGTCCATAAGGCGGTTGTGCCTGGACCGGCGGGTTGGCGGTCTGGGCGGCGAGCTCGCCGATCAGGCGGTCGGCGTCGGCGGCCATGCCGTCGGGAGCGTGGATCACCAGGCGCTCTAATGCCCAGCGATAGGACGAGATCCGCTGCTCCAGGCATTGCTGCACCCACTGCACGATCAGCGAGTTCTCCTGCATGCGCGCGACCGCGTCGTCCCTCTCCCTCGGCGAGAGCGCGGAGACGCGCGCCATGCTGGCGTCGCGCTTCCGGTCGAGGTCGATGACGCGGATCGCGGACGCGAAGAACGGCTCGAAGCGGGTGATGTCGTTGCGCACGTCCTCGATCAGCTGCGCATAGCGCGAGGAATGCGAGCGGTGCGGCTCGTCGATCAGCGTGCGGCCGTACATGGTGCGGTCGAACACGATCTTCTGCCGCCAGGGCGAGGGCATCGCCTTGTAGTCGCCGAACACGCTCTTCCATGCGGGGCGTGACAGCGGCGGCTCGATCATGGGATAGGCGAGGTCGCGCAGCTGGCGCTCCTCGTCGGTGAGCTGGAATTGCGACGGCGTCAGGCCGACGCTGCCGGTGGCTTCGGCCCCTAACCAGCGATGCATGTCGTCGCTGCGCATGTCAGCGCGGGTGCGGCCGAAATCGCCGCCGCTACAGGCACCGAGCGTCGCAGCCAGCAGCGTGAGCAGGACGGCCGATAGAACAGACCGGATCTGGCGGATGGTGTCCGGCATTGCAAAAGCCTGAAATCAGCGACGGCGACGACGGCGCCCCGGCGCTGTGCCCTGCTCCGGCCCGTGATCGCCGCTGGTTTCGTCTGCCTCGCGCTCGATACGGATGACGGGAAGGATCAGGATCGTTCCCATGTCCGCGCGCGGAGCCACATCCCCCGACGAGCCCACCCGGCGACCGGCCGGAAATTCAATGATGGTCCCCATGTCAGCTCTCTTCAATTGCCGCGCGACCAGGCGCGCTCATGCAACATGCATTCATTAAGATCAGTTCATGGTTAACGGGGTGTAAACGTCGCGGTCGGACCGTAGCCGCACGGGCCGGCCGCGACGTCCCGCTGCGGCACGAGATCGCTTCAAATCGAGCGTTCGGCTTCACGCCTCGTTTTCCTTAACGAGCCTTTAAAGGAGCCTGCGATAGGCTGGCGAGCAGTATCTCTTCCAGGTCGCGTATCTCTCCATGACCAAGTCGCTGTTTCCCGGATTCGACGGGCTGATGTCCCTCTCCCGTCGCGAAGGCGTCGATGTTCGGCCGACGCTGCTGCGCGTGCTGACCGACCTCTATGTGCAGACGCGCATCCACAGCGACGACGAGCAGCGCCAGTTTACCGAGCTTGCAACGCGGCTGATCGACCAGGTCGACGATGCGACCCGCGCGGCCATCAAGGCCAAGCTCGCAATCTATCCGTCGACACCCGTCCCGGTCCTGCAGAAGCTCGGGCTGGTCGCCGCGCAGGAAGGCCGCAGGGTTCCGCTCGCCCGCGAGATCCCCACGCCCGCACCGGCCCCCTCGCCGGCCCGCACGCCGACCGACGCCGAGCTGCGCATGGCCGCCAACATGTCGATGCAGCCGACGGACGCCGCCGAGATCCACGACATGTTCTTCCGCGCCGGCGCCTCCGAGCGCGCGCTGATCCTGCACAATCTGGCGCAGACCCCGCTGAAGGCCGCGCCCCGCATTCCGACCGTGCGCGCCAAGCGCGCGATTCAGATCCTGGAGATGGCGGCGATCGCTGGCGACGTCGACAATTTCGCCCTCGAGCTCGGCGACAGCCTGATCCTGCCCTCGCGCGTCGCGGCCCAGATCGTCGACGATGCCGGCGGCGAGGCGCTCGCGGTCGCCGCGCGCGCGCTCGACATGCCGAGCCCGAACTTCCAGCGCATCCTGCTGTTCTTCAAGCCGGAGATCGGCACGTCCGTGAACGAGGTGTACCGGCTGTCGCGGCTCTACGACCGCCTCAGCGACCGCTCGGCGCTGGTGATGCTGGCAGCCTGGCGCGGCTCGACGCTGGCCGTCACCCGCGCAAAGTACCAGCCGTCACTGCACGATGGCGAACGCCAGCGCGCCCGCGCCGGCGCAAGCCAGACCCGGCCGGGCGTGCAGCCCGGCGCGATGCCGCGCCGCACCGGCACCGACGGGTCATCGGAGCGGTAGCGCAGACGGTTTAGCCCGTAGCCCGGATGGAGCGCAGCGTAATCCGGGTCTCCGTCACTCGTGGCGGAAGTCCCGGATTACGCTTCGCTCCATCCGGGCTACAAGGCTGGGTGTTGGGCTCGCAACGACGGAAGAGCAGCAGTTACGTCTTCGCCAGCTCAAGGAAATGCCGGCCCGTACGGTCCTCGGTCTCGACGATCCACGCGTCCGGATCGAAGCGGATTTCCTTGGCGAGACGCTCCTCGATCGTGTGCTCCGGCAGGGGCTGCTGCGCGACCGGCACGAAAAAGCGATCGACCGGCCGGCCGTCGTCATAGACGGTCTGCGGCGCCGGCGCGTAGAGCATCGCATGGCCGTCGAGCAACGACACCTTCACGAACACCGCGCCCGCCTCCTCGGCCCCGCGACGACGCACCGCGCCGAACACGCCCTCGGTCTGGCACCGGCGCAGGTAGGCCGCGACCCATATGTTGGATTTCAAACGCATGAGTCGAACGATAGGCCAGCGTGACGCGCGCCGCCAGTCTCAGCGTCCGATTGTCACGCCTTGCTTACACGTTGCCCGCCGTTGATCTGGCGCGCAACGAGATATGACAGCGGCATCGCAAGCGCGAATCCCACGGCGACCGCATAGGGGATGTTCCTGATCGCGTCGGCGGCGAAACTCGGCACCATCAGCACGACGATCAGGCTGACGCCCGCCAGCGTCGTGCCCAGCATGATCCAGACCAGAACCGAGACCTTGAACATGACAATCTCTCTTCTTCGTTGAAGATGAGCGATCATGTTCCCCAAAGCCGTCGGCCGTCATTGATCCCACGCAAATCGCCCGCGCGCGGGCACGGCTTGGTTTGCGGCGCGCGATGCCCGGAATTGATCGGCGTCAATGACAGCGGGATGCGCGTTATTCGACGGGATGACCGATCGCGGCGCCGAGCTCGCGCAGCAGCCGGTCGGACAGCTGGCCGGTGACCTGCATCTTGTGCTCGCGCTCGAACTTCTGGATCGCGGACTGGGTCTCGCCGCTCATCGTGCCCGTGATCTTCAAATTGCCGTAGCCATATTCGGACAGCGCGCGCTGCACGCCGGCGATACGCCGCGCGGCCGGGCTCTGCGGCACCGGAATCGGCGCGGGCGGACGCATGGCGGACGGCGGCGTCGAGGTCGTCGCCTTGACCAGATTGGTCATGGGATCACTGCCCGCGCGCGGCGTCGATGCGGTCGCCTCGACCGGCTTCTCCGGCGGTTTCTCGGTGGCTCGCTCGGCAGGTTTCGGCTCGGCGCGGAACTCCGTCGCGCGCGGCTCCAGCGGCGAGGTATCGGCGCCGACCGGGCGCGGACGCGGCATTGGGTTCGACAGCGCCACGGCGGACGGCGCGGGAAGATTGATCACGGTGCCGAACATCGGCGCCGGATGGCGGCCAGTCTGCAGGAACAGCGCATTGGCAACGATCGCGCCGATCGCGGCGACGGCGACGAGACCGGCGAGCGTGTCCTTCGGGCTGTGCAGCAGCACGCGCATCACGAGGTTGCGCTCCGTCTCGACATCGATAACCGCGGCCTTCGCGCCACGGCGGCGCGGAGCGGCTTCGTCCTTGGCAGACTTCTTAGGCACTTTTCTTCACCAGAGCGGGTTGGTCCTGAGACTGGTCGTGAGTTTGGTCCTGAAGGTCCTGGCGCAGCACCGGCGTCAGCGTCGCGACCTTGCTCTCGACCGGCTTGACTTGCGGCGGCGTGTAGACGAGCGGCAGCCTGACGGTGACGGCGGTGCCCTCTCCCAATCTGCTTTGTACCGTCAATTCGCCGAGATGCAACGCCACGAGACTCTTCACGATCGAAAGTCCGAGGCCGGTTCCCTCGTGACGGCGCTGATAGGTCTTGCCCGCCTGGAAGAACGGCGCGCCGATGCGCTTGAGATCGTCGGGCGCGATGCCGACGCCGGTGTCGCTGATGCGCAGCGTCAGCTGCGAACCCGACACCGCAGCGGTCACCGAGACCTGACCGCCGCGCTCGGTGAACTTGATGGCGTTGGCGACGAGATTGAGCACGATCTGCTTGAATGCCCTGGGATCGCCGGTCATGACAGGCAGATCCTGCGGCGCGTCGGTGATGAGGTCGATGCCGTTCTCCCGCGCCTTCAGCGCCAAGAGATTGCAGCAATGCAACAGCGAGGCGCGCGGCGCGAACGGCTCGGACGCGATCTCGAAATTGCCCGACTCCATCTTGGACATGTCCAGGATGCCGTTGACGACCGACAGCAGATGCTGGCCGGAATCGTTGATGAGCTGGGCATATTCCTGGCGCTGGGCCGAGCCCAGCATCAGGGTCTGCTCCTGCGCGATCATCTCGGAGAAGCCGATGATGGCGTTCAGCGGCGTGCGCAGCTCGTGGCTCATGGTGGCGAGGAAGCGCGTCTTGGCGGCATCGGCAGCTTCCGCGGCACTGCGCGCCTGATCCAGCGCCTGCTCGGACAGCTTGTGGTCGGTGACGTCGCGCATCACGGCGACGACTTCGGCCTCGCGCGTGACGTCGCCATGAGGATTCTGGGCGATATCCCGGTCGAGCGGGCGGCAGCGCATCTCGACCCAGAGGAAATCGACCTGACCGCGCTCCGAACCGTCCGGCTCATAGCGCAGCCGGAACTCGATGCTGCGCACGTCGCCGCGCGCGGCATCGGAGAGCGCGGTGAGATAGGCCGGGCGATCGGCGACATGGACGCGGTCGAACAGGCCATGCCCGAGCAGTTGCGCTACCGGCGTGCCGAGCATGGCTTCCGCCGCGGGCGAGATGAACTGCACCGCACCGTTGCGCCGATGCCGCGAGACGACGTCGCTCATGTTGCGGGCGAGCAGGCGATAACGCTCCTCCTCACGCGAGAGCAGCGCCACGCTGGTGCGCGCCAGCGATTCCGCGCCGAAGGCAAGGCCGGCGGCATAGAGCGTCGCCGAGACGACGCCGCACGCCATCAGCACGCCGCGTTCAGCAGGGCTGGTGTCTGCAACCGGCAGCCAGCCGAGCTGGCCGACGAGGATCAGGAGTCCTGCACAGGACAGCGCGAGCAAGAATGCGAAGGCCGCGACGCGGCGCGAGGCCGACAGCGCGGCTTCGAGGGGAACCACGACCAGCCAGACCGCGGCGAATGATTCGATGCCGCCCGTGGTGCCCGCGACCGCCATGATCAGGCCGGCGAGCGCCAGTGACGACAGCACATGGGCGCCTTCATAGCGGCCGGTGCGCGACAGGAACCAGGACAGCATGATCGGCGCGATCAGCCAGGCGAACGCGGCGACCTCGACCGCGCTCGGCGCGCCACGCATGGCGAGATAGACCGGGAATGCGGCAAAGGCGGCCAGGCTGCCGAGCAGCCGCGGCGCCATGAAGGCACGATGACGCGCCCGCATCAGCGCATCGTAACGCGCGGAGGGATGCAGCAGTGCATCGAGACAATCGCGGATGATACTCAAAACTGTCACGGGTCTCGCGCTTCGGCTCAATCGTCTTTTGGAAGACGCGCCGCAACGCCTCCTTGTCGTTGAGCCACCGTGTCAGAGCGACCTTAAACGAGTGCTAAGGCGGCTCGGTGTGCGGCCGGACGCCGGGACATCGCGGGGCTTTTTAGACGATTTGGCGACGTCTTCGGCGAGGATGGTGAACACAGGGTTTCACGCATCCCGGCATGGTTTCGAATTGGTGGATATGCGTGCCAGCGAAAGCAGGGGCGCCGGCGTCAATCGAAAATTTACGACACCGTCGATCTCGAAGAATTTTGCGTAAATTTTCCGCGAATTAAGCTCAAGGCAATCACTTGCGATTTATCGAGAGTTGCTAGGTCCGACATCCGCGGAGTTCGCCGCGGACGGGATCGAACGTACAGGTCGCTAAGATGCGCTTTCTGCTCCGCATCACATTCTGGCTCGGGCTGGTGCTGGTGCTCCTGCCCAGGGACAAGACGCCCGAATCGGACAAGCTGCCGCAGATCGGTGCTGCCGATGCGGTGCAGGCTGCGACCGCGGCCGTCTCCGACATGACCCAGTTCTGCAAGCGCCAGCCGGCGGCCTGTGAGGTCGGCGGACAGGCCGCGACCATCATCGGCCAGCGCGCCCAGGACGGGGCGCGCAAGATCTACCAGATCATCAACGACAAGAAAGAGCAGATCTCCAACGACAAGAACGAGAAGAACGACAAGAACGACAAGAAGGCGCCCGACCATACCGGCTCGATCGCGATGGCCGGCGAAGGCGATGCCGCATCGGCCGAGGCGCCGCGCGATACCCTGAGCCAGGACGACCTCGCGCTGGAATGGCGCGGCCCGGCGGCGGCGAATTAGCGCCCAAACCCTATCGATTTCATCTCCTCGCATCCTTATATTGGCCCTAACGGGAACACGGGCCAACATGACGACGATCGACGAAATCAGGGACAATTTCGAGCTTCTGGACGAGTGGGACGACCGCTACCGGTACGTCATCGAGCTCGGCCGTACCCTGGAACCGATGCCCGAGGCGGAACACTCCGCCGAGAACAAGGTCAACGGCTGCGTCAGCCAGGTCTGGCTGCAGAAGCTGGTCGACCGCGGCCATGGCGCGCCGATCCTGAAATATCGCGGCGACAGCGACGCGCATATCGTGCGCGGGCTGGTCGCGATCGTGCTCTCGCTCTATTCGGGCCGCACGCCGCAGCAGATCCTCGATACCGACGCGATCGCGGTGTTCAACGAGTTCGGCTTTCGCGATCACCTGACGCCGCAGCGCTCCAACGGCCTGCGCTCGATGGTCGAGCGCATCAAGACCGATGCGAAAGAGGCGCTGGCGGAAGCGTCGTAAGAAGCTCTCGTAGGGTGGGCGTGCCCACGATTTGCGTGTGACTGGTGAGAATTCGTGGGCACGTCGCGCAAGCGCGCGCCTTTGCCCACCCTACCAGAGCTGGCCGAGCGAGCGGCTCTACTTCCCCTTCTTCCGCTGCTGCTGTCCGAGGCCCATCTGCTTGGCCAATTGCGAGCGCGCCACCGCATAGTTCGGCGCGACCATGGGGTAGTCGGCCGGCAGGCCCCATTTCTCGCGGTATTGCTCCGGCGTCATGTTGTACTGCGTGCGCAGATGGCGCTTCAGCGACTTGAAGCGCTTGCCGTCTTCCAGGCAGACCAGATAGTCGGGCGCGATCGACTTCTTCAGCGAGACCGCCGGCTTGGCCGGCTCGAGCGGCGCGGTCTCGGTGCGACCTGACGACACCCGGACCAGGGCGCCATGCACCTGGCTGATCAGATTCGGAATCTCCGTCGCAGGCGTCGGATTGTTGCTGAGATAGGCCGACACGATGCTCGCCGTCAGCTCGATGAAATTCTTTGCCCCAGCGTCCGACATCGGCCCGCCCCTCTACTTGCGCCTCACGGGATAGACGACGCCGAACTATTCCGTGTCAACAGGACGTTCGGCTGAAACCAGACGATGACCGACACGGTGGCGACAACGGCGCTCTAGTTCTGCGCGGCAGAGCTCAGGACCGCTGGTCGAGATGGGCGCGCAGCTCGTCGATCGAGGCAAAGCGCATCATGCCCTCCGGCATCTGCGCTTCGATCGAGCCGTCGGAATAGAGCGAATAGGCCATGCCGTCGACGATTCCGGATTTGAGCACGGTGACGGGCGGCTGCTCGACAGGCGGCGGTGGGGGCGGCGGCGGCTCGGGCGCAGGCGGCGGAGCGGCCTCCGCAAAGGTCGATGGCGAGCGCTGCGGCGGCCGGCGCAAGGCAGCCGGCGGCTCCGGCGGACGCATGCGGTCCGGCTTCGGCCAGGCGTCGTCAAAGCTTGCAGGCGGAGTATCCAGGGCCTCACCGAGCTCCGCAGGGAGCTGCGGCGGCGCGTCCTCGATGGCCTTCGCCTCCGCACGCTCCCGTTCCTTGCGCGAGGTCGAGGCGAACAACAGGTTGCGCCGGCGCGGCGCTTCCGGAGCCGCGGGCGGCGTTGGAGCTTCCGGCACCGGCGGCGTCTCGACACGCGGACGCTCGCGCGCGGCGGCTTCGCTCTGCCACGGCGGCGGGCCTGCGGCGGGCGGCGGCGACGGTGGCGGCTCGATCCTTGCCTCGCCCCTTGCCGCCGCAGCGGGCGGCTCGGGCGCAGCAGCGCCAGGCACGGCAAGGCCCGGCCCGGATGCGGCGAGGCCCGGCAGCACAGGCCTGACCCGAACCTCGGACGGCGCACCGGCCAGCCGGCGCGCGAGGCCCTTCAGTTCCGTGACCACGACATAGAGGCCGGCCAGTAACAATCCGGAGCAGACGGCGATCGTGCCCGAGATTATGAGGGGGCTGCCGAGGCTGAACTCCCTGACGGAGAAGCCAAACAGGATCGAAAGGAAGCCCGCCACGACGGCGAAAATCCCCGCGATCAACAATGCCAGATTCATCGAACTCACCCCCGGTCGCCATCCACACGCGACAACCGCTCCGCCACGATACCGTCATCCGGTGTTCCACGCCAACGAGGAATTGTCGGTAGCGTTCCTAAAGGGAAGGAAATCAGGGACTTATTCACATTCCCTTCAGCTACGGCTCGCTACTGCTTAGACTGCTCTCAAGTAACCGGAATTGCTGCGTCGCATCAGGAATTTAGCCGTAATGCCCAATTACTTGGTAATGGAACTGCGCTATAGGGAGTCCGGGGTTGAGACCCGCGCGCACCAGCAGGGCCAAGAGGGGATTCCGGGGCACCGATAGCCATGACATCCATCACGACTGCGGCGATCGACACGCCTCTGCGGCGCTCGGTCGAACGGACTTGCGACGATCTCGCCATGCTGGTGCTGGCCGCGGTCGCGGTCATTGCGGGCCTGACGTTCCGCGACTACGGCCTCGGCTGGGACGACTACACCCACGCTGAATATGCCGATTTGCTGCTGCGCATGTTCGGTTCCGGCTTCAAGGACACCGCGGCGCTCTCCTTCGCCAATCTCTACATGTATGGCGGCGGCTTCGACATGGTCGCGGCCCTCCTGCACAAGATCATTCCGCTCGAGCTGTTCGAGACGCGACGACTGGTCGGCGCCATTGTCGGCGTGGTCGGACTTGCGGTGACGTGGCGGCTCGGCCGCCGCATCGGCGGACCCCTTGCCGGTCTTGCCTCGCTGCTGCTGCTCGCGCTGTGCCCGATCTTCTACGGCCACATGTTCATGAATCCGAAGGATGCGCCCTTCGCGGTGGCCATGATCATCCTGATGCTCGGCCTGGTCCGGCTCGCCGAGGAATATCCCAAGCCGTCGCCGCGCACGATCCTGATCGTCGGCCTGGGTGCCGGCCTTTCGCTGGGCTGCCGCGTTCTCGGCGGGCTTGCGCTGGTCTACGCCGTGCTCGGCTTCATCCCGCTGTTCCTGGAGGAACTGCGCAGCGAGGGCCTGCGCGAGTCGGTCCGCCGCTTCGCCCATGTCGTCTATGTGCTGCTGCCTGGCCTCGCGTTCGGCTACCTCGTGATGGGCCTGATCTGGCCGTGGTCGATCATGGAGCCCGGCAATCCCTTCGAGGCGCTGACCTACTTCTCGCACTTCTTCGAGAAGCCGTGGAAGGAGATGTTCGACGGTGCGATCGTGTCCGTGCCCGACATGCCCTGGTCCTATCTGCCGACGCTGTTCGCGCTGCAACTGCCCGAGGTGATGCTGGTGCTGATGGCCGGCGCCGTGGTCAGCACCTTCGCCATGCTGCCGCGCCGCGAGGTTCCGGCGCGGCGCAAGACCATCATGCTGATGCTGACGCTGGCCGCGACCCTGCCGCTCGCGATCGCGATGGTGAAGCGGCCGGCGCTGTACAACGGCATCCGCCATTTCGTGTTCGTGATCCCGCCGATGGCGGTGCTCGGCGGCGTCGCCTTCGCGTGGGCCATGGAGCGCCTGCGCGCCAATCACCGCACCTGGCAGCCGGTCGTGCTCGCCACGTTCTGCTTTGGCCTCGCGCTCTCGCTCGCCGAGATGATCCGGCTGCATCCCTATCAGTACACCCACTTCAACCACATCGCCGGCACCGTGCGCGGCGCCGACGACCGCTTCATGCTGGACTATTGGGGCCTCGCGCTGAAGCAGGCCTCGGATGAGCTGCGCGAGCAGATCGTCGAACGCCAGGAAGTGCCGCCGACCAATCGCAAATGGAAGGTCGCGGTCTGCGGTCCGCAGCGCCCCGCCCAAGTCGCGCTCGGGCCCGACTTCACCATCGGCTGGGATTCCAACGCGGCCGATTTCGCGATGACGCTCGGCGAGTTCTACTGCAAGGGACTCACCGCGCCCGTGATGGTCGAGATCAAGCGCGACGACGTGGTGTTCGCCCGCGTCTACGACATCCGCGGCCGCAGTATTTCCAGCCTGCTCTCGATCCCGGCGCCGTAATATTCTTCTCCCGTAGCCCGGATGAGCGAAGCGACATCCGGGATCCCTCTCAGAGCGGTCCCGCATGTCGCTCCGCTCATGCGGGCTACGCTTGACTGCCGCGCGCTTGTCGCGCCTTGCTGCTTGCCACGAGCGGTACTACGCTCCCTCCCCGCAACAACGATGTTCGGAGAGATCAGCCATGTCGCCAGCGGAAGCGCGCCTGAAGGAAGTGCCGTCTGATATGACGGAGGCCGAGTGGCAGCAACGGGTCAATCTCGCCGCCTGCTACCGCCTTGTCGCGCTGTACGGTTGGGACGATCTGGTCGACACCCACATCTCCGCGCGCGTGCCCGGCCCCGACCATCATTTTCTCATCAATCCCTATGGGCTGATGTTCGACGAGATCACGGCCTCGAGCCTCGTCAAGGTCGATTTGCACGGCAACCAGCTCTCCGAGAGCGAATACAGCATCAACCCGGCGGGCTTCACCATCCATTCGGCGATCCACGAGGTGCGCGAGGACGCGATCTGCGTGCTGCATCTCCACACGCTCGACGGCACCGCGGTGTCGAGCAGCGCTGAAGGCCTGCTGCCGCTGAACCAGACCGCCCAGCTCGTCACCCACGACCTCGCCTATCATGACTATGAAGGCATCGCGCTCGATCACGACGAGCGGCCGCGGCTGCAGAAGGATCTCGGCGACCACAACCACATGCTGCTGCGCAATCACGGCACGCTCACCGTCGGTCGCTCGGTCGCCTCCGCCTTCGAGCGCATGTACCACCTCGAGCGCGCCTGCTCGATGCAGGTGCGCACGCGCGCGCTCGGCACGCCGGTCTACCCGGTCGACGATACCGCGATCGACAAGAACACCGAGCTGCTCGCCAACCGCGACCGCGCCGAGCTGCGCGCCACCAACCTCGTGTGGCCGCCGCTGCTGCGCAAGCTCGACCGCGAGCTCCCGGGCTACCGGTCTTGAGATTTTCGGGATTTGGTGTAGGGTAGCTCCCAACTAACCTCTACGCCTTTTGGAATGAAACGCCGCCCAATTCCGGGCGGCGTTTTTATTTTGGGCCGGTGGCCGCCACGACAACAGAGCCGTAGGGTGGGCAAAGCGCAGCGTGCCCACGTTCTTTCGCAATTACTTAGAGATGGTGGGCACGGCGCTTTGCGCCTTTGCCCACCCTACGGCAGCTCGCGCTACTTCACCTCCGCTAGCGCCGCGAGAATCCTTGCCCAGGAGCGGATGCCTTTCTGGAAGCTTCTCAAATCGTACTTCTCGTTCGGTGAATGGATGTTGTCGTCGTCCAATCCGAAACCGACCAGCAGCGAGTCGAGGCCAAGCGTGCGCTTGAAGTCGGCGACGATCGGGATCGAGGCGCCGGAGCCCATCAGGACGGTCTCCTTGCCCCATTCCTCCGTCAGCGCCTTGCTGGCGGCGGCGAGCGGCTTCATGTTCCAGTCGAGCGCGACGGCGGGCGCGGCGGAATGGTCGCCGAACTCGACCTTGCAGTCGCCGGGAATGCGCGCCGTCACGTAGTCGCGGAAGGCCTTGCGTATCTTTTGCGGGTCCTGCCCTTCGACCAGGCGGAACGAGACCTTGGCTGAAGCATGCGACGGGATCACCGTCTTGGAGCCCTCGCCGATATAGCCGCCCCAGATGCCGTTGACGTCGCAGGTCGGGCGCGATGAGGCCTGCTCGATCAGGAGGCGCCCCTTCTCGCCGGCCGGGATCGACAGGCCGATCGGCTTGAGGAACATCTCCGGCGTCAGATTGAGCTTCTTCCACTGCTCCAGGATATCAGGCGGCAGATCCTTCACGCCGTCATAGAAGCCGGGAATGGTGATGCGGTTGTCGTCGTCGAACAGGCCGCCCAGAATTTTCGTCAGCACCCGGATCGGGTTCATCGCGCTGCCGCCGAACACGCCGGAATGCAGGTCGCGATTGGCGGCGGTGATCTTCAGCTCCTCATAGAGCAGGCCGCGCAGCGAGGTCGTGATCGCCGGCGTGTTGCGGTCCCACATGCCGGTGTCGCAGACCAGCACGTAGTCGGCTTTGAATTCGTCCTTGTTGGCCTCGATGAAGGGCACGAAGTTCTTCGAGCCGACCTCCTCCTCGCCTTCGATCAGAAAGGTGATGTCGACCGGCAGCGAGCCCGTCACCTTCTTCCAGGCGCGGCAGGCTTCGACGAACGTCATCACCTGGCCCTTGTCGTCCTCGGCGCCGCGCGCGACGATGATCTTGCGGCCGTCGGCATGGTCGGTGACGACGGGCTCGAACGGCGGACGGTGCCAGAGATCGAGCGGGTCGACCGGCTGCACGTCGTAATGGCCGTAAAAGATCACATGCGGCCGCCCACCGGCCCCGGTCTTGCCGACGATGGCGGGATGGCCCGCGGTCGGCCTCACTTCAGTGGCGACGCCGAGGCTCGCGATATCCTTGGCGAGATGCTCGGCCGCCGCCTTGCAATCCCCGGCGAAGGCCGGATCGGCGGAGATCGACTTGATCCGGAGCAGCGCGAACAGGCGCTCCAGGCTGTTGTCGAAATCCTTGTCGATGTGGTCGAGCACGGATTGAAGCTGCGCATTGGCCATGGTCGTTGGTCCTGACGTTCGAGTCTCAAGAGGTACCGGGTTTTAGCGCCGTCGCGGGCTCGGAGCCAGCCGCAACGGGCGGATGCCGGATGTGCCATGCAAGACTACCTGCAAGAACGGCGGTCGCGAGGAGATTGTTGCCCCAAGCCTGGAGGACAGTTGGAAACCACGGCAGCGCCAGCAGCATGAGAATTCCGGCTGCGCCGAGGGCGAGCCAGGTTCCGAGACGCACATTCGGCCGCTCGTCGAAGGCGGCGCGATGCATCAGCACCGTCATCGGGAAGAACAGCCACATGAAGTAGTATTGCCGAGCCAAAGGCGAGGCCACCGTGATCAGGCAGAACAGGATGGCGAGCTCCTCGGCATCCGAGCGCGCCGTTCGCCGCGCTTGCTGCGGCATGATCGCGACGAAGCCGAGCCCGAGCAAGGCCGACAGCACCAGCACGATCCAGTTCGCCGTCCTGTAATCGACGTCGATGATGTTCATCGTGCGCGGCGGCTTGCCGGGATCCTCCAGATTGAAGTTGATCGGACGGACCAGGCGGTGCGTGACGGCGATGAGGGACTGGTTGACCCACGACCAGTTCTGCTCGTCACGCTGGCCAAAGCCCTTTTCCGAGCTCGTTCCGACCATGCCCTGATACCAGGTCGCAAGCTCGGCCGCGTTGCGCTCGAAGCCGCGGATCGGCGCCGGCACGACATAGAGAAGGATGCCGGTGAAGGCGACCGTGCCGGCGGCCGCCGCCCATTTTCGCCGCCAGACCAGATACGGCAGGACCGCGATCGGAAACACCTTGATGGCAGCGGCGAGCGCGAACATGAAGCCCGCTAGCCAGGGACGTTGATGCCGCAAGCTCCAGAAACCGTAGAGCATCATGGCCAGCAGGACGAGGTTCGGCTGGCCGAGGTCGAACATGTCGAACACGAACGGCACGGTGACGACGGCAGGCAGCGCCTCCAGCCAGCGGCCGGGGCTGCGCCCCGAGCCGGCCATGACCTGGCAGAACGTCCCGGTGTACCACCACGCCACGGCATTCAGGATCGACAGGACGACATAGAGCGGGATCTTGCCGAACCAGCTCGGGATCGCCAGCAGGATCGCCGGCAGCGGCGGATAGATGAACTCGAAATACTCGACGGCCGTGGCGGGATAGAGTGGCTCACCCTGCAGGACCTGTTGCCCGGCCCACAACCACAGCGGGTAATCCTTGGTCTTGCCGCTGCCGAAGATCTCGGGAACGAGCACGTCGGCGGTGAGCAGGGCGCAGCAGAACAGAAACAGCAGGTCCAGCGGCGCGCGCAGCGACAGGCGTCTGGGCGCGTCAGGCTTGGCTAACGGGGCGGGCAGGGTCACGGGGTGGTCCTGTGCGGCGGCGAACAGGACGTAGCAGACCGGCGCAGGCTTGGAGAGCCCCTCACCTGAAATTGTACCGTTGGCGGCCTCGGGCAACGGCACATGAGGTGACTAGCAGAGTACTTGAGCTTTCACAGCGTCATGGCCGGGCTTGTCCCGCCTGCGCGGCCGAAGCCGCTTCGGCGCGGCGAAGGCCTGGGCGTCCACGACCTTTTGGGGCAAGCGGAATTGCCCAAAGCGGCCCGCCTACCGCCGCAGCAATCCGCCGAGCGCGCCGCGGACCAGCGTGCGGCCGATCGAGCCGCCGAGCTGGCCGCCGACAGACTTGCCGATATTGGCGGCCATCCCGCCGATCACCTGGTTGGTGACCGATCGCGTCACGTCCCGCGCAATGACCTGGCCGGTCGACAGGCGGCCGCGCTTGACGTTGGTGCCGAAGATAGTGCCGACGATCGAGCCGATCTGGCCGAGAAGGCCGCCGCCATTTCCGCCAGCCGGGCCGTCCGCTGTGGCCGCTGTGCCGGCGATGCGCTTCTGGATCATCTCGTAAGCGGACTCTTCATCGACCGCGGTGTCGTATTTGCCCTTCACCGGGCTCGCAGCCATGATCGCCTTGCGCTCGTCCGGCGTGATCGGCCCGATGCGAGCCGACGGCGGCCGGATCAGCACCCGCTCCACCATCGCCGGCGTGCCGTTGCCTTCGAGGAAGGACACCAGCGCTTCGCCCTTGCCGAGCTCCATGATCACCTTGGCGGTGTCGAGCTTCGGGTTGGGCCGGAAGGTCTGGGCCGCAGCGGCGACCGCCTTCTGGTCCCGCGGGGTGAAGGCGCGCAGCGCGTGCTGCACCCGGTTGCCGAGCTGTCCGAGCACGCGGTCGGGGACGTCGACCGGGTTTTGCGTCACGAAGTAGACGCCGACGCCCTTGGAGCGGATCAGGCGGACCACCTGCTCGATCTTGTCCATCAGCGCCTTGGGCGCATCGTTGAACAGCAGATGCGCCTCGTCGAAGAAGAACACGAGCTTTGGCTTGGGCAGATCGCCGGCCTCGGGCAGCTCCTCGAACAGCTCCGACAACATCCACAGCAGGAATGTCGCGTAAAGCCTGGGGTTCTGCAGCAGCTTGTCGGCGACCAGGATGTTGACCATGCCGCGGCCGTCGCGGTCGGTCTTCATGAAGTCCTTCAGCGTCAGCGCCGGTTCGCCGAAGAATTTGGTGCCGCCCTGGTTCTCCAGCACCAGCAGCTGGCGCTGGATGGTGCCGACGGTGGCCTTGGTGACGTTGCCGAACCCCTGCGCGGCCTTGCGGATGGCGGCGAGCGGATCCTCCCCCGCGTCCGCTCCCTTCTTCGCGCTATCGGGCACGATGGCGTCGAGCAGTGCGCGCAGATCCTTCATGTCGATGAGGGTCAGCCCGTTGTCGTCAGCGACGCGGAAGGCGACGTTGAGCACGCCTTCCTGCACGTCGTTGAGGTCGAGCATGCGCGCGAGCAGAAGCGGCCCCATTTCCGTGACGGTCGCGCGCACCGGGTGGCCCTGCTCGCCGAACACGTCCCAGAACACTGTCGAGAACTGGTCGGGCTGGAAATTCAGCCCCATTTCGGAAGCGCGCTTGAGGATGAAGTCTTTGGCCTCGCCAACCTCGGAGATGCCGGAGAGGTCGCCCTTGATGTCCGCCGCGAAGACCGGAACACCGGCGCGTGCAAATCCTTCCGCCATCACTTGCAGCGTCACGGTCTTGCCGGTTCCGGTTGCACCCGTGACGAGGCCGTGGCGATTGGCGAGCGCCAGCGTCAGCCATGCCTGCTCGTCTCCCTTGCCGACGAAGATCTTGTCGTCGGTATCGCCGAGCTTGCTGTCCTGTGCGGTCATTATTCTCTCTGATCTCTCTGCCGGGTTTCGCGTATTGAAACTCAAATGCACCAGTTCCGTAGTTTAACGCATGTTGCGCGCCGATTAAAACGGTTCAACACGGCCGAACATGCGACATAGTCGGAAACGGACGGACGACATCAGCCGAAAGTAGGAACGAGGCGTTCGCAACGCGGCAATTTTTCGCCGATTCCAACTCCGCTCTTGCATCGCTGCAACACTTTTCGCGCGTTCGAAGGTGAATCGCGACGACGCGTGCGTTCATCGCTTGAATTTCACATCACACCGGCTCAAGATCATTTTCGAAAGAAATACTCCGGAAAGCAAACCGGCTGAGGGGCGGGCCTTATGGACGAGCTGATCGGGCGGCTGGCGACAAACGCCAGCATAGATAGTGCTGTCGCTGAAAAGAGCGTCGGCATCATCCTGGGCTTCCTCCGCAACGAGGGTCCTTCCGACAGCGTGCAGGCCCTGATCGATCAGATCCCCGGAGCGGAAGCCGCGATCGAGGCATCCAGGAGCGGCGGCGGACTATCGCGGCTGATGGGCGGCGGCTTGATGGCTGTCGGCACGCGCCTGATGGGCCTCGGACTTGGCATGTCGGAGATTCAAAACGTCGCCCGTGAACTTTTCCGCTTCGGCCGAGACAAAATCGGAGCAGATCAGATGGGCAAGATCGTTGCGGGGACGCCGGGCCTCAGCCAGTTCGCCTGAAGCTTTGGCAATTCATATCGAGTATCATGACATATCCGATCTCCGAGATTGAGGGCCTGTCGGTCTTTGCCGCCAACAAGTTGAAGGCGCAGGGCATCCGCACCACCGACGGGCTGCTCGAGGCGGCCGGCACGGTGAAGGGCCGCAAGGCGCTTTCCGCCAAGACCGGCATCAGCGAGCAGCTGCTGCTGGAATGGGCCAACGTCTCCGACTACATGCGTATTCCCGGCATGGGTCGGGCCAAGGTCGGCCTGGTCCGCGCCGCCGGCGTCACCACCGTGCGCGAGCTCGCCTATCGGAATCCGGCAAGGCTCGCCCAGAGCATGCGCGACGCCAACGAAAAGAAGAAGCTGCTCCGCATCCTGCCTTCCGAGAAGTCGGTCGGCGACATCATCGCCAAGGCGAAGAAGCTGCAGCCGAAGATCACGTATTAGTTCACTTGCTCTCTCCGTCATCCTGAGGTGCGAAACACGGGACGCAAAGCGTCCCGTGGAGAGCCTCGAAGGATGCACGGCCACCGCCACATCCGCACGGAGAGAGCCGGGCCGTCGCCCTTCGAGGCTCGCCGAAGAGGCGAGCGCCTCAGGGTGACGGTCTCAGACCAGGGTTGTGCTGCCCCATCCCGTCTTGACTCCCCCTCCCCGACCGCGCAAAGCGGGCGGCATGAATGCCTCGCCCTCCCCATCCGTCCCGCCGGCCGGCTCGGCCGGGCCAGATGCGCTGCGGAAACTGCTGGAACGACCGATCCCGGCGGTGATGGGCGTGCTCAACATCACCCCGGATTCCTTTTCCGATGGCGGCGAGTTCATCGCGCCCGAGCAGGCGCTCGCACGGGCGCGGGCGATGATCGCGGATGGCGTCGACATCATCGATATTGGCGCCGAATCCACCCGGCCCTACAAGGGCGCGAAGGCCGTCACGGCGGACGACGAGCTCGCCCGGCTGAAGCCGGTGCTGGCGGGCGTGGTCGCGCTCGGCGTGCCGGTGTCGATCGATAGCATGAAGGCCGAGGTGGTGGCCTACGCGCTCGACCAGGGCGCGGCGATCGCCAACGACGTCTGGGGCCTGCAACGCGACGCCGCCATGGCGCCGCTGGTGGCCGCGAGAGGCGTTCCCGTCATCGTCATGCACAACCGCGACGACGCCGATCCCGCCATCGACGTCATCACGGACATGAAGACGTTCTTCCTGCGCTCGCTGGATATCGCCGCAAAGGCCGGCATCGCGCGCGACAAGATCGTGCTCGATCCCGGCATCGGCTTCGGCAAGACTGCGGAGCAGAGCATGACCGCGCTGGCGCGCTTGCGCGAATTCGAGATGTTCGGCCTGCCGATCCTCGTCGGTGCCTCGCGAAAACGCTTCATCGCCTCGGTGTCGCCATCGGAGCCGAAGGACCGGCTCGCCGGCTCGATCGCCGCGCACCTGATCGCCGCGCAACGCGGCGCAAAGATCATCCGGACCCATGACGTCGCCGAGACCTTGCAGGCGCTGCGGGTGGCGAACGCAATCGAGGGCAAGCAATGACCGATACGATCTTCGTCACCGGCCTGTCGATCCACGCCCGCCACGGCGTGATGGATCACGAGACCGAAGTCGGCCAGCGCTTCGTCATCGATCTCGAACTCTATACCGACCTGTCGGAGCCCTCGCGCAGCGACCGGCTCGCCGATACCGTGTCCTACGCCGACGTCGTCGCGACCACGACGGCGGCGTTCAAGAACACCAATTACAAGCTGCTGGAGCGCGCGGCCGGCGCGGTGGCCGACGCCATCCTGTCGCACTTTCCGCGCATCCGTGCCGTGAAGGTCACCGTGCACAAGCCGCACGCGCCGATCGCCGCGATCTTCGACGACGTCGGCATCATGCTGACGCGCTCACGGCATCCATAAATGGCAAGCGTGCTGATCGCGCTCGGCGGCAATGTCGGCGATGTCCGCACGACATTCAAGAAGGCGATCGCCCATATCTGCGGCATGGCGCAAGGTGCCCTGATCGCGCGGTCCTCGGACTATGCCACGCCGCCGTGGGGCGACGAGGACCAGGCGCCCTTCATCAATGCCTGCATCGAGATCGAGACCGACCTCGATCCGCACGCGCTGCTGTTCGTGCTGCAGAAGGTCGAGCAGAAATTCGGCCGCACTCGGGACAAGGAGCGGCGCTGGGGTCCGCGCACGCTCGATCTCGACATGATCGCCTATGACGATGTCAGCTTGCAGAAGCCGGACCTGACCTTGCCGCATCCGCGCCTGTTCGAGCGCGCTTTCGTGCTGGTGCCGCTGGCCGAGATTGCACCCGACCGCGTGATTTCGGGCATTCCAGTGCGTGACGGGCTCGCCAGCGTCTCGACGCAAGGCATTGAGCGGCTTCCGGATACCGGTTAACCAAAAACAACCGTTTGCAGGGGCGGCCCGCCGTGGCAATTTCGCCTGCGAATAACGATACGTTTGGGAGCCCTTGGCCGCATGACCTCCGTGACTGACGACCTGCCGCTGGCGGCCGATTTTCCCAAGACGACCGTCGAGGATTGGCGCAAGCTGGTCGACGGCGTTCTGAAGGGCGCGCCGTTCGAGAAGCTGGTCGGCAAGACCTATGACGGCCTCAAGATCGATCCGCTCTATCCGCGCGCCAAGGGTGTCGCGCCCGTCGTGGGTCGACCAGCCGCCGCACCCTGGCAAATCATCCAGCGGATCGACCATCCCGACGCGGCGCTCGCGAATGCACAGGCGTTGCAGGATCTGGAGAACGGCGCGACCGGGCTCGCGCTGGTGTTCGCCGGCGGCAGCGGCGCTCACGGGTTCGGTCTGGAACCTTCGGCCGAAGCCATCGCAAGAGTCTTGAAGGACATCCATCTCGATGCCGGCATCGGCCTCGAGCTTCAGATCGGACCGCAATCGCGGATGGCCGCGATCCATGTCGCGGAATATGTGAAGAGCAGCGGCCTCGATCCCGCCGCCTGCAACATCCGCTTCGGGCTCGATCCGCTCGCGGCGGGCGCGGTGTGGGGCCACAGTCCCTATACCTGGGAGGAGATCGCCCCTGCCGTCACCGGCGCGATCAAGGGCCTCGCCGGGCTCGGCTTCAAGGGACCGTTCGCGTCCGCCGACGGACGCGTGATCCACGATGCCGGCGGCTCCGAGGTGCAGGAGCTTGCCTTCGTGCTCGCCTGCGGCGTCGCTTATCTGCGCGCGATCGAAGGCGCCGGCATTCCGCTCGAAGCCGCGCAAGGCATGGTCTATGCGCGGCTCGCCGCGGATGCCGACCAGTTCCTGACCATGGCGAAATTCCGCGCGCTGCGGCTGTTGTGGGCGCGCATCGAGACAGCGTGCGGGCTCACGCCCAAACCGCTGTTCATCGCCGCCGACACGGCCTGGCGCATGCTGACGCAGCGCGACCCTTACGTGAACATGCTGCGCGCGACCATCGCGACATTCGCGGCGGGGCTGGCCGGCGCCAACGCGATCACCGTGCTGCCGCATACGCTGGCCCTCGGCCTGCCCGATCCGTTCGCGCGCCGCGTGGCGCGCAATACGCAGCTCATGCTGCTGGAAGAGAGCAACCTCGCCAAGGTCTCTGATCCCGCGGCCGGGGCAGGCGGCATCGAGACGCTGACCACGCAGCTTTGTGAGGCGGCCTGGACCCTATTCCAGGAGAGCGAGACAGCCGGCGGTGCGTTTGCCGCGCTTCAGCAAGGCCTGTTTCAGGGCAAGGTCGCGGCCGCGCGAAAAGCGCGTGACGCCAACATCGCAAAGCGTCGCGACGTGCTGACCGGCGCCAGCGAGTTTCCGAACCTGCACGAGAGCGAGACCGCGGTGCTGAAAGCGACGCCGGTCGAGCTGGCACCGTACGGCGAGCAGAAATACAAGTTCGATCCGCTGCCGCCGATCCGGCTGGCGGAACCGTTCGAGGCGCTGCGTGACAAATCCGACGCGGCGCTGAAGGCGCGGGGCTCCCGGCCGAAAGTGTTCCTGGCCAATCTCGGCACGGCCGCCGATTTCACGGCGCGCGCGACCTTTGCCAAGAGCTTCTTCGAAGCCGGCGGCATCGAAGCCCTCGATAGCGAGGGCTTTGCCGATGCGGCCAAGGTGGTGGCAGCGTTCAAGGCCTCGGGCGCCGAGCTTGCCTGTCTTTGTTCCAGCGACAAGGTCTATGCGGAACACGCCGAAGCTGCAGCGAAGGCCCTGCAAACGGCCGGCGGGCGACATATCTATCTGGCAGGCCGCCCGAGCGAGACCGAGGCGGCGCTGCGGGCCGCTGGCGTCACGGGTTTTGTCTTCGCCGGAGGCGATGCGCTTGCCACGCTACAAGACGCCTATCGACGGATGGAACAGAAATGACCGAACCAGGCAAACCAGTTCTCACCGGCGGCTGCCAATGCGGGGCCGTGCGCTTTGGCGTCACGACGGCGCCAACCAGGATTTCGATCTGCCACTGCCGCATGTGCCAGAAGGCAGCCGGCGCGCCGTTCGCGTCTTTTGCCGACATCAACAAGACGGACTTTGCCTGGACCAAGGGGCAGCCGTCGTTCTTCCGCTCCTCCACCATCGCCGAACGCGGCTTTTGCGCCGGTTGCGGCACGCCGCTGAGCTTCGGCCGCATCGGCGGCGACCGGATCGAGATCATGACCGGCGCGTTCGACCGTCCTGACCAGATCATTCCGACACGACAGTTCGGCACCGAATCCCGCCTCGGCTGGGTGGTGGGCATCGCCAATCTGCCGAGCCAGACCACGCAACAGAATTACGGACCGGAGAAGATGGCGACGATCGTCAGCCATCAGCATCCGGATCATGATTGAGGCAAAGATGCAGACAATCTTGCGAATGTCATGACAGGTCAGTTCAAGGACAGCATGCGCGCAACTGAAACTTCTGGAATGATGGGTCTCGGCGCGATCGCTACGGTAATGGCAGCGCTGACCGGGACGATGTTCGGCGTCATCGTGAGTTTCCCGTTCTCGCTGATCGCGGTGATCATCTTTCCGATCCTGCTGATTGCTCTCGTACTGGCGGCGGTGCTGGCTGCCCCAGTCACGCTAGGGCTGTTTCCGCTGGCCTATCCGTTCCTGAGGGGCCGGCCGATGCTGGCGCAGCTCGCGTTTCCGCTGATCGGCGCGGCCGGCGGGGCCGTCATCACTTGGCTCTGGATTGCGCTGGGCGTATTGCCCAATCAGCCGCATTCCCTTGAGCTTTATTCTGCTATCGGCATGATATCTGGACTGGTCGCCGGAGCGTTCTTCGGGCGAGGATTGCACGCATGAGCCGTATACCGAACTTCGCAGACGTCGCCTTCGAGCGTGCCGCCACCGCTGCACCGTCAGGCAGCGCCGAGCCTTGGCTGACGCCCGAGGGCATTCTGGTGAAGCCCGCTTATGACGAGGCCGATCTTGCCGGGCTCGATTTCCTCGAGACCTATCCCGGCATCGCGCCTTACCTGCGCGGGCCCTACCCGACCATGTATGTCAACCAGCCCTGGACTATCAGGCAATATGCCGGCTTCTCCACGGCGGAGGATTCCAACGCGTTCTACCGCCGCAACCTCGCGGCCGGCCAGAAAGGCCTTTCCGTCGCCTTCGATCTCGCCACCCATCGCGGGTATGACAGCGATCATCCGCGTGTCGGCGGCGACGTCGGCATGGCCGGTGTGGCCATCGATTCCATCTACGACATGCGCACGCTGTTCGCGGGGATTCCGCTCGACCAGATGAGCGTGTCCATGACCATGAACGGCGCGGTGCTGCCGATCCTCGCGCTCTACGTCGCCGCCGCCGAGGAACAGGGCGTGCCGCCGGAGAAACTCTCGGGCACCATTCAGAACGACATTCTGAAAGAGTTCATGGTGCGCAACACCTACATCTATCCGCCCGCGCCTTCGATGCGGATCATCTCGGACATCTTTGCGTACACCTCGCAAAAGATGCCGAAATACAATTCGATCTCGATCTCCGGCTATCACATGCAGGAGGCCGGCGCGACGCAGGATCTCGAGCTCGCCTATACGCTCGCCGACGGCGTCGAATATCTGCGCGCCGGCCTAGCTGCAGGTCTCGACGTCGACCGCTTCGCGCCGCGCCTGTCGTTCTTCTGGGCGATCGGCATGAACTTCTTCATGGAAGTCGCCAAGCTGCGCGCCGCGCGCCTGCTCTGGGCGAAGCTGCTCAAGCCCTTCAACCCCAAAGACCCACGCTCGCTGTCGCTGCGCACGCATAGCCAGACCTCGGGCTGGTCGCTGACCGCGCAGGACGTCTTCAACAATGTGATGCGCACGACGGTGGAGGCGATGGCGGCGACCCAGGGCCACACCCAGTCGCTGCACACCAATGCGCTCGACGAGGCCCTCGCCTTGCCGACCGACTTCTCGGCGCGCATCGCCCGCAACACCCAGCTGTTCCTGCAGCAGGAGAGCGGCACCACGCGGATCATCGATCCCTGGGGCGGCTCGTATTACGTCGAGCGTCTGACGCGCGACCTCGCGGCGAAGGCGTGGGGCCACATCCAGGAGGTCGAGGAGCTCGGCGGCATGGCGAAGGCCATCGAGGCCGGCCTGCCGAAGCTGCGCATCGAGGAGGCCTCCGCCAAGACGCAGGCGCGGATCGACGCCGGCAAGCAGGCGGTGATCGGCGTCAACAAGTACAAGCCGACCGACGAGGCGCCGATCGACATCCTCAAGGTCGACAACACCAATGTCCGCCGCCTGCAGATCGACAAGCTGACGCGGCTGAAATCCGAGCGCAACCAGAAGGACGTCGATGCCGCGCTCGCTGCGCTGACGCGCTCGGCCGGCGAAGGCAATGGCAATCTGCTCGCGCTCGCGATCGACGCGGCGCGCGCCAAGGCGACCGTCGGCGAAATCTCTGACGCAATGGAGAAAGTGTTCGGCCGGCACCGCGCCGAAATCAAATCCATCACCGGCGTCTACAAGCGGGAGGCGTCCAGCATGGGCAATCAGGTCGAGAAGGTTCAGGCGCTGATCGACGCCTTCGAGGAGGCCGAGGGCCGCCGCCCGCGCATCCTCGTCGCCAAGATCGGCCAGGACGGCCACGACCGCGGCCAGAAGGTGATCGCGTCCGCGTTTGCCGACATCGGCTTCGACGTCGACATCGGGCCGCTGTTTGCCACCGCCGATGAGGCCGCGCGGCAGGCGGTCGAGAACGACGTGCACATCCTCGGCGTCTCCTCGCTCGCCGCGGCCCACCTCACCGCGGTGCCGGAGCTGAAGGCGGCGCTCAAGAAGCAGGGCCGCGACGACATCATGATCATCGTCGGCGGCGTGGTGCCGCCGCAGGATTACGACGCGCTCTACGCGGCCGGCGCTGAAGCGATCTTCCCGCCGGGCACGGTGATCGCGGATGCGGCTGAAGAGCTGATCCGCAAGCTGAATGCGCGGCTCGGGCATAGCGAAGCGGCGGAGTAGCTTCGCCGTCTATTTCCCGACAAGAAGGAATTTGCGTGATGTTTTTCGCGCCAATGTTCATGCGCGCGCTCGGCGTCGCCACGGTTTGCAGCGCGCTGTTCGGTCCCGCCCACGCCGCCGACCCCAAGCCCGACGCCGCCGTCAAGACCAAGAGCATCGAGGCGCGCATGTTCCTCGACGACAGGATCAAGGCGGATACGGCGCTGGCGGCGGATTGCGTCGCGGAGGGCAAAAAATGGCTCGACAAGAATGCCGCCGAAGCTGCCGCCGCGCGCAAAGCCGATCCGCAGTCCTCTAGGGAAGGCGGCTGGGACTTCGAGCGCAAATACGAGATCCGCTCGGTGATCGCCGACCGCTACATCAGCGTGCTGCGCAACGACTACATGAACACCCGCGGCGCGCATCCCAACTCGGACGTGAACACGATCCTGTGGGACAAGTCCGAGGGCAAGCGCATCTCGATCCGCCCATTCTTCACCGGGACTGCCGATAACGGGGGGACGATGAAGGTGATGGTGAAGGCCGTGATCGCCTCGCTCCGCACCGAGAAAACGAAGCGCGGCACCAGCCAGACCGCGACCGACGAATGGTTCAAGGGCGTCGCGCCGAGCCTGCTCAAGATCGGCGCGGTGACGCTCGCGCCGTCAACCGAGGTCGGCAAGAGCTCCGGCCTCACCTTCCACTATCCGCCCTACGCCGTCGGCCCCTACGCCGAAGGCGAGTATGTCGCCTTCGTGCCGTGGGAGACGCTGAAGCCGTATCTCACCGCGGAAGGCGCGCGCATCTTCGGCGGCGCGCGGCCGAAGGGCGACGCCGGGGAGCCGTGAGCGGTCGCTAACTGGACCGCGCCAGCGTCCGCGCAAGTGAGTCCGTCCAATCGGGAATCCAGGATGCGAATAGCGCCTGCCAGCGAGCAGCATCGGCCGGCTCGGTATCGAGAGCCACCGACCATTCGATGAGGGTGCGATCGCCCTCGATGATCGGGCGCAGGTGCATGGTGCCTTGATAGCGTGTCGGCGCCGGCGTCTGGCTTCCGTCATCTTGCGGATACGGCAGCGCGTCGAGACCGGCATAGGTCAGGGTGTGCTGCCGATCCGAGTGATCGACCAGGCGCTGACGGATCCAGTTTCCGAGATGGCAGAAGCGCCTGATCGCGCCGACTTCATCCCCGCGCTTGTCGTCTTCGATCTCGCTCTCGCTCACGCCGTCGATGTAAGCGGGATAGTTGTTGAAATCGCGGATCAGCGACCAGACTTCGTCCAGCGGGCGGTCCAGCACGGCGCTATAATAGGCTTGGGTCATCGGTGGCTTGCCTTTGGCTTTCGTTACGCGCAGAGGTTGGCGAATTGCGCTAGCAAAACCCACCCGATTTCCGACCGCCCATCCGATGGGCATCATGGTTTCACACAACATGGCGATCTCGTTGGTAGCGCTACCTTGCGGCGGTGCTGCAAAGCCGACTAGAATGGCACATTGAGAAGAGCACCCGACGTCACGGGCGCCGCTGGGAGAGATTCAATGTCCAAGATTTCGCGCCGCACCTTTGCGGCTTCGACCGCCGCCGTTGCCGCGTCCGCCGCTTTCGGCTTCAAGCCCGCACGCGCACAAGCCTATCCGGCCCGGCCGGTCACCGTGATCGTGCCATGGGGCGCAGGCGGCGGAACCGACGCGACCGCGCGCATTGTCGCAGCGCTTCTGGAAAAGGACCTCGGCCAGCCCTTCAACGTGGTCAACCGCACCGGCGGCTCCGGCGTGGTCGGCCATAGCGCGATCGCGACCGCACAGCCCGACGGCTACACCATCGGCATGCTGACCGTCGAAATCTCGATGATGCACTGGCAGGGCCTCACCGAGCTGACGCCGAAGAGCTACACGCCGCTGGCGCTGATGAACGAGGATCCCCCGGGCATCCAGGTCTCCTCCTCCTCCCCTTACAAGACGGTCAAGGAGCTGGCCGACGCGATCAAGGCGGCGCCTCCCGGCAAGTTCAAGGCCTCCGGCACCGGCCAGGGCGGCATCTGGCATCTGGCGCTGGTCGGCTGGATGCAGGCGATGGGCCTGCCCGCCAACCAGGTCGCCTGGGTGCCGTCGAACGGCGCGGCCCCTGCGATGCAGGATCTCGCCGCCGGCGGCCTCGACCTCACCACCTGCTCGGTGCCGGAGGCGCGCGCCATCATCGAGGCCGGCAAGGCCAGGAGCCTCGCCATCATGGCGCCCGCGCGCAACCCGATCTTCAAGGACGTGCCGACGCTGAAGGAAGCGATGGGCATCGATTATGCGACCGGCGCCTGGCGCGGCATCGGCGCCCCGAAGAACCTGCCGCCGGAGATCGCAACCAAGCTCACCGCGGCGCTGAAGAAGGTCTACGAGTCCGCCGAGTTCAAGGACTTCATGAGCAATCGCGGCTTCGGCACCGTGTGGGGCGATGCCGGCCAGTTCGCAGGCTTCATGGACAAGGGCGACGCCCAGATGGGTGAAGCGATGAAAGCGGCGGGCTTGAGCAAGGCGTGACCTTTCACAGCTCTCGCGTGAGATGACTTTGGCTGACGTGGTTGGTTCGCTCACTGCATCACCTCTCCCCGCGTGCGGGGAGAGGTCGAATTCGAGCTTTGCTCGAATTCGGGTGAGGGGGACTCTCCACGCCTCCAACTCTCACCTCGCCCGCGGCGAGCCCCCCTCACCCCAACCCTTTCCCCGCAAGCGGGGAGAGGGAGCGCACCTCCTGTAGGACTCCTCCCCATGCGTCTTCCCGACTCCGTCACGGGATCGTTTCTCGTCGTCCTCGGCGCGGCTGCCGCCTATGGCGGCTACATCCTGCCGCCGGTGCCGGGTCAGCCGGTCGGCCCCAACGTGTTTCCGCTCGTGATCGGCAGCGGCCTTGCGCTGTGCGGGCTCGCGATCGTGTTCGGGATCGGCCACTCCTTCGAGGAGGAGGAAGAGCTGATCCCGCTGGAGGACGGCCAGGCGGCCGCTCCTCCGCCGCAGGGCAAGCTCTACGGCCTGCGCGCTTTGCTGCCGCCAGCGCTGCTGCTGTTTTACGTCGCCGCGGCCGACCGGCTCGGCTTCATCATCACCGCGGCGATCATGGTCTACGTGACCTCGACCGCGCTCGGTGCGAAGTGGAAGCTGGCGCTGCCGCTCGCCGCGCTGTCGCCGTTCGCCATCCACCTCATCTTCGGCAAGCTGCTCCATGCCGATCATCATGCTGTGCTGCGCCGTCGGCTCGTTCGCGATCGGCAACAACATGTTCGGCGTCGTCACCGTCGCCGCCTTCGGCGTGATCGGCTACGTCATGGAGGCGAACGGCTATCCCGTCGCTGCGATGGTGCTCGGCATCGTCATGGGCACCATGGTCGAGCAGGCCTTCGTGACCTCGCTGATCAAGTCGGACGGCAGTATCCTGCCGTTCTTCGAGCGCCCGGTCGCAGCGATCCTCGCCGCGATGGCGATCGGCGCGCTGCTGTGGCCGGTGATGGTGTGGGTCTGGCGCAAGGTAAAACAGCCGCAAGCCGCGGCAGCCACGAGCCGGTGATATCGGGCGGGCGGGCCTCGCCTGCCCCGCCTCGGCATTGTAAAGCAGGGGCATGACTGAGAAGAAGCCCTCGCTCGACATCAAGACCCTCGCCAAGGAGCTCCGCGGCGGCAGCCGCGCGGCGCTGGCGCGGGCCATCACGCTGGTGGAGAGCCGGCGCGCCGACCATCAGGCGCTGGCGCGGGAGCTGGTGCAGAGGCTTCTGCCGGAGACCGGCAAGGCGTTCCGCGTTGGCATCACGGGATCGCCCGGCGTCGGCAAGTCCACCACCATCGATGTGCTCGGGACCTATCTGATCGAGCAGGGCCACAAGGTCGCGGTGCTCGCGGTCGATCCGTCCTCGGCTCGCAGTGGCGGCTCGATCCTCGGCGACAAGACCCGGATGGCGCGGCTGTCGGCCTCGGACGATGCCTTCATCCGCCCGTCGCCGTCCTCGGGCACGCTCGGCGGCGTCGCCGCGAAAACGCGCGAGGCGATGCTGTTATGCGAGGCTGCCGGCTTCGGCGTCGTGCTGGTGGAAACCGTCGGCATAGGACAGTCCGAGACCGCGGTCTGCGACATGACCGATTTCTTCCTCGCGCTGATGCTGCCGGGCGGCGGCGACGAATTGCAGGGCATCAAGAAGGGCCTTGTCGAGCTCGCCGACATGATCGCGATCAACAAGGCCGATGGCGACAATCTCAAGCGCGCCAACATCACCGCTGCCGATTATCGCGGCGCGCTGCATATCCTCAGCCCCAGGTCCGAGCATTGGCACCCACCCGTCGTCACCTATTCGGCGCTGGCCGGCACCGGCATCACCGACCTCTGGCAGAAGGTTTTAGACCATCGCAAGGCGATGAATGCGTCCGGCGATTTCGCCGCGCGGCGGCGCGACCAGCAGGTGAAATGGATGTGGTCGATGCTGGAGCAGCGCATGCTGGCGCGGCTGCGCAGCGAGGCCTCGGTTCGCACCAAGGTCCGGAAGATCGAGACCGAGGTCGCCGAGGGCCATCTCACGCCGGCCCTCGCCGCCGAGCAGATCTTGGAGTTGCTGAAATGAGCGAAAAGCTCCGCATTCTCCTCTCCGGCTTCGGACCGTTTCCCGGTGCCCCCTATAACCCGACCCAGCCGCTGGTCGCGCGACTCGCCCAACTGCGCCGTCCGGCACTCGACGATGTCGCGATCTCCAGTCACATCTTCCCGGTCACCTATGCCGCGGTCGACCGGCAATTGCCTGACGTGCTCGCGAAGGTGAAGCCGGATGCGCTGTTGATGTTCGGCCTCGCCGCGCGCACGCCTTACCTGCGGATCGAGACCCGCGCGCGCAACGCCGTCACCATGCTCTGGCCCGATGCCGCCAACACCCGATCGAGCAAGCGGGGCATCGCCGGCCATGCCGACGCGATGAATTTCGGTCCGCACACGGCAAGGCTGCTGCGCGCTGCGCGCCTCACCGGCATCGATGCGCGCTCCTCGCGCGATGCCGGCGCCTATCTCTGCAACTACCTGAGCTGGCGCGCGATCGAGAACGTGAAGGCGGGCGGCCCGCAGCTCGCGGCGTTCATCCACATTCCCTCGCTCGCACGCAGCGGCGCGGTTCGGCGCAAGGGTGCGCCGCGGATCACGCTGGAAGAGCTGGTGGATGCGGGGGAAGCGATGCTGATGGAGATGGTGGCGTTGGCGAGGAAGGGGCGGAACACGCCGGCTTCGTAGAGTGGGCAAAGGCGCCCCTGCGCCGTGCCCACCATCTCGTTCCATCTCCCGTCAAATCGTGGGCACGCTACGCTTTGCCTACCCTACGGCACCGTCTCTGCGTAAACATTTAACCCTACCGCGAACAATCCCCGCGCCCTCGCCTGCCCTGCGCTACCTAGTCGGCGCGGATGCCCTCCCGCCTCCGCCGGAGGACGCGTCATGGACCTCAATCGCCGTCATCTCATCGGGGCTTCGACCGCAGGCATCGCGGGCGCGCTCGCCATGCCGGCCGACGCCGCGCGCGCGGCACCACTGACATCCCTGCTCGGCCGCGATGCCACACAATACGGCGTGCGGCCCGGCAGCAGCGAAGATCAAACCCGCGCGCTGCAGCGCGCGATCGACGAAGCTGCACGCGCACAGCTGCCGCTGGCGCTACCACCCGGCGTCTATCGCGCCGGGCTGTTGCGGCTGCCCAACGGCGCGCAATTGATCGGTGTGCGCGGGGCGACGAAACTCGTCTTCACCGGCGGCGCCTCGGCGATCCAGAGCGACGGTTCGGACTCCATCGGCCTCACCGGCATCACTTTCGACGGCGGCAGCATTCCGCTGCCGGCGCGGCGCGGGCTGATCCATGTCCTCGGTGGGCGCGACACGCGCATCACTGATTGCGAGATCACGAATTCAGGCGGCAGCGGCATCTGGCTCGAACAGGTGTCCGGCGACATCTCCGGCAACATCTTCACTGACATCATGGTGACGGCGGTGGTCTCGTTCGACGCCAGGGGCCTCAGCGTCTCGCGCAACACGATTCTCGGCACCAACGACAACGGCATCGAGATCCTGCGCACCGCGATCGGCGACGACGGCACGCTGGTTGCCGACAACCGCATCGAGAACATCAAGGCCGGCCCCGGCGGCTCCGGCCAGTACGGCAACGCCATCAACGCCTTTCGCGCCGGCAACGTGATCGTGCGCGGCAACCGCATCAGGAACTGCGATTACTCCGCAGTGCGTGGCAACTCCGCCTCCAACATCCACATCACAGGCAACAGCGTCAGCGACGTTCGCGAGGTCGCGCTCTATTCGGAGTTTTCGTTCGAGGCCGCGGTGATCGCCAACAACACGGTCGACGGCGCCGCGGTCGGCGTCTCCGTCTGCAATTTCAACGAAGGCGGCCGCATCGCGGTGGTCCAGGGCAACATCATCCGCAACCTCGTTCCGAAGCGCCCGATCGGCACCGCGCCGGACGACGATGCCGGCGTCGGCATCTACATCGAGGCGGATACCTCGGTGACCGGAAACGTGATCGAGAACGCACCGTCCTACGGCATCGTCGCCGGCTGGGGCAAATATCTGCGCGACGTCGCGATCACGGGCAACGTGATCCGCAAGGCCCTCGCCGGCGTCGGCGTCTCCGTCGTGTCGGGCGCCGGCATCGCGCTGGTCAACAACAACATGATCTCCGAGACCCCGCGCGGTGCCGTGGTCGGGCTGGACCATGCGCGTGCGGTGACGTCGGATCTGTCAGCCGACGGCGCGCAGCGGTTCGCGCAGGTGGTGCTCGGCGGCAATGCGGTGCGGCGCTAAAGCCGCCCGTCGCCTCTGGCCGCCAGACGCTAGAACGCGTTCCTGAGCAGCGGGTACTTGGCTTCGAGGCCGTCGAGGCTGAAGGTGAATTCGACGACGCGCTCGGGGGCTGCGACGATTTCCTCGGCCGGCGGGGTGAACTGCGGCAGGAGCGATGCCATTGCAGCTGGCGCAGCCGTCTGCGGCTTCGCGGCAGGGACCGCGAGTGGCGGTCTCACTTCAGGCGCCGCGCGCGGCGCCATTGCGGCGGGCCCGGCGAGCGGTGACCTCACGGCAGGTGCGGTCAGCGGCGCCTTCGCTGCTGGAGCCTTGAGCGGCGGTATCTCGGCAGGCGCGATAAACGACGCCATCGCAGCGGAGGCTGCGGGCGCGGCGAGCGGCGCGACCGGGGCTTTGGTGATCTCAGTGAGAACGTCCGGCTTCGGATCGAGCCTGACCGGCACGGCGGTCTCGGGGGCGATGTGGACGGCCTTTGGCTGCAGGGTCTTGGGCTGCACGATCTGCGCCTGTTGCTCGCGCGGAAACACGCGGGGCATGGTCGCCGGCGACCAGCCGAATGCCGGCGTCACGCTCGCGGCCGCCTCGGCGACGTCCCCACCGGTCGCGAGCGCGCGCCAGGTCTGGACCGCGCGCTTGGCTTCCTGGATGTTTTCGAGGAATGCGATCTCGGAGTGATAACGGCGCCAGCGGCCGGTCTCGAACATTTCGGAGAGATGTTGCAGCCGCTGCTCGGCGAGAGCGCACCAGCGCGCCGCGACGTCGCGGCCAGCAACCACAGCACGCGCAGACGCCCAATCGGACGTGCAGCTAGACTCTTGGCGATGTGTCATGAACCAGCCCGTCAGGGGAAAACACGGACGCGGAGGACGCAACGCACACGAATCAATTTAGACGCGACATGAATATTTTGTGGAAAAGTTTTGACTTGTCCAGCAACGACACGGCATTCGTCGTCAATCACCGTAGTCGTGCGGAGATTTGCTGTGTTTTCGAGTCAAGCCTCGCACAAGCATAGCGGAGGTGCGACGCGCCGGGCGAACAGCCGACTCGAACATGGCGGCGTCCCATCAACCGCAAGCTGAACGAACGCGACGCTTTGAAGAATCGGATGCCGAAAAGAAAAGACCCGTCCGGGGGGACAACCGGACGGGTCAAGCCATATGGGCGCTTGGGGTGGATGGGCGCTCGCGCCTGATATGACTGATGGGGAGGGATGACCGCTCCCACATAATTTGGTCGTGGCAGCTGGCTGAACGTTCAATGCGGGGTTCGATTTTTTGACCTTCGGCCCGCGCGCATCTTTGTCGCAGCCGCTATCGCGTCGCCGGCCTATCCGCCTGAGAAATCGTGGATTTATCGTCCGCACTCGACAACGAAGGTTGTTCGATCGCGCGGGTGCCAGGCTCATCGCGACGCTTGCCGGCATCTTCACGTTTTGTTGTACCGGAGGCAGCCGCAACCGGCGTCGCGCTGTCGGCGGGAACAGCCATGACCGCGGCAAACGCATCGGTCTGGCCGTCGCCGAAAAGCTCGTCACGCCCGGGGGAGCCGAGGTCGCGCGCGGTCTTCGCCAGCGTCATGCGCAGCGCTTCCGGCTTCAAGGTGTAATTGCGCTCGAGCAGCAACGCCGCGACGCCTGACACATAGGCGGCCGAGAACGAGGTTCCCGACGTCATCTGGTACTTGCCGTCCGGCGCCGGCAGGAAGATGTCGACCCCGGGCGCCGCGACGGCAATGTAATTGCCGCGGTTGGACGCGGTGAATAGCCTGTCCTGCTGGTCGGTCGCGCTGACGGCAATCACGTTGGGATTGGCGGCCGGATAGAGCGGCGGCGATTTTGCGCCGGCATTGCCGGCGGCGGCGATCAGCACGAGGCCGCGCGCGGCGGTCGCCGCGATGGCGCGCTCGATCACCGCGTCCTTCGGTCCGGCAAAGCTCATATTGACGATCTGCGCGCCGTGCTCGGCGGCGTAATTCAGCGACCGCAGGATGATGTAGGACGAGCTCTCGGCGCCGCCATTGCTGCCACCGAAGGCACGGATCGCGATGATGCGCGCCTGGGGCGCGCTGCCCATCAGCCGGTCATGCGCCACGATGGCGCCGGCGATGCCGGTGCCGTGGACGTGCGGCCCCTCCGCGCTGCCGAGCGCATCGAAATTGTCGGCGACGGAATTGGCGAGCTCGGGATGCCTTGTGTCGATGCCGGAGTCGATCACGGCAACCGTAACGTTGGCGCCGTGCGCCAGCGTATGCGCCTGCGGCAAGCGGAGCTTTGTCAGTGCATATTGCGCAGGATCGCCTTCGGTCGGGGGCGGCGATTTCTGGTCCTGCAGCACATAGCGGAAGTTCGGCTGGAGCGAGCGCACGCTGCCGTCGGCTGCGAATTCGCGCCGCACCGTCTCGTACGGCCGGCCATCCGTGATGCGGAACAGACCGAACGTAGCCCCGATCAGCGGGAAGCTCTCCGACGAGATCCGCGTCAAGCCGTGCCGGCGGGCCAACGCGTCGGCATCAGCGGGCGACAATGTGCCGTCGATCTCGGCCACGAATTCGTTGGCGAAGCTGCGAAGATTGGCGGCGGCCGGCGTGGCGTTGCCGCGGCCCTTGCCGGCGCTCTTCTTGGCGGATTTGCCCAAGCCACCGCCGCCGGCATTCGGCTGCGCCAGGCATTCGCCGTCGGCATCGCGATAGGGCGCGGTACAGGCCGGATACAGGTTCGGCGAGTAGCGCGCATAGGGCAGCACCGTCGTCGTCGGCCGCAGGCGCGACGTCGTGGTGTGGGGAATGGTCGCCATCGTCCGCGGGCCGCGGTCGACGGACACCGCCCTGGCCGAGATGGTCGGACCGATGCGCGGGGCGATGCTCGGAGAGATGGTCGGCGTTCGCGTGGGCACGCTGATCGTCGGCGTGCGCATGATCGCCTGCGCCTGCGCAACCTCGACGCCGAGACAGGCGGCGATCAAAAGCGCGGCGCCGACCGATGAAGCGTAGGCTCCGGCGCGCACCCTGCTCTCGGACTTGCCTGTCATCGGATCAGCGGCGCGCTTAAGGCGCCGCGACGGCGAGGTTGACGAACTTCTCGCGCTGCATCTTGCCGAGCAGCGAGGCGAGCTCGTCCTGGCTCATCGCCTTGTCGAACTGGAGGCGGAACATGCCGCCCTTGGCATCGCCGATGATCGAGGCCTGGTAGCTGTCGAGCAGCGCGGTGATGTCGGCGACGCGGGCCTCGGGCGTGAAGCGCACCAGCGCGCGCGCCGGCGGAACGGTGGTGCCGAGTTCGCGAGTGATCGGACCACTGGTCGAGAGCGAAGCGGTCTGGAAGGTCGCGGGCTGGTTCTTCATCAGCACGGCGCCGATGATTCCGGCTTGCAGCATCAGCGCGATGGCGCCGAGGCTCGCCGACCACGCCAGCGTGCGCGGCGACAGGCTCGCGAAGAAGGTCGAGATGCGCGCCGACAGCGGCAGCGAGCCGCTCGCCCGCGCCGGCTCGGCATCGATCGCGGCGAACAGCTTCTGCAGCGCGCGCGCCGACGGAGCGCCCAAGCTCTCGTTCAGATGAATGGTCTCTTCGTACTCGCCGCGGATTGCGGCATATTGCCTGGCAAGCTCGGGATCGCGCGCCAGCGCATCCTCGACCCGCCGCGCATCGCGCGCGTTCAGCGTGCCGGCCGCGTGCCACGGCAGCAGCAGTTCAATTTCACTGGGCTCTTGCTCCAGCATCTTCTTGCTCAAAGCCATCATGGCCAGCCTCGCTCAACGCCGGCTGCCTTCAGCAGTTCGGCCAGTTTCTTGCGCGCATAGAACAAGCGCGTCTTCACAGTGTTCTCCGGTATTCCGACGATTTCGGCCACCTCTTCCACGGACTTCTCGTGGTAGTAGACGAGATCGACGATTTCCCGATGGTCCGGCGAGAGGCCCGTCAGACACTCCCGCAACGCTTCACTGGTATCCTTCTTCTGCACCACCGTTTCCGGATTGTCGGACGTATCCTCGATCGCGTTGGCGGCGTCTTCGTCCAGTTCGAAATCCTTCCTGCGCCGGAGCGCAGACAGGGCCTTGAAACGGGTGATTGCCAGTAGCCAGGTAGAAACGGCGGATCGGCCCTCGAACTTGCCGGCTTGACGCCAGACGTCGAGAAATACCTCGCTGATGAGGTCTTCCGCCGCCTGCTCGTCCCGCACGAGCCTCAGCCCGAACCTGTAGACCCTGACATGGTGCCGCCCGTACAGCACCTGCATGGCGAGCCGGTCACCTTGGGCGATCCTGGCGATCAGGACCTCGTCCGAAGCCGCCTGTGTCACGCTCAAAGGCCGTCTCGCAAAGTTGGTCGGGTCGGCGCGGCGGACGGTTCGACCGGGGGCGCAAAATTGTTCAATCTACCGCAGTCGTACGGTCGCCTATGTGACCTACCCCACATACGCGTATTTTTCTTGTCCCACCCCCGGCCATCGGCCGTCTTCATCCAGATCGGTAACATAATACTGCGATACTTCCCTGCGGAATGCCTGTCCGGCACAGGCGGCCCGGCCTCGTTCGGTTCCATAGCAACCCTGCACGACATATGTCTCGCCAAGCCCGGCTTAGGCTCGATCGCATCGCAAACGGATGCCTGATCGCCGGCAAAATTTCCCCGCCAGCCTAGCACCTTGTTCCGCGCTGCACGGTTCGGATTCGGTTTCAAAGGATACCAAACCTAAAGGCTTGCCACGTAGATTTTTACGCTGACATCACCATTGGCGGGACCATGAGCACGGCCGCGACGTCCTTTCCCGAGAGGAATGCCGCTGAGGTCGCGGATCTCGTGCTCACGCCCGAGGCGGCGGCGTCCGAAGTGCTGGCGCGCCGAGCCCGGCAGCGCCGCCAGATGTATATCGGCCAGGTGGCGAGCTATTCGCTGGGTGCCTCGGTCCTGCTGCTCTACGCCTATGGCGGCACGGTCTCCATGGCCGTTCCGTCGCTATTCTGGCTCGGCGGCCTCCTGATCATCGGTACGTTCACCGTGCTGTCGGAAGCCGGCTTCGGCGACCGGTTTGAGGATCATTACCTCACCGTCTTCCAGATCTCGGCGCATATGGCGCTGCAGCTGCTGTTCTTGCTCGCAGTGCCGACGGCCGGGGTCGCTTTCCTCGCCGTGCTGTTCCTGATCTTCGCATTTGGCACGCTGCGCATGACCTCTCACCAGGCGATGGTCACCTGGGGCCTTGCGACTTGCGGGCTCGCTTTGGTCTTCCTGGGCTCGGACCTGCCGATCGGGCTGCCGGTTGCGACCCGGCTGGAGCGAACCGCCTCGATGCTCTGTTTCGTGCTGGTGATCGGCCAGTGCGCCTTCCTCGGCCTGTTCGGCGCCACGCTGCGCAAGATCCTGTACCGGCGCAGCATCGAGCTGAAGGCCGCCTATCAGCGCATCGAGGAGCTGGCCGAGCTCGACGAACTCACCGGCTCCTACAACCGCCGCTGCATCATGCGACTTCTCGACTCCGAGATCGAAAAGTCGCGGCAGGCATCGACGCCCTGCGCGATCGCGCTGATCGATCTCGACTGGTTCAAACGCATCAACGACGCCCACGGCCACCCCGTCGGCGACGAGGTGCTGCGCACCTTCGCGATCACCATGTTCGCCAACATCCGCCCGGCCGACTGCTTCGGCCGCTACGGCGGCGAGGAATTCCTCCTGCTGCTGCCGGACACAACGGGCGAGGCCGCACAGCGCACGCTCGAGCGCTTGCGCGGCATCGTCGCCGATCTCGACTGGAGCGCATTCTCCCTGAATTTGCGCGTGACCATTTCCGCGGGCGTCGTGACGCTGCGCGACGTCGATACTGCCGATACGTTTCTCGCGCGCGCCGATCGCGCGCTCTATTCCGCCAAGGCGCAAGGGCGCAACCGCATTGCAACGAGCTGACCAATCCATTTCTTCCCGCTGCGAC
Source organism: Bradyrhizobium sp. SBR1B (assembly GCF_014198205.1). Lineage (NCBI taxonomy): Bacteria > Pseudomonadati > Pseudomonadota > Alphaproteobacteria > Hyphomicrobiales > Nitrobacteraceae > Bradyrhizobium > Bradyrhizobium sp. SBR1B. The sequence continues at coordinate 360,620 of NZ_JACIHC010000006.1, forward strand.
AGAAGCCGCCGCCGGACCGAGCGCTCCAGGACAGGGCCATGAGATCCAGATCCGCAAAAACATCCGAGAATTTGCTCGAGGAACTGCAGGCTGCACTCTCGCACGGCACCGTCGCGCGCCGGGTCGAGACGCTGCGCCGCGTCACCGATCTGTTCGTGGGCAACGCGGTGGATTATTCCGACGACCACATCCGCGTGTTCGACGACGTGTTCCAGTGCCTGATCGAGCAGATCGAGACCTCGGCCAAGGCGCTGCTCGCCGACCGCCTCGCACCGATCGCGGCCGCGCCGCCGAAAATCATGCGCACGCTCGCGCTCGACGAGGTCATCGAGGTCTCCGGCCCCGTGCTGTCGAAATCGGAACGGCTCGACGAGACGACCCTGATTGAGATCGCGCGCACGCGAGGTCAGGCGCATCTCAAGGCGATCTCGCTGCGACGGGTGCTGTCGGAAGCGCTGACCGACGTGCTGGTGACGCGCGGCGACGAGGACGTGGTGCAATCGACCGTCAGCAATCCGGGCGCGCGGCTCTCCGAGGGAAGCCTCACCGATCTCGTCATCCGCGCCGAGCGCGACGACGACCTCGCCACTTGCATCGGGCTGCGGCCGGACCTGCCGCGCCATCACTATTTGAAGCTGGTCGCCAAGGCGTCCTTGAGCGTGCGCAGGAAGCTCGAGGCCGCGCATCCGGAACTCATGGACGAGGTGTCGAGCGTGGTGCAGGAAGTGGCCCAGAGGGTCCGCGCCGCCGCCATGACGAAGCAGACCGAGATGGCGCGCGCGCTGGTGAAGTCGCTGCACGAAGACGGCCGTCTCAACGAATTCCAGATCACCAGTTTCGCCGAGCAGGGCAAGTTCGACGAAACCAATGCGGGGCTCGCGGCGCTCGCGGGCGTCGCGGTCGAGACCGCCGAGACCATGATGATCGAAAGCCGCACCGAGGGCGTGATGATCCTCGCCAAGGTCGCGGGCATGTCCTGGCCAAGCGTGCGGGCCATCATCGCCATGCGCGAGAAGCTCTCCGGCGGCTCGCAGACCGACATGCTGACGCTGCGCGACGTTTACGAGGCGCTGCGCAGCTCGACCGCGCAGCAGGTGCTGCGTTTCCACCGCATGCAGCTGGGCACGACGCCGGCGGCGTGAGGCCGGCGCGCTAGTAACGCAAAACCCTCGCCCCGACCGCCGCGCCGATCGCGGTCACCAGCGCGGTCGCGAGCGTGTACCAGGTCGCGACGAACAGCGGCGAATCGTCAGTGCAGTGCGAGGCATAGAGGGTCGCGGCAAGGCCGGCCGACACCAGGCCGGCGAGCGCTCCGGCAAGCGCCGGCCGCGACGGCGCGCCATGGCGCAGGCCGAACAGCGCCCCCGCAAGCAGCGGCAGCGACATCGCCGGAATTGCGACCAGGCACACCCTTGAGTTCTTGCCCATCAAGCGCATCGTCATCGGCATGGCCGGCGCCATCATCGCCTCACTGCCGATCGCGACCGCGAGCAGTCCGACGGGAAGCAGCAGCAGCCAGCCCCAGCCGCGCAGCAGGGCTTCCGGACGCGACAGATGCAGGCTGACGATGATGGCGGGAATCGCGAGCGACAGCGTCACCGCGAATTTCATGTCGAAGAACGGGTTGTGCATCGCGCTCATCACGTCGTGACGCACGCCGAGGAACGTCGCGAAGATCAGGATCGACAAGGGCGCGGCCACCAGGAGCGCCGTGGTCAGCACGGTGCCGACGCGCGGCGCCCGATGGGCGTTGTCGGCTGCGAGCGAACGGATGAGTTGATCGGTGTCCATGACTACTGATCCCGCAGTTTGGTCGTCAGCGCCGCAAGTCCGCGATGCAGCGCGACCCGCACGGCACCCTCGCTCATCGAAAACTTCGCCGCCGTATCCTTGATCGAGGCGCTCTCGACCGCGATCGACTGCAGCACGTCGCGCTGGCGCTGCGGCAGGGTGTTGAGCTGGGCCGCGACCTCGCCCGCGGAGGCCGTTTCCTCGGGCGCCTCGCCCGGCAGGGTTTCGGCGAAATCGTCGATATTGACGAAGACGCGCCTGCCGCGCCGGCGCAGCGCGTCGATCAGCTTGTTGCGGCCGATGGCAAACAGCCAGGGCGCGAAGGGGGCTTCGCTGTCCCAAGTGTGCCGCTTCAGATGCACCGCCAACAGAATCTCCTGCACGATATCCTCGGCCTGGTCGGGAGGCTGGCCTGCCCGTGCCAGGCCTCGCCTCGCGGCAGCACGCAGCACCGGCGTGACCGCCCTCAACAGGCGATGATAGGCCGCATCATCGCCAGCCATGGCCGACCGCATCAGGCCGGTCCATTCGTCCTCACGTCCGCGCACGCGCGCCCCTCACCATGCAATTCGGCCGTCCGTTCAATTTGTTACGCGGGTCCGACGAGATCACGAATTCGTGATATGCCCCGGACACCGCGACCGATCCGGCCGTAAACGTCTGCGACGGCTCATAACACCGATCGGCCCGTCCCGCACCCGGCGGCTGGCTTCATGGGGTCCGGTCTGCCCCGGTTTTGCCCGGTGTAGCCCGAAGATTCCCATTTTCTGCCCCGCTGTCGTCACGCCCCGGGGTCTCTGTTCGTTTCCGGGACGGGCGGAATTGGGGAGATCATCACCATGATGAAAGCCAGCGGGCGCGCGGCCCTGATCGTTCTGGCCGGCCTATTGTTGCTGTTCGGAGGCCTTGCACAGGCGGCCCCAAGCTCAACCACAAGCAATTCGGACAGCGCGGGCAAGCAGGCCGACGCGGCCAAGCCGAGCAAGCACCGGCGCCATGAGTCACGCCGCACCACCACCAGCGGCAAGACAGCACAGAAATCCGACGACAAGACCGCCGCTCCGGCCCAGGCCGACGAGGCCAAGTCTGACAACAAGGCGGCCGACAACACGGCCGATAGTAGCGTCCCGGCCTCGAGCCAGATGCCGCCGGCGGTCGCCAACGCCAATGCGCAGGTCGCCACAACCGACACCCCGACTGCGGCAGCGGCCTCGGCGATGACGGACCGCGCCAACACCAATGTCCAGGCAGCGGCCGATAATACCAATGCCGCGAACGCCGAGAGCCAGGTCGTCGCGCCCGATCAGCTCAACGACATCGACCGCGCTGCGCAACAGGACAACCCGCCGGCGCAGAAGGCGGTGATTGCCGCAACCGAGGCCCAGCCCCGGCCGGCACCGGTGATGGCAAGCGCCCAGCAAAGCTCTGCCTGGGACCAGAGCTCCCTGATCGGCAAGATCTTCATCGGCGTCGGCACGCTGCTGACGCTGGCGTCCGCCGCGCGCATGTTCATGGCGTGATTGCGGGCCCGATCCTGGCCTGAGAAACCTCCCCGGAACGCGCATCTCGCTGCGTGTTCCGGCGGCCGTTAGCCCCTTGAAGCTCACCGCGCCAGCGGGCACATTGCCTGCCCAATCAAAAGCGTGGGTGGAGCATGAGCACGTTCGAACACATCATCGTCGAAAGCAAAGGCGCGGTCGGCATCATCAAGCTGAATCGGCCGAAGCTGCTCAACGCGCTTTCCTTCGGCGTCTTCCGCGAGGTCGCAGCTGCCGTCGACGATCTCGAGGCCGATGACGCCATCGGCTGCATCGTCGTGACCGGCAGCGAGAAGGCCTTTGCCGCCGGCGCCGACATCAAGGAGATGCAGCCGAAAGGCTTCATCGACATGTTCTCCGAGGATTTCGCCGCGATCGGCGGCGACCGGATCGCGCGTTGCCGCAAGCCGACGGTTGCCGCGGTTGCCGGTTATGCGCTCGGCGGCGGCTGCGAGCTCGCCATGATGTGCGATTTCATCATCGCCGCCGACACCGCAAAGTTCGGCCAGCCCGAGATCACGCTCGGCACCATTCCCGGCATCGGAGGTACCCAGCGTCTGACGCGCGCGATCGGCAAGTCCAAGGCGATGGACCTCTGCCTCACCGGCCGCATGATGGATGCGGCGGAAGCCGAGCGAAGCGGGCTCGTCAGCCGCATCGTGCCCGCTGACAAGCTGATGGACGAAGTGATGGCGGCGGCCGAGAAGATCGCCGCGATGTCGCGCCCTGCGGCTGCGATGGCCAAGGAAGCGGTGAACCGCGCCTTCGAGACCACGCTCGCCGAGGGCATGAGCGTCGAGCGCAACCTGTTCCACTCGACCTTCGCGCTGGAGGACCGCTCCGAGGGCATGGCGGCGTTCATCGAGAAGCGCAAGCCGGTGAACAAGAACCGGTAACGTCAGGGAACGGGTCAGGCTGGTGTAAGGCTCGGCCGCGTTCCCGTGAAACCCTGTGACGAAGCTGCAACAAGCACGGATTTCATGGGGGTTTCGCCCGCGGCAGTTTGCCTGCGGGACCTCGGCTGGTTAAACAGTTAAGAGGCCACCGTCGGCGGGGGCGGACAGCCGAGGTTGAGCGGGAATACATGATTGGGCGTACCGCCAGAGCTGGTCGCGAGTTGACGCGGCATCGATCGGGCGTGGGTCCTGTACTTGCGACATGGACCACGCTGGCGCTGTGTTGCGCCCTGCCCTCCGCCGCCTGGGCCGAAGCCCTGCCGGAGGCGCTCGCCAAGGCCTACCAGACCAATCCACAGCTCAATGCCGAACGTGCGCGACAACGCGCCACGGACGAGAACGTGCCGCAGGCCCTCGCCGGTTACCGGCCGCAGATCGTGGCGAGCCTCAGCGCCGGCCTGCAATCGGTGCGCAATCTGCTGCCCGACAACACGATCCAGACCGGCAATTTGAAGCCATGGGTCATCGGCGTCACCGTGACGCAGACCCTGTTCAATGGCTTCCGCACCGCCAACAACGTGCGGGCCGCCGAGCTCCAGGTGCAGTCGGGCCGGGAGGCACTGCGCAATGTCGGCCAGGGCGTGTTGCTCGACGCGGTCACCGCCTACACCAACGTGCTCGCCAACCAGTCGCTGGTCGAGGCGCAGCGTTCCAACGTCGCCTTCCTGCGCGAGACGCTCTCGGTCACCCAGCGACGCCTCAACGCCGGCGATGTCACGCCGACCGACAGCGCGCAGGCCGAAGCGCGCCTCAACCGCGGCCTTGCCGATCTCAACGCCGCCGAAGTCGCGCTTGCCGTCAGCCAGGCGACCTATGCGCAAGTGATCGGCAATGCGCCGTCGCAGCTTCGCCCCGCCGAGGCCGTCGATCGCTATCTGCCGAAGAGCCGCGAAGACGCCATGACGATGGCAATCCGCCAGCACCCGGCGGTGATGGCCGCCAGCTTCGACGTCGATGTCGCCTCCACAAACATCCGCATCGCCGAAGGCTCATTGCTGCCGAGCGCCACCATCCAGGGCAGCGCCAGCAAGAGCCGCAACAATGACCCGACGCTCGGCACCTTCGCCGAGGACCAGGCCTCGATCGTCGCCAATGTCACCGCGCCGATCTACGACGGCGGCCAGGCCGCGGCGCAGACCCGGCAGGCCAAGGAGATCACGGCGCAGAGCCGGCTCGTGCTCGATCAGGTCCGCAACCAGGCCCGCACGGCGGCAGTGAGCGCCTGGGTCGCCAATGAAGGCGCCAAGATCACCGTGTCGGCCTCGGAATCCGAAGTGAAGGCCGCGACCGTCGCGCTCCAGGGCGTGCAGCGCGAGGCCGCCGGCGGACAGCGCACCACGGTGGACGTGCTGAACTCACAGGCCGATCTGATCCAGGCCAAGGCCCGCCTGATCGGCGCCAACCGCGATCGCGTCATCGCCTCCTACACGCTGCTCAGCGCCATCGGCCATCTCGACGTCAAGACGCTGAGCCTGAACACGCCGGATTATCTGCCCGAGGTTCACTACCACCAGGTCCGCGACGCCTGGCACGGGCTGCGCACGCCGTCGGGGCAGTAGTTTCAATCTATCGGGCCGGTGCCCATGAAAAGCCGCCGCATCCATCTGACGGGCGCTTCGGGCTCCGGGGTGACGACGCTCGGCCGGGCGCTCGCCGGCCGACTTGCGCTGCCGCATCACGATAGCGACGACTATTTCTGGCTGCCGACCGCGCCGCCCTACCAGACGACGCGCCCGGCCGCGGATCGGCTACGCCTGATGCGCGAGATGTTCCTACCGCGGCACGACTGGGTCTTGAGCGGAACCGCCACCGGCTGGGGCGACGAACTTGTCGCGTATTTCGACCTCGTGGTCTTCGTGGTCACGCCCCGCGAACTACGGTTGACGCGGTTGCGCGCCCGCGAGGCCGCGCATTTCGGTGCTGATGCCGTCGCACCGGGCGGCTGGCGTCATGAGCAGACCGAAGCCTTCGTCGAATGGGCTTCGCATTACGAGGCCGGTGACCGCGAAGGTCGCAGTCTCGCCAAACATGAAGCATGGCTCGCGGGCCTGCCCTGCCCGGTCGTGCGCGTGGACGGCTCACGTCTGCTTGCGGACATCGTCGAGCAGCTATGCAACGAAGCGCAGCTTCGATTCGGCTGATGTGGTACCGTCCCGGCACACTGCCAAATAAAACAACCAGGGAGAGAAACCGTGCTCAATCGACGCAGCGTCCTGCTTGCCTCCCTCGCCGCCGGAGTAGCCATGACCAACAGAGCCCACGCCCGCGCGGCGCAGCCTGCGACGCCGGTCAATTTCGACGTCCCCGCGCATGCCTGCGACTGCCACACTCACATTCATGGCGACGTCGAGAAGTTTCCGTTCTTCGCCGGGCGCGTCTACACGCCCGAGCCGGCAAGCCCCGAAGAAATGGCTGCACTGCACAAGGCGCTGCATATCGAGCGCGTGGTGATCGTCACCCCCAGCGTCTACGGCACCGACAATTCGTCGACCTTGTTCGGCATGAAGGCACGCGGCGCCAATGCGCGCGGCGTCGCCGTGATCGACGACAAGACCACCGAGGCACAGCTCGATGCGATGCAGGCGGACGGTTTCCGCGGCATGCGCCTCAATCTCGCAACCGGCGGCGTCAACGATCCCAATGTCGGCAGGTCACGCTTCACCACCGCCATCGAGCGCATGAAGGCGCGCGGCTGGCACGTGCAGCTCTACACCACGCTTCCTATGATCTCGGCGATCAAGGACCTCGTCGAGACGGCGCCGGTACCTGTCGTGTTCGACCATTTCGGCGGGCTGGAAGCTTCGCTCGGCCTGGAGCAGCCGGGTTTCTCCGATCTCGCTGCGCTGGTGAAGTCCGGCAAGGCCTATGTGAAGATCTCCGGCGCCTATCGCTCGTCCAAGCTCGCGCCGGATTATCAGGACATGGTGCCGTTCGCGCAGGCGCTGATCGCGGCCAACCCGGATCGCGTCGTCTGGGGCACCGACTGGCCGCATCCGGATTCGAGCCGTGTCGAGGGACGCAAAGCCACCGACATCGCGCCGCTCTATCAGATCGACGACGGCCGCCTGCTCAACCAGCTTCCGGTGTGGGCACCGGATGCCGACGTGCGCAAGAAGATCCTGGTCGACAACCCGGCACGACTCTACGGATTTTGACGGTCAGCGCGCGCGGCGCGAGAAGAACGAGATCAGGACCGGCAGGGTCACGAGGATCACGACCGGCGCCAGCATCATGCCGGTGACGACGACGACCGCGAGCGGCTTCTGCACCTGCGAGCCGATGCCCTCGGACAGCGCTGCCGGCAGCAGCCCGACGCCGGCGACGACGCAGGTCATCAGCACCGGCCGGAGCTGCAACTCACCGGTGCGCACCACCGCGCTCGCGCGGTCCATGCCCTCTTCGATGAGCTGGTTGAACTGCGACAGAATGATGATGCCGTCCATCACGGCGATGCCGAACAGCGCGATGAACCCGATCGCCGCGGAGACGCTGAACGCAGTGCCGGTAATCAACAGGCCCAGCACGCCGCCGAAGATCGCCATCGGGATCACGCTCATCGCGAGCAGCGTGTCGGTCATCGAGCCGAAATTGAACCAGAGCAGCACGCCGATCAGCGCCAGCGAGATCGGCACCACGATCGACAACCGCCGGATCGCGTCCTGGAGATTGCCGAACTCGCCGACCCAGTCCATGTGCGAACCGGGCGGCAGCTGCACCTGCTCGGCAATCTTCTGCTGGGCCTCGCGGATCGCACTGCCGAGGTCGCGCTCGCGCACCGAGAACTTGATCGGCAGATAGCGCTCCTGCTGCTCGCGATAGATGTAGGCCGCGCCCGAGACGAGGCTGATGGTGGCGACCTCGCTCAGGGGAATCTGCGTGACGGTGCCGTTCGGCCCGGGTGCGCCGATGCGCAAATTCTGGATCGCCTCGGCACTGCGGCGGTATTCCGGCGCGAGGCGGACGATGATCGGGAAGTGGCGATCGGAGCCGGACTCGTAGAGATCGCCCGCCGTGTCGCCGCCGATCGCGACCTTGATGGTGGCGTTGATGTCGCCCGGCGCAAGGCCGTAGCGCGCGGCCTTGGCGCGGTCGATGTCGATCTGGACGGTCGGCTGCCCGAGCGAGGTGAACACCGCAAGATCGGTGACGCCCTGCACCGTGGCCAGCACCGACTTGATCTTGTTGGCGGTGTCGGTGAGCGCCTGAAGGTCGCTGCCGAACAGCTTGATCGAATTTTCGCCCTTCACGCCGGAGACGGCTTCGGAAACGTTGTCCTGGAGATATTGCGAGAAGTTGAACTCGACGCCGGGGAAGCGATCGTCGAGCTGCTTGAGCAGTTGCGCGGTCAGCTCTTCCTTGTCGCGGGTGCCGGGCCATTGGCTGATCGGCTTGAGCGGCGCGAAGAACTCGGCGTTGAAGAAGCCGGCTGCGTCCGTGCCGTCGTCGGGACGGCCGTGCTGCGACACGACGGACTCGACCTCGGGCCGGGCGCGGATCACCTTGCGCATCTCGTTGACGTAGCTGTTGCCTTCCTGGAGCGAGATGGTCGGCGGCAGCGTGGCGCGAATCCAGAGATTGCCCTCTTCCAGCTTCGGCAGGAATTCGAGGCCGAGCAGCCGGCTGAGCGCCACCGTCATCAGCACGAGGCCGACCGCACCGCCGAGCACGATGTTGCGGTTGGCGACCGCCCATCGCAGCAACGGCGAGTACAACCGGTGCAGGATCCGCATCACCCTGGTCTCGGTTTCCTCGACATGCGCGGGCAGGATGATCGCGGACAGCGCCGGCGTGACGGTGAAGGTCGCAAGCAGCCCGCCGGCCAGCGCATAGGCGTAGGTGCGAGCCATCGGCCCGAAGATGTTGCCCTCGACGCCGGACAGCGTGAACAGCGGCAGGAAGGCCGCGATGATGATCGCCGCGGCGAAGAAGATCGAGCGCGAGACGTCGGCGGCCGCGCTGAGGATGGCGTGGCTCTTCATGCCGAACAGCGTCTCATGGGACATATGCTCGGTCTCGGACATCGGCGTCGTCTGGGTCAGACGGCGGAAGATCGCCTCCACCATGATGACGGTGGCATCGACGATCAGACCGAAATCGATCGCGCCGACCGAGAGCAAATTGGCCGATTCCCCGCGCAGCACCAGGATGATGACGGCGAAGAACAGCGCGAACGGAATGGTGGCGCCGACGATCAGCGCGCTGCGCAGATCGCCGAGGAAGATCCACTGCAGCAGCACGATCAAGAGAATGCCGACCACCATATTGTGCAGCACGGTGTGGGTGGTGAGCTCGATCAGATCGCCGCGGTCGTAGATGCGCTCGATGCGCACGCCGGGCGGCAGGATGCTGGAATTGTTGATCTGCTGAACGAGCTGATGGACCCGCTTGATGGTCGGCGAGCTCTGCTCGCCGCGGCGCATCAGGACGATGCCCTGCACGATGTCGTCGGACTCGTCGAGTCCGGCAATGCCGAGGCGCGGCTTCTGACCGACGGTGACGGTGGCGACGTCCTTGACCAGCACCGGATTGCCGCCGGTCTGCGCCACCATGGTATTGGCGAGATCGTCGATCGAGCGGATCAGGCCGACGCCGCGCACCACGGCCGATTGCTGGCCGATATTGACGGTGTTGCCGCCGACATTGACGTTGGAATTGCCGACCGCCTGGAGCAATTGCGGCAGCGTCAGACCGTTGGCGACCAGCTTGTTGAAGTCGACCTGGAGCTCATAGGTCTTGCTCTTGCCGCCCCATCCCGTGACGTCGATGACGCCCGGCACGGCGCGGAAGCGGCGCTGCAGGATCCAGTCCTGGATGGTCTTGAGATCGAGCACGCTGTAGTTCGGCGGACCCACGAGACGGTAGCGGAAGATCTCGCCGATCGGGCTGAGCGGCGAGATCTGCGGCTGCACGTTGCCCGGCAGCGGCGCCAGCTGCGCCAGGCGGTTCAGCACCTGCTGCAACGCCTCTTCGTAAGTATAGGCGAAGGAGAATTGGATTTTGACGTCGGAGAGACCATAGAGCGAGATGGTGCGGATGGTCGTGATGTTCTTCAGGCCTGCGACCTGGGTCTCGATCGGGATCGTGATATAGCGCTCGATCTCCTCCGCCGACAGCCCCGGGCTCTGCGTCACGATGTCGACCATCGGCGGGGTCGGATCGGGATAGGCCTCGATGTTGAGCTGGTTGAAGGCGATGACGCCGCCGATCAGCACGGCGACGAACATCCCGACCATCAGGAAGCGCCGGTTGACGGCAAGGGCGACGAGACGATCCATTCAAGCTTCAGTTTGTCTGCAATTTTTTGGGTCGTCGATCAGCTGCCGGACGCCGCGCGGTCGATGAACAGGCTGCCTTTGGTGACGATCTGCTCGCCGGGTTTCAGATTGCTGGTGACCTCGACGAGGTTGCCGTTGATGAGGCCGATCTTGATCTGGCGCAGCTCGACCGACTTGTCCTCGCGCGCGACCCAGATGCGGACCTTGTCGGCTTCATAGATCAACGCCTGCTTCGGCACAGCGGGCGCGGCGCGATCGCCGGCCGAATAGATCGTGACGTTGGCGAACATCTCGGGCTTGAGCAGCCCGTCCTTGTTGTCGATGGTGGCGCGAACCTGCAGGCGGCGGGTGTTGGGGTCGATCGCGGCAGCGACGTAATTGATCTTGGCGCTCAAGGGGCGGCCCGGCAGCGCCATCACGTTGACCGTGATGTCCTGCCCGATGCAGATCGCGGCCGCATCGCTCTCACGCACGAAGGCGGTGAGCCAGACCGTGGAGAGATCGCCGACCACGAAGACCGGATCGCTGGCGCCGGAATTGACGTACTGGCCGGGGCCGATCTTGCGCTGCACGACCGTGCCGGAGATCGGCGAATAGATCGTGACTTCCCGATTGATCACGCCCTTGTCCTGGAACGCCTTGATGGTCTCGTCGGTGAAGCCGAGGATGCGCAGCTTGTTGCGCGCGGCTTCCAGCGCAGTCTCCGACGAGCGCATGTCGTTGCGCGCCTGAACCTGGGTCGCTTCGGCCTGCTGATAATCCTTCAGCGGAATGGCATGGCCCTCATAGAGGTCCTTGGCGCGCTTGAACTGGATGTCGGAGAGCTCGAGCGCCGACTTCGCCTTGTTCTGCGAGGTCATCGCCGCGATGAAATCGTTCTGGGCCTGCACGGTGTCGGCGGCCTCGATCGTGAACAGCGGTTGGCCCTGCTTCAGCATCTCACCCGGCTTGGCCAGCAGCTTGGTGACGCGGCCGGCATAGGGCGAGAACACCGGTGTCGAGCGGTCCTCGTCGACGGCGACCTTGCCTTCGGTGACATATTCGGCGCGGAAGGCCTTGGCCTTGACCGGCTCGATCGTCAGCGTCGCCCATTCCGACGGCGTCGGCGTGAAATTCTGCGCATTCCTGCGCGACTGGCTGGAGATCTCGGAGTGCTTCTTTTCTTTGGCGCCGACGTAGCGAAAGCCGTAGGCCCCAACGCCGGCAAGAGCTAGTAAAACTACGGATGTGATCACCCGTTGTTTCGTAAACACCTGCAATCGCTTGGTATTTTCAACTACCATGGAGCCCGGTCGTGTCTGCGACGATCTCGGCAGATGCCTGCCTTATCGGTTGCGCTAATAGTGCCGAATTGCAATTCCAAACAACCTAAAAAACGCTGCGCGCCTTTCGGTTTGCGTTAAAATTTCGCGACATGTCAGCTTCACGTCAGCTTCGCGACGGCCACTGTGCCGGATGACTGCCGAGCGGCATTGCCGGGCGGCTCCATTGCGCCGGCGTCTTCGACAGCATCGCCGCATGGCGCACCGCCTTCAACATGCCGAAGCCAGATGGCATGCTCTCGATGAACGCAGTATGTACGGCTTCGCCCGTAAGATCCGGGGTATGCAGGCCGCCATCGAGCCGGCGGAGATCCCAAAGCCAGCGCCCGGTCTGCGCCAGCGACACACGCAGGTGCCAGCTGCCGCCTTCGCGCGCCTGACGCGCCTTGGCCATCATCGCACCGAACGCCATCAGATAGCCGGTGGCGTGATCGAGCATCTGTGCCGGCAATTCCTTGGGACCATCGAGACCGGCAGCACGTCCCTCGGCATGATTGAATCCGGTCGTGGTCTGCACGAGGGAATCGAAGCCGCGCCGCTCGGCCCAGGGGCCGGCGTGGCCATAGGCCGACAGCGTCACATAGACGATGCCCGGATTGATCTGCGCTGCATCCTCGGGAGCGAAGCCGAGGGCGGCGAGCGCGCGCGGGCGATAGCCCTGCGAGAAGATGTCGGCGTTCCGCAACAGTTCGCGCATTTGCGCCCTGCCCGTCTCGCCCTTCAACTCGACGAACGTGGTGAGCTTGCCGCGGCCGGTGTCGATGGTGAGCCAGGGAATGGCGGGCAGCTCCGGCCCTGACACCAGCAGCACGTCCGCACCATGCGCAGCGAGCGTGCGGCCGGCGACGGGGCCTGCGACGACGCGGGAGAGATCAAGCACGCGCAGGCCTGACAGCGGACGATCGCCTTTTGGCCACGGCTTTGGCGGGGCATCGCCGATCTTCTCGATCGAGAGCAGCGGCAACCCGGCGAGCGCGCGCGCCTGCGGCAGAGCCGACCATTCGTCGTAGCTCCGCATCAGAGCGACCACGCCGCCCGCGGCGTATGCCGCAGTCTCGAAATCCTCGCCCTTCCATTGCATCAGCGCGGCCTGCACCTTGTCGCGCTCCGCCTCGCAGCCGAGCACCTTGCAGACGGCGTCGCGGTGATGCGGGAAATTGGTGTGGCAGCGAACGAAGCGGCCATCGCCGCTCCTGTAGACGCCGGCGATGGCGTCCCAGGCCGGCGGTGGCGGCTTGTCGTCGAGGCGCAGATAGCGCTCGGAGCGACATTCGGCGACGGCGTGGCGCATGTCGACGGAGACGTTTTGGGTTTCGCCGCTGCGTTGTCTCCATATCTCGGCCGCTGCAAGGCCCGCCGCAGCAATCGTGGTTTGGCCGGCAACAGCAACACGAAAGGAGGATGGAATCTGCGGCTCCTCTCCGGTCAAGCGCACACGTTCGAGCGCGGACGCATCGCCGCCGGCGGAGGTCCAGATATCCCTGAGAATGTCGGCGGGGCTTTGCATGACCCTTCTCTCCCTTTAGCTTTCAACATCCTATTAGCATATAAGGACATGCAATGGCCGCCATCGATCCTCTCACCGCAGGTGCCGTGTTCATCGCAACGGCGGCCACAGACGCGGTCTATGTGATGTTCACCTCGGCTGTAATCGCGCGCAAGCGCATGTCAGCTGCGAACTGGAGCGCGGTCTGGTACATGCTCTCCTCCTACGCCGTGATCAGCTACACCGAAAACGCGTTCTATGTCGCTTTCGCGGCGATCGGCTCCTGGGCCGGCGCCTACGCCTCGCTGACCTTCCTGCACCGCCCGCCCGGCGGCCCGCCGGTGGGCGCGTCGCCGGAGTGAGGACGTAAAGTGGTGGCATGTCCTCCAATGCTAATCCCGTCATCCTGAGGTGCGAGGCCTGCGATGCATCGCAAGTCGAGCCTCGAAGGAGGCACGGCCGAGTTGGCAGCCGGGCTGTCGCCCTTCGAGGCCTCCGCTACGCTCGGCACCTCAGGGTGACGGTCGAACAATGGGATTTGCGGCGATGCCGCGCACGCGACTACACTCTCACGACCAACAAAAAGGAAACCCAACAATGGATCTCGGTCTCAAAGGCAAGAACGCCATCGTGCTCGGTGGCACGCGCGGCATCGGGCGGGCGATTGCGGAGACGCTCGCCGGGGAAGGCACCAATGTCGCGGTGTGCGCGCGCAATGCCGATCAGGTCGCGACCACCGTTGCCGAGCTGAAGGCGGAGGGCGTCAACGCCACCGGCGGCCCGGTCGACGTGACTGACGGCGCGGCGCTGAAATCCTGGATCGAAGGTGCCGCAAAAGAGCTCGGCGGCATCGACATGCTGTTCTCCAATGCCGGCGCGATGGCGCAGGGCCACGATGCAGCATCCTGGCAGCAGAATTTCCAGCTCGACCTGCTCGGCGCCGTGCATGCCTTCGATGCCGCGCGGCCGTTCCTCGAAACGAGCGGCGAGAGAAGCGGCGACGCCGCCTTCGTCATCATCTCCTCGATCTCGGCGGCGCAGGCGGACACGGCCAGCTCCTACGGCCCGATCAAGGCGGCGCTGATCCACATGGCCAAGGGACTGGCGCGGCAATATGCGAAGAAGAAGATTCGCGTGAATGTGGTGTCGCCCGGCACCGTCTATTTCAAGGGCGGGGTCTGGGAGATGGTCGAGAAGAACATGCCCGAGCGTTACAACGACGCGATGAAGCGCAATCCGACCGGCCGGATGGCAACGCCGCAGGAAATCGCGAGCGCCGCGGTGTTTCTGGCAAGCCCGGTGTCGGGGTTTACGACGGGGTCCAATCTCGTCGTGGACGGCGCGATCTCGAACCGGGTGAATTTTTAGAAGGGCACACTGTCATCGCCCGACTTGATCGGGCGATCCAGTATTCCAGAGACGGCGCGGCTAGAGCCGAGAAGCCGCGGCGTACTGGATACCCCGCTTTCACGGCGTATGACGGCTGAGCGTGTGGCACGCTACTTCAACAAATTCGTCATTGCGAGCGGGAAACTCGTAGGGTGGGCAAAGCGACTTGTCCGCCGTAGCTCGAAGAGCGAAGGCGGAAGCGTGCCCACGTCTTCGCGACGAGCCGCAAAAGGAGGTGGGCACGGCGCTTAGGCGCGCCTTTGCCCACCCTACGGCAGCCGTACGTGGCAGCACTCCGCGCCACCCCTCAATGAAAATCCCGCGATGGCGGCAGGATGCGGACGTTGCGGGGGTGGCGGTGTTTTTGCGCCGGCATGTCCGTGAGCGCGCGGGAGTCTTCGTTAAGCGGCTCGACCACGGTGGCACCTGCCGGCACCGGATGCTTGCGGCTCAGGGCGTCGTTGGCGAGGCCGACCAGATCGTGCGAGCGATCGATCATGCGCTGGGCGATGAGATGCGTCACCTTCTCGGGACTGCTCTGGATATAGCCTTCGACCAGGATGAGGCGCGCGCCCATCACCTCTTTCCGGTACTGCTCCATGATCTTGGGCCACACCACGACATTGGCGATGCCGGTTTCGTCCTCCAGCGTCATGAACACGACGCCGCTGGCGCTGCCCGGCCGTTGCCGCACCAGCACCACGCCGGCGCAGCGGACGCGCCGGCGCTCGTTCGCGTGGCTGACATCCTTGCAGGCGACGACGCGCTCGCGCGAAAACATCTCGCGCAAGAATTCCATCGGGTGCCCCTTCAGCGATAGCCGGATGGTCTGGTAGTCCGCGACCACCTGCTCGGAACGCGGCATCACCGGCAGCGGTTGCGCGTGCTCGTCCGGTTGCTCGCGCGCGGTTGCGGCCTCGAACAGCGGCAGCGGCACGTCGTCGGGCAGCCGCCGCACCTGCCACAGCGCCTCGCGACGGTCGAGCCCGAGCGAGCGAAACGCGTCGGCATCGGCCAGCAGGATCAGCGCACGCTTGGGCAGGCCGGTGTCGCGGGCAAAATCCTCCAGCGAGGTGAAGGGGCGGCGGTTGCGGGCGGCGATGATGCGGTCGGCCCAGTCCTCCTGAGTGACGTAGACTTTGCCTTGCCGCTTCGCCTGCTCCTTCTTGAGGACCTCCTCATCGGAATCGAGCCAATGGAAGCCGTCGATCTGGCGAAAGCCAAGGCGGACGGCACAATACCTGCCGTCAGTATTCTCCAGCGTGTTCTGCGCAAAACTATAGGACACGTCGATATCGCGCACCTCGACGCCGTTCTTGCGGGCGTCGCTGACGATCTGTGCCGGCGCATAAAAGCCCATCGGCTGCGAGTTCAGGAGGCCACAGCAGAAGGCGTCGGGGTGATGATATTTCAGCCATGACGAGATGTAGACCAGCTGGGCGAAGCTCGCGGCGTGGCTCTCCGGGAAGCCGTAGGAGCCAAAGCCCTTGATCTGGTCAAAGCAGCTTCTGGCAAAATTGGCATCGTAGCCGCGCGCGACCATATTGCCGATCAGCTTCTCCTCGTATTGGCCAATGGTGCCGACATTGCGGAAGGTCGCCATCGAGCGGCGCAGGCCGTTGGCTTCCTCGGACGTGAATTTTGCCGCCTCGATCGCGATGCGCATAGCCTGCTCCTGGAAGAGAGGCACCCCCTTCGTCTTGTGCAGCACCTTGTAGAGCTCGTCCGCGGGGCCATGCTCGGGCGATGGTGAAGGATAGGTCACTTTCTCAAGCCCGTTCCGCCGCCGCAAATACGGATGTACCATGTCGCCCTGGATCGGACCCGGGCGCACGATGGCAACTTCGATGACGAGATCGTAGAAGGTCCGCGGCTTCAGGCGCGGCAGCATGTTCATCTGGGCGCGGCTCTCGACCTGGAACACGCCGAGCGATTCCCCGTCACACAGCATGTCGTAAACCTTGGGGTCGTCCTGGGGAACGCTCGCCAGCACAAAACGCTCGCCTTTGTGGTCTGCGATCAGATCAAAACATTTCCGGATGCAGGTCAGCATGCCCAGCGCGAGCACGTCGACCTTCATCATGTTGAGCGCGTCGACGTCGTCCTTGTCCCATTCGATGAAGGTGCGGTCGTCCATCGCCGCGTTGCCGATCGGGACATAGGTGTCGAGCCGGTCCTGCGTCAGCACATAGCCGCCGACGTGCTGGGACAGGTGGCGCGGAAATTCGATCAGCTCGGTCGCAAGCTCGACAGCAAGGTTGATCATGGGATTTTGTGGATCGAGCCCGGCCTGCCTGACCTGCATGTCGTTGAGACCCTTGCCCCAGCTGCCCCAGACGGTGTCGGCGAGCGCGGCAGTGACGTCCTCGGTCAGGCCCAGCGCCTTGCCGACGTCGCGGATGGCGCTGCGCGGGCGATAGTGGATGACCGTTGCGATGATCGCGGCACGATGGCGGCCGTAGCGGCGATAGACATATTGCATCACCTCCTCGCGCCGGGAATGCTCGAAATCGACGTCGATATCGGGCGGCTCCAGCCGCTCCTTGGAGATGAAGCGCTCGAACAGCAGATCGACCTTGGTCGGATCGACCGAGGTGATGCCGAGCACGTAGCACACGGCCGAATTCGCCGCCGATCCCCGCCCCTGGCACAGAATGTTCTGGCTGCGCGCGTAGTGCACGATGTCGTGCACGGTGAGGAAATAATGTGCGTATTTCAGCTCGGCGATCAGCGCGAGCTCTTTGTTCAACGTCGCGCGCAGCTTGTCGTCGATCTTACCTCCAAAATATTTATCGACGCCCGCCCAGGTCAAATCCTCCAGATGCCCTTGCGCGGTCTTGCCCGGCGGCACCGGCTCGTCCGGATACTGGTATTTGAGCTGGTCGAGCGAGAAGTCGATCTTCCCCGCAAAACGCATGGTCTCCGCGATCGCCTCGGGGATATCGCGGAACAGCCGCGCCATCTCCCTGGGCGTCTTCAGAAACCGCTCGGCATTGGCTTCCAGCTTCCGTCCGACTGCTTCGATCGTGGTCTTTTCCCGGATGCAGGTCAGCACGTCCTGAAGCGGACGGCGGCCGGGATCGTGATAAAGCACCTCGTTGGTCGCGAGCAGCGGCACTTTTGCTTCGGCGGCGAGGTCATCGAGCCGTGCCAGGCGGCGCCGGTCGTCGCCGCGATAGATCAGGCTCGCCGCGAGCCACACGCCTTCGGCGCGGCTCGCCTTTAGTTTTGCAAGCACATCCAGCGCCTGCGCCGGCTCGAAGCGATGCGGCAACGTCAGGACCAGGAGCTGGCCTTCCGAAAATTCCAGGAGATCGGCGAAAGTGAGACGGCACTCGCCCTTCTCGATCCGCGTGATGTCGTCGCCGCGCTTGCCTTTGGTCAGGAGCTGGCACAGCCGGCCATAGGCGGCGCGGTCGCGCGGGTAGACAAAAATGTCGGGCGTGCCGTCGATGAAGACGATGCGCGCACCGATCAGCAGTTTCGGCTTGTGCAACACCTTGTCATTGTCGAGCTCATTCCAGGCCCGCACCACGCCGGCGAGCGTGTTGTGGTCGGCGATTCCGATCGCGGGAATGCCGAGCTTGCTCGCCTGATGCACATAGGCTCGCGGATCCGAGCCACCGCGCAGGAAGGAGAAGTTCGTGGTGATGCCGATTTCGGCATAGGCGGGCGTATTCATGCGAAGAGACCGTGCACATACCAGCCGGGAGAAGCAGGCTCACCGTCGCCGTCGAACACCTCCCCCTCGTAAAGTCCGTCGCGAAAAATCCAGAAGCGCAGGCCCTCGGCGTCCTCGATGCGAAAGTAATCCCGCGTCAGCTGCTTGCCGTCCTGCCGCCACCATTCCATCGCGATACGCTCGGGTCCTTCCACCCTCACCACGGCATGCAGCGCGCGGCGCCAGGTGAACTGATGCGGCGGACCATCCGGCACGGCCGCGAACGGCACCTTGATCGGCTCCGGCTTGTCGAACAGCCTCAAGGGGCGCAGCGGCGGCTCGCTTTCGGTCCGTGCCGGCCATTCGGCCTGCATGGCGGCGGCGAGATGATGCTGCGCCGGCGCGGCCATCACCGCACATTCGGGGATATGGGTATCCTCAGGCAGGTGCACGACGACGCGCTTTCCGCCGATGCGCGCGGCGATGCGGTCGATCAGCGCGGCAAGCTCGTCATTGTCGTGGACATGGGCGTCGAGATCGCGCTGCTCCTGCACCACGATCTCGGTGCGGCTCGCCGACAGCCGAACCATGTCGAAGCCGAAACCGGGATCCAGCGGATCGGCGAGCGCGTCGAGGCGCTCGCGAAACAGCCGGTCGATCACCGCGCTTCGCGTCACCGGACGTCCGGTCTCGACCATGATCGCGCGCACCACGCCGTCGGTGCGGAAGAACGCGGCTTCCAGCCGGCGCGCGCCCTTGCCCTGCTTCTCCATGGAGGCAATCAGCGTGTCCGCCAGCCGCGACAGCGTCATTGCGATCATGGTGTCGGTCGCGATCGGCTCGGCGAAACGCTTCTCCACGATGTAATCAGGCAGCGGTTTGCGCGGGTTGATCGGCGCATCGCCCTGTCCTAGCGCATGCGCGAGCAGCGTGGAGAACCGCGCCCCGAACCGCGCCGTAATCTCGCTCGGCGAGCGCGCGGCGACGTCGCCGATGGTCTTGAGGCCGGCGCGACGCAGGCCGGTGGTGATGGCCTCGCCCGCACCGAGCGCGGACACCGGAAACCGGCTGATCGCCCTCGCCTCTTCGCCATCGGCAACGATGGTGCCCGTGGCCTGCCGCGTCAGCGTGCGCGCGCAGACCGAGGTGCCGGCGATGGCCGCGCTGACGGCAAAGCCTTGTCGGCCGAGCGCACGAACCAGCGCTTGCAGCAACGCAGCCTCGCCGCCGAACAGATGCGCACAGCCGGTGATGTCGAGGAACAGCCCATGCGGCGGGTCGAGCGCGACCAGCGGCGTGAAGCGGTCGCACCAGTCGGCGATGTCGCTAAGCGTCTTCGCATCGGCCGCGACATCGGCATCGAACACTTTCAGGTCCGGGCACATCGCCCGCGCATTGGCCAGCGGCTGACCGATGTACAGGCCGAGGCGCTCGGCAGCCTCGTCCAGCGCATGGATCACCAGCGCATTGTTGTCCTTGATGACGACGATGCTCGGCTCATGATTGGTTTTACCCAGCCCGGCGCTGTTGAAGAAACGCTGGATCCGGTCGATGGGCAGGCGCGGCAGCCACAGGCTGAGAATACGTCGACGGTTCACTGAACTGGCACTCATCACAATTCCATTCCATGATCCACCGGCCGCAGGGGCCATGACGATTACGCAAGAGTTCGGCATCGAAGCGCGGCGCGCCCCATGCGTCCCACACCGATCCCGGCGGCGAATGCGCCGCGCGCAGCATCCACCGTGTCTCCGCGGTCGAAGGCAGCGGCTGCGCCGCCATCCGCAGCATCAGGCCGGTGACGCCGGAGCCTTGCGCGGCCAGCGTCAGCTTGCGGCTCGCCACGAGATCGAACTGCTTGGTCTCGCCCCAGAGCTCGAGCACGACGGCGCCGAGCGCATCGCAAGCGAGCGCATCGGCCGAGGTACGCAGCGCGCTCTCGACATCGGCGGCGCGCACCATCACCACGCGGCGCGGATCGAGGCCGAGCTCGGCGAGCCCGCTCATCGACAGCGCGCCTGCCTCTATCTCCAAGAAATCCTGCCGTACCCACAGCAACGGCCGCTGCGCCGAGACGCGCCCGGCAAGCCCCATGACGAAGCCGGTCGCGGCCGTCCCCTGCCGTCCCTCACAAAACACCTCGTGAATCGCCGCGCGCGCGAGCCCGCCCTTCAGCGCGTTGTCGGCTTCGCTATGACCGAGTGCGACGCGATCGTGCGGATGCACGACCGTCGCCGTCTCGATACGCTCGATCTGGCCGCGCAAGGTCGCAAGCGCGCTTTGACGTGCGCCGCTCATGCTCGCCGCTCCTTCAGAGGTGATTGCCGATGGCTCTCAAAAAGAGAACCAGCGGCTGGCTCATTTGTTCATGATATGTTCTAATATAAAGCTAACGGCGCATAGAGAGTCAATCGAATTGGCGCGCAAGCGGATTCATGAGCTGAATCAAAGGGATTCCAAGATGGACGTACAACGCAAGCTGGAAATCCTGGCGGACGCCGCCAAATACGACGCGTCCTGCGCCTCCAGCGGCACCGAGAAGCGGGATTCCAGCGACGGCAAGGGCATGGGTTCGACCGCGCCCGGCATGGGCATCTGCCATTCCTACGCGCCGGATGGACGCTGCATCTCGCTGCTCAAGGTGCTGCTGACCAACGCCTGCAATTACGATTGCCTCTATTGCGTCAACCGCGCCTCCTCGAACGTGCCGCGCGCCCGCTTCACCGTCGACGAATTGGTCAAGCTCACGCTCGACTTCTACCGTCGCAACTACATCGAGGGCCTGTTTCTCTCCTCCGGCATCATCCGCAGCCCCGACTACACTATGGAGCAGGTGGTGAGCGTCGCGCGAAAGCTGCGCGAGGAGCATCACTTCCGCGGCTATATCCATCTCAAGACCATTCCCGAGGCCGACGATGCGCTGATCGCGGAAGCCGGCAAATATGCCGATCGTCTCTCCATCAACATCGAGATGCCCGAGGAGACGAGCCTGCAGCAATTCGCGCCGGAGAAGGACGTGCGCGCGATCCGCCGCACCATGGGCCGGCTGCGGCTGAAGCTCGACGAGGCCGAGGAAGGCCGCAGTGCGAAGACCAGGGCCAAGCCGCAGCGCTTCGCGCCGGCGGGCCAAAGCACGCAGATGATCGTCGGCGCTGATGCTGCCTCCGACCACACCATTCTCCACACCAGCGCCAATCTCTACGGCGCCTACCGCCTGCGGCGCGTCTACTACTCCGCCTTCAGCCCGATCCCCGACGCCAGCCGCGCCTTGCCTCTGGTGCAGCCGCCGCTGCTGCGCGAGCACCGGCTCTACCAGGCCGACTGGCTGATGCGGTTCTACGGTTTCGATGTCGGCGAGATCGTCGACGACAGCGCGATGCTGCCGCTCGACATCGATCCAAAACTCGCCTGGGCGCTGCGCCATCGCGACCGCTTCCCGCTCGACGTCAACCGCGCCAGCCGCGAGGAGCTGCTGCGCGTGCCGGGCTTCGGCACCAAAACGGTCGAGCGCATCATTACGACGCGGCGCACCACCACGATCCGTCTCTCCGATCTCGCGCGGCTGCACGTGCCCAAGCACAAGGCCCTGCCATTCATCGTCCTCAGCGATCACCGCCCCTCGCCGCATCGTCTCGATGCCGCCGGGCTGATCGAGCGCTTCAAGCCGAAAGCAACACAATTGGGATTTGGCTTCTGATGCAGTACATCACCCTCGACAACGAAACCGATTTCGACGGCTGGCGCAAAGCCGCGCGCAGCCTCGTGCTTCATCATGTGCAGCCGACCGATGTCAGCTGGACCGTGCGGGGCGGCGAAGCCGAGCTGTTCGCGCCGCAAGCGCCGTCTCCGATCCTCGAGGTGAACGACGGCACCTTCAATGTCTCCGCAAAATTTGTCGAACTCGCCCAGGCTGCAATCCTGCACCGCGATATCAAGCGCTTTGCGATCCTCTATCGCCTGCTGTTTCGGCTGAAGGACAACCACGACCTCATCGAGGTCGCGACCGACCCTGACGTCGCGCAAGTCACGGCGATGGCGCGAGCGGTCCATCGCGACGAGCACAAGATGCACGCCTTCGTCCGCTTCCGCGAGGTCGGACGCGAGCGCGCAGCGCATTACGTTGCCTGGTTCGAGCCGGAGCATCACATCGTCGAGCTTGCAGCCCCATTCTTCGCAAAACGCTTTGCCGACATGCCCTGGTCGATCCTGACGCCGGGCCTCTGCGCGCATTGGGACGGCCACGCGCTCGCGTTCACGCCGGGCGTCAGCAAGAGCGAAGCGCCGGGCGAAGACCGGCTGGAGGAAACCTGGCGGCGCTATTACGCCAGCATCTTCAATCCAGCCCGGCTCAAGGTGAAGGCGATGCAGGCCGAGATGCCGAAGAAATATTGGAGGAACCTGCCCGAGGCTTCGATCATTAAGCCCTTGATCGAGGACGCCGAACGCATGACCGGCGCCATGATCGCCAATGCCGCAACCGAGCCGCACAAGCCTCAGAAGCGGCCGGAGGCTCCGATGAAACGCAAGCGAGCTGCCGACGATCTCGAAGCGCTCCGCGAGGAGGCCGCGCATTGCCGCGCCTGCCATCTCTACAAGGACGCGACCCAGACCGTGTTCGGCGAGGGCCCGAGATCCGCCAATATCATGCTGGTCGGCGAGCAGCCCGGCGACAAGGAAGATCTCGCCGGCCATCCGTTCGTCGGTCCGGCCGGCCAGATGCTCGACCGTGCGCTGGAGGAGGCCGGTGTCGATCGCAAGAAGGTCTATGTCACCAATGCGGTGAAGCACTTCAAATTCGTGCCGCGCGGAAAGATCCGCCTGCACCAGAAGCCGAATACGCCGGAGATCCGGGCCTGCCGGCAATGGTATGAGCGGGAAGTCTTGGCAATTCAGCCTGATCTGATCGTGGCGATGGGTGCCACCGCCGCGCAAAGCGTGTTCGGCAAGATCACCCCCATCGGCAAGACCCGCGGCCGGCTCATCGACCTTCCCGACGGACGCAAAGCGCTGGTGACGGTGCACCCGTCCTATCTGCTGCGGCTGCCCGATCCGGAAGCCAAGGTGCAGGAATATCAGCGTTTTGTCGACGATTTGAAGATCGCTGCCGGCTTGCAGAAGAGAGCCGCGCGGGCCGCCTAAATACTGGCAGGAAAACGGTTTTCAACCGCCGCTTGTCATCCAGCCTTCAAATCCATCGCGGACAATACCCTTACTTCAAAGTTAAGGGGCGTCCAGACATGACCGATGTAGCATTCGACCGCGCGGTAGCCGATCCCGCGCCGATCCAGCCGGCCTCGCGGCCAAATCTCGACAAGGGCTTCAATCCGCTGACGATGATCCTGTTCTTCGGTATCCTCGCCGCGGGCCTGCTGTTCGTCGCCTACAGCATCTATGTCGACGTCAACGCAACCGGCGCACGCGTGACGAGCTACCTGCCCTACATCCTGTTGTTCGTCGCGCTCCTGATCGCGCTCGGCTTCGAATTCGTCAACGGCTTCCACGACACCGCCAATGCGGTGGCGACCGTGATCTACACCCATTCGCTGCCGGCCGAAGTCGCGGTGATGTGGTCGGGCTTCTTCAACTTCCTCGGCGTGCTCATGTCCTCCGGCGCGGTCGCCTTCGGCATCGTCTCGCTGCTGCCGGTCGAGCTGATCCTGCAGGTCGGCTCCAGCGCCGGCTTCGCGATGGTGTTCGCGTTGCTGATCGCCGCGATCCTGTGGAATCTCGGCACCTGGTTCTTCGGCCTGCCCGCCTCCTCGTCGCACACGCTGATCGGCTCGATCATCGGCGTCGGCGTCGCCAACGCCGTCATGCGCGGTCGCGACGGCACCTCGGGCGTGGACTGGACCAAGGCGACCGAGATCGGCTACGCGCTGCTGCTGTCGCCGCTGTTCGGCTTCATCTGCGCTGCGACGCTGCTGCTGCTGCTCAAGTTCATCGTGCGCAACCCGGCCCTGTATGCCGCGCCCGAGGGCAACAAGGCGCCGCCGCTCTGGATCCGCGGCCTCTTGATCGCGACCTGCACCGGCGTCAGTTTCGCGCACGGCTCGAACGACGGCCAGAAGGGCATGGGCCTGATCATGCTGATCCTGATTGGCACCGTGCCGACCGCCTATGCGCTCAACCGCGCACTGCCGGAATCCCAGGTCGCCCAGTTCCAGAAGGTCTCGGATGCTGCTTCCAAGGTGATCGCGGCCAAGGGTGCCGGTCACTCGATCATCGGCGATCCCCGTCCTGCGGTGACGCAGTACATCACCTCGCACCACATCAGCGAAGGCACCTACCCCTCGCTGTCGGTGCTGGTGAAGGATGTCGGCGACCAGGTCGCGAAATACGGCTCGCTCAACAAGGTGCCGGCGGAAGTCGTCGGCAACACCCGTAACGACATGTACCTGACCTCGGAAGCGATCCGCTTCCTGATGAAGGACAAGGAAAACGACCTCAACAAGGAAGAGGTCGCGACCTTGAACGCCTACAAGGGCGGGCTCGACAGCGCCACGAAGTTCATCCCGACCTGGGTGAAGGTCGCCGTCGCCATCGCTCTCGGCCTCGGCACCATGATCGGCTGGAAGCGCATCGTCATCACGGTCGGCGAGAAGATCGGCAAGAGCCATCTGACCTACGCGCAAGGCGCCTCGGCCGAGCTGGTGGCCGCCGCTACGATCGGCGCCGCCGACGTGTTCGGCCTGCCGGTCTCCACCACCCATGTGCTGTCATCCGGCGTCGCCGGCACCATGGCCGCGAACGGTTCGGGCCTGCAAATGGCGACCATCCGCAATCTGTTGATGGCCTGGGTCCTGACGCTGCCCTGCGCGATCATGCTGTCGGCCACGCTCTACGTGATCTTCTCGCGGATCTTCTGAGCAATCACGCTCCTCAAAGACAAAGGGCCCGTGCGATGCACGGGCCCTTTTCATTTGCGCTTGAAGCTCGGCGTTACGACGCCGCCAGCGATTCCTCGACCAGCTTGACCCAGTAGGACGTGCCGAACACGATCGCCTCGTCGTTGAAATTGTAGGCGGGGTGATGCAGGCCGGCGCTGTCGCCGTTGCCGCAGAAGATGAAGGCCCCGGGGCGCGCTTCCAGCATGTAGGCGAAATCCTCGCCGCCCATCAGCGGCGGCATCTCGTGCACGTTGGCATCGCCGGCAACCTGCTTTGCAATGCGCCGCGCCACCTCGGTCTCCGCGGCGTGGTTGTTCACGACGGGATAGTTGCGCTGGTAGCGCAAGTCGATCTTCGCGCCGGTGATCTGTGCGACGCCCGCCACCACCTCATGCACGCGCTTCTCGACCAGCTTGCGCACCTCGGGCGAGAGCGTGCGGATGGTGCCCTTCAGCGTCGCGGTCTGCGGAATGACGTTGCGGGCGTTGCCGGCGTGGAATTCGCAGATCGAGATCACGGCCGATTCCAGCGGATCGACGCTGCGCGCGACGATCGACTGCAGCGCGGTGATCACCTGCGCGCCGACCAGCACGGAATCGACGCATTTGTGCGGACGCGCGGCATGACCGCCGAGGCCCTCGATCATGATATCGACCTCGTCGGTCGCCGCCATGATCGGGCCCGGCCGGATCGCGAACGAGCCGATCGGAATACCGGGGCCGTTGTGCATACCGTAGACCTGCTCGATGCCGAAGCGCTCCATCAGGCCGTCCTTGACCATGGCCGCGCCGCCGGCGCCGCCCTCCTCTGCGGGCTGGAAGATCACGACCGCATCGCCGGCGAAATTGCGGGTTTCGGCGAGGTAGCGGGCGGCCCCGAGCAGCATCGCGGTGTGGCCGTCATGGCCGCAGGCGTGCATCTTGCCGGGGGTCTTGGAGGCGTAAGGCAGGTTGGTCTGCTCCTCGACCGGCAGCGCATCCATGTCGGCGCGCAGGCCGATCGTCTTGAGCCCCTCGCCAGCCGGCTTGTTGCCCTTGATCACACCGACCACGCCGGTCTGGCCGAGCCCGGTGACGACCTCGTCGCAACCGAACTCGCGCAACCGGTCCGCGACGAATGCTGCAGTGCGATGAACATCGTACAGCAGCTCGGGATGCTCGTGGATGTCCCGGCGCCAGGCCTGAATATCGGGTTGAAGGTCGGCGACGCGGTTCACGATGGGCATGGAAGGTCTCAAGCTTTGTTGAAAATGCAGGAATGTCTACCATGCAAGCGCCAGTCCACCCAACTGCCGCGCGCCGAGGGTAACCCTGTCCTCTCGTCATGGCCGGGCTTGTCCCGGCCATCCACGTCTGACTATTAGAACAGAAAGTGCGTGGATGCCGGGACAAGCCCGGGCATGACGCCGGTTGGGTGGAAGCAGAATGCCGAGGCGGCTCGAAGGTGAATTTGATTACATTGTCGTCGGGGCCGGTACGGCGGGCTGCATCGTCGCCAACCGGCTGTCGGCCGATCCCGGCAATCGCGTCCTCGTCCTCGAAGCCGGCGGCGACGACAACTGGATCTGGTTCCACATCCCGGTCGGCTATCTCTTCGCGATCGGCAATCCGCGCTCGGACTGGATGTTCAAGACCGAGGCCGAGCCTGGCCTGAACGGCCGTTCGCTCGCCTATCCCCGCGGCAAGGTCATCGGCGGCTGCTCGGCGATCAATGCCATGATCTCGATGCGCGGCCAGGCCGCGGACTATGACCATTGGCGCCAGCTCGGCATGACCGGCTGGGGCTATGACGATGTGCTGCCGCTGTTCAAGAAGCTCGAAGACCACTTCCTCGGCGCCAGCGAGCATCACGGCGCCGGGGGCGGCTGGCGCATCGAGGCGCCGCGGCTGTCATGGGACGTCCTCGATGCCGTCGGCGATGCCGCCGAGGAGATGGGCATCAAGCGCATCCCGGATTTCAACACCGGCGACAACGAGGGCACCAGCTATTTCCACGTCAACCAGAAGCGCGGTCGGCGCTGGTCCTCAGCGCGCGGCTTCCTCAAGCCCGCCTTGAGGCGCCCCAATTTGCGGCTCGAGAAGCACGTGCTGGTCGACCGCCTGATCATCGAGCAGGGCCGCGCCGTCGGCGTGCGTTTCATCCAGAACGGCGAGATGATCGAAGCGCGAGCGAAACGCGAGGTGGTCCTGTCGGCCGGCTCGATCGGCTCGGTGCAGGTGCTGCATCGCTCCGGCATCGGCCCCGCCGACTGGCTGTCGCCCCTCGGCATCGACATTGTCATGGACAAGCCCGGCGTCGGCCGCAATCTGCAGGATCACCTGCAGCAGCGTGCGATCTACAAGGTCGAGGGCGTGCGCACGCTGAACGAGACCTATTACAATCTGTTTCGCCGCGGATTGATGGGCCTCGACTACGCCTTCCGCCGCCGCGGTCCCCTGACCATGGCGCCCTCGCAGCTCGGCATCTTCACGCGCTCCGACGCGACGCGCGCACGCGCGAACATCCAATTCCACGTGCAACCGCTGTCGCTCGACAAGTTCGGCGATCCCCTGCACCGTTTCCCCGCCATCACGGTCAGCGCCTGCAATCTCCAGCCGACCTCGCGCGGCACCGTGCGGCTGCGTTCGGCGAGCCCTGACGAGAAGCCGATCATCGCGCCGAATTATCTGTCGACCGACGACGACCGCCAGGTCGGCGCCGACGCCATCCGCACCACGCGCCGCCTGATGCAGCAGAAAGCGCTGGCACGATACCGCCCGAGCGAATATCTGCCCGGCCCCTCCGTCGGCGACGACGATGCATCGCTCGCAAAGGCTGCCGGCGATATCGGCACCACCATCTTCCATCCCGTCGGCACGGCGAAGATGGGCGCGGTGAGCGATCCCATGGCGGTGGTCGACGAACGCCTGCGATTCTACGGGCTCGAAGGCCTGCGCATTGTCGATGCTTCGATCATGCCGACCATCACCTCCGGCAACACGAATACGCCGACGGCGATGATCGCCGAGAAGGGCGCGACGATGATTTTGGAGGATGCGAAGTAGCATCCTGTCGCATGATCAATCCTAACCGCTTTTCAATCGGCCCCGCCGACGCAGCGATCGCCATGCTGCAATGGGGTGAAAGCGGCAAGCCGCCTGCTCTGCTCGTGCATGGCACCGGTTTCGTCGCCGACGTCTGGGACGAAGTCGCGCGCGAGCTAGCATCGACCTATACGGTCTATGCGCTCGACCGCCGCGGCCATGGCGCCAGCCACAAGCCCGGCGCCTATCACTTCCTGGACTATGCCGAGGATGTCTGCCGGGTGATCGATGCACTCGAGCTGCGCGACGTCTACGGCATCGGCCACAGCGCCGGCGCGACCGACCTTCTGCTGGCGGCAAAGCTCTTGCCCGGACGCTTCACACGTCTGTTCGTGATGGAGCCGACCATCATGGACCCGCGCGCGGCGCGCCCCGGAGGGTTGGGCGAGGAATCCCTGTCGCGAGTCCAGGGCACGCTGCGCCGGCGCGCCGTGTTCGACAGTGCCGAGGCCGTCTTCGAACGCTACCGCACAGCGCCGGCGTTTGCGGATTGGACCGAGATCTCGCTTCGAGCCTATGTACGCCACGGCTTCGTGCCGCTCGACGATGGCCGGGTGCGACTCTGCTGCACGCCGGAGATCGAGTGCGCAATCCTGCGTCCGATCTACGAGGCGATGGAGCAGGTCTATGTCGGCGATGCCCGCGGTAATCCGTTTGCCTCGCTCACCGAAATCGACTGCCCGGTGCGCGTCACGACCGCGGCGAAGTCCGGTCCGATCTACTGGGAGATGGCGCGACGCGCGGTGTCGCTGATTCCGCGCGTCAGCACGCTGGTGTTCGAGAACGCCGGGCATTGCGTGGCGCAAGAAGTGCCGGAGCGTGCGGCCGAGGCCGTGAGAGAGTTCACAAAATAGTCTCGTGCCCCGACGCAGCGCAGCACGCAGTGATGCGCTGCTGAGCCGGGGCCCATCTCACCGCGTGCCGTGCCGCCTTCTTGGGTCCCGGCTCTGCAACGCATCACCAAGAGGTGCTGCGTTGCGCCCGGGACACGAGACTTCCCCTCACGAAATCGTCATCACCTCCCGCGAATAAGCCTCCCCCTCCCCCGATCACCTCCTCTGAAAGCCCAATTCCGGGCGACGTGGAGAGATGCGATGAGCGGACATGATCACGGCGGCGACGGCGTCAGCCGCCGCAAGGTGCTGGAATGCATGACCTGGGCCGGCACCGGGGTGCTCTGGACCGTCACCGGCGGTGTGCCGCGCTCACTCGGCATCATCGATTCCGCACAGGCTGCGACCGCAGCCGCGCCCGGCATGAGCTTCCTCCAGATCAGCGACAGCCATGTCGGCTTCGACAAGCCGGCCAATCCCAACGCACTCGGCACGCTGGAGGAGGCTGTGGGCAAGATCAACGCGATGCCGGCCAAACCGTCCTTCATGATCCATACCGGCGACATCACGCATCTGTCCAAGGCCGCCGAATTCGACAATGCCGAGCGCATCATCTCGCAGAGCAAGCTCGATGTGCACTACGTGCCCGGCGAGCATGACTTCCTCGACGAGGAGGTGAAGTTGTATCGCGAGCGCTATGGCCGCGGCACCAAGGGCCAGGGCTGGTATTCCTTCGATGCCGGCGGCGTGCACTTCATCGGCCTCGTCAACGTCGTCGACCTCAAGGCCGGCGGCCTCGGCAATCTCGGCGCCGAGCAACTTGCCTGGCTCCAGGACGATCTGCGCGGCAAGTCGAAATCGACGCCGATCGTGCTGTTCGCCCACATCCCGCTCTGGACCGTCTATCCGGAATGGGGCTGGGGCACCGAGGACGGCGGCCGCGCGCTGGAACAGGTGAAGGGTTTTGGCTCGGTCACCGTGCTGAACGGACACATTCACCAGGTGATGCAGAAGGTCGAGGGTAACGTCACCTTCCACACCGCGCGCTCCACCGCCTTCCCGCAGCCGGCGCCGGGAGCCGCCGCCTCGCCCGGACCGATGAAGGTCGAGGACGCCAGGCTCCGCGGCATGCTCGGCGTTGCCAGCATCAACTTCAAGCAGAACGAGCAGCGGCTCGCGATCATCGACACGCCGCTCCAGGGCTAAGGTGGAAGCTGACAATGAAGACCCTCAACCGCCGCGCCTTCGGCGTCGATCTCGGCCTCGCTCTGGCCGCGGCCATCCTGCTGCCCGCAACAAGCGCTCGTGCCGACGACATGGAGATCCATATCGACAATTTCGTCTTCCAGCCGGCCGAGCTCAAGATCAAGGCCGGCACCACCGTGACCTGGACCAACCGGGACGACATCCCCCACACCGTGGTGTCGGCCGGCAAGTTCAGGTCCAAGACCCTGGACACTGACGACAAGTTCTCTTTCACCTTCACCAACGCGGGCGATTACAAGTATTTTTGTTCGCTGCACCCGCACATGACGGGGATGATCAAGGTTGAGTAACGTCTCCAACCAAGGCATCAACGTCTTGCCCGGCCGGTGGTCCCACGCCGGCCGGGCTCCTGCGTCTCCGGCGACATCAGGCGAAGCGGCAAAGCGAGCGGCGATGCCACCGACAAATGACGATCCAGACAAGGCGCAACGCTTCCGCGAGGCGGCGCTGCCCCATCTCGACGACGTCTACACGCTCGCGCGCTATCTGCTGCGCGACGCCTCCGACGCGGAAGATGCGGTGCAGGAGTGCTATCTGCGCGCGTTGAAGCACTTCGACAGCTATCGCGGGCCGGCGATGAAGCCATGGCTGTTCGCGATCCTGCGCAATGTCTGCAACGCCGAATATGCGCGGCGCGCGCATCGGCCCAGCGCGATCGAGGACACGCCCGGCGCCAACGAGCAGACGCCGATATGGCAGGAGAGCGAGGCAAGTCCCGAGACCGAAGTGCTGCGCAGCCGCGATGCTGGCGCCATCCGCAGGCTGATCGACGCGCTCGCCGAACCGTTCAGGGAAGCCTTCGTGCTGCGCGAGATCAACAACCTTTCCTATCGTGAAATCGCAGAAGCCGTCGGCGCGCCCATCGGCACCGTGATGTCCCGCCTCGCTCGCGCCCGTACCCTGCTGCGCGCGGCCTGGACGGCGGAAGAGGAGCAAGCGAAATGACCTGCGACGAAGCAAGGATCCTGCTTCACGCGCTGCTCGACAACGAGCTCGATGCCGGCCACGCGCGCGAGGTCGAAGCCCATATCGCCAGCTGCCCGGACTGCGCGGCGGAGCTTGCCGCACAGCGCGAGATGCAGCGCGTGCTGGCCAATACCAGTCTGGGCTACAGCGCGCCCGCAAGCCTGCGCACCAGGATCGAGGCCTCGCTGCCGCAACTGCAGCGCCAGCAGCCAACCCGCCGCTCCGTGCTGCGTGGCTTTGCGATGGGCTCGGCGGTCTCCGCGCTCGCCGCAACCGGAATCGTCGCCATCGTGCTGCGCCAGGACGACCAGCAGCGCATCCTCTCGGAGGTCGTCTCCGCGCATCTGCGCTCGCTGCAGGCTGGCCACCTCACCGACGTGATCTCGACCGACCAGCACACGGTCAAGCCGTGGTTCAACGGCAAGCTCGATGTCGCCCCGCCCGTGATCGATCTTACCGCGCAGGGTTTTACCCTGGTCGGCGGCCGGCTCGACTATATCGACGCCCGCGCCATTGGCGCCGTCGTCTACAAGCGTCGCCAGCACGTCATCAATTTGTTCGTGGCGCAGACCGCGAGCACCGAGCATCGGCCGCCGAAGACCCAGACCATGCAGGGCTTCAACTGCCGCCGCTGGGGCGAGCGCGGCCTGAACTTCTGGGCCGTCAGCGACATCGGCGCCGATGAGCTCGCCGAGTTCGTCGACAAGTTCGAGACAGCCATGAAGGCGAATGTGGAGGGGTAGATCTTGCTACACCATCATTGCGAGGAGCTCGCGATAAAATTGCGAAGCAACTTTGCGCTAGCGACGAAGCCCCAGGTTGCCTCCGCAGAGACAGTCTGGATTGCTTCGCTTCGCTCGCAATGACGGTTGCCGGGATAGCTCGGCCGAATTCAGGCCGACCTTCTCACCGCGTTGTCCACCAGCGTCTTGCCGAGCGACCAGATCGCGCCGGGGACCTTATGGCTGCCGGCGATGACGTCGTCGAACGCCTTTTCGATCCAGCTGCAATCTTCCTCGGTGATGGTGAGCGGCGGCAGCAGCTTGATGGTGTGGCTGCCGTGACCGGCCACTTGCGTGAGGATCTTGTGATCCTTGAACAGCGGCACGGTGATGAGCTGGCAGAACAGGCCCTTGTTGGCTGTCTCCAGCACGTTCCAGGAGGCGCGCAGCCGCAGCGATTTCGGCGGGCCGAACTCGACGCCGATCATCAGGCCCTTGCCGCGCACTTCCTTCATCAGCTCGTAGCCGGGCACCATGCGCGTCAGCGCGAGGCGCAGCTCGGCGCCGCGCTTGGCGGCGGACTCGATCAGCTTCTCTGACTCCATCACGTCCAGCGTGGCGATGCCTGCGGCCATCGCGAGGTCGTTCTTGGAGAAGGTGGAGCCGTGCACGACGGCGCGGTCCATCTGGTTGAAGATCTTGTCGAAGATGGCCTTGCGCGTCAGCACCGCGCCGACCGGCACGTGGCCGCCAGATAGCGACTTCGACAGCAGCACCATGTCGGGCTCGACGTTCCAATGCTCGACCGCGAGGAAGCGGCCGGTGCGGCCCATGCCGGTCTGGATTTCGTCGGCGACGAACAGCGTGCCGTACTTCTTGCAGAGCGCAGCCGCGCCCGGCAGGAACTCGTCGGTGGGCATGTTGACGCCCTTGCCCTGGATCGGCTCGACCACGAACGCCGCGACCTCGCGCGAGGCCAGCGCCTTTTCCAGCGCGGCCAGATCGTTGAACGGGATCGAGGTGCAGCCCGGCAGCAGCGGCTCGAAGCCGGTGCGGAAGTTCGAATCACCCGTCAGCGACAGCGCGCCATAGGTCAGGCCATGATAGCCGTGGGCGCAGTAGACGATGCCGGGGCGGCCGGTGGCGCCGCGCGCGAACTTGATCGCGGCTTCGACGCATTCGGCGCCGGAATTGGCGAAGAACGCCTTGTCCAGATAGGGGACATATTTCAGCAGCCGCTCGGCGAGCACTCCGGCAAGCACGGAAACGTCGAACTGGACGAGGTTGGGCAGGTCGGCATCGAGCACGCTCTTGAGCGCGTCGCGCATGACCGGATGATTGCGCCCGATCGCAAACACACCAAAGCCGGACAGCAGGTCGAGATAGCGCGCGCCGTCGCGATCGTAGAGATACTGCCCCTGCCCCTTCTGGAAGCCGACATCGTAGCCGATGGTCTTGAGAACCCGAACGAACTGCTCGTTCAGATACCGATTATGCAGGGTGCTGCGCTGGGCCTGACGGTCCGCGAAAAGCTCAGACATGTCTGGATTTGGGCTGTGCATCCGTTACATACTTCGGTTGAGGGCCGTCTCGTCAACTGAAAAGGGACCGTTACTGAAAACGGTCTGTGCGGCCTTTTGCCCTTTTTCGGACCATCTTCGCAAGCACAGCTTTAGCCCATGTTGCACTGCCAAGGAACTATCATGCGTTTAGCCCTTTACACCGGACTAATACTGGTTGGCGGTTACACCTGCCTGACCCCGGCGCTCGCCGCGGATCCCACCGGCGACTGGCGGGTTGCCGACGGCGTCGCCAACATTCGCGTCGCCCAATGCAATGGCAGCATGTGGGGCGCGGTTTCCTGGGAAAAGCAGCCCGGCGGCCGTGACGAGAACAATCCGGATGCCTCGAAAAAGACCAGGCCGACGCTGGGCATGGCGACGCTGATCGACATGAAGAAGAAGCCCGGCGCCGATCAATGGGAAGGGCAGGTCTACAACGCCAAGGACGGCCAGCTCTATAGCGCGACCATCACGCCGGCCGGCGCCGACCAGCTCGAAATCAAGGGCTGCGTGATGGGCTTCCTCTGCGGCGGCGAGACCTGGACCCGGGTCGGCCCGCCGATCCCCTTGAGCACCGCCAATGCCATGGCCAAGGGCGCGCCCAAGTCCACCGGCGCGGCGCCGAAGGCTCAGGGCACGATGGGCGCGACAGCGGCGCCTGCGCCGGCGGCGGGGGTCCCGAAGAGCGCCACCGCCCCCGCCAAGCCGGGTCAGAAAGGTGCCGCCGACCCGGTCGGCGACATCTGCCTACTCCCTGAGATTGCGGGGTTTGCCCATTAGGGCCGGCTGGAACAGCAGCACGGCGGCGAGCGTCGTCACCAGCGAGAGTGCCAGCAGCTTGCCCATGCTGGACGTGCCGGGATGGCTCGACAGCCACAGGCTGCCGAATGCGGTTGCGGTCGTCAGTGCGCTGAAAAAGATCGCGCGCGTCAGGCTGGTCTGGAGCAGGTTTGTCCTGCCCGAGCGCCAGGCCACGACATAGTAGATCTTGAAGGCGACGCCGACGCCGAGCAGCAGCGGGAACGCGACGATGTTGGCGAAGTTGAGCGGCAGGCCGATCAACACGCAGATCTCGAGCGTCACCGCGCCGGCAACCAGCAGCGGCACCAGCGTCATCAGCACGTCGACGAACCGCCGCAACGTGATCCACAGCAAGAGGCCGATCACCAGCAGCGCGTAAATGCCGGCGTGGATGAACGCCCGCACCACGGTGTCGCCGGATTTCAGGATCGAGACCGGCCCGCCGATCGCGGTCGGCTCGGCAACGAGCACCGCCGCTGCAAATCTGCGCAGCGTGTCGTTGTCGTTGGGATCGCCCTTGGGCAGCGCCTCGACGCGGATGATGCCGTCCTTGCTCTTCCAGGCACTGACGAGATCGGGCGGCAGTGAGCTCAGGGTGACGGGCCCGGCCTGCATCGCGTTCCTGAGCTGGTCGAACACGATCTTCATCGGCGTGACGAACACGTCTTGCGCCTTGTTGCGCGTGGCCTCGTCGCCATTGGCGAGCTTTTCGAGCGCGTCTGCCAGACGGCGCGAGGCGATCGAGCCCGGCCCCTTCGCATCGCCCGCGGTCCGGCGCAGATTGTCGATCGAGGATTTCAGCGCCTCGACGTTTTCCTTGTCGGTCGGCGCCGCATCGATCTGATCAGGGTTGAGTGCGGGGTTCAGCACCTTGGCGCCCTGCGCGAGCAGCTTCAGCTTCGGCGGCTGATCCTCCGGCACGAAGCTGTTGAGCGACATCACCCGCAGCACCTCGGGCACCTTTTCGAGCTTCGCCTCGACCTGCTTTGCCTGCTCCTCGGACGTGGTCATCACGTTGATGGCATTGGCGCCGGTGTTGGGATCCTTGCGCAGATCGAGGAAGGTCGCGATCGATTCGGCCCTCGGGTTGCGCAGGTTCATCGGGTTGAAGTCGAACTTCATGAAATAGAGTAGCGGCAGGCCGGCGAGCGCCAGCATCAGCGTGCCGCCCACGACCAGCACGCGGTGCTTCTCCAGAAAGTGATCGAGCGGCGCCAGGAAGGCGTAACCGACCGGCTCCTTTTCGCCGGGCGGATTCAGCAGCTTCAGCATGGCCGGCAGAACGGTGATCGAGGAAAGGAACGCCACCAGCATGCCGACGCCCGCGATCTGGCCCAGCTCCGCGATGCCCTTGTAGTCGGTCGGCATGAAGCAAAGGAAGCCAGCCGCGGTCGCCATCGCCGCGAGCGACAGCGGCACCGCCGATCGCTTCGCCGCCAGCACCAGCGCGCCCGTGAGATCGTTGTGCTTGTAGCGCTCGGAGCGGTAGCGGACGCTGTACTGGATGCCGAAATCGACGCCGAGGCCGACGAAGAGCACCGCGAATGCGATCGACAGCAGGTTGAACGATCCGACCATCATCAGGCCGGCGGCGGTCGTCAGCGCGAGGCCGACGAAGAGATTGACGAACACCGCGAAGATGATCTTCGACGAGTGCAGCGCCAGCCACAGGATCAGCAGCACGACGAGGACCGTGCCGACGCCGTTGACGACGGCGCCTTCCTGGACGGTCGCATATTCCTCGTTGGCGATCGGGACCGGACCGGTCAGCCGCACCCGGGCCTGGTATTTGGTCGCAAAATCCAGATCCACTGCGGCCTTGCGGATCGCGTCGGTGGCATCCTTGCCGGGCTCCAGCGCGTTGTAGTCGAGGATCGGCTTGAACTCGATGAAGGCGCGCTTGTCCGAATCCTTCAGCGGCTCGTCACTGACGAGCTCGCGCCAGGAGAAGCTCGCATTGCCCTTGTTGAGCACGGTCTCGACCGTCTGCGCGATCAGGTTGAACGGACGCTCGGTGTTGTCGAGCTTGACCTGGCCGCGCTTGACGCCGGCGAGTCCCGTCTCCAGCGCGCCGGTCAGGCCGCGGATCGAGGGATCGCCAGCCATGATCTCGATCAGGGGCGCTGCAGATTCGAATTGGCTGGTGATCTTGCCGACCTCTTCGGTCGGCAGGAACAACAGTCCGTTCTTTTCGAAGAACTCCCCGCTGCCGAGCTGCTGCAGGGACTGGAAGTTGGTCTTGTCGTCCCTCAGCCTGGCATAGAGCGCGTCCGCCGCGGCGCTCGTCATCTCCGGGGTCCTGGCCTCGATCACAGCGAGGATCGTTTCGTTTTGATCGAACGCCTTGTCGAACTGCTGGTCACGCTTGCGCCAGTCGAGGTTCTGGGAAATCAGCGAATTGATGTCGGTGTTGATGGCGAAGTGGCGCGCAGCGTAATAGCCCGCTCCCACCGACAGCAGGAGCCCGAGAACGACGACGAGGGAGGCAAACCGGGTGCAGGCCCTGACGATGGCAACGACTACGCTTTGCAGCACTTCTTTTCTTTCTGCGGTTAACAGCTTGCCGGAAACGCCCGCTGTTTATCGGAGTTCCCGGGCGAAACCTATTGCTGTTTTGAGAGGCTCTCGCCGCCAGAAGGTTCGAGGTAAACGGCGGCAGACCGTGGCAAAATCATGCGGGGCGGTCGGTATAGCCGGGGAGTTGAGGCGGGAACGTGACGAAGGGCTGGTCACTGATGTCGCTGGCTTGCATACACCCACGTCTCTACTATAATACCGTAAAATCGGCTCGGCAGGGAACCCAGGTCCATTCGAGCTTTCCTTACCGCCGATTTTTTGACACAAAGTATTGCGCCTCCATGCGCCGGAGCCCCGACGGGGGTGGGTGGCTACCGCGTGCGCGGACCAATGGTGCGGATATTGCAACGCATTGGTCAGTATCGAGGTGCCGCCGGGACTTACGAAGCGGATTGGTGCAACTTGCGTGATGGGCGACCAATGGAAGTTTATCTGGCGCAACCGCGCGGCTTCTGCGCGGGCGTGGTGCGTGCGATCGAGATCGTGGAACGGGCGCTGGAGAAGTACGGCCCGCCCGTCTACGTGCGCCATGAGATCGTGCACAACAAATACGTCGTCGAGAGCCTGAAGAACAAAGGCGCCATCTTCGTCGAGGAGTTGTCCGAGGTACCGCCGAAGGCGGTGACGGTCTTCAGCGCTCACGGAGTCGCCCGCAGCGTCGAGGAAGAGGCCGCCGCGCGCGACCTTCCCGTGCTCAATGCCACCTGCCCGCTGGTCACGAAAGTTCACAATCAGGGGAAGCGCTACATCACCAAAGGCCGCACGCTGATCCTGATCGGCCATGCCGGCCACCCCGAGGTCGAGGGCACGATGGGCCAGGTTCCCGCCCCCGTGCTGCTTGTCCAAAGCGTTCAAGAGGTTACGGCCCTGACGCTGCCGGCGGATACGCCAGTGGCCTACATCACCCAGACCACCCTGTCGGTCGACGACACCAAGGATATCATCGCGGCCCTTCAGACCCGCTTTACAGATATTCAAGGTCCGGATATCCGGGATATCTGCTATGCGACACAGAACCGCCAATCTGCGGTAAGGGACTTGAGCAAGCTGGTCGACGTGATCTTGGTGGTGGGCGCTGCCAATAGCTCGAATTCGAACCGGCTTCGCGAAATCGGCACCGAAGCCGGCGTTGCGAGTTATTTGATTGCCGACGGCAGCGAGCTCAATCCGGAGTGGTTGAAAAATGCCAGGACCGTCGGCATCACGGCCGGCGCTTCGGCGCCCGAGGTACTCGTGGATGACGTGATCGAAGCGATGCGGCGAATCGGACCGGTCAAGGTCCAGGTGTTGCCGGGCCGCGAGGAAAACATCGAATTCCGGCTTCCGGCCCAACTGGCTGCGAGCTGACCCACCCGAATTGAAAAGCCCAGAAAGAAACTTGTAATGGCCATCCCCTTCTTCAAGGAAATGCGTATCGGCGGCTATTTGCTCAAGCAGAAATTGCTTGGCCGCAAGCGCTATCCGCTCGTGCTGATGCTGGAGCCGCTGTTTCGCTGCAACCTCGCCTGCGTCGGCTGCGGCAAGATCGATTATCCGGATGCGATCCTCAACCGCCGCATGACCGCGCAGGAGTGCTGGGACGCGGCCGACGAGTGCGGCGCGCCGATGGTCGCCATTCCCGGCGGCGAGCCGCTGATCCACAAGGAGATCGGCGAGATCGTGCGCGGCCTCGTTGAGCGCAAGAAGTTCGTCTCGCTCTGCACCAACGCGCTGCTGCTCGAGAAGAAGCTCGATCTGTTCGAGCCCTCCCCGTATCTGTTCTTCTCCGTGCATCTCGACGGCCTGAAGGACCATCACGACAAGGCGGTGTCGCAGAAGGGCGTGTTCGACCGCGCCGTCTCCGCAATCAAGGCGGCCAAGGCGCGCGGCTTCACCGTCAACGTCAACGCCACCATCTTCGACGGCCATCCGGCCGAGGAGATCGCGAAGTTCCTCGATCTCACCGTCGAGCTCGGTGTCGGCGTCTCGATGTCGCCCGGCTACGCCTATGAGCGCGCGCCGGACCAGGAGCACTTCCTCAACCGCACCAAGACCAAGAAGCTGTTCCGCGACGTCTTTGCGATGGGCAAGGGCAAGAAGTGGAATTTCATGCATTCCGGCCTGTTCCTGGACTTCCTCGCCGGTAACCAGGAATACGAGTGCACGCCCTGGGGCATGCCCGCGCGCAATATCTTCGGCTGGCAGAAGCCCTGCTATCTGCTCGGTGAAGGCTACGCCAAGACCTTCAAGGAGCTGATGGACACCACCGACTGGGAGACCTACGGCACCGGCAAGTACGAGAAGTGCGCCGACTGTATGGCCCATTGCGGCTACGAGCCGACCGCGGCGACCGCAGCCCTCAACAACCCGCTGAAGGCGATGTGGGTGTCGCTGCGCGGCATCAGGACCTCTGGTCCCATGGCGCCGGAGATCGACATGAGCAAGCAGCGCCCGGCGCAGTACATTTTCTCGGCGGAAGTGCAGAAGCGCCTGTCGGAGATCCGCAAGGACGAGGCCGAGGCCGCGCAGGCGAAGGCCGCGCAGAAGGCTTCGACCGCGGCGTAAAGCGGCAATCATATTTGCAACTGAGAAAGGCCCGATCGCGAACGCGAACGGGCCTTTGTCTTGTGCGCCGTCAGACGAGCGGCCCGTGTCCCGGACGCGCTACAGCGCTCTTGCCCGCTCTCTCCATGCCGTCATTGCGAGGAGCTCTTGCGACGAAGCAATCCAGAATCCTTCCGCGGAAGGATTCTGGATTGCTTCCGCCTTCGCCAAAGGCTTCGGCGGACAAGTCGCTGCGCTCGCAATGACGGCGTATGTGGCACCGGCTCGCTTTCACCATCAGCGCTCTTCCTCGCAGACACACCTGCGCACTCTCGCGGCTTCTTTCGCCCGAGCTTTGCTGTTCGTTCACGCCCATGAAAGCCAGAGGGCGCAGGGAAGACCGGGCGCCGGCGGCACCCGCGGTCCGCGTGCATGGAAAAACGCACACGGGGTGGACTACAGGTGTTGCCGGTCGCCCGGCCTTCCCTGCGCGGATGGTTTTAACGGTGTCCTTCGTGCTCTCCTCGGGGAGCGATGCACTGTTGCCCCCGTCGCGTTGCGGCTGGTCGATGCACGCGCCCGGTCGGGCCGCCGCATCACCGCAAGGCTTGACGCCAGCCTGCGGGCGTCAGGACCACACGACTTCTCCGTCCGCGGACGGTCTGGCCTGATCGCCGAGAGCTAGCGTGTGCTCGCCCCCGGACGACGACCAAAACCGCTGTGACCACGCCGTTCGTCCCGCGATGCTTATGACTCGCGGTTGCCCGCCCTGTCATCGCCTCTCGCGCCGGCGCTGCCGCGTCCACCGCACCCCGACCCGCATCTCGTGACGATCGCGAAGCGCCCCTCTGGGAGGGCCGGGATAAGCGCTCTATGCCATAAATCCGAAATTCGGGAAAGTGGAATATTTTTGTGGGAGTGGGTTGACGGATTACGGATGTTTTGCCCGACGGGTCGTTTTGCAGCTTGCCGCATCGCTCCCCATCGGTCGAAGACAGCGGTCGTCTCATTGTCCCCGCCTTCAATCCTACGGAAGGAGGGAAGAATGCACGATGAACGATCTCGCGTGCTTCGACCTAAAGCTGTATATTCGCGTCAGCGTCTACAGGAGGCTGACCTGCCCCACATCACCAGGATCTTCAAGTCCGGCAGCTCTCAGTTCGTCCGATTGCCGACGCAGTTTCATTTGCCGTGCGATGAGATCGAGGTGGCGCGGCACGGTGACGCCGTCATTTTACGCCCCCAGCGGGAGACCACCGGAACTTGGGCATCGCTTCAAGCTGCCGTCGCGCGCGGCTTCAGCCCTGACTTCACAACTGAGAAACAGGCGGCTAGGGCGTGGGATCCATGAGCTCTTCGCGAAACCCATCGTTGCACCTTCCGCAATCG
Organism: Bradyrhizobium sp. SBR1B; assembly: GCF_014198205.1. Lineage (NCBI taxonomy): Bacteria > Pseudomonadati > Pseudomonadota > Alphaproteobacteria > Hyphomicrobiales > Nitrobacteraceae > Bradyrhizobium > Bradyrhizobium sp. SBR1B. Next base: position 401,647 of record NZ_JACIHC010000006.1, read on the forward strand.
ATGGGTTTCGTTTCGCTCTACCCATCCTACGAGCCAAGAGTTTGCCGATGTTAGTAGCCAACCATGAATTTGCTGAGAGGCGCTTGCCAGCGTCGCGTTTTCGAAGCGCAGCAAGAGCATTTTTCGCAATCTTGCCGGGGCCAATTGGAGCGGTCGTTACCGCCCGATCGAATGCTTCCCCCCTTCCCGTCGTCCATGTGCAGGGAACAGGACATATCCCGATTTGCTCGGTAAGGGGACGACTAGCTCAAGCTGGTCGGGATGTCGCCGTGCGAGCAATGGCCGTCGCGCTGATCTCGTTCTCATTGCTTGCGTGCGGTGTATCGCCTTCCGTGGCTCAGGAGGACCAGAGCTTCCAACATTTCATCTGGCAGAGAGACGAATCCAACGGGATGGAAGTCGCGATGTCGACAGGCGAGCCAGCCTTCAATTTCTTTGATGTTGGCAACCTTTCGCCGAACAGTCTCTACCTCGTTCAACAGGTTCTCGGTGACATCTCGCGCGCCGCTGGAAAGAAGGTCGATCGGAGCCTGACGAGCTCTTCAATCGCGGTGTTTCATGACACGAACGTGTTTCTTCGTTTGAAGAATGACAGAGCCGCTTTCACGACTTTGGGAATCCCGGAGCATGTCATTGATGATCTCAAGGGGCGAATTACTGATGACGCAAGGTGCCTCTCAAATACTCGAACGGACGCCAAAGGCAATGTCATCTTCACGGTGATTCTTTTATCCGAGAGATTCAATGATTGCCTGGTCAGCGGGTTGAATTATTCATTTGGCATTCGTGCGTCGAACGTCAGTATTGCAACGCTCCTTAGCGTTTGCGTTCTATACGAGGGACGAAATCGCGGTCTTCGCGATCGCCAAAGTCTTTCCCGAGAAGCCCCGAAACTTCGCGATCTGTGTCTGGCCAAGGCTGAAGCGCACAGCCCGGATGGGTAGAGCCCGTAGGACGGGTCGAGCTGTTCGCGAAACCCATCACACTTGTTTCGTGATAACCTCACGCCCATGACCGGGTACCGTCGCAACCTAGTTCCGGGCGGATGCTTCTTCGTCACCGTCAATCTGGCGGAGCGGAAGCTATCGTTGCTGACGGATCATGTCGGACTGTTGCGCTCCGCGTTTCGTGAGACGCACCGGCGCCATCCCTTTACGATCGATGCCATCGTGGTGTTGCCAGATCACCTTCACACCGTGTGGACGTTGCCCGGAGGCGACGCCGATTTTGCGATGCGCTGGCAATTGATCAAGTCCGCGTTTTCGCGCCGTCTGCCGCGAAACGAGAGGATATCCCAGAGCCGTTCGACCAAAGGCGAACGGGGCATCTGGCAACGCAGATATTGGGAGCATACCATTCGCGACGAAATCGATTTCGTTCGGCACGTCGATTATGTTCATATCAATCCGGTCAAACACAGGCTCGTCGACCGGGTCCGCGACTGGGCGCCGTCCTCGTTTCATCGTCACGTGGAGCTCGGCACCTATCCAGCCGATTGGGCGGGCGATCAGTCAGATGATGGCCGCGATTATGGAGAGCGGTGATCGGAAAGTGATGGGTTTCGCAAGGGCTCAACCCATCCTACGCCCCAACGAAAAAGGCCCGGTCGCGCGACCGGGCCTTTCCTCTATTCCCAGCTTTCCGTCGCCCCTCAGGCCGCCTTCGACACCAGCTCCTCGCTCTCGATGATCTCGGTCCCGATCAGATAATCTCGGCAACCACGCAGCGACCGCAGCGCGCGGTTGAAGTCGATGCCGGTCGAGACCAGCGCATGCAGCGTTGCCGGATTGCGCACGATGCCGCGCAGCACGGCGGCGAGGTCGATCTGGCCGTTCGGCTTGATCGCGGCACGGGCGAGCGCCGGCAGCGCGCGGTGGGCGGGGTCACTGATGACGCGGACCGCGGCAAAGGGCAGCCCGGCCTCGGCGGCGTAGGCGGCGGCGATGTGGCTTTCCATGTCGACGGCCGAAGCGCCCGTCTCCGAGTGCAGCGCCGCCTTGCAGGCGCGCTTGGTGACCACTTCCTCGGCACCGGCGAGGCTGCCACGCACCACGCGGCGACGGCCCGAGGTCAGGCGGTCGATCAATTCGTCGCCGAGCGAGAGCCCTGCGGCCCAACGGGTGTCGCCGTCGAGCACCTCGGTCGCCAGCACGACGTCGCCGGAGCGCAAGCTCGGGTCGAGCCCGCCGGCCACGCCGAACGAGATCACGCCGCGAATCGTCTCCGGATCCACCACCGTCAGCAGCGCCCGCAACTGGGTCGGGCTGCTGGATGAACAAATAACCGCCATTCCGGGCCCGGCTGCGATGCGGGCCTCCTGAACCAGTCCGGTCACGATCAGTATCGGCCGCGGGTCGATGGCATTACCCGCGGTAAGATAGTCCCCCGTCCCCAAAGTCACATTCCGACCCCTACCACCCTGCTGTTGGTGTTCCGCAAGTTCCGATACCGCGCCAACGCCCACAGCGGGAAGAACTTCGGGTAACCATGATATCGCAGATAGAATACACGCGGAAAGCCTGTGGCGGTGTACCGTTGCTCGTCCCACAGTCCTTTTTTGTTCTGTGTTGCAATCAGGTACTCCACCCCGCGGGCGACGGCCGGGTGATCAACCTCGCCTGCCGCCATCAGGGCAAGCAAGGCCCATGCCGTTTGCGAGGCGGTCGAGGGGGCGGCCTCCCATCCCCGGTAGTCGAGGCGGTAGCTGACGGCGTCCTCGCCCCAGCCGCCGTCCTTGTTCTGGATCGAGGCCAGCCAATCCGCGGCCTTGCGAATCATGGGATCCCCGTGGTCGACCCCGGCCATGTTGAGGGCGCAGAGCACCGACCAGGTTCCATAGATGAAATTCATGCCCCAGCGGCCGTACCAGGAGCCCTCAGGGTGCTGGGTCTTCCGCAAATAGGCGACCCCGTCGGCCACGTGCTTGCTGGTCTTCTCGGTCTCGCCGAGCTGGGCCAGCATCGAGATGCAGCGCGCCGTGACGTCCTCGGTCGGCGGGTCGAGCAGCGCGCCATGGTCCGAGAACGGGATGTTGTTGAGATAGTATTCGAGATTGTTGACGTCGAAGGCGGCCCAGCCGCCATCGTCGCTCTGCATGCCCTCGATCCACTCCCGGCCGCGATCGATCGCGGCGTCGTAGCCGGTCGCACCGTGCTCCCGGCGCATGCGGTCCATCGACATCACCACCACGGCGGTGTCGTCGAGATCGGGGTAATGAGCGTTGTTGTATTGGAAGGCCCAGCCGCCCGGACGCACGTCGGGCCGCTTCACGGCCCAGTCGCCCTTCAGCTCGAGCTCCTGCTTCGGGATCAGCCAGTCGAGGCCCTGCTTGGCCGCCGGCACCGCCTTGTCGCCGCCAGCTTCCAGCAGCGCATGCGCCGTCAGCGTCGTGTCCCACACCGGCGAGACGCAGGGCTGGCAATAGGCTTCGTCGTCTTTGATCACGAGCAGCTTGTCGATGCCCCGGCGTGTGATCGCGCGCGGCGGGAAGTTTTCATCCTTGCCGAGCGCGTCGTACATCATGACGATGTTGGCCATGGGCGGGTAGATCGCGCCCATGCCGTCCTCGCCGTTGAGCCGCTCCTCGGTGAAGGCGAGCGCCGCATCGATGGCGCGCTTGCGCAAGGCCTTCGGGAACATCGGCTCGATCACGCGCAAGATGGCGTCGAGCGAGCGAAACAGCACGAACCAGGCCATGCTCTGGTGCGGCGCCTTCGCGGTCATGCCGATCGAGCGCGGATCCTGCAGGAATAATTCGTCGATGCCGACGCCCTTCGGATTCTTGGCGAGCGGCTTCAGCGCTGCGAGCACCATCAACGGCACCATCGTGGTGCGCGCCCAGTATGAGATCTTGTTGAGGTGGAACGGCGACCAGAATGGCAGCAGCACGATCTCGATCGGCAGCACCGGCACCGCGCGCCAGGTGACGACGCCGAACATCGCCAGCAGGAAACGGGTGAAGACGTTGCTGTGAATCGCGCCGCCGCGGGCGTGAATGGCCTCGCGCGCGCGCACCATGTGCGGGGCGTCGACGGGATCGCCGATCATCTTCAGCGCGAAATAGGCCTTCACGCTGGCGCTCATGTCGAACTCGCCGTCATGCACCAGCGGCCAGCCGCCATGGGCGCCCTGCACGCGGCGCAGATAATTGGCGATCTTGGCTTCGAGCACGGCATCGACCGGCTCTGCGAGATAGTGGCGCAACAGGACGTATTCGGCCGGAATCGTGCAGTCGGCCTCGAGCTCGAACACCCAATGGCCGTCCGCCTGCTGGAAGTCGAGGACGCCCTGTGTCGCCGATGCAATGCTCGATTCCAGGATGCCCGATTGCAAGATTCCTGGTTGCAAGGTCCCTGGTTGAAGGGCTTCGCGGCTGGTCGCGTTCACGGAATCCATCTCGCTCGATTGCTCCGATAGTCGATTGAAATTGGCCGGGACGTCTGCCCGTCAGGGCCGCCTTTCAGGATCCTTTGGCGGCGAGAACCAGATCGGCGGCGCGATCACCGGATCGAACCGATCCCTCGATGGTTGCAGGCAATCCCGTAGCAGTCCAATCCCCCGCGAGGAACAGGTTTTTCAGCGCAGTGACCGGCCCCGGACGCAGGGCATTCTGCGCCGGCGTCGCCGCAAATGTGGCACGACGCTCGCGCACGATCTGCCAGGGGGGCAATTCGCCGGATACCCCGCCGGCCTTGCAGACGTCGTTCCAGATCGCCTGCGCGAGTTCCTCGCGCGGCATGTCGACCAGCCGGTCACCGTTGCTGATGGTGACGGACAGCCGGTTCGGGAACGCGAACAGCCATTCCACGACGCCGCCGATCACGCCCAGGATCGGCGCCGAACCCGGCGGCGGTGTGATCCGGAAATGCGCGTTCACGATGGCGCGGAATTCGGTCGGGGTCTTCACGCCCGGCAGCAGGCTCGCAGCAGCGCGCGGCGGCACCGCCATCACTACGACGTCCCCCTCCCCGATCTGAACGACATCCTCGCCGCCGAAATTCAGCGCGCTGGCCTTGCCATCAGTGCCGGTGAAGGACCGCAGCTCATGGCCCAGCTGCACGGTATGGCCACGGTCCTGCAGGAACTTCACGGCCGGCTCGATCAGCACGGCGCTGAGACCATCGCGCGCGATCAGGGGACGGCAGGCCTGTCCGCCGGCAAGCAGCGTCTCGCGCACGATGGCGCCGGCAAGGCCAGCCGAGCCCTCGGGCGGATCGACGTTGAGCGCCGCGAGCAGCAGTGGCTGCACCAGACGCTGATAGAGCAGGCCTTCGCAAGGAATGGATTTGCCGACCAACGTGTCTTCCGACGCCCAGATCAGCGGCGCCAGCTTCAGATAATCGGTGAGGCCCGTGTCGGGCACGCGGCGGCCTTCGTCGAGCACCCAGGTCGGCAGACGACCATTGCCGAGATCGATCTGCCAGCGCTGCCCGGTCTTGACGTCGACGAAGGGAAACTGCGCAGTTTCAGGACCGACGAGGCCCGCCTCGGTGCCGATCGAACGCGCATAGGCGCGCGCGTGGCTATTGCCCGACAGCAGCAGATGATTGCCGTTGTCGATGGTGAGATTGGTGGCGCCGTCGAAATAGGAACGGCAACGGCCGCCGGCCTGCTGCGTCGCCTCGTGCACGGCGACCTTGAAGCCGGCATTGGCGAGCCGCACGGCGGCGGAAAGGCCGGAAATCCCGGCGCCGATGATATGTGCTGTCTTTTGCATCAGATGAAAGCGTAGCGGAGCAGGATCAGGATACGTGTGACCTTTGACACACGCACCGGCTGGCGCGGCGCGTTGAAGCCGCGCGCAATCAGGAGATCCAGAATGGAATGATAGTATTTCGACATGATCCGCGGCGCGCGCACCGTGCGGCGCTTGTTGCGGTTCATGATCTCGTCCGACTTCTCGAAATGCGCCTTCGCACGCTGCGTCAGCGGCAGGCAGACCTTCGGCAGCGCGCGCTCGGCGATGACGCGGTTCGGATCGTCGGAGGTGATGCCGGCATGCAGCAGCGCCTCCCGCGGCAGATAGAGCCGGCCAAGGCCAGCGTCTTCGTCGATGTCGCGCAGGATATTGGTGAGCTGGAGCGCGCGGCCCAGATGATAGGCGAGCTGGATGCCGTCTTCCTCGGGCAGGCCGAACACCCGCACCGACAGCCGTCCGACGGCGCTGGCGACGCGATCGCAATACAGATCCAGCGTCGCCATGTCGGGCGCGCGGATGTCCTGCGGCACGTCCATCTCCATGCCGTCGACGATGGCGAGGAAATCCTCGCGCTTGAGGCCGAAGGTCTTCACCGAGCCGACGTAGTCCTTCAGCCGCGGCGGCGGATTGCCCTGATAGAGCGCGTCGATGTCGTTGCGCCATTCCTGAAGCGCGGCGAGCCGCTCCGCGCGAGGGCCGTCGGAATCGGCGATGTCGTCGACCTGGCGGCAGAAGCTGTAGATCTGGAACATCGCTTCGCGCTGGTCATGCGGCAGGATGCGCATCGCGGCGTAGAACGAGCTGCCGGATGCGGTCGAGCCATAATTGGCGCCGGGCGAGGTCGCCTCAAGCGTCATGTGCAGTCCCCGGTCTGGAAATGGCCTTGCGTCCGATTGCGCGGCGGCCGGCCTCGCCGATCATTCCGGCAAGGCTGAAGATGAGCAGTTCGAACTTGTTCAGGTGCACCCGCTCGCGGAGGGGATCGCGCACCTTCAAGAGGCGCACGATGCGATCGGCATAGGCCTGGATCACCGCGACGTCGACGCCGAGGCGGAAATCCCGGATCTCCGCGGCCAGCGACCTGCCCTCGTCGAGCAGCGCTTCGTTGCGCGACGCAAGCGCCTGCAGGCAGGCCAGCATCGCCGGCGGCGACTGTGTCAGCCCGAGCTGCTCGACGGAAGCACCGTGTGCTGCCAGCGCATCGCGCGGCAGATAGACGCGGTTGAGCTCGCGGAAATCCTTGCCGCAATCCTGAAGGTGATTGTTGATCTGCAAGCCTGCGCAGAGCGCATCCGATGCGGCCCAGGTCGAGGTGCTCTCGCCGTGGACATCGAGCATGAAGCGGCCGACCGGCATCGCCGAGTAACGGCAATAGTGGATGACCTCGTCCCAGTTCTCGTAACGCAGCTTGGTCACGTCCATGCGGAACGCGATGAGCACGTCGAGCGCATGGCGCGGCGCCATGCCGCGCTCGGCCAGGGCACGGCGCAGGATGACGGCCTCAGCCTGGGTCTCGCCCTTGCCGAGCAGCTCCGCCTCGAGCAGGTCGAGATAAGCGAGCTTCTGGTCGGGCGGCAGGGTCGCGTGGTCGGCGATGTCGTCGGCGGTGCGGACGAAATTGTAATACGCCAGGATCAGGGCACGATGACGCGGATGAATGATCCAGGACGCGACGGGAAAATTCTCGTCGCGGTCACCCTTACCGGATCGCAATTCGCTCGCAGAGGTCATCGAGGGCTGGTTTACAATCGTTTGGACAGGAAGGGCTTGTTCGCTCGCGCGGGCTCATGCCGGCGATCCGCCGCGGCCCCCATATAGGGGAATACGGCCGCAAAACCAATCCTGTCTCTCGATGGCTGCCCCTTGCGGATCGGGCCCGAAAAGGCGGCCCAAAGGTCGCCTTTTGTAGGCCAGTGGCCGAGCTTACTGGTTGTGGGTCTTCAGGACCTGGTCGCAGGCCTGGGAGATCTTGGCCCGGTTCTCCTTGAGGCAGGCCAGGATGGTGAAATCGCCCTGGTCGATGACCGGACGGCAGAACTTCTGCACGTCGCGCGTGCAGGCCTTCTGCTCGGCGTCCGTGCCACGGCCCTGCTGGGCGAACGCCGCCGTCGAAACAGAAGCCGACAGCAGGGTGAGAGCGACGAGAAGCTTACGCATTGTATTCCTTCATTCTGACGGCAGAATCGCACCGGACTCGGACTGCACAGGGCGGACGACCGGAACGGATTGTTCTGATGGCATGTCGCCGCGGGAGGTGCGGCCTCAGAGAAGGCACAAGCACTGGCAAATGCGGCCAAATTGGCGCCACGCCCACCAAATCAGGTCTTCCCTGCGCCTTCATTGGCAGATGTAAGAGATTGATACTACGTCATAATTCGGAAGCGCTGCGTTTTACTGCATACCTGTTGCAGAGCTGCATCTGTCCGCCCCGCCTTTCCCGCCGGAAACACGCAGAAACAGGGCAAATCGACCGGTCCAGGACTGGCGAGAGGCGTCGTGAACCGCCATCTCTGGCGGCCGGGCTTTGAACCTGACACTGGCTCGGAGCACTAAACTTTCGATGTGGCGAGACGTTATCACGCGTAAGCGGGCGTCGTTCCAAAACGGGATATTTGAGATGAAATTCTTTGGGCGATCTGGACTGGCAATCAAGGCGGCCGGCATCGGAGCGGCGCTGCTCTTCTCGGTTTCGGCAGGCCACGCTCAGTCGTCCGGCCCCTTTGCCGGTTTCGACGGCGCGTGGACCGGCACCGGCACGGTGTCGCTGTCCGACGGCTCCACCGAGCGCATTCGCTGCAAGGCCGACTACAAGGTCGCCGGCAGCGGCCTCAATTTGAAGCAGGCTCTGCACTGCGCGTCCGACAGCTACAAGTTCGACCTCACCAGCGACGTGACGAGCCAGGGCGAGCGCATCTCCGGAAACTGGAGCGAGTCCAGCCGCAATATCTTCGGCAACCTCCAGGGCACCGCCGGCGGCGGCCAGATCGACGTGTTCGTCGAGGCCAACGGCTTCGCCGCCAATCTGTCGCTGCGCACCAACGGCACCAAGCAGACGGTGCAGATCAGCTCCAAGGGCGAGATCCGCGGCGTCAACATCACCATGACGAGGAGCTGATTTCGTCCGGCTTCAATGGAATCATGGCCCCCGGTTCTCGCGAGCCGGGGGCTTTTTGCTGACATGAACTTACCCGGAACGGACTTGCCGAGATGGACCCGATACGCAGGCATCTGCTCAAGGCCGCCGGGCTCTTCGTGGCCTCTCGCGCCTTCGCCAATGATCACCAGGGAGCGAACATGCAGCCTTCGTCCGTGAAGCCGCGTCACGTGCTCTGCTTCCTCGGCAAGAACGAAAGCCTGCTGCGACCGCCGAAGGCGGTGGCCGAGACGATCGCCGATTTCGGTTTCGAGATCGACCGCACCCATTCGCAAGCAAAGCCCGATCCGCACATGGCGCGGTCGTTCGGCGTGTGCTGGGACCGCGTCTTTCCGAAGGCATGGTCCGCGGCGGACGAGGCTGCCGTGGCCAACCACAAATCAGTCCTCTACGTGCTGGGCCCGCCGATGGCTCAGCAGAAGACGGCCGTCTTTTCGGCCGCCGCCTTGCAGATCGTGGACGAAATGTTCGACGCGGGCGCCGTGGCCGCAAAAGGCGAAAGCGCCGGCATTGCCCACGGCGTCGCGCGGTGGCGAAGTCTCATGGATCAGGCGCGCAAGGGCGCCATCACCAGCCAGGGCCTGAGCATGACCCTCGCCGTCGGCAAGGCCTGTCGCCTCGCCTTCGCCAAGCGCCCGCTCGCCGGCGATCGCTACTTTGAGAGCGTCGGCTATCACCTCGTCGGCCTGCCGGAGGTCCACGTCGCGAAACCACTCGGCAACGAATGGTCCGCGGTGATGCTGATGGAGGAGATCGCCAACGCCATGGCCGAGCACGGCATCGAAGCGACGCTGCGCGATCGCAAGCTCATGCTGTCGCACGAGCAGGACTACGCCGAGAGCGATTTCAAGTTCAATCCGTACGGGATCGTCCGGCTCGACGCGTGAGCGGGACAGCCGCGACGAGCAGCCCGAGCAGTCCGTAGGCACCTGCCAGGACCAGGATCAGGCCGCTGTCGCCGGCAGTGTCGACGGCAGCGCCGGTGAGCGGGCCGCCCAACATTCCGCCGATGCCGCTGGCGAGCGTGAAGGCCGCACTGCCCGCCAGCAAAGTCGGGCCACCGAAACGATCGCCCAGTTCGGCAAGCGCGACCGTGGTGACGCCGTATGCGCACGCGCCCCAGACGAACAGCAGTATGAACAGCATGAGCAGTCCCTGCTGGACGGCAATGGCGAGCAGGACAGCGCCGGCTGCGGTCGCGGCTGCAAGCCCCAAAAGCACGAGCCGCCGCGGACACCGGTCCGCAAGCCAGCCGACCGGCACTTGCAGGAACACGTTGCCACCATTGAGCAAGGCAAGGCCGATGGCCATCGCCTGCTCGGAATATCCGTTCCTCATCCCGAAGGCCGGCAGAAAGGTCAGCGTGGCATGATCGAACAGGGCAAAAGTCGCGACCGCGGCGAGCAGCACGGGCGCGCGCGGAATGAAGCTCGTGATCGGCGTGCGCTCCTTGACGGAGAAGCTGGGTAGCCGCGTCGCGAAGATGGCCGTGATCAGCGCAGCGGCGAGCAGGGCCAATATGCCGACCGCGAATGGCCACCACCCCGAGGAGCCCGTGAGCGCAAGCGCGAAGGGCCCAAGCGAGAAACCGGCGGCCAGCACGGCCGCATAGAGTCCCATGACGCGGCCGCGATAGACCGGCACGGCGATCTCGTTCAACCACGCCTTGTTGACGATGTAGAAGCCGCCGATGGCGAGACCAAGCACGAACCGCGCCGGAAACCAGATCCATAGCGTGCGAAAGACCATCATCAGGGCGAGCGCTGCGGCCGCGATCAGGGCAAGCCCGACGGCAGCCTTGTAGGCGCCCGTTCCCTGCACAAGACGCGGCACGCAAAGCGCGGAGCTCAAGAGCCCGATCGGCATCATCGCGGCATTGGTGCCGATCAGAAGGCCGCTGAATTGCTCGCTCTTGAGAACGAGAGCGAGCAGCGGCGACGACAGGCCGACCGCGACCGCGAACACGCCCACCGTTGCGGTCACGAGGGCGACCTTCGCCCAATCTGGCGCGGACGCGCCAGGTCCGGCCGTTCGAGCCAGGCTGGCAAGAGTCGGATCCGGCGCCTCGACGCTGTCGATGCCACCTCCAGACGCCGCCTCATCAGCCGGCTCAGCGCGCATGTCGCCCATCCTCAGAGCTGAGGCTGTCGTCGAAGTTTCTCAAAGTGCCATCGTTCGCACGCTTGTTTGTTGGAACGACAATATCAGCTGGAGCCGAGCTCTGGTTGAACAGGCCGGCACAGCAAAGGTTCGTTCAGCCGTGAAGAAAAGATCGGCAGTTCCGCGCGGACGCGGGTGGGCTCTCCCGGAATCGTGCGGATGCCGTGGTGTGGGCGATGACGACTAGATCGCCGGCTTGTCGGTCCCTTGCAGCTTGGCGTGCAGATTGATCAGCCACATCGCCGTCGGCCGCAGGATGAAGAGGTCGGCGACCAGGGCCATCACCATCGAGAACGCACTGAGCCAGCCGAACAGCCGCAGCGACGGCAGGTCGGAGAACACGGTGACGACGAGGCCGCAGGCCAGCACCACCGTGGTCAGGATCAGCGCCGGGCCGACCAGCACCGTCGCCCGCTCCACCGCGAGCGCGGAGCCGACACCCGGCTTGCTCTCGAGCCGGAGGCGGTTGAGGAAGTGGATGGTGGCGCTGAGGCCGAGCCCGAACGAGACGGTAAGCGCGACGACGCTGGCGAATTGCAGGCCCTCCCCCATCGCCCACAGCACCGTTCCAGACATCACCACCGGGAAGATGCCCGGGAGGATGCAGGCGAACATCACCACCCAGGAGCGGAACGCAAGGCCGATGAAGATCGCAACCAGCGCGAATTCGACGGTGAGCCCGCGGTTCAGCTTCTCGATCATGCTGGCCGAGTTGCGCGCGGCGATCGCGGCAAGGCCCGTCACCGCGACCTCGTAGCCCGGATGCTTCTTGCGGACGGCGTCGAGCTCGGCATCGAGCTTGTCGACGATCGGCAGGAGCTGGCTGGAATCCTTGTCCGGCACGCGGCCGGCGACCACCACCGCGTCCTGCTCGGCATCGATGAAGCGCCGCACCAGATGCTCGGGAATGACGCTGACATATTCCTTCAGCGTGGCGACGTCGGCGCTGCCGGCCTTTTCCGCAAGCCAGCGGCGCAGGGTCTCGACCGACCAGACATTGCCGACACCGGCCGCCTTCTCCACGGTCGCATGCACGTCCGCGATGGTCTGCAGAGTCTCCGGCGAATAGAGCGATTCACCCTTGGGGAACTGGATCAGCACATTGACCGGGTTGGCGCCGGTGAGCTTGGCATCGAGCCGGTTGCTGGCGGCGACGGCCTGACGCTTGTCCGGCACCTGGTCGGCAAGCCGGTAACGCGGCTCCAGATTGGCGTAGATGACGCCGAGGCCGCCGACGAACAGCACTGCGATCAGACTGAACAGGCCGGGCCGGCCCACCATCCGCACCGCGATCCAGTAGCAGAAATTGCGCAGCGCCTGGACGCCGGCATCTGCGCTCTGGAATTTGACCGCGAACGTCTTCTCGTTGCGCACGAGCAGCACGCCGAACACCGGCACCAGCGACAGCACCGCAACCAGCGCGATGATGGTGGCGGCGAGGCCCGCCTCGCCGAACTTGCGGATCAGGTCGGAGTTGGAGAACTGCAGCGCGATGAAGGAAATGCCGGCGGTGCCGTGCGTCAGCACGCAAGCCGGGCCCACCACCAGCACCGCGTTCTTGAACGCGGTGAACTTGTCCTGGCCCGCGATCAGCCGGTCGCGCGCGGCGAAGGTGAGCTGCATCGAGTCCGAGAAGCTGATGACCATGATGAGCGGCGTCATCACGTTCAGGAACATGTTGAGATTGAAATTGGCCCAGCCGAGCGCGCCGAGCGCCAAGAGGATCGCGATCATCGGCGGAAACGCCGCGGCGACCATGAACGAGATCTTGCGGAAGAAGATGATGGCGATGATGCAGCCGGCGAGGATGCCGAGGATGTTGTAGGTCAGCCCGTCGCGCTCGACGGCATTGCGGATCTCGAGCTGCATCACCGGCACGCCGGAGAGCTGCACGTTGAGACCGGTATCGCTGAGATCCTCCTTCATCAGCGCGCGGATGTCGCCGACGGTCTTGGTCAGCTTGCTGGACGCCACCACCTCCGGATCGAGCGACAGCACGACGAGCGCCAGCGTGCCGTCTTCCGACAACAGCTTGCCGCGGATGATCTCGTTGTTTTTGACGGTCTCGATGAACTTGTCGTAGTCGGCGCCTTCGGGCAGCTCGGCCGGGAACAGCGCCGCCGGCAGCTTGCCCGGCGCCGGCGCCTGGCGTGCCGAGAACAGCGAGACCAGCCCGCGCGTGCCTTCGACCAGCTGCAGGTCGGTGATGAAGTCGCGCAGCTTCTCCAGATTGTTCCGGGCCAGCAGGTTCTTGCCCTCGACCACAACGAGGACGTCGAATTCCTCGGCCGGGAACTTCTTCGTCACCTCTTCATATTGGTGGAATTCGCGACTGTCGGAGCGAAACAGCTGCGACAGCGAATCGTCGATCTTGATCCGGTGGATGCCGAACACGGCGCCGACGATCAGGACGAGCAGGACGATGCAGGAGACGATCGGCGCCCGGACGGCGATCAGCCCGATGCGCTCCAGCCCGAAGGCGATCGAGGACGTAGGTCCCTGCTCGACCTTGTCGACATGAACCTCATTCTCGCTGTGCTTTTCGAGCATGCCTTATCCAGTTCCTAAATCGGCTCGGTCTGAGAGCTTATTGCGCCCCGCGAACGGCTTGAAAACGCCATACCAATGGGAGGCTTGCCCTTTGAAAATGCGCGGAAAATCGCCGCCCGGGGTTTAGCAGGTCAATCACCCTTCTCGCAAGCAGGCGAAGTGTGGGCAAATCGATCAAGATGCGGCGATTTCGGGGCCTGACCACAGGTCATCCCGGCGAAGATGTGCCAATTCGACGCGGCGCGCGGTCCGCGCTCTCGTCCTTCAGCGCCACGCCGGTGACCTGCCGGGCCAGCCCCTCGCGAACCAGCCAGGCGATCTTGAAGGCGGCCTCGTCGTAGCTCAACCCAGCGTGGTGGATATTGGACACGCAATTTCGCTCGGCGTCGGTGCGGCCGGGCTTCGGGGCAAAGGTCAGATAGGCGCCAAGGCTATCGGGCGCGGACAGGCCCGGCCGCTCACCGATCAGCATAAGGGCCATGCGCGCGCCGAGAATGGCGCCGATCTCGTCGCCGAGCGCGACGCGCGCGCCTGAGGCGACGACGACATGGCCGACCGCGACGTCGTCCCATTCCGCGAGCAGCGGCAGCAGGCGCCCCACCAGCGCCACCGCATGGGCGTGGACCGCCGCCGCGGACAGGCCGTCGCCGATCACGAGCGCAAGCCGGCACGGCGCCGAGGCCGCTCGTGCCAAGACCTCGGCCGAGCCGGGGTCGAGTCGTCGTCCCAGATCCGGCCGCCGCAGATAGTCTTTGCGGTCGAGCGCCTGACTCCTCACCTCCGTGACGGCAAGACCCAGCGCGCCGAGATCGGCGGCCAGGCGCGGCGCATCGAAGGCGGCATGCACGGCATCGCGGGCGCGGGCATGATCGAGCGTGAAATCGAGCAGCGCCTTGGTCGGCACGCTCGCGCCGCTGCGGCCGAGCGCCACGCGCGCGGGCGTGAACGCCCGCAGATCGAGGGTCGGACGGCGCGGCAGGGCCGGATCAGACATGTCGCATCATTCGGCGGGAACGGCGGCCTCGCGCAGCCGGATCGAATAGTTCGAGGCGTTCTGCCTGCCGCTGGAGGCCGCGCGCGCAAAGGTGATGAGGTGGTGCGCGATCAGGGTGCATCCGATCAGGCCTTCGATATCGCCGCGCTTGATGCGCCCCAGCGCGAACTTCCAGAACACGCGCTTGTAGTCGCCGAGCACGCCGACCTTCCAGAAGATGTTGCGCAGCATGACGAGGCCACGCCTGATGTTGGCCCAGGTCTTCATCTCGTCCGGGGTCGGCACCTTGAGGCGGTGAACATAAACGTGGTCGCATTGATACTGGAAGCGCGCGTAGACCTTCTCGGGCGCATACGCGACCGCCATGGCGTGCTTCCAGGACGCGACGACGTCATCATAGGGCAGCAGGAAGTCGACGTTGGAATCGCGGCCGTCGTCCTCGATCAGGCGCCCCTCGCGCTCCAGCCGGTCCCACAGCGGCGTCTTCGGCAGCGCCTGAAGCAGGTTGATCGTCAGCAGCGGAATCCGGGACTCCTCGACGAAGCCGAGCAGCGCCTCGGACGTATTCGGCTTGTCGGTGTCGAGCCCCATGATGATGCCTGACACCACCTCCATGCCGTAGGAGTTGATGGTGCGCACGCCCTCCAGGATCGGGACCATCATGTTGTGGTCCTTCTGCATCGCCTTCAGCGCGTCGGGATCGGGCGTCTCGATGCCGCAGAAGATGGTGATGAAATAGGCCTCGCGCATCTTCTCGAGGATTTCGGGCCGCTTGGCGATGTTGAGCGTCGCCTCGCAGGCGAGCCGTACCACGTAGCCGGTCCGCTTCTGCCATTCGATCAGATGCGGCAGCAGGTCCATCGCCGCCTTGCGATTGCCGATGAAATTGTCGTCGACGAAATAGACCGTGTCGGTCATGCCGCATTCGCGCAGGCGGTCGAGCTCGGCGATGATCTGCTCCGGCGACTTGAGGCGCGGGTTGCGGCCATAGAGACCAGGGATATCGCAGAACTCGCACTGATAGGGACAGCCGCTGGAATACTGGATGCTGCCGAGGAAGTATTTCTTCACGTCGGCAAGCTCGTAGGCCGGGATCGGAAACTCCGTCATCGGCACGCGGTCTTTGGTGGTCAGCACCACCTGGGCCTCGGGACGCGAGGCGTCGCGCGACAGGATCTCGATCAGCTGGTTGGTGGCATCGCCGAGCTCACCGACATGGAGATAGTCGAAGGACGGATAATAGTCGGGGCAGGCGCTGACGGAGGGACCGCCGAGCGCGACCGGCAAATTGAATTCATGAGCGCGGCGGCAAATGTCGTTCATCTGCTGGCGCTGGATGTGCATGCCGCTGACGAAGACCGCTTCCGCCCACTCGAACTCTTCCCTGGTCGTGCGACGCAGGTTCTCGTCGACGAATTTGACCTGCCAATCCGGCGGCAGATAGGCCGAGATCAGCAACAACCCCTGCGGCGGCATGAAGGCACGGACACCATCGGTCAGGGGATAGGAATGCTCGAATGTCCCGAACGACGAGGTGTAGCGCGGAAACACACAGAGAATCCGCCGGGACGTTCCGTTACTTTCAGCTCGCATCTAAGCTCCCCCGCCACGACTGATGGTGCGGAAATTGCCAGCCAGACACATAGCGTAACGCTGCCGCCGGAATTTCTCAATATTGTGGCACAAGCATAATTCGGAGAGGGACCAATGGTTTCCTGAAGGCCTTAGGGAGCTTCCGGCCTCAGGCGATCAGCCGCGAGGCAAAATCGGGCAGCAGGCCTGCATCGCCGGCAAGACGGAAATCGGCGCCCGTAATCCCTGCCTGCGCCAGCCAGTCGTCGAATTCCGGCGCGCGGCGCAGACCGAAGACGTCACGGACATAGAGCGCGTCGTGAAAAGACGTCGACTGGTAGTTCAACATGACGTCGTCGGCGCCGGGCACGCCCATGATGAAGGTGACGCCGGCGGCGGCGAGCAGCGTCAGCAGATTGTCCATGTCGTCCTGATCCGCCTCGGCATGGTTGGTGTAGCAGATGTCGATCCCGAGCGGCAGGCCGAGCAATTTGCCGCAGAAATGATCCTCCAGTCCCGCCCGGATGATTTCCTTGCCGTCGTAGAGATATTCCGGGCCGATGAAGCCGACCACGCTGTTGACCAGCAACGGGGCAAAGGCGCGGGCGACCGCATAGGCGCGCGCCTCGCAGGTCTGCTGGTCGACGCCGTGATGGACGCCCGCCGACAGCGCCGAGCCCTGGCCGGTCTCGAAATACATCACGTTCTGCCCGACCGTGCCGCGCCCCTGCGACAACCCGGCCTGCTGCGCCTCCTTCAGAAGCGCAAGGTCGACTCCAAAACTGCGGTTGGCGGCCTCGGTGCCGGCGACCGACTGGAAGACGAGGTCGACCGGCACGCCCTGCCCGATCAGCGCCAGCGTCGTCGTGACATGGGTCAGCACGCAAGCTTGCGTCGGGATCTTCAGCCGCGTGATGATCTCGTCGAGCAGCCGCAGCAATTGCGCGATGACGGCCGGATCGTCGCTCGCGGGATTAATTCCGATGCAGGCATCCCCGGCGCCCAGCAGGATGCCGTCGAGGATTGAGGCGGTGATGCCCCTGGCATCGTCGAAGGGATGGTTGGGCTGCAGCCGCGTGCTCATCCGCCCTTTCAGGCCGATAGTGTTGCGGAAGGCGGTGGTGACCTCGCATTTCCGCGCCGCCAGAATCAGATCCTGATTGCGCATCAGCTTCGACACTGCAGCTGCCATCTCCGGCGTGATGCCGCCCGCCAGCTTGCGCAGGACATCCGGCGTCGCCGCATCCGACAGCAGCCAGTCGCGGAAGCCGCCGACCGTCAGGGACGCCACTGGCGCGAAGGCCTTCGCGTCATGGCTGTCGATGACGAGGCGGGTGACCTCGTCGGCCTCGTAGGGGATGACCGCTTCCTGCAGGAATTGGCCGAGCGGGACGTCGGCGAGCGCCATCCGCGCCGCGATCATCTGCTCGGCAGTGTCGGCGGCGATCCCGGCCAGCCGGTCGCCAGAGCGCGGCGGCGTCGCCCTGGCAAGGAGGTCGCGCAGGTCCGCGAAGGTGTGGGTCGTGGCGTCGATGGTATGGCGGTAGACCAAGGGTCGCTCCGGGGTGCGTCGGCCGGTGGCCGACCTGAGACTATCCTGAAACTCTACCTTCGGATCAAGACGCTGAAATAACTTGCCTTTCCTACGACCAAGGACGGAGGCAGCCAACGGCCGTGTTAACGCCGCATCCATTTTCGTTCTGCATAGTTTTGCATCAATTCTACACGATCCCGTTCACCGGCCGCTGCAGGCCATTCCGGGCCCCCGAAAACCATGACATCAGACGAATCTGGGAATGCCGCCAAGCTGGCCGGCCGTTTCACGCTTGCCACCAAGCTTTATGCGATCTTCGCGCTGTTCGCGTTGCTGACGGCGGCGATCGCGATGCTGTCCGATTACAACAGCCGCCGCGGCGCCGACCTGACCAGCGCGATCGAGACGGCGAACGCCGCCGCGCTGAACGTCGAGCGCGTCAACTCGCTGGTCTATGCAGTCGTGATGGAGTCGCGCGGCGTCTACATGTCGACCGAGCCCGCCGTGGTGAAGAAATACGGCGAGGGCCTGCTCAAGTTCAACGCCCAGATCCTCGATGTCGTGAAGCGCTGGGAGACCATCGTCAAAGCCGACGATGCCGAGCAGTTCGCCACCTTCAAGAAGCGCATCGAGCAGTTCGTCGAGTTCCGCAAGGAGCTGGTGCGCCGCGGCGTCGAGATCAATGCGGCCGCGGGCCGCGAATGGGGCGACAACGACGCCAACCGGACCGTGCGCTCGGCGCTGAACAAGGATCTCGAAGCGCTGTCCAAGGTCTATGCCGAGCGCGCCAAGCAGATCGCGCAGCAGACCGAGACCAATCGCGAATTGTCCTTCGTGCTGACCTGCCTCGGCGGCGTGGCGCTGGCCCTGGTCGTGATCGGCATCGTCATCATCGCCCGCTCGGTCGCCCGGCCGCTCGCCGCGATCACCGCGACCATCAAGCAGGTCGCCGACGGCACCGAGAATGTCGTGGTGCCGCACTCCGACCGCGCCGACGAGATCGGCGCGCTGGCGCGCGCGATCCAGGTCTTCCAGGAGGCCATGGGCCGCAACCGCAACCTCGCCTCGCAGGTCTCGCAGGGCTCTGCGGCGCGCGAGGAGCGCGCGCGTCACATCGAACAATCCGTCGAGGAGTTCCGCGGCGCGATCGGCGCCATCATGCGCGGCCTCAGCGACAACGCCTCGGTCATGCGCGAGACCGCGCAGACCATCACGCGCGTCACCGCGGATGCCTCTAGCCGCGCCGGCACGGCGGCCAACGCCACCGAGCAGGCCTCGCACAACGTCACGGCGGTGGCGGGCGCGGCCGAGGAGCTGTCGGCCTCGGTGGTGGAGATCGGCCGCCAGGTGCGGCAGAGCGCCGGCGCGGTCGAGCAGACCGGCCAGCGCACCGAGAAATCGATCTCCGAGATCGAGAGCCTCGCCGCGGCCACGCAGCGCATCGACGGCGTGCTCAATCTGATCCAGGCAATCGCCGAGCAGACCAACCTGCTGGCGCTGAACGCGACCATCGAGGCCGCCCGCGCCGGCGACGCCGGCCGCGGCTTTGCCGTGGTCGCTCATGAAGTGAAAGCGCTCGCGGGCCAGACCGCCAAGGCCACCGCCGAGATCAGCGAGAACGTCTCGATGATCCAGGCCTCGACCCGCAACGCGGTCGACGCCGTGCGCGAGATCGGCGGCGCGGTGCGCGAGATCAACGAGGTCACTTCCGCAATCGCCGGCGCCATCGGTCAGCAGGACCAGGCGACGCGCGAGATCTCGTCCAACGCGCAAAGCGCCGCACAAGGCAACGAGACGCTGGTCGCCAACATCACCTCGCTGCGAGACGCCATCGGCGAGACCGATACCGCCGCATCCTCGGTGTTGACGGCGGCGGGCAGCCTGACCGAGACCGCAGAGACGCTGTCGCGCGAGGTTGAGAAGTTCTTCCAAAACCTGCGCGCGGGGTCGGCGGACGGCCGCATCGCCAAGGCGGGATAACGGCGCGTCCACCGCTGCAGGGCCTTCGATGAGGTCGCTCCGACAAAAAACTGAAAAACAACCCCATGCACAGTAGCCAGGGCAGCTGAATCAATGGCTTAGCTGCCGTGCGAAATCATTCTGATTTTACGAAATAGAATTGACTCGTCGGGCAAGACACCGGCATGATGTCATCATGGCGATGGCGGTCTGCTCGGGATCCTAGTCGCCCCACTCGGGGGGCGTCCCGTTCGCCGCGCCCTCAGGCGCGCCGGACGTAACCATTGAAGCTGAGGAAAGCACCTATGGCGCCAGTTATCAGCGCTACCACGACGGTAGCGGCCCGGCCGCTGTAGACGGTCGAACCGATCGCCACCGCGACCTGCGGCAAGACGATACGCATGATGCCGCCGAGGGTCATCAGCCAGCCCATTGCTGTGATGATCGAGCGCCAGTCCGCCTGCCATCTATTGTGCAGATTGATGATCGCGAGGCCCGCAAGCAACGACAGCAAGCCGGACAGATAGAACAGGATGCCCGTGTGGAGCGCCTCCACGATCATGCTTTGGTACATGCCGAGGTTGATCAGTATGCCGAGCGCGACCGCGACAAATGTTGGCCCCATCAGCCTGGCGAGAAATAGCGAGCGGTCCATGGTGCGTCTCCGCCGCGCGAGCTGCCCGTACAAGGGACAATTCGATCATCGGGCAGGCGCGCTATGCGGCAATTCATTGTTGCCGAGTATCGGCTGGCCTGGTGCTCGGTCCAGTGGCGGATGCGGCCTTGCGAGGCCCATCGTACCAGGCGGCGTCTCGTTGCTCGCCGTCCTTGTGTCGACCCGATCAAGCGTCGTGACGAACGCCGCGAGTATTGCGACGATCACCGCAGCAGCGAAAAGGACGACTGAGGTGCGGTGGCTATTCCACTCGTTACTCATGAGGGGCCTCCACAACTAACAGAAACGTAATACGACTGGGATGGTTCCCAGCGCCGCTACCGCCGGCTGCCGCCGTTATCCCGGTCCGCCCTGCCCTTGTGAGCGGACATGGACAGCCATGCTGAGCTTGTCTCGCTTCGCCACGCCGAGCGTTCGCGACAGCTCACAGCATTTAACAACGCCTAACGAGCCATTGGCGAGCTTCCAGGCCATGTTGCAGGGACAGACGAAGGACTGTCCTGCCCCGCAGGCACCGATCGCCCGAAGCCAGGAGGCCATCCCATGCCCGTATCATCCAATTCGTCATCCGATTCCGGGATCATCATTGACAGAGATCGGCGCGCGCTTCTGAGCACCGCCGTGCTTGGAATTGCAGCAGCGATTTCCGCGAGCGTGTTTCCCGCGCACAAAGCATCGGCTGCCGGCGAGAGCGCAATTCGCCCCTTCCGGATCGATGTCCCCGAGGCCGATCTCGTCGAGCTTCGACGTCGTGTGCTGGCGACACGATGGCCTGACCGCGAGACGGTTTCCGATCAGTCGCAGGGGATCCCCTTGGCGAAGCTCCAGCCGCTGATGCACTATTGGGGGACGGCGTACGACTGGCGGAAGATCGAAGCCAGGATGAACGGGCTTCCGCAATTCATCACCGCTATCGACGGGATCGACATTCATTTCATTCACGTGCGCTCCAGGCACCCCAATGCGCTCCCTGTCATCATCACCCACGGCTGGCCGGGATCGGTTTTCGAGCAGCTCAAGGTGATCGATCCGCTCACGGATCCAACGGCCCATGGCGGGCGGCCTGAAGACGCGTTCGACGTGGTGATCCCCTCGATGCCTGGCTACGGATTCTCAGGCAAGCCGCTCGATACCGGCTGGGGTCCCGAGCACACCGCGCGCATCTGGGCAGAACTCATGAAGCGACTGGGTTACACCCATTACGTCGCCCAGGGCGGCGACTGGGGTTCGCCGGTCTCCAGCGCGATGGCGCGACTGGCGCCGGCAGGCCTGCTCGGCATTCACATCAACTTGCCGGCGATCGTGCCGCCCGAGATCGCCGCGATCCTCGCCGCCGGCGGGTCTGCCCCGGCGGGACTGTCCGAGAAGGAACGCACGGCGTTTGACGCATTCAGCGCGGCGGCCAGGATGGGCAACCGATCGTATGCGGTGATGATGGGAACAAGGCCGCAGACGATCGGCTACGGCTTGACGGATTCTCCCGTGGGACTGGCGGCCTGGATGCTCGGTCATCCAGGCTTCTCGCATTGGAATTACGATGGCACCGACCCCGAGAAGTCCCGCGACGAGGTACTGGACGACATCACGCTCTACTGGCTGACAAACAGCGCGGTTTCATCGGCGCGACTTTACTGGGAATACAGCGGGCGCAGTCCCGCTCTCGCCGCCCCCGAGAAGACCGCGGAGATCTCGCTCCCGGTGGCCATCACCGTCTTTCCCGGCGAGAGCTATCAAGCCCCGGAGACGTGGGCCCGGCGCGCCTATCGCAACCTCACCTACTTCCATGAGGTCGACAAAGGCGGTCATTTTGCGGCCTGGGAGCAGCCCGAGCTTTTTTCCGCGGAGCTACGCGCCGCGTTCAAACCGCTTCGGCCCGCAATCTGACGCACTCTGCGGCTCGACATGTGGATCAACGCATGACGAAGCCGCCGTCCACCGAGATGGACTGGCCGGTCACATAGCTCGCAGCATCGCTGCATAGCCACAGAACCGCATTTGCGATTTCCTCGGGGCGTCCGACCCGCCCCATTGGAATGCTCTTTTCCATGGCCTTGAGCGCATCGCCTTGCCCGTCGGCCACCATCTGGTCCACCATCGGCGTCCATATCAATCCCGGGCAAATGGCATTGACGCGGATGCCACGCGTTCCATATTCGAGCGCCGCGCTCTTGGTGAACCCAAGGATACCATGCTTGGCGGCGTGATAGATCCCGCGTTCCGCACCACCGACGAGGCCGCCGAGAGACGAACAATTGACGATGGCGCCGCTGCCCTGCTTGCGCATCTGCTGCAATTCGAACTTCATGCAGCTCCATACGCCCTGCAGATTGATCCCCATGACACGTTCATAATCCTCGCGAGTGGTATCGGCTGTCTCCGCGAGCACGTTCTGGACGCCGGCGTTGTTGTAGGCGGCATCGAGCCGACCGAAAGTCTCGACCGTCCTTGAGACCATGGTTTCGACCTCGGCATCATCGGCCACATTGCAACGGATGCCGATCGCCTTGTGACCTCGAGCATTGAGTTCGTCGGCGGCAGTGCGCGCCGCATTCTCGTTCCAGTCCGCGAGTGCGACAGACGCCCCCGATTCCGCAAAAGCTTTCGCCGCCGCGAGGCCGAGACCGGAAGCTGCGCCGGTCACCAAGGCGACCTTGCCTTCGAATGAAATGTTCATGTCGATCTCCTTTTGGACTCGTCGGGCTGCCGATCGGGAGCCTGCAAAAGCCGCTCCCGACAGACATCACCCTGCTCCGCGGTCACACCGTCAGCAGCGTCTTGATCGCGCGGCGCTGGTCCATCGCCTTGTAGCCCTCGGCGACCTGATCGATCGGCAGCGTGAGATCGAACACCCTGCCCGGCTGTATGCGTCCATTGAGGACGCGGTCCATGAGATCGGGCAAGAACCGCCGCACCGGGGCAGGACCGCCCATCATGCGCCGCTGGCCGAAGAACAGGGCCTGGCCGTCGAAAGTCACACCATGGGGAACACCGACATAGCCGATACTGCCGCCGGGACGCGCGCATTCGAGGGCCTGCGACATCGCTTCCTGCGTACCGACGCATTCGAGCACCGAATCGGCGCCGACGCCCCGGGTCAGGTCCTTGACGCGCGCGATGCCTTCTGCGCCGCGCTCCACGACGATATCGGTCGCGCCGAACGCTTTGGCCAGATCCTGCCGCGTCTTGTGGCGGCTCATGGCGATGATGCGCGAGGCGCCCATCTCTTTCGCCGCAAGCACGCCCATGAGGCCGACCGCGCCGTCACCGACCACCGCGACCACGGAGCCCTGCTTCACATTCGCAGCGTCGGCCGCGTACCAGCCGGTCCCGAGCACGTCGGAGGTCGCGAGCAGATGCGGGATGAGATCGCTGCCCGGCACCTCCCTGGTCGCGACGAGCGTACCATCCGCAAGGGGGACACGGGCGTAAGGCGCCTGCGCGCCCGACATGAACTCGCGCTTTTCGCACGACGATTGAAAGCCGAACTTGCAATGCGGGCAAGTATTGTCCGACAGGCAGAACGAGCCGACGACGAACTGGCCGGGCCTGACGGTCCGCACCGCACTGCCGATCTCGACGACCACGCCGCAATATTCGTGACCCATATGCGCGGGGCCGTCACTCGGCTGCAGGCCGCGATATGGCCAGAGATCGGAGCCGCAGATGCACGTCGCCGACAGCTTGATGATGGCGTCGGTCGGGTGGACGATTTTGGGATCGTCGACGGTTTCGTAACGGACATCGCCGGGTCCGTAGAGGATCGTCGCTTTCATTGCTTTTCTCCTTCGAGTCACAAAGCCGGACTCGCCGACACACAAGCGGCGCATCGCGTCGAGACACCAAGCAACAGCGCGAAGACCGCGATCCACGCGGCTGCGGGGTACGAAGCCCCAGCCTGCGCGTTTACGACAACATCTAGGGTCCCGGGCGGCGGTCGATTAGCCGATATAATTTGCTTGCATTAATCGATACGGGCCATGAATAGTGGCGGCCATGGCAAGCCAGGATTTCAACGATTTGCTGGCTTTCGTGGCCGTCGCCCGCGAGCGCAGCTTCACGAAGGCCGCCGCGAAACTGGGCGTGGTGCAATCGACGCTCAGCCATACGATCAAGCGCCTGGAATCGCAGATGGGGCTGCGGCTGCTCACGCGCACGACCCGAAGCGTCGGCCTGACCGAGGCGGGCGAGCGCCTTCAAAAATCAGTTGCGCCGCGCATCGAAGAGATCGAGCGCGATATCGCCGCGCTGATGTCGCTGCGTGACAAGCCGTCGGGCACGATCCGGATCACGCTCTCGGACCATGCGCTGGACACGGTCGTCTGGCCGAAGCTGTCGCCCGTCTTGGAAAAATACCCCGACCTCAAGGTCGAGTTCAGCCTCGACACCGCCTTCCGCAACATCGTCGAAGACGGTTTCGATGCGGGCATCCGCCTCGGCGAAAGCGTCGAGAAGGACATGATCGCGGTGCGCATCGGTCCGGACTGGCGGCTCGTCGCGGTCGCCTCGCCTGCCTATCTGAAGGAGCATCCGAAACCAAGACATCCGCAAGACCTGCTGAAGCACGTCTGCATCAAGCGGCGCGCGGCCGCCGGCGGCCATTACGTGTGGGAGTTCGCCAGGAACGGTCCCGACCTGCGGGTACGCGTCGAGGGACAACTGACCTTCAACGATTCCCGAGCGATGATCGACGCCGCCATCAAAGGTTTCGGCATCGCCTATGTCCCCGAGGACATGGTGACACGGCACGTCCGTTCCGGTGAGCTCGTCATCGTGCTCGACGACTGGTCGCCGAAATTCGACGGCTACTATATCTATTATCCGACCTCGCGGCAGAACTCGGCTGCATTCAAGGTGATCGTCGACGCACTCCGCCATCACGAAGCGCGAGGAAGACGCGGCTAGTTTGCCTCGCCGCCGCGCTTGAAAATAGCGCGAAGCCGCACATCAACGAATCAAGCGCTGGTGCTCTATCCCATCACCCCGCCGCGCTTGATCAGCTCCTTGCCGACAGCGGCCAGATGCACCTGGTCCGGCCCGTCGCCGATGCGGATGAAGCGGGCGTAGACATAGGCACGCGCCAGGAACGTATCCTGCGAGACGCCGGCGGCGCCGTGGATCTGGATGGCGCGGTCGATGACGCGGGCGGCCATGCTGGGCACCACGATCTTGGCCGCGGCGATCAGGTCGCGCGCGGCCTTGTTGCCTTCGCGGTCCATCTTGTCGGCAGCTTGCAGCGTCAGGAGCCGCGCCTGCGCGATCTCGCAGAACGAGTTTGCGATGTCCTCGCGCACCGAGCCCTGCTCGGCGATCGGCCTGCCGAAGGCCACGCGGGAGACTGATCGCTGGCACATCAATTCGAGCGCACGCTGGGCGCAGCCGATCAGCCGCATGCAATGATGGATGCGGCCGGGGCCGAGCCGTCCCTGCGCGATCTCGAAGCCGCGGCCCTCGCCGAGCAGGATGTTCTCCGCGGGCACGCGGACGTTCTCGTAGACGATCTCGGGATGGCCGCTAGGGGCGTCGTCATAGCCATAGGTGAGCATATCGCGGACGATGCGCACGCCCGGCGTGTTCCTGGGCACCAGGATCATGGATTGCTGGCGGTGGCGGTCGGGATCGTCGGGTGCGGTCTTGCCCATCACGATCAGGATCTCGCAGTCCTCGTTCATCGCGCCCGATGTGAACCATTTGCGGCCGTTGATGACGTAATCGTCCCCGTCGCGCTTGATGGCGCACTGGATGTTGGTGGCATCGCTGGAGGCGACCTGCGGCTCGGTCATCGAGAAACCCGAGCGGATGCGCCCCTCCAGCAGCGGCTTCAGCCAGCGCTCCTGCTGTGCAGGCGTGCCGTAATTCGCGAGCACCTCCATGTTGCCGACATCGGGCGCCGAGCAGTTGAAGATTTCGGGCGCCCAGAGGATGCGGCCCATGATCTCCTTCACCGGCGCATAGTCGAGATTGGTCAGACCCGGGCCGTGCTCGCCCGACAAGAACAGGTTCCAGAGCCCCTGCTCCCGCGCCAGCCGCTTCAGCTCCTGCAGCACAGGCGGCGTCCTGTAGCGCGCGGCCTCCGGCTTGACCTGCTCGTAATAGAGCTCCTCGACCGGCTCGACATGCGTCCGCATGAACTGCCGGACGCGCTCCTGGAGCTCCAGCGAACGTGAGGAGTGTTGGAAGTCCATTTTCAATCCTCCGCTCGCCGACGCTCGCGTCGGTCCCGTAGGGTGGGCAAAGCATCCGCCGTAGCTCGAAGAGCGAAGGCGGAAGCGTGCCCACGTTCCTGTTTCCGTATTGAGCAGGTCGTGGGCACGGCGCAAGTGCGCCTTTGCCCACCCTACGATTCCGAGATCGCGGAGAGAGCCCTGCCCTCACGTCCCCTTCAAGAGTTCGCTCGCGACCACCCAGTCGTTGCCGTCGAACTGCAGCATATAGCCATCCTTGATCGGGCGGAAATCCTGCGGGGTGGTGTTCAGCGTGATGCCGGGCATCAGCAGCGACAACGGCACGCTCCTCAGGTTCGCCGCCTGCGCCATGATGTTCTCGCGCGTCAGATTGTCCTTGCACTGCTTCAGCAGCACCACCAGCGCCTCGGCGACGGTGTAGCCGTAGAGGCCGGCGACGTTGTTGACGTCGGCATTGGGCAGGCGCTTCTTCATGAAATCGATATAGGCCGTCATCGCCGGGTCGTTCTTCGGCGCTTCGACGAACGGCTTGAGCGCGCCGAGCGAGAGCACGCCTTTGCCGGCCTCGAGGCCCGCAGGGACCATCACGGTCGCCTTGTTGGCGCAGCCGCTAGCGAGGAAGCGCGTCGGCTGCCAGCCGACCTCGTGGGCCTTGCGGATCGCCTGCGCGCAGGCGCGCGGCGTCACCGAATAGATCATGAAGACGTCGGCCTTGGTGTTCGCCAGGGTCAGCACCTGGGAATCGACGGTGGGATCGGCGACCTCGAAGCTCGAGGCCATCGCGATCGCCTTGTCGGCGTCAGCGCCGAGCGCCTCCTTGACGCCGCGCAAGTATTCCTTGCCGGCATCGTCGTTCTGATAGAGCACGGCGAAGCGCGCATTCGGGTTCTTGGCGCGGGCATAGGCGACGTCGATCGCAGCCTCGCTGGTGTAGTTCGGCGCCCAGGGCAGCGCCATCGACCAGGGCATGTTGGCCGGATCGTTCCACTTCGAGGCCGAGCTGATCAGGAACAGCTGCGGCACCTTGTTGCTGTTGAGATATTTTGCGATCGCCGAGCTTGGCGCCGTGCCCATGGTGGCGAAGATGAAGGCGACGCCGTCACCTTCGACCAGCCGCCGCGCCGCCTCCATGGTCTTGGGCGGCGAGAACGCGTCGTCCAGCGAGATCAAATTGAGCTTGCGGCCGGCAACGCCGCCCTTCTCGTTGACCTCGTCGAAATAGGCCGCGATGACCCTGCCCGTGATGCTGAGCGGCGACGCCGGCCCGCTATAGGGCATGGTGTTGCCGATCTTGATCTCGGTGTCGCTGACGCCGGGACCGTAGGATTTTTGCGCGGAGACGGATGTGGACAGGCAGGCGGCAGCGAGCGCTGCGGCCAGGGCCAAGGCGGCTTTCATGGTTTCTCCCCAGTGCTCATCGTCCGCGCGAGGCGGCCGCGCGGCGTGCTGCTTTTTGCCAGCGCGTCAGATCAGCGGAGTTCCGCAAGATGGTCTTGCGTCGAGTTGCTGATGGCTTAGCCGCGCCGCTTCAGGCTGAAGCCCAGGCTGATCCAGCCTGCTCCCGCCATGATCAGATCGATGCCGAGGAACAGACCGAGGATGTAGACGCTGTTCACCGGCCAGCGTGCGACGATCAGCAGGCCAAGCAGCAGCGTGATGACGGCCGACAGCGCCACCCAGACCCACGGGCTCTCGCGCTTCATGCTGAAGGCGAGAAACAGCCTGACGGCGCCCGAGGCGATCAGCGAGGCGCCGAGAAACAACGTCAGCAGGACCGCCGCGAACAGCGGATTCTCGAAGGTCAGGAAGCCCGCGATCACGTAGAGCACGCCGAGCAGGGCCCAGATCAGGAACTTGCCCCAGCTCTTCATCTGGAACGCGCCGATGATCTCGGTGACGCCCGCGACGATCATCATGGCGCCGACCACGATGACGCTCGCCACCGTCGCCATCACCATGCTGCCGAGTGCAATGAAGCCGGCGATGAGATAGACGACGCCGAGCGCGACGATCCAGCCCCATTTGGCATGCAGCGCCGCGATGCCGGAGCCGAGACTTGGGTGATGTGACGTGTCCGAAGCACTGGTCATGACGGCCACTCCTGCTTGCGTAGCCCGGGGGCACGCGCCAGAATAGCACGCACCGTGCCGGGACGACAGCCAGCAGAACACCCGTACCGGCAGTAACATTGACGCAAATCAAGATCGACTGCGGCGCATCAGCCGCGGGACCGCTCCATCTCTAGCTCGGCCTTGAGGTTGTCGAGATCGCGGTAGATCGACGCAACCGCCAGCACGCGGCCGTCCTTGCGGTACTTCAACAGGCAGTCCTTGCCTCCGATGCTGCCGTCGATCGCGATCTCGTCAAAGCTCTCGGCGTGGCCGACATAGTTGATCGGCACGTCGTAGTGTTGCGACCAGAAGAACGGCACCGCGTCGAAGCGCTCGCGCTTGCCGAGCATGTTGCGCGCCGCGGTCTGGCCCTGGCGTTCGGCAACGACCCAATGTTCGACACGGATGGTTTGCCGGGAATGCGGATCGGGCCAGCGCGCGATGTCGCCGGCCGCGAAAATGCCGGCGACACTGGTTTCGAGATATTCGCTCACGCTGACACCGCGATCCGCTGCAAGGCCGGCGTGCTCGGCCAGCGCAAGGCGCGGCTTGACGCCGATGCCGACCACGACGAGGTCGGCTTCGATGACAGCTCCGCTCTTTAGCGTGGCGCGGGTGCCGTCGAGCTTTTCGACCGTGTCCTTGAGGTGAAAGATCACGCCGTTCTCTTCATGGAGCGACCGGACGAAGTCGCCCATCTCCGAGCCGAGCACCTTCTGCATCGGCCGCTCTTCCGGCGCGACGACGTGCACCTCGATCTTGCGCGCCCGCAGGGACGCCGCGACTTCGAGGCCGATGAAACTGGCGCCGATGACCAAAGCGCGCCTGGCACTCCCCGCTGCCTTGATGATGGCGCGGCTGTCGGCGACGGAGCGCAAGGTGTGGACATGCGGCTGGTCGGCGCCCGGGATCTGCAGTTTGACCGGCTCGGCGCCGGTCGCGAGCAGCAGCCGGTCGAACGGAAGCCTGTCGCCATTGCCGAGCGTGACGTTGCGCGTCTTCGCATCTATGGCGGAGACGCCGGTGTTGAGCCTGAGATCGATGCCCGCGTCCTGATAATAGTCCTCGCCCCGCAGCGGCAGCCAATCCTCCGGTGCGCTGCCCGCGAGATAATCCTTGGAGAGGTTGGGCCGGTCGACCGGCATCGCGCCGTCATCGCTGAGCATGGTGATGGCGCCGGCAAAGCCCTCGCGCCGGAGCGTCTCGGCGGCCGCGAAGCCGGCTGCACCGCCGCCGACGATGACGAATTTCTCCGGCGTCGGCGCGTTGCGATGAGCGATCGACGGCTTCGGCGCCTCGCGCTTGCGCTGAACGATGACGTTGTCCCGATCGCGCGCGACCTCCCACACCGCCAGCGCGTTCAGCGCCGGCGGGCGGGTGGCTTCGCCGGTGCGCAAGGAGAAGCAGGCATGATGCCAGGGACAGCGGATGGTAACGCCCACCACCAGGCCCTCGGCGAGCGGCCCGTGGTAATGGCTGCAGGCCGGCTCGATCGCAAAGATCTCGCTGCCGGCCTGCACCAGCAGGACGTCTTCCTCGCCGACATGACCGAGCAGTTTGCCATCCCTGAACGCGGTCAGCGACACGCCTTTGCTCAGGTCGGGTCGGCTCGGCTTGTTGTTCTCGGTCATGGCGCCGTCTCCTTGAGCAGCCGCGGGTCAATCGTCCGAATTGGCGAGCCCCAACAGTTCCTGGCGCGTCAGCGCATTGTCGCGGAACACACCCAGCATGCGGCTGGTGACGAGATCGGTCCCGGGCTTGTGCGCGCCGCGCGTGGTCATGCAGTGATGCGTCGCCTTGATGATGACGCCGACGCCTTCAGGCTTGAGCACGTCGTTGATGGTATTGGCGATCTGCGCGGTCATCTTCTCCTGGATCTGGAGGCGCTTGGCGTAGATGTCCACCACGCGCGCAAGCTTGCTGATGCCGACGACACGGCCCTGCGGGATATAGGCGACCCAGGCGCGGCCGACGATCGGCGCCATGTGGTGCTCGCAATGGCTCTCGAAGCGAACGCCGCGCAGGACGATCATCTCGTCATAGCCTTCGATCTCCTCGAAGGTCTTTTGCAGGATTTCCGTCGGGTCCTGCGCATAGCCGGAAAAATACTCCTCAAAGGCGCGTGAGACCCGGTCCGGCGTCTCACGCAGACCATCGCGCGCGGGATCGTCGCCGGCCCAGCGGATCATGGTGCGGATCGCCTGCTCGACCTCGAGCCTGTCAGGCCGTTCGACCGGCGCCTGCGCCACCGCGACACGTTCCAGCTTGCGCACTTGTGACTTCATCGAGATCCTCCCCTGCAACGAGCCGCATACAGAAGCGGCTCCTCAGCTTGGACGGCTGCAATCGCAAAAGGTTCCCAGGATCAGGAAAAATCGGAGGGACGGCAGACAAGCCAGCCGGCCGGACGAGAAACGAGCTTTATGAGGCCGCTTTCCGGACCTCGACCACCGCCTGCGCCCATTCGGCCGGCCGCTCCTGCGGCAGATTATGACCGGCATCGGTGAAGACACGCCGCTCGAATGGACCCTCGAACTTGCTGGCGTGATGGGCGGTGCCGGGATTGACGCCGTCGCTGTCGCCGTCGATCGCAATCGTCGGGACGCGGATCGGCGGCTGGTCTGCGAGCTTCGCCTCGATCGCGGCATAAGCAGGATCGCCCGCGACCAGCGCGTAGCGGTGGCGGTAGGAGTGGATCACGACGTCGACGAAGTCAGGATTGTCGAACGACACCGCGCTCTGCTCGAACGTCGTGTCGTCGAACGCCCATTTCGGTGACCACATCGCCCAGAGCTGGCGGGCAAAGCCACGCCGGGTGCGCTCCAGCGCGCGGCGTCCGCGCTCGTTGTGAAAGAGATATTGATACCAGAGCGCGGCTTCCTCCGGCGGCGAGGCCGGCTCCATGGAACGGGCGATGTTCTGGATGTTGTAGGAATTGCCGGAAACGAGGGCGATCACGCGCTCCGGATAGAGCGCCGAGACCACGCAGGCCGCGCGCCCGCCCCAGTCGTAGCCGCCGACGACGGCGCGCTCGATACGAAGCGCGTCCATGAAGGCCAGCAGATCGGCGCCGAGCGCCGCCTGCTCGCCGGAGCGCGGCGTATCCGGGGAGCGAAACCGCGTCGGTCCGTAGCCGCGCAGCCAGGGCACCAGCACGCGCGCGCCGGCCTCGGCAATGATCGGCGCGGTCTCGGCATAGGCGTTCACGTCATAGGGAAAGCCGTGGCCCAGGATGCAGGGCCAGCCGTCAGGTGCGCCGTATTCGCGATAGGCAATGTCGAGGACGTCCGTGGTGATCGTTTTTTGTTGCATGGTTGTTCACGGCGTTGGGGATTTCGTAGCCCGGATGGAGCGCAGCGCAATCCGGGAACGCCAGCATCCGCGAATCCCGGAGTTCGCTGCGCTCCATCCGGGCTACAACAGGTCTACCGCTGCGGCCCGGACAGCGAGATGTCGCGCTCGGCGCGGAAGACGTTGCTGTAGAGATTGGCGATCCATTGCCGGCCGATCTCGGTCTTGTTGAGGTAACCGATCTCGGTCTGGATGTGCGGTGCGACGCTGTTCCAATAGAATTGTGGATAGCGGTTCACGATGTCGGCCGGTGAATCGTAGCCGAGCTGGCGATTGATGCCGACCTCCTCGAACTCGTAATAGAGCGCATTGGCCTTGCGCAGATAATTGGGATCGCCGAGCTGGCCGATGAAATCGGCGGCGCGCAGGATCGAGGCATCGACGTCATACTCATGGCCTTCCTGGGCCGGAAAGCGCGTTCCCTCGATAGCGCGGGCGATGCGTTCAGGATCGAGACCCGGAATGTGCTGCAGCCGCCGCAAGACATAGAGCTTCGAGCGGTCGACGTGATACATCATCAAGCTGGCGTCCGACGCACCGCGCGGCAACGAGATCTTGGTGTCGGCGGCATCGATGACGAAGCCGTCGATGTCATCCTCCTCAAACAGGCCGCGGACATAGCCGATATCGTGGGCGAGGCAGGCGATCAGGACATGGACGTAGTCCTCGGCCGTCAGGTGAGTATGGAGATTTCGGCCACTGAGGATCGAATGGCCCGCCAGCGTCACCAGCATCGTATGTTCGATATTGTGGTAAAGTGCATCGCTGTTACCGATGCATTCCATCGCGGTGCGGGTTGCGCTCTCGACCATGCTTGCAGCCGTCTCGCCGTACCGACGCCGCATAAACGTACCCAGCAGCTTCTCCAGGGATTCAGCCGCCAGTCTCGGCAACGTCATCATGGATGCAGCCCCGCGTGCCGGTGGTGTCCCATGTCAGCTCCCGAAGTCTCGTTCTTGTCCTCGACGCAACGACCCACCATAGCCCATCTTGGGCCGAGTGACCAAACCCCCGGGAACGCGATTACGGAAATATGTTACCGTTGTGCTATGCAAGATCGCGGTTGCGGTGAAGGCGCGGCACGCCCGCGTGGCGAGCCCGGCCGACGAGGCGCGTTTATTCCACCATCACCACGTCCACGGCGACGCCGAGTTTCTGCTTGGGTGAGCCGACGATGATGCCGTCGACCGGCGAGACGTCGGAAAAGTCGCGTCCGACCGCAAGCACGATATGGTCGTTGGCAATCAAGAGATCGTTGGTCGGGTCGAAATCGACCCAGCCAAGCTCCGCCCCGCACCACAGCGACACCCAGGCATGGGTGGCATCGGCGCCTTGCAGGCGGGCCTGCCCCGGCGGCGGAATGGTGCGCAGATAGCCGCTGACATAGGCCGCCGGCAGACCGAGCCCGCGCAGCCCTGCGATCATCACATGGGCAAAATCCTGGCAGACGCCGTGTCGCTTGTCGAAGACCTCGTTCAGCGGCGTCGAGATCACCGTCGCCTTGGGGTCGTAGCGAAACTCGGTGCGGATGCGGTGCATGAGATCGACTGCGCCCTCGAGGATGCCCGCGCCCGGCGCAAAGCTCATCCCCGCATATGCGCTGACCGGACGCAACACCGGCACCAGCGGGCTGGCGAAGACATATCCGACCGGCGAGGACGGTCCGAGGCTGGTCGCCTCGAAGGCGATGTCGCGGATGCTCTCCCAGCTCGGACTGTCGGCATCGCGCGCCGGCGGCCGGCGCGACACCGAGACACGCGAGCGCGAGTCGATCCGCAAATTGCGATGCGCCGCTTCGATCACGATGCTTTCGGTCAGCGTGCCAAAGAAGTCGCGCCGGACGTTGCGCTCGGCTGGGCGCGGGCGGATCTCGACCTTGTGCGAGATCAGCTCCTGGCCGCCACCGCTCCTCGGCTCCAGCCGCAGCGTGCAGCGGGCGAAGCTGACCGGATTCTCGTACTCGTAGGTGGTGACGTGACGGATGTCGTAGATCACGCCAGCCCCGTCAGCTTTTCCGGCCGGGCGGCATTGGGGCCGTGCGGGAAGTAGTGCTGACCGATCGCATCGGCGAGGCTGAGCAGGTCCTGCTCCAGCGCGAACAGTGTCTTGACCTCGAGCTTCTCGGCCTCCGCGGTCGCCAGCATCGCCTGCATCGCCACCGCAAGGCGCTGCGGCTTCTCGATCAGGCCGTGCTCCTTCAGGCTGGGCAGCGCGGCGATGTGCTCGTTCAGCGTCGTCACCTGGAACGCCACCGAACGCGGATTGTAGCCGTCGAGCACGGCAAGGTCGCGCACCGGCGCCAGGATCGGCGCCAGCAGATAGCGCGAGCGATAGGTGATCTGGCAATCCACCAGCGTCAGCAGGATGTCGAGATCCTCGTCGCCGGCCTCGTCATAGGCGAACTGGCGCGTGAAGCGCGTGGTGTTGATGGCGCGCTCGGTGCGGCGGCCGATGTCGAGAAAGCGCCAGCCGGCGGCGCGGTTCATGTTCTCCTGCGCCAGTCCTGCGAGGCTGGCGAGCTCCTGCAAGGTCAACTCGGCCGCGCTCAGCACGCCGTCGTCGCCCTCGACCTGATAGGCCAGGCGCTCGGCCATCTCGGTGATGACCTGCCAGGCATCGGGCGACAGCCGCTCGCGCAAGGAGGTCGCCGTGCGCTGCGCCGCGCGTACCAGCGACAGCGCCGAGCCGAAACGTTCCGCGCTCTGCAACGCTTCGGCGGTGATCCGCCCAGGCGCGGCGCGCGAAGTCTGCGAGATCGCGCCCCAGGCCACCAGCAGGCGCTGGATGCGTTCGCCCGACTGCAGCGAGGCCGCGGTGCCCTTGTTGGGCCCGCTCGGCGAGCCCAAGGCGCGCACCAGCCGCAGCGTCGCCTCGGCGCGTTCGAGATAGCGGCCGAGCCAGAACAGATTGTCGGCGGCGCGGCTCGGCAGCACGCCGGCGATGCGGCGGATGCGGACCTTGTCGGTCGCCGGCAGCAACGTCGCGGTCGAGACCTGCTTGTCGGAGACCACCCAGACGTCGGCGGCGCGCGCACCGTCGCCCATCGACACCGCGCGCGCATCCGGCTGCTCGGCGATCCGGCAGAAACCGCCGGGCATGATGGCCCAGCCGTCGGGCGTGGCGGCTGCGAACACGCGCAGCACGAACGGACGCGGCGTAATCTGGCCCTGCTCCCACACCGGCATGGTCGACAGCCGCACCACCTCCTGGCCGACATAATCCATGCCGCGCGCGGCGATGGCGTCGATCAGGCGCTGGCGGTCGCTCGCATCCAGCTCGCTCGCGAGCACCGGCCCCGCGCTGTCGAAACCGGGCACGCCGCGCCGATAGGCGCCTTCGATCGCGACCTCGTCGAGCCGCGCCAGCACCTCCTCGCGCGCGCTGCGCTGGCCGCACCACCAGGTCGCGATGTGCGGCATCTTCAGCTCTTCGCCAAGCAGGCGGCGGCTCAGCGCCGGCAGGAAGCCGAGCAGCGCCCGCGCCTCCAGCACGCCCGAGCCCGGCATGTTGGCGACGACGACGCCGTCCTTGCGCAGCACGTCGATCAGGCCGGGCACACCGAGATGCGAGGAGGCATCGAGCTCGAGCGGATCGAGCGAATTGGAATCGACCCGGCGGAGCAGCACGTCGAGCCGCTTCAGCCCGGCGACCGTGCGGATGTGGATGCGGTTGTCGCTGACGGCGAGATCGTCGCCCTCGACCAAGAGGAAGCCGAGATAGCGCGCCAGCGTCGCGTGCTCGAAATAGGTCTCGCTGAAGCTGCCGGGCGTCAGCACGCCGATCCTGGGCTCGTCGCGGTCGGCACGCGCGCGCAGGCTGTCGCGGAAGGCCTCGAAGAACGGCGCGACGCGCGGCACGTTCATCGACTTATAGAGGTCGGAGAAGGCGCGCGAGAGCACGAGGCGATTCTCCAGCGCGTAGCCCGCGCCCGACGGCGCCTGGGTGCGGTCGCCGAGCACCCACCAGCGGCCGTCGGGGCCGCGGCCGACATCAGCAGCATAGATCGACAGGTAGCGCCCGCCCGGCGGCGGCACGCCGCAGACGGGACGCAGATATTCGGGACTACCGGCGATCGCGGCCGCGGGCAGCGCGCCTTCCGCAACGAGGCGGCCCTCGCCATAGATGTCGCGCAGTACCAGCTCGAGCAGCTCGGCGCGCTGGGTGATGCCGGCGCAAAGCTGCTGCCAGTCGGCCTCGTCGATCAGGAGCGGCAGATGGCTGATCGACCACGGCCGGTCGGCGCTGTCGCCGGGCGCACGGTAGGTGACGCCGGCTTCGCGCAGATGACGGTCGGCCATGCCGAAGCGACGCTCGATCTCGTCGGGCGCGAGCGCCCCGAAGGCATCGAAGAATCGGCTCCAGACCGCGCGCGGGACGCCGTCGGGCCCCAGGAACTCGTCGGGAATCCCGGGCAGGCGGCGATAGTCGCGGACCCATTGGGCAAGGCGGCGCTGGCCTTCACGCTGGCCTTGCGCCCTACCCGCCTTGTCCTGCTCGGCTGCGCCCTCGCTCATGCGCCTCTCCCTGCCCAACCATCATACTCATTGCAGGAGCGGGGTCCGCAAGTCGAGGGTCAGCGGAAACTCAAGTGTGCGTTCCTCGGGCGGTGGCTGGACCGGCCCCGGCGTATGGCCGTGGTCCTGGAAGCGCGCCAGCCGCCGCGCCTCGGCCTCGTAGGTGTTGACCGGCTTGGTGTCGTAGCTGCGGCCACCGGGATGGGCGACGTGGTAGACGCAGCCGCCGAGGGAGCGGCCATTCCAGGTGTCGATGAGATCAAAGGTCAGGGGCGCATGGACCGGGATGGTCGGGTGCAGGCCGGAGGCCGGCTGCCAGGCCTTGAAGCGGACGCCGGCCACGGCCTCGGCCGAGCGGCCGGTCGCGGTCATCGGCAGGCGGCGGCCGTTGCAGGTGACGATGTGGCGGCCCTCGACAAAACCCTCCGCCTTGACCTGAAGCCGCTCGACCGATGAATCGACATAGCGCACGGTGCCGCCGGCCGAGCCCTCCTCGCCCAGCACGTGCCAGGGCTCCAGCGCCTGGCGCAGCTCCAGCGTCACGCCGCCATGATGGACGCGGCCGAAGGCGGGGAAGCGGAATTCGAGCTGGGCCAGATACCATTCCGGCTCGAACGGATAGCCTGATTGCTTCAGCTCAGTGAGAACGTCGAGAAAATCCTCCCAGATGAAATGCGGCAGCATGAAGCGGTCGTGCAGCGCCGTGCCCCAGCGCACGAACTTGCCGGCCTGCGGCTCGCGCCAGAACTTTGCGATCAACGCGCGGATCAAGAGCTGCTGCGCCAGCGACATGCGCGGATCGGGCGGCATTTCGAGCGCGCGGAATTCCACGAGGCCGAGCCGGCCGGTCGAGCCCTCCGGGGAATAGAGCTTGTCGATGCAGATCTCGGCGCGATGGGTGTTGCCGGTGATATCGACGAGCAGATGCCGGAACAGCCGGTCGACCAACCACAGCGGCGTCTGGTAGCCCGGCGGCGGCACGTGCGAGAGCGCGATTTCGAGCTCGTAGATGCTGTCGTGGCGGGCTTCGTCGATGCGCGGCGCCTGGCTGGTCGGGCCGATGAACAGGCCGGAGAAGAAGTAGGACAGCGACGGATGCCGCTGCCAGTACAAGACCAGACTCTTGAGCAGGTCGGGCCGGCGCAGGAACGGCGAGTCCTGCGGCGAGGAGCCGCCGACAACGACGTGGTTGCCGCCGCCGGTGCCGGTGTGGCGGCCGTCGACCAGGAAGCGGTTGGCGCCGAGGCGAACTTTCCCGGCGTCCTCATAGAGGCCGGCGGTGATGTCGACCGCCTCGCGCCAGCTCTTCGCCGGCTGGATGTTGATCTCGATGACACCGGGATCCGGCGTCACCTTGATGACCTCGATGCGCGGATCGAACGGCGGCGGATAGCCCTCGACGTGGACGGGGAGCTGCATCTCCTCGGCCGTGGCTTCGAGCGCCGCGATCAGCTCGAGATAGTCTTCGATGCGCTCGACCGGCGGCATGAAGGCGCAGAGCACGCCATCGCGGATCTCGACCGACATCGCGGTGCGGACCGGGACCGACGTGTTGAGCTGCTCCGGCGCGATCCGCGGCGGCGACTGCGGGCGCGCCGCAAGCGTGAACACCGGCAGCTTGCCCCGCGGCTCCATCGGGTCCTGCTCGACGATGTACGGATATTGGTTCGGCGGGACGTGGCCGAGCGAGCCGATCGGCAAGCGCAGGCCGAGCGGGGAATCGCCGGGCATCAGGAACAGGTGATTGCGCCGGAGAGCCCAACGCTCGCTGCGCCAGCGCGGCGGCGCGTTCCAGCGCTGCACCGGCAGCACGAAGCCGCGCGGCGTGTTGAGGCCCTCGTCGAACACCCGCGCCATCCGCGCGCGCGCTTCCGGATCGGACAATTTGGAGTCGGAGGGATCGACGTTGACGGGGAGCTCGGCTTCCTTCTGGAGCCAGTAGGCGGTGTCCTCGTAAGCCGGGATGATGTAGCCGGGATCGAGCCCGAGGCGCGCCACCGTACCCTCCATGAAGGCCTCGGCATCCTTCGTCTCGGCGCGCCGCGGATTCCCGATCCTGGCGATGAGGTCGGCATTTTTCCAGATCGGCACCCCGTCCTTGCGCCAGTACAGGCCAAACGCCCAGCGCGGCAGGCTCTCGCCCGGATACCATTTGCCCTGGCCATAATGCAGCAGGCCGCCGGACGCGAAGCGCGTGCGCAGGCGGCGGATCAAATCGTCGCCCAGCGCGCGCTTGGTCGGGCCGACGGCCTCCGTATTCCACTCCGCAGCTTCGAGATCGTCGACCGAGACGAAGGTGGGCTCGCCGCCCATGGTGAGCCGCACATCCTGCGCGGCGAGATCGCCGTCGACCTGCTCGCCGAGATCGTTGAGTCGCGCCCAGGATTCGTCGGAGAACGGCTTGGTGATGCGCGGCGCCTCGCGGATGCGGCGGACGCTCATATCGAAGGCGAACTCGACCTCGGCAAAGCCGGCGCTGCCGGAAATCGGCGCAGCTGAACGATAATGCGGCGTGGCGGCGACCGGGATGTGGCCCTCGCCCGCGAGCATGCCGGAGGTCGCGTCGAAACCGATCCAGCCGGCGCCGGGCAGATAAACCTCGGCCCAGGCGTGCAGGTCGGTGAAGTCGTTCTCCACTTCCGGCGGTCCCTCGATCGGATCGATGTCGGGACGGATCTGGATGAGATAGCCGGAGACGAAACGTGCGGCGAGGCCGAGATGACGGAAGGTCTGGATCAGGAGCCAGGCCGAGTCGCGGCACGAGCCTGCGCCCGAGGCGAGCGTCTCCTCCGGCGTCTGCACGCCGGGCTCCATGCGGATGATGTAGCGGATCTTCTTCTGAAGCTCGCGATTGAGCTCAACCAGGAAGTTGACCGTGTTCGGAGCGTCCTGCGGGATCGTATCGAGATATTTCGCAAACAGGCGATCGGGCTTGATGGTCTCCAGATAAGGCGCCAGTTCGGTCTTCAGGTCGTTCGGATAGTCGAACGGAAAACTGTCGGCATAGGGTTCGACGAAGAAGTCGAACGGGTTGACCACGGTCATCTGCGCCGTGAAGTCGACCTCGATCTTCAATTCGGTCGTCTTCTCCGGGAAGACGTAGCGGGCGAGCCAGTTGCCCTGCGGATCCTGCTGCCAGTTCACGAAATGGTTGGATGGCGTGACCTTGAGCGAATAGCTCATGATCGGCGTGCGCGTATGCGGCGCCGGCCGCAGGCGGATGGTCTGCGGGCCGACATCGATCGGGCGATCGTATTTGTAGTGCGTGACGTGGTGTAATGCGACGTAGATCGACACGGGGTGCGATGCTCCAGCAGCTTTTTTGAGCAGAACACCTGAGGTGGACGCGATCAAGCACTAACAACGGGCAGCGAGTGCCTAGGTAAGGTGCGGGCTACGCGGACAGTATCGTAGGGTGGGCAAAGCGACTTGTCCGCCGTAGCTCGAAGAGCGAAGGCGGAAGCGTGCCCACGACCTGCGTTTGATTGGTGAGAATTCGTGGGCACGGCGCGCAAGTGCGCGCCTTTGCCCACCCTACGGTTCTGCCTTTGGTGATGGGTCCCGGACCGGTGCGCGCTTCAGGGCACGCCTGGGACGACAGCGGTGAGCGGCGCAGCCCTACGCCGCCGACGTCAGCCGCTGCAGGAATTGCGTCACTTCGCGCCTGAGTGTCTCGACTTCGCCGTGGACGCGTTCAGAGGCGCTGTTGACGCGGCTCGCGACGCGGCCGGTGTCGGCAGCGGCTTCGCTGATGCCTGACACGTTGGAGGACACCTGCGAGGTGCCGACTGATGCTTCCTGGACGTTGCGGGCGATCTCGCGGGTCGCGGAGCCCTGCTGCTCGATCGAGGCGGCGATGCTGGCGGTGATGCCGTCGATCTCCGCGATGGTCTGCGCGATCGCCTCGACGGCCGCGACCGAATTGGTGGTCGATTGCTGCATCTCGCCGACCTTGGCGCTGATCTCCTCGGTCGCCTTGGCGGTCTGGTTGGCGAGGCTCTTGACCTCGGAGGCCACGACGGCGAAGCCGCGGCCGGCCTCGCCTGCCCGCGCCGCCTCGATCGTGGCGTTGAGCGCCAGCAGGTTGGTCTGCTCGGCGATCTCGCTGATCAGCTTGACGACGTCGCCGATCCGCAGCGCCGCATCCGCGAGGCTACGAATCTCGCTGCCGGCACGATTGGCTTCGTCGACGGCGCGGCCGGTGCTCGTGGTCGAGCCGGCCACCTGGCGGCTGATCTCGGCGATCGAGGATGCGAGCTGTTCCGCGGCGCTCGCCACCGTCGCAACGTTGCTCGAGGCCTGATCGGACGCACTGCGCATGCCGGTGGTCTGGCGGTTCGTCGTCTCCGCCGCCGCCGCCATCTGGCCGGCATCGGATTCGAGGTCGGTCGCGGCGCTCATCAGGCTGCCCGCAACTTCGTCGAGATGCGTGCCGAACTGCTTTGCGAGGCCCGCGATCTCGACCACGCGGCGGCCGAGGCCGTCGGTGCCGGCATTGATGACGGTTGCCGAGCGGCGGAACGAGCCGGGCAATCCGCGCGCGAGGATCTTGCGGAAATACTTGCCGCGGCTGGCATAGTCCATCGATGCCGAAGCCTCGCGCACGAAGGCATCAGTGATGTCGAGCATGTCGTTGACCGACTTCTGGATGGCGCCGATCCGCCCGGCCTGCCGCTCGCTCAGGATCCGCGCTTCGAGATCGCCGCGCGTCGCCTTGCGGCAGACATCGGCGACCTCATCGACGGCCACCGCCGTGCGGTGCTGACACCAGACGGCGTAGCCGAGCAGCAGGATCGCCGCGCCGAGCGGCGCTGCGCCGACAATTCCGGTCCAGCCGAGCAACGTGACGACGAACGCGATGCTGGCGAGAAGGCACGCGACTGCGGTCGCTCCCTGCGCCTTAGAGAGAGAGCATAAATTCATCGTAACCGACACCGTTTTGCTTGAGCAGACCGACCATCATTTCGAAGCTCGCACGCATGCCGTCCTTGGCATTGGCGTGACGCGCCTCTTCCGCACAGAGCGCTTTGTAGATCGGCTTGATGCGCTCGACCGGCGCCGGATCGGGCCTGCGTCGATTGGAGTGATAGCCGATG
This sequence comes from Bradyrhizobium sp. SBR1B, assembly GCF_014198205.1. Classification (NCBI taxonomy): domain Bacteria; kingdom Pseudomonadati; phylum Pseudomonadota; class Alphaproteobacteria; order Hyphomicrobiales; family Nitrobacteraceae; genus Bradyrhizobium; species Bradyrhizobium sp. SBR1B. Next base: position 443,198 of record NZ_JACIHC010000006.1, read on the forward strand.
ATGTTGCCGTGATCGTCGAGCGTCGGGGTGACATGGGCGAACACCCAATAATGGCTGCCATCTCCCGCGAGATTGACGACGTAGGCGAAGATTTCCTGCTTGGCCTGGAGCGTATCCCACAGCAGCTTGAAGACGCAGCGTGGCATGTCGGGATGGCGGATCAGGCTGTGGGGCGCGCCCATCAGCTGCTTCCAGGGGTATTTCGCCATGCGGAGAAAGACGTCATTGGCGTAGGTGATGCGGCCTTTGAGATCGGTCTTCGATACAATCAGCTCCTCCTCACCGAGGAGATTTTCCACCCCAGTAGGACGTATCGCTTGCATCGGTTCGATCCTCAAAAGGCCGGCCCCACCACGCTGTGGAGCGCATCATCCGCCTGTCTAGGACAACATTGTTAATCAGGTGTAAGCCGCAGATCCCCGGCGAGAGGAGCGTGCCTCCGTATCATTACGTAGCGAACGATCGGTGCATTTCGCGCGACCACACGCGCTGCCCATCGCCCGCGCGTTACCCCCAATGACACGCAATTGCATCTATGCTGCGCGACGCGCGATTACATCGTCGCGCCGAGCACCCAGGGCGCGAACTCGGCGCCGCCAAAATCGAAGCTCTCGCTCTTGGTCGGCTGGCCGGAGGCGGTCTTCAGAATGAGCTCGAAGATGCGCTGGCCGCATTGCTCCACGCTCTCCTCGCCTTCGAGGATGGTGCCGCAATTGACGTCCATGTCCTCTTCCATGCGCTTGTACATGGGCGTGTTGGTGGCGAGCTTGATCGAGGGCGCCGGCTTGCAGCCGAACACGCTGCCCCGTCCCGTGGTGAAGCAGACGAGATTGGCACCGCCCGCGACCTGCCCGGTTGCCGCAACAGGGTCGTAGCCGGGCGTGTCCATGAAGACGAAACCCTTCTTGGTGATGGGCTCGGCGTAACGCAGTACCTCGACGAGATTGGTGGTGCCGGCCTTCGCCATCGCGCCGAGCGATTTTTCAAGAATGGTGGTGAGGCCGCCGGCCTTGTTGCCGGGGCTCGGATTGGCGTTCATCTCGGCGCCTTCGCGCTCCGTGTATTCGTCCCACCAGCGCATCAGGTCGACCAGCTTCTCGCCGACCTCGCGACTGACGGCGCGGCGCGTCAAGAGATGCTCGGCGCCGTAGGTCTCCGGCGTCTCCGACAGGATCACGGTGCCGCCGTGACGCACGATGAGATCGCTGGCCGCACCGAGCGCGGGATTGGCGGACACGCCGGAATAGCCGTCGGAGCCGCCGCATTGCAGGGCGACGGTGAGCTCGCTCGCCGGCACCGTCTCGCGCTTGACCTTGTTGGCGTCAGCCAGCGCTTCGCGCACGAAGGCGATGCCCGCCTCCACCGTCTTGCGGGTACCGCCGACCTCCTGGATGTCCATCGCGCGCAGGCGTCCCGCGAGCTTCTGCTCCTCCATCAGGCCGCCGATCTGGTTCACCTCGCAACCGAGGCCGAGCACGATGACGTGGGAGAAATTGACGTGGCGCGCATAGCCGCCGAGCGTGCGGCGGAGCAGCGCCAAGGGCTCGTTCTGCGTCATGCCGCAGCCGGTCTTGTGGGTCAGCGCGACCACACCGTCGACATTGGGGAAATCGGCCAGCGGATTGTCGCCGGTGAAGGGATTCTTCTTGAAGACGTCGGCGACGAGGCTTGCGACATGGGCACTGCAATTCACCGAGGTGAGGATGCCGATATAGTTGCGCGTGGCGACGCGGCCGTCCGGACGGCGGATGCCCTCGAAGGTCGCCGGCAGGTCGAAATTCGGCGTCGGCTTGACGTCGGCGCAATAGGCATAGTCTTTTGAGAAGTCGCCCATGCCGATATTCTGCACGTGCACGTGCTGGCCCGGCGCGATCGGAATGGTCGCAAAGCCGATGATCTGGCCGTAGCGGATGACAGGCTCGCCCACAGCGATCGGCTTGATCGCGACCTTGTGGCCGGAGGGAATGCGCTCGACCGTGGTCACGCCGTCAGCAACAACGGTGCCGGGCGGCAGGCTGGCGCGCGCGATCAGCACGCCATCATCGGGATGCAGGCGGATGACGGGGCTGATGGTCATGGCAGGTCTCCTTGAGCGAATAGTGAGTAGCGAGTGGCGAATGGAAAAAGGGGAGCAGCACTATTCGCTCCCCCCCATTCGCCATTCGCGAGGTCTTAGGCCTTTCCGCCCGAATCCTTGCGGGTGGCATTGACCTGCATCTTGGCGTAGGTCGTCATCAGGCCGACCTCGTTCGAGAGCGTCACCAGCTTGAAGCCCATGTTGATGGCGCGCGCTGCGCCTTCGGCGCCGCTGCAATGGATGCCCGGGTTGAGGCCGCGCTTGCCGCATTCCTTGATGATCTTCTCGTAGATCGCCAGGATCTCGGGCTCGCTGCGGTCGAGCTTGGGCTCGAGGCCGTAGGAGAAGCCGAGGTCGGACGGGCCGATATAGACGCCGTCGATGCCTTCGACGTCGAGGATCGCTTCCATGTTCTCGACCGCGGTCTTGGTCTCCATCATCGGCAGCAGGATGGTGTCGGCATTCGCGGTCTTCTGATACGAGCCCGCGGTGCCGTACATGCCGGCGCGGATCGGGCCGTTGGAGCGCACGCCCTGCGGCGGATATTTGGAATAGGAGACGAGGTTCCTGGCTTCCTGCGGCGTGTTGACCATCGGGCAGATCACGCCATAGGCGCCGCCGTCGAGCACCTTGCCGATGATGCCGGGCTCGTTCCAGGGCACGCGGACCATCGGGGTCACGGGGTGCTTGTCCATGGCCTGGAAGCACTGCACCATCGACAGATAGTCCTGCACGCCATGCTGCATGTCGACGGTGACGCTGTCGAAGCCGCATTGCGCGATCATCTCGGCCGAGAAGCCGGAGGGTATAGCGAGCCACGCGTTGACCACGGCCTTGCCCGACTTCCAGATTTCCTTGACCTTGTTCGCCACGTTGCCTTCCTTCTTTGTTGTTTGAACCTTCGTCACCATGACGAGCGCCGCGACAGCACGACCCGCTGTTAGCGCGAACCGGAGCGCCGCGCTACGCTCGCAATGACGCAACGCCTATGCGCTCGCGCGCTGGATACCGACTTCGCTGACACTGACCTCGCGGGCGGCGCCCACTATTGCCGCCTGGGGTGTCATCCGGCAAGGGATCGGGCCGCTCTGTCACGATTTTCCGCCCCGGATCGCCCGGAATCGGCGCCCCCGATCCCCCGCATCGGCTCGGCGTGCATGGGCAGTTTAGCCCCTGGCATCGACACGGCCAGCGTCGCCCACCTTCGAATCGACGTCAAACCATCGCCGACGACCAGGTTCCGGCCATCACGTGCTCACTCTTCGGCACTTGCCTCCTCGCTTGCGCCAAGCTCTGCAAGACTCTGTTCGAGCGCACCGAGCATCTCCTGCAATTCGGCGAGCTTGCGTGCACCGAAGCGTCGCGTGATTTCGGCATAGATCGCTTCCGACGTCGGCGCCACCGAGGCCATCAGCTTCACGCCCTCTTTCGAGATCGAGACCATGCTGCGGCGCTGGTCCGCCTTCGCCGTCTTTCGTTCGATCAGATTGCGCGCCTCGAGATCGCGCAGGATGCGCGACAGGCTCGGTCCGAGCAGGAACGCCGTGCGGGCGAGTTCCGTGACCTCGACCGTTTCGATCGCCGCCAGTGCACGCAGGATGCGCCATTGCTGCTCGGTCAAGCCGTGCTCGCGCAGCGAGGGACGAAACTGCCGCATCACCGCTTCGCGGGCTCGCAGCAGCGACATCGGCAGCGAGCGGGAGAAATCGCGCATCGGCACCTGCCGTGCGGCAGGCGCGCTTCCGTTGGCTGGATCAGCCGGTCTCTTCACCATGATGCCCTTTCAAACCGCAAAACGTTTGCAGTGCAGCAAGCCGAAATTGTGTTTGACGCATTCACTTAACATGTTAAGTATCTCCCGGCACCTCAGTTTGTATGATCACAAATGGCGCTTTCCAACGACGATATCCAAGCTTGCGCACGGCGTCTGCATCAGGCGGAGAAGACCCGCGTGCAGATCCGGCAGCTGTCGCAGGATTTCTCCGGCATCACCATCACCGATGCCTACGCGATTCAGAAGGCCTGGGTCGACGTCAAGATCGCCGAGGGGCGCATCGTCAAGGGCCACAAGATCGGCCTGACCTCGAAGGCGATGCAGGGCGCGCTCAACATCGACGAGCCCGATTCCGGCGTGCTGCTCGACGACATGTTCTTCGCCGATGGCGGGATCAGTCCGACCGAGCGCTTCATTGCCACGCGGGTCGAAGCCGAGCTCGCCTTCGTCATGAGCAAGCGGCTCGCAGGGCCGGACTGCACGCTATTCGACGTGCTCAACGCCACCGACTTCGTGGTGCCGGCCCTGGAGATTCTGGATACGCGGATCAAGCGCGTCGATCCCCAGACCAAAGCGACGCGAAAGATCTTCGACACCATCGCCGACAATGCGGCGAATGCCGGCATCGTGCTCGGCGGGCGGCCGATCCGGCCTTTGGATGCAGACCTGCGCTGGATCGGCGCGCTGTGTTTCAAGAACGGCCAGATCGAGGAGACCGGCCTTGCCGCCGGCGTGCTCAATCACCCGGCGACCGCTGTGGCCTGGCTCGCCAACAAGATCGCGCCGCTCGGCCTTGCGCTGGAGCCTGGACAGGTCGTGCTTGCCGGCTCCTTCATCCGCCCGATCGAGACCCGCAAGGGCGACACAATTCAGGCCGATTATGGCGCCTACGGATCGGTCAGCTGCTACTTCGCTTAAGGCGCACAAGAATACAGGGAGTGAAACCGCGATGCCGCATTTCACGATTGAATATTCGGCCAATCTCGACGGCCGCCTCGACATCGCGGCGGTGTGCGAGATCGTGCGCAAGGCGGCGGTCGAGACTGGCATCTTCCCGCTCGGCGGCATCCGCGTCCGCGCCATCAGGTGCGAGCACTATGCGATCGCCGATGACAGGCAAGACTACGGCTTTCTCGACATGGTGCTGCGCATCGGCGAAGGCCGCGACCTTCCCACGCGCCAGAAAGCCGGCGAGCACGTCTTCCAGGCACTCTCCCGCCATCTCGATCCCGTCTTCGCTGCCAGCAAATTCGCTTTGTCGTTCGACATGCAGATCAACGACAAGGACACCAGCTGGAAGCGCAACAACATCCACGACGCCCTGAAAGTGGAAGCCGCCCATGGATAAGCCCAGTCCGAAAGCCGATGTATTCCAGGCCAACCGCGACCGCGTCGCACCGCTGCTGAAGAAGCTGCGTGCCGACGGCATCGGTCACATGATCGACGGCAAGGCCGTTGCCTCGATCTCCGGCGAGACGTTCGAGACGAAGTCACCGGTCGACGGCACGACGCTCGCGAGCGTCGCGCGCGGCACCGCCGAAGACATCGACCGCGCCGCAACGGCCGCTTCGCTTGCCTTCAAGTCCTGGCGCGACATGGGCCCGGCGATGCGGAAGAAGCTGCTGCATCGCGTGGCCGACGCGATCGAGGACAACGCCGACGACATCGCGGTGCTCGAATGCATCGACACCGGCCAGGCCTATCGCTTCATGGCCAAGGCCGCGATCCGCGCCGCCGAGAATTTCCGCTTCTTCGCCGACAAATGCGCCGAGGCGCGCGACGGCCTCAACACGCCGAGCGACGAGCACTGGAATATCTCGACGCGCGTGCCGATCGGCCCGGTCGGCGTGATCACGCCGTGGAATACGCCGTTCATGCTCTCGACCTGGAAGATCGCCCCCGCGCTTGCCGCCGGCTGCACCGTCGTGCACAAGCCGGCGGAATGGTCGCCGGTCACCGCGGACATGCTCAGCAAGCTCGTCAAACAGGCCGGCGTTCCCGACGGCGTGCTCAACACCGTCCACGGCTTTGGTGAGGAGGCCGGCAAGGCGCTGACCGAGCACCCCGCGATCAAGGCGATCGGCTTCGTCGGCGAGAGCGCGACGGGCTCGGCGATCATGGTGCAGGGCGCGCCGACGTTGAAGCGCGTGCATTTCGAGCTCGGCGGCAAGAACCCCGTGATCGTGTTCGACGATGCCGATCTCGACCGCGCGCTCGATGCCGTCGTGTTCATGATCTACTCGCTCAACGGCGAACGCTGCACGTCATCGAGCCGCCTCCTGGTTCAGGCCGGCATTGCCGACAAGTTCACGGAGAAGCTCACCGCGCGCGTGAAGGCCCTGAAGGTCGGCCATCCCCTCGATCCCGCCACCGAGATCGGGCCGCTGATCCACGAGCGGCATCTGGCAAAAGTGTGCTCCTATTTCGACGTCGCGCGCCAGGACGGCGCTGTGATCGCCGTCGGCGGCAACGCCCATGACGGCCCGGGCGGCGGACATTATGTCGAGCCTACCTTGGTCACCGGCGCACACGGCAAGATGCGCGTGGCGCAGGAGGAGGTGTTCGGACCGTTCCTCACCGTGCTGCCCTTCAAGGACGAGGCTGAAGCCGTCGAGATCGCCAACGACATCCGCTATGGCCTGACCGGCTATGTCTGGACCAACGATGTCGGCCGTGCACTGCGCGTCGCCGATGCGCTGGAGGCTGGCATGATCTGGCTCAACTCGGAGAATGTCCGCCATCTGCCGACGCCGTTCGGCGGCATGAAGGCGTCCGGCATCGGCCGCGACGGCGGCGATTACTCGTTCGATTTCTACATGGAAACCAAGCACGTCTCGCTGGCGCGAGGCACGCACAAGATTCAGAAACTGGGAATTTAACGCTTCGTCGTTCCGGAGCGCGAAGCGAATCCGGAACCTCGAGATTCTCAGGTGCGCAATTGCGCACCATAGTTCGGCTCTTCGAGCCGCCCGGAATGACGACCGAGCCGAGGGGAAACGCAAATGCCCGTACCGCAACACATCTTCGAGCCGCCGTTCAACATCATCCGCTCCAGCCACGTCGTGCTTGACGTCACCGATTTGAAGCTGAGCCGCGAGTTCTATGAGACCATTGTCGGCCTGCACGTCGAGGACGCCGACGACAAGGTCGTGTACCTGCGCGCCGCGGAGGAGCATCAGCACCACTCTTTAGTGCTGCGGAAGGCTGCAGTCCCGGCGTGCGCGCGGCTCGGTTTCAAGGTCGGCAACGATGGGGATCTCGACAAGGCCGCTGCTTTCCTTTCCGAGAACGGCCTCTCCTACGCCTTCGTCGACCAGCCGTTCCAGGGCCGGACCCTGCAGTTCACCGACCCCTTCGGCTTCCAGATCGAGCTCTATGCGTCGATGGACCGGCGGCCGCATCTGCTGCGCCGCTATGATCTCTACCGGGGCTGCCACCCGCAGCGGCTCGATCATTTCAACGTCTTCGCCGCCGAGGTGCAGGACACCGTCGAGTTCTACGCCCGGCTCGGCTTCCGCCTCACTGAATATGCCGAGGAGGATGGACCGAACGGCCGCATCGCCGCGGCCTGGATGCATCGCAAGGGCAATGTCCACGACTTCGCCATCACCAACGGCAAGGGCCCTCGCCTGCACCATTTCGCCTACTGGACGCCGACGGCGATGAACATCATCCATCTCTGCGACGTCATGGCGTCCCAAGGCTTCGTCAAGAACATCGAGCGCGGCCCCGGACGCCACGGCATCTCCAACGCATTCTTCCTCTATGTGCGCGATCCCGACGGACACCGGCTCGAGCTCTACACCAGCGACTATTTCACCGGAGATCACGACCATGAGCCGCTACGCTGGTCGCTGCGCGATCCGCGCCGCCAGACGCTGTGGGGCGCACCCGCGCCGCGTTCCTGGTTCGAGCAGGGCTCGCTGTTTAGTGGGCAAGCCGTGCGTGAGCCGAAGTTTGTGGCCGACGTGCTGGTGGCGGATTGATGAAACTCCCTCGCCTCGCCACCTATTCCGTCAAGGGTGATGTCAGCTACGGTGCCGTCCTCGAGGGCGGCATCGTCGACCTCTCCGCGCGCTACGCAAAACACTATCCGACGCTGCGCGAGGTGATCGCGGCCGGCAAGCTCGTGAGCCTTGCCGAGGAAGCCGCCGGCCGCACGCCGGATCAACCGATCGCCGATATCACCTGGCTGCCGCCAGTGCCAGGGCCGGAGAAGATCATCTGCATCGGCGTCAACTATCCCGACCGTAACGCCGAATACAAGGACGGCCAGGACGCGCCGAAATATCCGAGCATGTTCATGCGCTCGCCCCGCTCCTTCGTCGGCCACGACACGCCGCTGGTGCGCCCGCGGGCGTCCGCGCAGCTCGATTATGAGGGCGAGATCGTGCTGGTGATCGGCAAGCAAGGACGGCATATTCCGGAAAGCAGCGCGCTCGATCACATCGCGGCGCTCACGCTGTGCAACGAAGGCTCGGTGCGCGACTGGCTGCGCCACGCCAAGTTCAACGTCACCCAAGGCAAGAACTTTGATTCCAGCGGCAGCCTCGGCCCATGGCTCGTGCCCTACGTCCAGGAATCGCAGATCGCCGATGTCAGGCTCACCACGCATGTCAACGGCGAGCTCAGGCAGGACGATCGCACCAGCCGGCTGATGTTCTCCTTCCGCTATCTCATCAACTATATCTCCACCTTCGCAACGCTCGTCCCCGGCGATATCATCGTCACGGGCACGCCGACCGGCGCTGGTGCCCGGTTCGATCCGCCGCGTTACCTGAAGCCCGGCGACGTCATCGAGGTCACGGCCGAAGGCATCGGCAGCTTGCGCAACGGTGTCGTCGACGAAGCCTGAACAAGATTGGAATGATGCAATGACCACCCTCACCGGCGGCGAAGCGATCGTAAGCGGCCTGGTCGCCCATGGCGTCGACACCGTGTTCGGCCTGCCGGGCGCGCAGGTCTACGGCCTGTTCGACGCCTTCCATCAGGCCCAGCTCAAGGTGATCGGCGCGCGGCACGAGCAGGCCTGCGGCTACATGGCGTTCGGCTATGCGCGCTCCAGCGGCAAGCCCGGCGTGTTCAGCGTGGTGCCCGGCCCCGGCGTGCTCAATGCGAGCGCCGCACTGCTCACCGCGTTCGGCTGCAACGAGCCGATGCTGTGCGTCACCGGCCAGGTGCCGACGCAGTTTCTGGGCAAGGGCCGCGGCCATCTGCACGAGATGCCGGACCAGCTCGCGACCTTGCGCACCTATGTGAAATGGGCCGACCGGATCGAATATCCCGGCAATGCGCCGACTGTCGTCGCGCGCGCCTTCCAGGAGATGATGTCGGGACGGCGTGGCCCGGCCTCGGTCGAGATGCCCTGGGACGTCTTCACCCAGCGCGCGGACACCGCCGCTGCCCGGGTGCTGGAGCCGCTGCCCGCGCCGCAGCCCGATCCGGATCTGATCAAGCAGGCCGCCGCGCTGATCAAGGCGAGCAAGGCGCCGATGATCTTCGTCGGCAGCGGCGCGATCGAGGCAGGCGAGGAGATCCTCGAGCTCGCCGAGATGATCGATGCGCCCGTGGTCGCCTTCCGCAGCGGCCGCGGCATCGTCTCCAATGCGCATGAGCTGGGCCTCACCATGGCCGCGGCCTACAAGCTGTGGCCGACAACCGATGTGATGATCGCAATCGGCACCCGCGCAGAGCTGCCGGCATCCGGCTTCCGCTGGCCCTATCAGCCGAAGGGGCTGAAATCGGTTCGGATCGACATCGACCCGACCGAGACGCGCCGGGTCGTCGTCGATGCCGCCATCGTCGCCGATGCCAAGGCCGGAACGGCCGATCTCGTCGCGGCCGTGAAGAAAGCCGGCTTTACGCGGACCCGTGGCCGGCGGGAGGACATCCGCGAGGCGACCGCGGCCGCGCAAGCCGAGATCCAGCGCATCCAGCCGCAGATGGCGTATCTCAACATCCTGCGCGAGGTGCTGCCGGCGAACGCGATCGTCACCGATGAACTGTCGCAGGTCGGCTTTGCCTCCTGGTACGGCTTTCCGATCTACCAGCCGCGCACCTTCATCACGTCAGGCTATCAGGGCACGCTCGGCTCGGGCTTCCCGACCGCGCTAGGTGCCAAGGTCGCCAACCCCGACAAGCCGGTGGTGGCGATCACCGGCGACGGCGGCTTCATGTTCGGCGTGCAGGAGCTTTCCACCGCCGTGCAGTTCAACATCGGCGTGGTGACACTGGTGTTTAACAACAACGCCTATGGCAATGTCCGCCGCGACCAGCGCGAACGTTTCGACGGCCGCGTAGTGGCGTCCGACCTCGTCAATCCGGATTTCGTCAAGCTCGCGGAGTCCTTTGGCGTTGCGGCTGCGCGTGTCACGGCGCCGGATCAGTTCAAGGCCGTGCTGGAAAAGGCGCTCGCGCATAGCGGGCCGTATCTGATCTCGGTCGAGGTGACGCGCGATTCGGAGGTCAGCCCCTGGGCGTTCATTCACCCGCCGAAGCCTTAGTCGGAGCATCGTCGTTCCAGGGTTCTTCCCTTCTCCCCTTGTGGGCCTGTTGCGTAATCCGCCAGTTGTGATTCCCTAGGGCAAAGCCTTGGGGGAATGACGATGGCGGTGAAGCGGACAGGACAGCCGAGCTTTGT
>NZ_JACIHC010000007.1:0-401092 GCF_014198205.1 Bradyrhizobium sp. SBR1B
CCTGCGCCAGGAAGCTCCTCATTTACGCCAATACTGTCGTACAGCGCGGCACGCCATGGATCGAAAAAGAAGCCTAGCTCTTAATGGTTGCTACGGCAGCTTCGTCTATTCCGTCTTCAAATCGTCAGGCCGCGGCATCAGGACGATGTTGTAGCCGGAATCGACATAGTGGATCTCGCCGGTCACGCCGCCGGAGAGATCCGACAGCAGGTACAGCGCCGAGCCGCCGAGCTCGTCGAGCGTGACGCCGCGGCGGAGCGGCGAATGCTTCTGCATGAAGGCGAACATCGCGCGCGCCTCGCCGATGCCAGAGCCCGCGAGCGTGCGGATGGGGCCCGCGGAGATCGCGTTGACGCGGATGCCGCGCGGTCCGAAATCGGAGGCGAGATAGCGCACGGAGGCTTCCAGCGCCGCCTTGGCCACGCCCATCACATTGTAGTTCGGCATCGCGCGCTCGGAGGCGCCGAAGGTCAGCGTGATCATGCTGCCACCTTCGGTCATCAGCTCGGCGGCGCGCTTCGCCACTTCCGTGAACGAGAAGCAGGAGATCACCATGGTACGTGAAAAGTTCTCGCGGCTGGTGTCGGCATAGCGGCCCTTCAGCTCGTTCTTGTCGGCAAAGCCGATCGCGTGGATGACGAAATCGAGCTTGCCCCATTTTTCACGGAGCGCATCGAAGGTCGCATCGACGCTGGCGATGTCCTCGACGTCGCACGGCAGCACGAGGTCGACACCGAGCTGCTCCGCCAGCGGCTTGACGCGCTTGCCCAAGGCTTCGCCCTGAAAGGTGAAGGCAAGCTCGGCGCCGTGCGCGTGCAGCGTCTTCGCCATGCCCCAGGCGATCGAATGATCATTGGCGACGCCCATGATCAGACCGCGCTTGCCTTTCATCAGACCTTCCATTGTCGTTCCCATTATCCTGAGGTCATCGCCCGCGCAGGCGGGCGATCCAGTATTCCAGTGACGGTCATGATCGATCGAGAAGCCGCGGCGTACTGGATGCCCCGCTTTCGCGGGGCATGACAGGGTCGTTAATCACACATCCAGCCGGCTGAACACCAGCGTGGCATTGGTGCCGCCGAAGCCGAAGGAGTTCGACAGCACGGTGCCGATCTTGGCGTTGTCGATGCGCTTGCGCACGATCGGCATGTCGGCGAACACGGGATCGAGCTCCTGGATATGTGCGCTCTCGCAGATGAAGCCGTTATTCATCATCAGCAGCGAGTAGATCGCCTCCTGCACGCCGGTGGCGCCCAGCGAGTGGCCGGTCAGCGCCTTGGTCGCCGAGATCGGCGGGCACTTCTCGCCACTTCCGAACACGCGGCGGAGCGCATCGATCTCCGGCGGATCGCCGGCCGGCGTCGAGGTCGCGTGCGGATTGATGTAGTCGACCTTGGTCTTCACCGTCGACATCGCCATGCGCATGCAGCGCTCGGCGCCTTCGCCCGAGGGCGCGACCATGTCGTAGCCGTCCGAGGTCGCGCCGTAGCCGACGATCTCGCCGTAGATGCGGGCGCCGCGCGCCTTGGCATGTTCGAGCTCTTCCAGCACCAGCACGCCGGCACCGCCGGCGATGACGAAGCCGTCGCGGTTGACGTCGTAGGGCCGCGAGGCGGTGGCGGGCGTGTCGTTGTATTTCGAGGACATCGCGCCCATGGCGTCGAACAGCACGGAGAGCGACCAGTCCAGCTCCTCGCAGCCGCCGGCGAAGATGACGTCCTGCTTGCCGATCTGGATCGTCTCATAGGCATTGCCGACGCAATGGTTCGACGTCGCGCAGGCCGACGAGATCGAATAGTTCACGCCCTTGATCTTGAACCAGGTCGCAAGCGTCGCGGAGGCCGTGGACGACATCGCCTTCGGCACTGCGAAAGGTCCGACGCGCTTCGGTCCCTTGGTGCGGGTGATGTCGGCGGATTCGACGATGGTGCGGGCGGAGGGGCCGCCGGAGCCCATGATGATGCCGGTGCGGATGTTGGAGACTTCGTCAGGCGACAGACCGGAGTCCTGGATCGCCTGCTCCATCGCGACGTGATTCCACGCCGCGCCCTGGCCGAGGAAACGCATCGCGCGGCGGTCGACCACCGTCGCGGGATCGAGCGACGGCGCGCCCGCTACCTGCGAACGGAAGCCGAGCTCGGCATATTTCTCAGCCCGCGAAATGCCCGACTTCGCCTCGTGAAGGCTCGCAAGCACTTCCTGGGTGTTGTTTCCGATCGACGAGACGATGCCCATCCCGGTGACCACAACCCGCCTCATGACAGCCTCGCCTCAATCGTTGTTGTCTTGGTGATGCGCTCAGCCCAGGCTCGTGCCCTGCTTGAACAGGCCGACCTTCAAGTCCTTGGCGCGATAAATAATCTGGTCATCGACCGAAAGCCACCCGTCGGCGATACCGAGCACCAGCTTTGAACGCATCACGCGTTTGATATCGACGTTGTACACAACCTTGCGGGCCTCGGGCAGCACCTGGCCGCTGAACTTCAGCTCGTTCAGGCCAAGCGCGCGACCACGACCTTCACCCCCGGTCCAACCCAGGTAAAAGCCGACCATTTGCCAAAGCGCGTCGAGGCCGAGGCAGCCGGGCATCACCGGATCGTTCTTGAAGTGGCAGCCGAAGAACCAGAGGTCGGGCTTCACGTCGAGCTCGGCGCGCACCAGCCCCTTGCCGAACTCGCCGCCATTGTCGTTGATGTCAGTGATGCGGTCGAACATCAGCATCGGCGGCAACGGCAGCTGGGCATTGCCCGGGCCGAACATCTCGCCGCGGCCACAGGCCAGCAGATCTTCGTATTCGTAACCGTTGCGCCTGTTCAGCATGCAGAGCCTCTGTTTGAATTCCGATTGAGCGGCGCTTTTTGGCGAAAATGGGCCCCGTCTCGGTCGGAGAGCAACGCCAATTGCCACTGTCAGGCGCTGCGTCCGCATGCCCCGGATGGACTGCGGACCGGGCCTCGTGCCCGGCTGCGCCAAAATCGGCTAAGCGGAACCGCGCGCTCTCTAACACAGGCCATTTCGGGTAGCAAAGTGCATCCATGAAGGTAAAATGACGCGATACCGGCCCGGTTCCAAGCCTTATTAGAACCTCTCTAGTTGCGAGAAACTTGCATCTGCATCTTTCTGTTCTTATATTGCTGAGAGATATTGTTCACGCGTGCCCGAAATCTGGAAATGAGCGAGAATACTGCGCCCCATCACGACGACGACGTCCACTCCGCGGCCCTGCTGTCCGGCCGCCAGCCGGCTCTCACCGGCTGCCCCTGGCACGACGTCAACGAAATGCTCCAGTCCGCCGGGCTCCGTCCGACGCGTCAGCGCATGGCACTGGGCTGGCTGTTGTTCGGCAAAGGTGCTCGCCACCTCACGGCTGAAATGCTCTACGAGGAAGCGACGCTCGCCAAGGTTCCGGTGTCGCTGGCGACGGTCTACAACACGCTGAACCAGCTCACCGATGCCGGCCTGCTCCGCCAGGTCAGCGTCGACGGCACCAAGACCTATTTCGACACCAACGTCACCACCCACCATCACTACTACCTCGAGAACAGCCATGAGCTGGTCGACATCGAGGATCCGCATCTGGCGCTGTCCAAGATGCCGGAAGTGCCGGAGGGTTACGAGATCGCGCGCATCGACATGGTCGTGCGCCTGCGCAAGAAGCGCTGAACTAATTCTAGATTGCTGATGCGATCGTCATGGCCGGGCTCGTCCCGGCCATTGTCGTTTTAGGCCGTCATTCCGGGATGGTGCGCAGCACCAGACCTCAGGCGCGCAATTGCGCACCGGGGAATCTCGAAATCCTCGATGCTGCGCATCGCCCCGGGATGACCCTTCGGGTCAGTTGACCTGCTCGTCCGAATACACGCCCCAGAGGCGCTCCTGCTGGATCCAGCCGTCAAAACCGTTGCCGGTGACGCGGCACCAGTTTGCAGCGCACTTCTTTACCTGCGTGACGACGCCGGCCTGGAGTCTTGCTGCAACCGCGCTGTCGAGATCGGCGCGATCGTAGATCGGGGCGAGGTCGTCCTTGTGCTTCATGGTGACGACCGCGGTGCGGCGGCCCGACAGCAGCGAGTGATAGACCCAGCCCTCGGCGCCTTCGGAATCGCGCACCCGGCGCCAATTCTCAAATTCGGCGGTGATTTCCACCGGCAGGCCCGAACGGGTGTAGACCCAGGCCACGTCATTGTCCTTGGTCGGGCCGGCACGGACGTTCACGTGATCCGATTTGAGGCTGACATAGCGCGGCACCGGCAGGCCGCTGGCGGTCTGGGGCGTGGTGTCCTTGGCCGAATGCGAGGGGCCGACCGAAGCGCTCAACCAGGTGCAAACGAGCGCCATTACCGAACAAAAACGCCCCAACGCCATCAACCCGTCTCCTGTCGAAGACCCGGCCCGAGCCCGGTCCTCACCCCAAATTCCAAAACCTGCCGCGCAATCCCCTGACCCGCCCCACGCGGGTGTTCCCCAAACCGGGCTCCTTGAAGCCTTGACCCGTGGTTCTTGTCTTGGCCCGGCCTTCTGCTAGAGAGGACGGGCACTTGAACAACCAGTTTGCCCCGATTTTCCGGCCGGAAATATCGGGAGAGCTTGAAGGAAACGCCGGGGACGGACACGGCAAGGGCAGTGTCGAACAACCGGGTTAATGAGACCTCAACGACCGGCCTTTGGCGACAGAGGCGGCTTGCGACGCCTCATGAGAGCAGGACATGTCGGTGAAGAAAAAGCCCCTCGTCGTGGTGACGCGCAAGCTGCCGGATTCGATCGAGACGCGGATGCGCGAATTGTTCGACGCGCGGATCAATCTCGAGGACACGCCGATGTCCGCCGACCAGATCGCGGAAGCCGCACGCACCGCCGACGTGCTGGTTCCGACCGTCACCGACCATATCAGCGCCGACATCATCAACCAGCCCGACTGCAAGCTGCGGCTGATCGCCAATTTCGGCAACGGCGTCGATAATATCGACGTCGAGGCCGCGCATGCCCGCGGCATCACCGTCACCAACACGCCGAAGGTCCTGACCGAGGACACCGCCGACATGACCATGGCGCTGATCCTCGCCGTGCCCAGGCGGATGATCGAAGGCGCCTCGATCCTGACCGAAGGAAAACCCTGGCCGGGCTGGTCGCCGACCTGGATGCTCGGCCACCGTATCGGCGGCAAGCGGCTCGGCATCATCGGCATGGGTCGCATCGGCCAGGCGGTGGCGCGCCGCGCCCGCGCCTTCGGGCTGCAGATCCACTATCACAACCGCCGCCCCGTGGCGCCGAAGATCGCCGAAGAGCTTGGCGCGACCTATTGGGAAAGCCTCGACCAGATGCTGGCGCGGATGGACATCATCTCGGTGAACTGCCCGCACACGCCGGCGACCTATCATCTGCTCTCGGCGCGGCGGCTGAAGCTGATCCGCAAGGACGCCTACATCGTCAATACCGCGCGCGGCGAGGTGACCGACGAGGACACGCTGATCAAGCTGATCGAAGGCGGCGAGATCGGCGGCGCCGGGCTCGACGTCTACGAGCACGAGCCTGCAGTCAACCCCAAGCTGGTGCGGCTTGCCAAGGCCGGCAAGGTGACGCTGCTGCCGCATATGGGCTCGGCCACGATCGAAGGCCGCGTCGAGATGGGCGAGAAGGTGATCATCAACATCCGCACCTTCCTCGACGCGCACAAGCCGCCGGATCGCGTGCTGCCGAGCATGCTCTGAGGTTTATTTCCCGCGCGTCTCGCGCTTGCGCCAGTCGGCGACGAAATCGATGAAGGCGCGCAGCGCGGGCGGCGTCTGGCGCCGGCTCGGGTAATACAGGAACGGGCCGGGAAACGGCTCGCACCAATCTTCCATCAGGCTGACCAGCGCGCCGGACTTCACGGCATCGCCGACATAACCGTCGATCGTTGCCCAGACGCCCACACCATCGAGCGCGGCTCGCAGGGCAAGGGTCATGTTCGTGGAGATCAGCTTTGCCGGCGGATCGACCTTCACGATCTGGCTGGCCTTCTCGAACTCCCAATCATGCATCACGCCGCTCGAATACCGGGCGCGGATGCAATCATGATCGAGCAGATCCTTGGGATGCTTCGGCTCGCCGCGGCGCGCGACATAATCGGGCGAGGCGACGACGACATAGTGCTGCGGACCGCTCAGCGGGATCGCCACCATGTCCTGCGCGAGATGCTCACCATAACGCACGCCGGCATCGTAGCCCCCGCTCACGATATCGACGAAACCGCTTTCGGACACGACGTCGAGATCGACCTGCGGATGCGCTGCGAGGAACGGGCCGACCATCGGCGCCAGCACGAGATCGACCGCCGGGGGCGGCGCGTTGATGCGCAGGCGGCCGGAAGCCACCTCGCGCAGGCCCCGCACCTCCGCCAGGGCATCGCCGACGTCGCGTAGCGCAGGTGCCACCCGCGACAGCAGCAGCTCGCCCGCCTCAGTCAAGGCGACACTGCGGGTGGTGCGGTTCATCAGGCGGACGCCAAGGCGCTCCTCGAGGTCGCGTAGGCGCTGGCTAAGACTCGACACCGACACGCGAATTTCGACCGCCGCCCGCCGGAAATTGCGGGTGCGGGCGACCGCCACGAAGACGTCGAGATCGCGCAGATCAGGCTCAGTCATTGTTCGTTACAATGAACAAGCCATTCGGCATTGTCCAGCTTATCGGCGCAATGGACCAGGTGCATATCCAGCCCGTCGCGCGGCGCAATCAGCCTGCCGCCTTTCGAGGAGAGCCATCATGGAACAGCACAAACTCGGTTCAACCGGCCCCCGCGTCTCTGCCCTTGGTCTCGGCTGCATGGCCATGTCGGACGCCTATGGCCCGGCCGATCGCGGCGAGAGCATCGCCACGATCCACGCGGCGCTCGACGCCGGCATCACGCTGCTCGACACCGGCGATTTCTACGCCATGGGTCACAATGAAATGCTGATCCGCGATGCGCTGAAGGAAGTGGCGCGCGACAGGGTGCAGATCAGCGTCAAGTTCGGCGCGCTACGCGGCCCTGCCGGCGAATTCACCGGCATGGATTGTCGCCCGGCCGCGATCCGGAATTTCCTCGCCTATTCGCTGCAGCGGCTCGACACCGACTATATCGATATCTACCGCCCGGCACGGCTCGACCCCAACGTTCCCATCGAAGAGACCATCGGCGGCCTCGCCGATCTCGTGAAGGCCGGTTACATCAGGCATATCGGCCTGTCCGAAGTCGGCTCCGACACCATCCGCCGCGCGCATGCCGTGCATCCGATCGTCGACCTCCAGATCGAATATTCGCTGATCGAGCGTGGCATCGAGCGCGACATTCTCAAGACCTGCCGCGAGCTCGGCATTGGCATCACCGCCTATGGCGTCCTGGCGCGCGGCCTGATCAGCGGCCATTGGTCGAAGGATTCGGGCAAGGCCGGCAAGGACTACCGGCTGATGACGCCGCGCTTCCAGGGCGCAAATCTCGACGCCAATCTCGCGCTGGTGGAGTCCCTGCGTACCATCGCCGGCGAAATCGGCGCAACGCCGGCGCAGGTCGCAATCGCCTGGGTCGCGGCGCAGGGAAAAGAGATCGTGCCGCTGGTCGGCGCCAAGTCCCGCACCCGTCTCGTCGAAGCGCTTGGCGCGACCAGGGTCACGCTGACACCGGCGCATCTTGCGGCGCTGGCCAAGGCGTTTCCGCCGGATGTCGCCTCGGGCACGCGTTACGCCGCCGAGCAGATGGCCCATCTCGATAGCGAGAAGCCGGCCACGGCGTAACGCAGCCCATCACGTGCGATGGGCGCTGAGGTCGGTGACCACAGGCCCGTCGCCGTTGAGCGGATTGGCCGGATCGCGCGAATAGCGCAGCGTCTCGAAGCGCATCGCGCGCGCATCGATCATCAGGAGGCGGCCGACCAGGCCGTCGCCGAAACCGACGATCTCGCGGATCGCCTCCATCGCCATCATCGATCCCAGCACGCCCGCCAGCGCACCCATGACGCCGGCTTCCGCGCAGGCAGGAACGGTACCCGGCGGCGGCGCCTCCGGAAACAGGCAGCGATAGGTCGGATTGAATTCGCCCTGCTCGTTGGTCTCGTGCGCGCGGATGGTAGTGAGCGAGCCGTCGAAGGTGCCGAGCGCGGCCGTGATCAACGGCCGCTTCGCGAAGAAGCAGGCGTCCGAGACCAGATAGCGTGTCGAGAAATTATCGGAGCCGTCGAGCACGAGGTCGTAGTCGCCGATCAAGCTGAGCGCATTGTCCGCATTCAGCCAGGTGGCGTGGCCGACGAAGCGAACATGCGGATTGAGCGCCGCAATCCGCTCGGCGGCGCTCTCGACCTTGTGCCGGCCGATATCGGGCGTGGTGTGGATCACCTGGCGCTGCAGATTGGACAACGACACCACGTCGTCATCGACCACGCCGAGCGTGCCGATGCCGGCGGCGGCCAGATACATCAGCGCCGGCGCGCCGAGCCCGCCGGCGCCGATCACCAGCGCAGAGGCGCGCTTCAGCGCCGCCTGGCCCGGTCCGCCGACGTCGCGCAGCACGATATGGCGGGCATAGCGTTCCAGTTCGTCCGGGCTCAGCATCGTCGTACGCCTCTCCTACCAAGCCGTCGCTCTCACTGTACGCGGCTCGACCTTAGGCCTGAACCACCTCAACATTGTTCGCGACCAACGAGATGTGCTTCAATGGCATTGCGTTCAATGGGCTGGTTGGATTTGTCATGAGATCGATGCTTGCGGCAACCTTGATGTTTGCGGCTGCCACAGGCGCGCACGCCCAGATGACGACGCCGCAGATCCCCGGTACCAAGCCGAAGCTGGTCCAGACCGTGCCGATCCGGCCTCCGGCCACGCAGACGCCATCGGCGACGGCGGATGCGATGGCGCAAGCGGAGCGGCTGTCGCTGCAATCCGACCTCGCCTGGGTCGGCCAGTACAACGGCGCCATCACCGGCGACGTCAGCGCGCGCCTGGTCAACGCCATCAAGGAATACCAGAAGGCCAAGGGCGGCAAGCCGACCGGCGTGCTCAATCCGCAGGAGCGCGCCGCGCTGGCCGAGATGGCGCGAAAGAAGCAGGACGGCGTCGGCTGGAAGATCGTGACGGAGCCGACCAGCGGCGCCCGGCTCGGCATCCCCTCGAAACTGGTGCCGCAGCAGGCGAGCGACGCCAACGGCTCGAAATGGACCTCGCCGACCGGAACCGTTCAGGTGCTGCTCAGCCGCCGCAAGGAGGCGAACCCGACCGCGGCAAAACTCGCGGAGCTGGAGAAGGAGCCGTCCGGGCGCAAGGTCGATTACACCGTGGTGAAGCCCGATTTCTTCGTGCTCTCGGGATTGCAGGGCCTGAAGAAGTTTTACATCCGCGGC
Organism: Bradyrhizobium sp. SBR1B; assembly: GCF_014198205.1. Taxonomy (NCBI): domain Bacteria; kingdom Pseudomonadati; phylum Pseudomonadota; class Alphaproteobacteria; order Hyphomicrobiales; family Nitrobacteraceae; genus Bradyrhizobium; species Bradyrhizobium sp. SBR1B. The sequence goes on from NZ_JACIHC010000007.1 coordinate 9,348, forward strand.
ACCTTTAGAGGTGACGAGGTCCGCTACGACCAGGCGACCGAGAACACGGTCGAGCCGGTCGTGATCGCGATGTCGAGCGCGTTCAACGCGTTTCCGTCCGGACCGCAAGCCGGGCCGCCGCCGCGCAAGCCCATCGAATACGGCACCGGCCTCGTCGTCAGCGATGACGGCGCGATTGTCGCCGACCGGCTCGTCACCGACGGCTGCCTCGCGATCACGATCGCCGGCTATGGCAGCGCCGATCGCCTCGCCGAGGACAAGGAGCGCGGTCTCGCACTGCTTCATATCTACGGCGCACGCGGCCTGAAGCCGCTCAGCCTTACTGGCGGCGCGGCCAAGACGAACGTGGATGTCGTCGGCATCGCCGATCCGCAGAGCCAGGGCGGCGCGGCGGGTGTCTCGACCGTCAAGGGCGCACTCGCACCGGTCACGAGCAGCGAGTCCGCACTGTCGCCTCCGCCGGCGGTGGGATTTTCCGGTGGTCCGGCGATCGATGGCGACTGCAAGTTCGCCGGCATTGCGTTGTTGAAGCCGACCATGGTGGCAGGACCCGCGACATCGGTGCCGGCCTCGCAGGCCGTGATGGTGTCCGCGGACGCCGTGCGCGATTTCCTGAAGGCCAAACAGGTCACGGTGAACGGTACGTCGACGGACGCAAAGGCCGCCGTCGTGCGCGTGATCTGCGTGCGGAAGTAAACCTCCGCAAGGATAGCGCTTCTCTCGTGTCCCGGACGCGGTGCGTGACATGCCGCTCCGCTGGCCGGGACCCACGTCTCCGAAGCCGAGCTGGCAGCTTTCTGGGCCCCGGCTCAACAGCGCATAACTGACGTGCTGCGCTTTGTCCGGGGCACGAGATCAACTCCTCGGCGAGCATCATCACACGTACGACTACTGGTCCAGTAATGGTACGGATTAGCTGGCCATCCCCATTCCGCCATCATCGTTACTGTTGATTCGGACCTCCGCGATCCCCCTTTGGATCGGGCCGGCACGTCCTGAGCGAGAAGGCTCAGCATCGAGATCGATGCACGTTCGCGTGGCGTATTCCTGACCCAAGCATTCCAAAGGATTGATCTTCAAATGCACACGATCGTACTGGCCACCCAAAAGGGTGGCAGCGGCAAGAGCACGCTCGCCATCGGCCTCGCGCTCGCGGCCAAGCAGGCCGGCTTCACCGTCCGCCTGATCGAGACCGACCCGCAGGGCACTCTGTCGAACTGGCAGCGCCGCCGCACCACCGATGATCTCGTCGTCGAGCCGATCTATCATGCCGCCGACATCGAGCCGCGCCTGAAGATGCTGGCTGACGGCGGCCTGCAGCTTGCGATCGTCGACACCGCCGCCGGCCTCAGCGCCGCGACCACCGCTGCGATCCGCCATTCCGATCTCTGCCTGATCCCGGCCCGCCCGAGCGTCGCCGACATCGAGGCGACCGCCTCGACGCTCAGCGTCGCGCGAGCCTGGAAGCGGCCCTACAGCTTCGTGCTCAACCAGACGCCGATCCGCGGCCAGCGCATCGACAATGCCGCCAACACGCTCGCCGAGGAAGCCGCGCTCGATCTTTCGGACGTGCTCGCGCGCCCGCTGATCGTGATGCGCAACGATCACCAGGATTCGCTCGCGAGCGGCCTTGCCGTCAGCGAATTCGCGCCGAACGGCAAGTCGGCGAACGAGATCCGCGGCCTGTGGCGCTGGATCGAAACCCGGCTCGAGCTCGAAGCCACGACCAATGTCCTGATCAACCAGGTGATGTCGCCTGCGGACGGCATGCTGCATGTCGCGGCCGATCTTTCAGCGGACGAGACCACGACACTGGCGTCCTGAGCGGGGCATCGCTCTGACGGCAGTCGGCCCTTCATCATCCGGAAGGGCCCCAGCGACGAAGCGATCCGGCCACCAGCCCGGCCGGATTGCTTCGCTTCGCGGTTTTGTCGACGCTCTATTTTCGTGTCGTAGCCCGGATGGAGCGCAGCGCAATCCGGGAAGTCTCTCCGCGGTCACGCTCGCCCCGGATTTCGCCGCGCTCCATCCGGGCTACGGGCTAGGTCACTTCTGACACTTCTGACACCAGAAGGTGGAGCGTCCGTTCTGCGTGAACCGCTTGACGGTGCCACCGCAGCCCGGCGTCGTGCATTTCTCGCCTTCGCGGTCGTAGACCTTGAACGAATGCTGGAAATAGCCGAGCTCGCCCGAGGTCTGACGATGGTCGCGCAAGGACGAGCCGCCGGCCTTGATGGCGTCGTTCAGCACCGTGTGGATCGCACTCACCAATCGCTTCGCATGATCGGTCGGCTCGCCGCCGCCAACGCCCTTGCGACCCTTGGTCGCGAGCGTCGCCGCGATCCGGCGCGGCGACAGATGCGAGCGATGCAGGGCTTCGCAGACATAGATGTTGCCGAGCCCCGCCACCACGCGCTGGTCGAGCAGCGCGGCCTTCAGGCTGGTGGTCTTGCCTTCGCAGGACCGCGCCAGCATCGCGGCGTCGAATTCGTTGCCGAGCGGCTCGGGGCCGAGGTCGCGCAGCAGCGGCTCCTCGTCGAGTGCGTTACGCGCGATCACTTTCATGTAACCGAAGCGGCGCGGGTCGTTGAAGACGACGTCGGCTCCGGAAGACATCCGAAACAGCACATGGTCGTGCGTGGAGTCCTTACCCCTCGGATAGTGAAACTCGCCGGGAGCTGCCTCGTTGTCCGGCTTGATGACGCGGAACGAGCCCGACATGCCCAGATGCATCAAGAGCACATCGCCGGAGGCGAGATCGGCCATGAGATATTTTGCACGGCGGCCGAGCCCCGTGACGACCTGCCCCTGGAGCCGGGCCACGAAATCCGGCTGGAACGGAAAGCGCAGGTCCGGCCGGCGGGCTTCCGCCACCAGGATTTTCGCACCCTCCATCACAGGCTGAAGGCCGCGGCGGACGGTCTCGACTTCGGGCAATTCAGGCATGGTCAGGCATTCACCTTATGAGGGCGGTGTGATAGCGCCATTGCGGCGGGCGCGCTATGGTTCGCCCAGTGGAGTAGAGTAATGGATCGGCCGGGCGAAACCACGCATTTTGGCTTCAGGGACGTCCCCCTGGGGGACAAGCAGACGCTGGTGAACGATGTGTTTCACAGCGTGGCGTCGCGCTATGATTTGATGAACGATTTGATGTCCGGTGGCCTGCACCGGGTCTGGAAGGACATCATGATTACCGCGCTCGACCCGCCGAGGAGCGACCGGTCGTTCGCGTTGCTCGACGTAGCCGGCGGCACCGGCGACATCTCGTTCCGTGCCGCCAAGGCCGCGGGGCCCGGCTTCCATGCCACCGTCTGCGACATCAACACCGACATGCTGGCGGTGGGCCGCGAGCGCGCCGCGAAGCGCCATCTCGACACCCGGGTCGATTTCGTCGAAGGCAATGCCGAAGCACTCGCCTTCGCCGATCGCAGCTTCGACGCATATACGATCGCTTTCGGCATTCGCAACGTACCCCGGATCGATCTGGCGCTGCGCGAAGCCCATCGCGTGCTGAGGCCCGGCAGCCGCTTCCTGTGCCTGGAATTCTCCACCGTCGAGATGCCCGGGCTCGACCGGATCTACGACCTGTTCTCGTTCAAGGTGATCCCGCCGCTCGGCCGGATGATCACGGGCGACGCCGAGTCCTACCAATATCTCGTCGAGTCCATCCGCAAGTTTCCGAAACCCAACGCCTTCGCCGACATGATCCGCGACGCCGGCTTCGCCCGCGTCAGCTGGCAGACCCTGTCCGGCGGCATCGTCGCACTGCATTCGGGCTGGCGTTTGTGATCTCTGCCTTCACCCACATTGCGCGCCTGATCCGCGCCGCGTTCGTGTTTGCGCGCGAGGGCGTGTTCGGCTCGGTCGATCCGAGCCTGGTGCCGCCGCCGGGACAGCTCGCTCTGAAGCTGGCGCGCCTCGTCGAACGACGTGGCGTCAAGCACGGCCCGCGGATATCGCGCGCGCTGACGCGGATGGGGCCCGCCTATCTCAAGCTCGGACAATTCCTGGCCACACGCCCCGACGTCGTCGGCGTCATCATGGCGCGCGACCTCGAAAGTCTCCAGGACCGCCTGCCGCCGTTTCCGCAGGACGAAGCCGAAGCCGCGATCGCGACCTCGCTGGAGCGGCCGCTGAAGGACGTGTTTGTGAGCTTCGGCCCTCCCGTCGCTGCGGCCTCGATCGCGCAGGTGCATCGCGGCGAGATCTTGCAAGCCGGCATCCGCAAGTCGGTCGCGGTCAAGGTGCTCCGGCCCAACGTCGCTACGCGCTTCCGCCGCGACCTCTCCGATTTCTTCTTCGTCGCGCACAAGGCCGAGGCTTATTCGGCCGAAGCACGGCGCCTGCGCCTCATCGAGGTCATCAACACCATGTCGCGCTCGGTCGCGATGGAGATGGATCTGCGGCTGGAAGCTGCGGCGCTGTCGGAGATGGCGGAGAACACGCAGGGCGATCCTGATTTCCGCGTGCCGGCCGTGGACTGGGACCGCACCACGCACAACGTGCTGACGATGGAGTGGATCGACGGCATCGCGCTGAACGATCACAAGCGTCTGGCAGAATCGCAGGTCGACCTGCCCGATCTCGGCCGCAAGGTGATCCAGAGCTTCCTGCGGCACGCGCTGCGCGACGGCTTCTTCCACGCCGACATGCATCCGGGCAACCTGTTCCTGGATGACGCGGGGCGGCTCGTCGCGGTCGATTTCGGCATCATGGGCCGGCTCGGCATGAAGGAGCGGCGCTTCCTCGCCGAAATCCTGCTCGGCTTCATCACCCGCGATTATCGCCGCGTCGCCGAGGTGCATTTCGAGGCGGGCTACGTGCCCGCACATCACTCGGTCGAGAACTTCGCACAAGCGATTCGCGCCATCGGCGAGCCGATCCACAACCGCACGGCGGAAGAGATCTCGATGGCGCGGCTCTTGACGCTGCTGCTCGAGGTCACCGGCCTGTTCGACATGACCACGCGCCCCGAGCTGATCCTGCTCCAGAAGACCATGGTCGTGGTCGAAGGCGTGGCGCGCGGCTTCGATCCCAGGCTCGACATCTGGAAGGTCGCCGACCCCGTGGTACGCGAATGGATCGAGCGCAATCTCGGTCCGATCGGCCGGGTGCAAGGCGCGCTCGCCGGGACCGGAGACATCGCGCGCGTGCTGATGCGCATGCCGGAGATCGCCGAGCGGTCCGTGAAGGTGCTCGAGCAGCTCGAGACCATGACGCGGGAGGGCATCAGGCTGTCGCCCGAGAGCATCGCCGCGATGGGCCGCACCGAGGGCCGCAAGAATCGCTGGCGCACCGTCGCGCTCTGGATCATCGCCGCGACCTTCATCGGGATCCTGATCGCCGTCCGGAATTGTGATTGCCAAAAGCTTGATTGCATTGAAATCACACAAGTGATAGCATCGCTATCATTCCGTGCTGGAGGGGCGTCATGGCAAGCCTGACCATCCGCAAGCTCGACGACGCCGTCAAAACCTATTTGCGGCTGCGCTCGGCCAAGAACCGCAGGTCGGTCGAGGAAGAGGTCCGGGTAATCCTGCGGGAGCTGATCGAGGGCCGCGAGGAGCCGCTGACGCCGTTTGCGGTACCACCCGCGGCATCCGCCGCCCCCGCACTCCAGCGCACCGGCGCCGTTCCCGAGGCCAGCGTCACCCTGATCATCGGCGGTGGCATCGCGGCCTATAAATCGCTCGACCTGATCCGAAGGCTGAAGGAGCGCCGCGTCGAGGTCCGCTGCGTCCTGACCAAGGCGGCCCAGCAATTCGTCACGCCGCTGGCGGTCAGCGCCCTCTCCCATGAGCGCGTCTATACCGACCTGTTCGACCCGCAGAGCGAGTTCGACGCCGGCCATATCAGGCTCGCGCGCGACTGCGACCTGATAGTCGTCGCGCCCGCGACCGCCGACCTGATGGCCAAGATGGCCAACGGCCACGCCGACGATCTCGCCAGCGCCATCCTGCTCGCGACCAACCGCAAGGTGCTGCTGGCACCGGCAATGAACCCGCTGATGTGGAACAATACGGCGACGCGCCGCAACGTCGCGCAGCTGCAGCGCGACGGCGTGGTGCTGATCGGACCCAATTCCGGCGAGATGGCGGAAGCGGGCGAAGCTGGTGTCGGCCGCATGTCGGAAGCGATCGAGATCGCCGCCGCTGCCGAGCGCCTGCTGCGGCCGCCGGTGCCGAAGCCACTTGCCGGCAAGCGCGTGCTGATCACCGCAGGTCCCACCCACGAGCCGATCGATCCGGTGCGCTATATCGCCAACCGCTCCTCCGGCAAGCAGGGCTTTGCCATTGCCGCCGCCGCACAAGCCGCCGGCGCCGAGGTGATTTTGGTCAGCGGTCCGGTCGACCTCAGCGATCCCCAGGGCGTCACCGTCAAGCACGTCGAATCGGCGCGGCAGATGCTGGAGCAGGTGCAGGCCTCGCTTCCCGCCGACATCGCGATCTTTGCCGCCGCGGTCGCCGACTGGCGCGTTGCCAATGAAGGCGAGCAGAAGCTGAAGAAGACTTCGGCCGGCATGCCGCCGCTTCAGCTGATCGAGAACCCCGATATCCTCGCCACGATCTCGAAGCTGACCGACAAGCGCCCGCCGCTGGTGATCGGCTTTGCCGCCGAGACCGAGCACCTGATCGACAACGCCAAGTCAAAACTGGCCCGCAAGGGCTGCGACTGGATCGTCGCCAACGACGTCTCGCCCGCCACCGGCGTGATGGGCGGCGACCGCAACACCGTGCATCTGATCAGTCGCAAGAATGGTGAGAAGGACGGCGAGATTGCAGTTGATTCCTGGCCGGTGATGACCAAGGAACAGGTCGCCATCGAACTGGTCGCGCATGTCGCCCGAAGCGTGACCGACAAATCCCTGGAGCCGGCATCTTGAGCACGAAGGTCACTGTCGAACTGCAACGCCTGGCCCATGCGGAAGGCCTGCCAATGCCGGCCTATCAAACCACCGAGGCTGCCGGCCTCGATCTGATGGCGGCGGTGCCGGACAGCGAGCCGATGACGCTCGCCCCCGGCCAATATGCGCTGGTGCCGACGGGCCTTGCGATCGCATTGCCGGCCGGGCACGAGGCGCAGGTGCGACCGCGCTCGGGGCTTGCCGCCAAGCACGGCGTCACCGTGCTGAACTCGCCGGGCACGATCGACGCGGACTATCGCGGCGAGATCAAGGTGATCCTGATCAATCACGGCACGGCGCCGTTCGTGATCAAGCGCGCCGAGCGCATCGCCCAGATGGTGATCGCGCCCGTGGTGCAGGCCGCGCTGGTTCCGGTGGCCACATTGTCGGCCACCGATCGCGGCGCCGGCGGCTTCGGCTCGACCGGCCGCTAAGTCGTGGTGGGTTGAACTCGAACAGAGTCCGATCAATCGGGCGCTCTCTCCGCTCCCTCCCCACTTGTGGGGAGGGGCAGGGAGGGGGGACTCTTTCAATCGCGCACCGTTTCTCTTTGCATCGTCAATAATTGGCACTTCTTCCTGGGCTACCCCCTCTCCCTAACCCTCCCCCACAAGGGGGGAGGGAACGCACCTCCGTCGGAGAGCCCGTGGTGTCTCATCTCAGGCGCTAACGCACGGCAGTTCCAGCCGAATCATCCGAAGAATTACGTGAGGTGGAACATTGAGCCCGGCATTTTTTTGGGGCCGCCTTTGCGTTCACGATCTGGACTCTTACCGCCGGAGTCGCGGTGAGGGTATTGTCGTTTGATTCGCGCGCGACGGGGGTCGCCGCGCGCAAATCTGTGCGATCTTGGGGCAACTATGTCAGGCGTGATCGTGTCGATGCGTCGGACGCTGCTGTCGTGCACATCGCTCGTGCGCAACGGCTTGTTGGGAGGCGCTCTTGCAGCGCTGCTGCCGGCTGCGCCGGCCGAGGCGGCCGACCTCATCGACACCCTCTCCATCATGCTGGATTTCAACCGGCAGGAACTCGCGGTGCTCGCCACCGCGCTGGCCTTGCTCGGCTTCTCGGTGGTGGCTGCGATTCTCTTGATGCGCACGCGCGTGCGCACGGCGAAGAACGAGGCGCGGCTGCGTGCCCGAATCGGGGAACTCCAGCTCCAGGCCGACCGTTTCGGCGCGCTGCTGTTCGCCGAGCCGCAGATCCTGATCTCCTGGCCGGCCGGCGACAATCGCGCGCAGATCTCGGGCGACATCTCCATGGTGTTGCCGCGCGACTCCTCGCCGCAACGCGTGCTCGCATTCGGAACCTGGCTGCCGCCGGAACCCGCGCTCCAGATGGATCATGCCGTCGATGCGCTGCGTGACCGCGGCGACGGGTTCCAGCTGACATTGACCACCTCGCATGGCCACACGCTCGAGGCCATCGGCCGCGCCATCGGCGGCCAGGCCATTGTCCGGATTCGCGAGCTCTCGGGGCTCCGCCGCGATCTGGCCGAGACCAATCTGCGCTACAACGCGCTCTCCGACGAGACCGAGATGCTGCGCGGCTTCGCCGCCAACGCACCCTGGCCGATCTGGGCCAAGGGCGAGAACGGCGCGCTGACCTACGCCAACCCGGCCTATGTCCGCGCCACCGAGGCGAACAACGTCACCGACGCGCAGGAGCGCAAGCTCGAGCTGCTCGACAGCGCCGATCGCACCGCGATGGAACGGGGACTGAAAGACACCGCCAATTTCAACGCGCGGCTGCCGATCGTGATCAGCGGCGAGCGCCGCATCTACGACGTGCGCGCGGTCAATGTCGGCAGCGGCAGCGTCGGCGTCGCCATCGATGCCAGCGAGGCGGATGCGCTCAGCTCGGCGCTGGTGCGGATGGCGGAGGCGCATCGCCGCACGCTCGACCAGCTCTCCTCCGGCGTTGCCGTGTTCGACGGTCAGCGTCGGCTCGCCTTCTACAACGATTCCTACCGCCGGCTGTGGGACCTCGACCGCACCTTCCTCGACGCCAATCCCGATGATTCCAGCGTGCTCGACCAGCTCCGCGCCGCGCGCAAGCTGCCGGAGCAGCCGGACTTCCGTGCCTGGAAATCCAAGCTGCACGAGGCCTATCGCGCGGTCGAGACCACCAAGGACACCTGGTACCTGCCCGACGGCCGCGCGCTCTCGGTCGTGACCACGCCGAACCCGGAAGGCGGCGTCACCTATCTGTTCGACGATGTCACCGAGAGCCTCGAGCTCGCCCGCCGCTTCGACGGCATGATCCGGGTCCAGCGCGAGACGCTGGACAGCCTCGCCGAGGGCGTCGCGGTGTTCGGCAGCAACGGCAAGGCGCAACTGTTCAACCCGGCCTTCGTCCGGATGTGGAAGCTGTCGAGCGATGCCATGCGCGACGAGCCGCACATCCAGACGGTGGAAGGCTGGTGCCATCAGCTGTTCGACGACCCCACGGTCTGGCGTCAGATCCGCGAGGCCGTAACCTCGATCGAGAGCCGCGCCGACGTGCCGCTGAAGCTGGAGCGCAAGGACGGTAGCGTGCTCGACGGCATGATCCGCCCGCTGCATGACGGCGCGACCATGCTGACGTTCCAGGACATCACCGACACCGAGAACGTCGAGCGCGCACTGCGCGAGCGCAACGAGGCGCTGGAGGCTGCCGACCAGATGAAGGTGGATTTCGTCCACCACGTTTCCTACGAGCTGCGCTCGCCGCTCACCACCATCATCGGCTTCGCGCATTTCCTCAGCGATCCCTCGACCGGGCCGCTGACGCCGAAGCAGGCCGAATATCTCGACTACGTCACCAAATCGACCAACGCGCTGCTGGCGCTGACCAACAACATCCTCGATCTCGCCACCATCGACGCCGGCGCCATGAAGCTGGAACTCGGCCCGGTCGACGTCAGCAAGACCATCGAGCTCGCGGCCGAAGGCATCCAGGACCGACTCGCCACCGACCGCATCCGCCTCAAGGTCGAGATCGCGCCCGATGTCGGAAGCTTCGTCGGCGACGAGAAACGCGTGGTGCAGGTGCTCTATAACCTCCTCGCCAACGCCGTCGGGTTTTCTCCACAGGATTCCACGGTCGGCATCAGCGCGCGCCGCACCGAACGCAGCGTGGTCTTCACTGTGACAGATTCCGGGCCTGGAATACCTGCCGACATGAAGGACAAGGTGTTCAACTGGTTCGAAAGCCGCTCGCAGGGCTCGCGTCACCGCGGCGCCGGGCTCGGCCTGTCGCTGGTGCGCTCCTTCGTCGAGCTGCATGGCGGCAAGGTGCGGGTGGATTCGATCGTCGGCCGGGGCACGGTCGTGATCTGCGACTTCCCGACCGACCAGGCGGCGCATCGCGACGCCGCCGAATGAGCGCGCCCACCACATTCTCCGTCGCGCTTCACAACGAGACGGCCACCGCACAATTGATGGCCGACCTCGCGCTGCTGGTCGGCCCTGGCGATGTCATTACGCTGACTGGCGATCTCGGCGCCGGCAAGACAGCTGCCGCCCGCGCGCTGATCCGCTACCTCGCCGGCGACGAGGAGCTGGAGGTGCCGAGCCCGACCTTCACCCTGGTGCAGGGCTATGAGCTGCCGCCGCTCCCGGTGATGCACGCCGATCTCTACCGCGTCGAGGACGAGAGCGAGCTCGAGGAGATCGGGCTGTCGCCCCTGCCCGATGCCACACTCGTCCTGATCGAATGGCCGGAGCGCGCGCCGTCGGCGATGCCACAGGATCGCATCGACATCGCGCTGACGCATCGTCCCGCATTGGGCTCGAACGCGCGCGCCGCCGACATCACCGGTCACGGCAAGAGCGCGGCCACGGTCGCGCGGCTGCAGGCATTGCGTGAATTCCTGGACGCAGCGGGCTACTTGGATGCGACGCGCAAGCGCATGGCGGGCGATGCCTCGACGCGCTCCTATGCGCGGCTGCTGCGCGAGGGCGAGAGCGTCATCCTCATGAACTCTCCGCAGCGGCCAGATGGCGCGGCGATGTACAACGGGAAGTCCTACAGCGCCGCGGTGCATCTTGCGGAGAACATCAGGCCTTTCGTTGCCATGGACGAAGGCTTGCGCGTAGTCGGCGTCTCGGCACCCGCGATCCACCATTACGATCTCGACCACGGCTTCCTGATCTCCGAGGATTTTGGCAGCGAAGGCGTAATCGAAGGCGATCCGCCGCGCCCGATCGCCGAACGTTACGAAGCTGCGACCGACGTGCTGGCCGTGCTGCACGGCAAGACGCTGCCGGAAACATTGCCGCTGGCGGATCAGAGCTACGCCATTCCCCTCTTCGATACCGAGGCGCTGCTGATCGAGATCGGCTTGATGCCGGAATGGTACCTGCCCGATCGCAACGCGCCGCTGAGCGAAGAGAAGCGCGCCGAATTTTTCGCGATGTGGCGAGAGCTGCTGAAGAAGCCGCTGGCCGCGCCGAAGACGTGGATCATCCGCGACTATCACTCGCCCAATCTGATCTGGCTTGGCGATCGCACCGGCATCGCGCGCGTCGGCGTGATCGATTTCCAGGACACCGTACTCGGTCCGCAATCCTACGACGTGGTGTCGCTGCTCCAGGACGCCCGCATCGACGTGCCCGAAAGCCTCGAGCTGACGCTGCTGTCGCGCTACATCAAGGCGCGGCGCGCTGGCGATGCCGGCTTCGATCCGGCCGGTTTCGCCGAGCTCTACGCGATCATGTCGGCACAGCGGAACACGCGGCTGCTCGGCACCTTCGCCCGCCTCAACCGCCGCGATGGCAAGCCGCATTATTTGCGTCACCAGCCGCGGATCTGGACCTATCTCGAGCGCTCGCTGGCGCATCCCGCGCTGAGCTCTTTGCGCGACTGGTATCTCGCCAACGTCCCGCCGCCCCAAAGGCCGCCAAAGGCTTGATTCGGGGCCCGATTTACCAGCTGTTAGCCAAGACGCCGGTATTCTGGCGGCCAGGCAGCCGGATCATTACGGGCTGGAGCGGGCAGATGGCGGTAAAGACGGACCAGCGCGGCAACAGCCGGGTCGTTTTCGAGCGCGGGATCTCGGCCCAGATGATGGGGATCGACGGCACCTGGCGGCGCGACTGCACCATGGAGGACGTCTCCGAGACCGGCGCCAAGCTGACCATCGACGGCTCGGTCGAGGGCCTCCATCTGAAGGAGTTCTTTCTGCTGCTGTCGTCCACCGGACTTGCGTACCGGCGTTGCGAGCTGGCCTGGGTCAATGGCGACCAGATCGGGGTCAATTTCCTCAAGCTCGGCGACAAGAAGAAAAAGGCGCGTTCCACAGCCGTCGGGGCATGATGGCAACACCCGTCGTACAACCGTCACGGCGGGTGGCTAAGGCGGTTGAGATGCGGTGCGGCTGATCGAACCTCGTGTTAGGATTGCTGCGAACGCGAAAGGTCTGAGAAAGCGAAGGATGTCCGTCAAACCGACCAAAGCCATGGTGCTCGCTGCAGGGTTTGGCCTGCGCATGCGTCCCCTGACGGACAGGATGCCGAAGCCGATGGTGCCGGTGGCCGGCCAGCCGCTGCTCGACCACGTGCTCGACAAGCTCGGCCAGGCGGGCGTGACCGAGGCCGTGGTCAACGTGCATTACCTGCCGGACCAGATCATCGATCACGTCGCATCGCGCCAGCTTCCGCGCGTGACCATCTCGGACGAGCGCGACCAGGTGCTCGGCACCGGCGGCGGCGTGGTCAAGGCGCTGCCGCTGCTCGGCGACGCGCCGTTCTTCCACGTCAATTCCGACACGCTCTGGATCGACGGCGTGCGCTCCAATTTGACGCGGCTTGCCGAAAATTTCGACCCCGCGCGCATGGACATCCTGCTGCTGATGGCGCCGACCGCAACCAGCATCGGCTACGGCGGTCGCGGCGACTACGGCATGCTGCCCGACGGCGCCCTGCGCAAGCGCAAGGAAAAGGAAGTCGTTCCGTTCGTCTATGCTGGCGCTGCGATCCTGTCACCGTCGATCTTCGAAGGCGCGCCGCAGGGCGAGTTCTCGCTGACAAAAATGTTCGACCGCGCCAACGAGCAGGAGCGGCTGTTCGGCCTCCGCCTCGACGGCGTCTGGATGCATGTCGGCACGCCCGACGCCGTGCACGCCGCGGAAGAGGCGTTTCTGGAGAGCGTGGCGTAAGGCCGGTCTTTTGTCTCGGACGCGGTGCGGCACGAAGTGCCGCTCCGCAGAGCCGGGACCCACTCCATCCTCACTTTCGGAAAGCAGATTGGGCCCCGGCTCAGCAGCGCACCACTGCGTGCTGCGCTGCGTCCGGGGCACGAGAGCGGTGGCGCCGCGAACAGTGCCGTAGCCCGGATGGAGCGCAGCGTAATCCGGGGCCACCATCACTTGTGGCACGAATCCCGGATTGCGCTACGCTCCATCCGGGCTACGAAGCGCGCGAACAGCGGGGACGATTTCGCCCCGCCCCATGACCATTTGACCCCGCCTCCCTATATTGCCTGATCCTTCGAATCAGGCAGCTCATGCGCGTCTTCAGCGTCCCCCTCTCAGTTCCGTTCCTGCGCACGGTCGTCGCGAGCCTGCTCGAGGGACGACTGGTCGAGGGATTCGAGGCGCGCAAGGAACCAGCGCGTCTGGCGGATGCGACGCTATACCTCCCGACACGGCGCGCGATGCGCGTGGTGCGCGAGATCTTCCTCGACGAGATGAAGGCCGATGCCGTCGTGCTGCCGCGCATCGTCGCGCTCGGCGACATCGACGAGGATGAGCTCGCCTTCGCCGACGAGGGCGAGCAGTTCTCCGGCGCAACGCCGCTCGACATACCGCCGCGGCTCGGCGAGCTCGAACGACGGCTGACGCTGGCGCAACTGGTCGCAGCCTGGGCCAAGGGCCCGGTGCTGTCGCCACTGGTGGTCGGCGGGCCCGCTTCGACGCTGGCGCTCGCCGGCGACCTCGCGCGCCTGATCGACGACATGGTGACGCGCGGCGTCGACTGGAGCGCGCTCGACGGTCTCGTACCTGACAACCTCGACCGCTATTGGCAGCACTCGCTCGAATTTTTGCGGATCGCACGCATCGCCTGGCCCGGTCATCTCACCGAGATCAACCGGATTGAACCCGCAGCCCGGCGCGATCTCCTGATCGCGGCGGAAGCCAAGCGCCTGACCGCACATCCCCATGGGCCCGTGATCGCAGCGGGCTCGACCGGCTCGATGCCGGCCACCGCGAAATTCCTGCATGCGGTCGCCTCGTTGCCACATGGCGCAGTGGTGCTGCCGGGCCTCGACACCGATCTCGACGACGACGCCTGGCGCAGCATCGGCGGCGTGCGCGACTCGCTCGGCAAGTTCGCGGAGCATCCGGCGTCAAACCATCCGCAATACGCGATGAACGCACTGCTGGATCGTTTTGGCATCAAGCGCAGTGACGTCGAGATTCTCCAGCCGCCAACGGACGGCGGCCGCGATCTGCTCGCATCGGAATCGATGCGGCCGTCGGCCAAGACGGAAGTCTGGCACGATCGGCTGAAGCAGCCGGACGTCGCGGCGAAGATCGCCGGTGGCATGAAGAATCTCGCTGTCGTCGAAGCACCCAATCCTGAAATGGAAGCGCTCGCCATTGCCATCGCCATGCGCGAAGCACGGCATCTCGACAAATCGGCAGCGCTGGTGACGCCGGACCGCGCGCTGGCGCGGCGGGTGATGGCCGCGCTGACCCGATGGGATCTCGCCTTCGATGATTCCGGCGGCGACGTGCTGATGGAAACATCCGCCGGCGTCTTTGCGCGTTTCACGGCGGAAGCCGCGACCAAGGGACTGGAGCCACCGACGCTGCTGGCGATGCTGAAGCATCCGCTGTGCCGGCTCGGCCGGCTGCCTGGCGCATGGAAGGCCGCGATCGAAGATCTCGAGCTTGCAGTCCTGCGCGGCACGCGCCCGCCCGCGGGCACCGGCGGCCTGCTGCGCGAATTCAACCGCTTTCGCGACGAGCTGACAAAGCTGTGGCGCAGCGAGGTCTCCGCGCTTCACAAGGCCGAGCCCCGTGCGCGTCTCAAGGTCGAAAATATCGACCGCATCCAGACGCTGATCGACACCTTGCAGAAGGCGCTGGCGCCGATCGAGAATCTGGTGTCGGCCAAGCCATATGACTTTGCCGAACTCGCGCACCGGCATCGCGAGATCATGATCGAGCTGTCGCGCGACGAGCAGGGCACCCCGCTCGCCTTCGAGGAGCGCGAAGGCCTCGCGCTCGCCGGCGCCTTCGACGATCTCCTGCGCGGCGGCACGATCAGCGGATTGATGGTGACGCTGCCTGATTATGCCGACGTCTTCCAGACCGCTTTCAGCGATCGCGCCGTGAGGCGGCGAGACAAGCCGGGCGCGCGGCTGCAGATCTACGGCCCGCTGGAATCGCGCCTGATGCAGGCCGACCGCATCATCGTCGGCGGCCTGATCGAAGGCGTCTGGCCACCGGCTCCGCGCATCGACCCCTGGCTCAGCCGGCCGATGCGGCACGAGCTCGGTCTCGATCTGCCGGAGCGCCGCATCGGCCTCTCCGCCCACGACTTTGCTCAGCTGCTCGGCGGCGACGAGGTGATCCTCACCCATTCCGCCAAGGCCGGCGGCGCACCTGCGGTGGCTTCGCGCTTCCTTCATCGGCTGGAGGCGGTTGCGGGCGACGATCATTGGAAGGCGGCCGTTCGCGCCGGCGAGAAATATGTGCAGTTCGCGGGCGCGCTCGACCAACCGGACGAGGTCCGGCCGATCAAGCAACCGGAGCCGCGGCCGCCGCGGGCGACGCGGCCGCTCAGGATGTCGGTGACCGCGATCGAAGACTGGCTGCGCGATCCCTACACGATCTACGCAAAACACATTTTGCGGCTCGATGCGCTCGATCCCGTCGACATGCCGCTGTCGGCCGCCGACCGCGGCTCGGCGATTCATGATGCGATCGGCGAGTTCACCGAGAGCTATGCCGCGCGTCTGCCCGACGATCCCGCGCGCGTGCTGCGCACGATCGGCGAGAAACATTTCGCGCCGCTGATGGAGCGACCCGAGGCGCGGGCGCTGTGGTGGCCGCGTTTCCAGCGCATCGCGCGCTGGTTCGGCGAATGGGAGACCGCGCGCCGCGACGCGATCGAGGCCATCGTCGCGGAGACGCGCGGCGAGATTTCAATCGTGCTCGACAGCGCGCGCAGCTTCCGTCTTTCGGCACGCGCCGACCGCATCGAGCGGCGCCAGGGCGGCGGCTATGCCATCCTCGACTACAAGACCGGACAGCCGCCGACCGGCAAGCAGGTTCGCATGGGCCTGTCGCCGCAGCTCACCCTGGAGGCCGCGATCCTGCGCGAGGGTGGCTTTCCCGATATCGACGCCGGCGCGTCGGTGAGCCAGCTCGTCTATGTGCGCCTGAGCGGCAACAATCCGCCGGGCGAGGAGCGCATCCTCGAGCTCAAGTACAAACCCGGCGACGAGCCGCAGCCGCCGGACACAGCAGCAGCCGAAGCGCGCGCCAAGCTTGAGGCCCTGATCCGTGCCTTCGATGACGAGAACCAGCCCTACACCTCGCTGAACCTGCCGATGTGGTCCAACCGCTACGGCACCTATGACGATCTCGCCCGGATCAAGGAATGGTCTGCGGCCGGCGGTTTGGGGATCGAGGAATGGTGAAGCTGCCACGTCCCATTCCCGACGAGGTGCGCGCGCGGCAAGCGCGTGCGTCCGATCCGACCGCGTCGGCGTTCGTGTCGGCCAATGCCGGCTCGGGCAAGACCCATGTGCTGGTGCAGCGGGTGATCCGCCTGCTGCTGTCGGGCGTGCCGCCGGAGAAGATCCTCTGCATCACTTTTACCAAAGCCGCCGCCGCCAACATGGCCGAGCGCGTGTTCACCACGCTCGGTCATTGGGTGACGCTGGATGATACCGGGCTCGACGCAGCGATCCGCGCTGTCGGCATTCCGCATCCCAGCGCGAAAATTCGGCGCGACGCGCGAAAACTGTTCGCCTGCGCGCTGGAAACGCCGGGCGGGCTGAAGGTGCAGACCATCCACGCGCTGTGCACGCGCCTGCTCCAGCAATTCCCGTTCGAGGCCAACGTTCCCGCGCGCTTTGCCGTGATCGACGAGCGCGACCAGACCGACATGATGGAGCGCGCCAATCTCAAGGTGCTGCTGGAGGCCGCGCGCGATCCCGAGAGCGTCACCGGCCGCGCATTGCTGACCGCAATGGCCAGCGCCGCCGACGTCACCTTCAAGGAGGTCGTGCGCGAGGCGTGCCTGAGCCGCGATCACTTCATGGCCTGGACGGATGAGGCCGGCAACGCCGAAGCCGCGGCGACGCAGATGGCGTCGGCGCTGGGCGTTGATGCGAGCGACCGCATCGAGGACGTCGAGACGGAGATTCTCGATGGACCCTATCTGCCGCGATCGCGCTGGGACGACATCGCCTTTGCGCTGGAGGACGGCAGCAAGTCCGACAACGACCAGGCCAGCCGGCTCCGCGAGGCCAAGGCGTTCTCCGGCAGCGCGCAGGTCGATGCCTATCTCTGCGTCTTCCTCACCGACGAAAAGCTGCCGCGCAAGGCCGTGCTGACGAAAAAATTTGGCGACCACAATCCGTCCGTCGCCCGCCTGTTCGAGAACGAGGCGCAGCGCATCAGCGGCTTGATCGAGAAGCGCCGCGCCGTGACCATGCGCGACCGCACCGCGGCCCTGCTGCATATCGCGACCGCGGCCGCCGCCAACTACCGCCGCGAGAAGCAGGAGCGCGGTCTGCTCGACTACGACGACCTCATCGACAAGACGCTGGCGATGCTGAATCGCGTCTCGTCGGGCTGGGTGCATTACAAGCTCGACCGCGGCGTCGATCACGTCCTGATCGACGAAGCCCAGGACACCAGCCCGCGGCAATGGGACATCGTCGCGCACATCATCTCCGAATTCACCGCCGGGGAAGGCGCGCGCGAGGGGCTGAACCGCACGGTGTTCGCGGTCGGCGACGAGAAGCAGTCGATCTTCTCGTTCCAGGGCGCAGCCCCCCACGAATTCGATGCGCGCCGGCGAGAGCTGCACCGCAAGTTCACCGCCGCCGGGCTGAAGTTCGACCCCGTGGCCTTCACCTATTCGTTCCGCTCGGGCGCCGCGATCCTGCACTCGGTCGACCACGTCTTCCGCGAGCAGGAGATCTACAAGAGCATCCATTCGGTCGAGATCGGCCATCCCCTGCACAACGCGCTCGCCGATGCCGGTCCGAGCGTGATCGAGCTGTGGGATCTGGCTGTCGCCGACGACCGCCAGGAGATCGAAGGCTGGCGCGCGCCGTTTGACGGCGTCGCTGTCACCAGCCCAGAAGTCAAGCTGGCGCGCCGCATCCAGGCCGAGATCAAGCGGCTGGTCGAGAGTGGCACGCTGACCGGGCACGAAGGCGAGCGCCGACCGCTGCGCTATGGCGACATGCTGATCCTGGTGCGCCGCCGCGGCAATGCCTTCGATGCCGTGATCCAGGCGCTGAAGCACACTGGCGTTCCGGTGGCCGGCGCCGACAGGCTCAAGCTGACCGAGCACATCGCGATCATCGACCTGATGAACCTCGCTGATGCCCTGCTGCTGCCGCAGGACGATCTCGCGCTGGCGGTGGCGCTGAAGAGTCCGCTGTTCGGCCTCGATGACGACGATCTGTTCCAGCTTGCCCACGACCGCAAGGGATCGCTGCGCCGCGCGCTCGGCGAGCATGCGAAGGGAAGCGAGAAGTTTGCGGCCGTGCTGCGGCGGCTGGAAGCCTGCGAGATTCGCGCGCGCGAGGAGACGCCGTTCGCCTTCTACGCCTGGCTGTTAGGGGGCGACGGCGGACGTGCGCGCATCCTGCGCCGGCTCGGCTTTGAAGCCAACGACGCGCTCGACGAATTCCTGGAACTGGCGCTGAGCTGTGAGCGCAAGGCGCCGGCATCGTTGCAAGGCTTCATGGCCTGGCTGCGCTCGGCCGACACCGAGGTGAAGCGCGACATGGAGATCTCGCGCGACGAGGTACGGGTGATGACCGTGCACGGCGCCAAGGGCCTGGAGGCTTCGGTCGTGTTCATGGTCGACACCACATCGTCGCCCGCGGATTCGCAGCGGGTCCGGCTGATCCACGTGCCGCGCGGCAATGGCGGCGAGGTCGTGGTCTGGGCCGGTCGCAAGGCCGACGACCCCAAGCCTGTCGCCGACGCGCGCAGGGCCATGCTCGAGGAAACCGAGGACGAATATCGCCGCCTGCTTTATGTCGCGATGACACGTGCGGCCGACCGGCTAATCGTCGGCGGCTGCATGCCCGGCAACATGAAGACGGTCCGCAAGCTCAGCTGGTACGACCTGGTCGACACTGGTCTCGCCGGCTCGGGCCTGGACAAGCAGACGATCGAGACGCCGCTCGGCAAGGTGACCCGATTCGCCCGACCGGAGGACGTCGCCGCGCTGGGTATCCCGGCGGCGACCATGGACCAGACGGTCGCGCTGCCCGCCTGGCTGCGAACCCCGGCGCCGCACGAGACCGTTGACGACGATCTGGTGCGTCCGTCCGGCCAGTCAGCTGAAGAAGGCCGCAGCGTGCGGACAGGCGAATCGGTGCAATCGCGCGCGCTGGCACTGCAGCGCGGCACGCTGGTGCACCGGCTGCTGCAATCCCTACCTGATATCGCCGCGGAGCGCCGGCGCGAGGCCGCGCTCGGCTTCATGGCGCGCAATGCCTCCGACTGGACCGAGGCCGACCGCGCCGCGTTGGCCGACAAGGTGCTGGCTTTGATCACTGAACCGCGCTTTGCGCCGGTGTTTGCCGCCGGCAGCCGGGCCGAGGTGGCCATCGCCGGCCGGCTGGAGCGGCCGGGCCGTACTCCAGCATTGGTGTCGGGACAGATCGACCGACTGGTCGTTCGTCCAGAGGAGGTTTTGATCGTCGATTTCAAGACCAACCAGGCGGCGCCCAAGAACGCGGCCGCAGCGCCCGCCGCCTATGTCCGGCAGCTTGCGCTGTACCGGGCGGTGCTGGCACAGCTTTATCCCCAAAAGCCCATCCGCGCCGTCCTGCTCTGGACGGAGGCCCTTGAATATATGGAGATTTCAGCCCCCGCGCTGGACGCGGCGCTGGCATCCCTTCATCTCGGTGTGAGCGTCCTTGACCCGGCAAGGAGCCGTTCATAGGTTGACCCCATGATCCCGGGCGCGATTCCCATGCGCGCCGATTCTTTCAACCGAGTGAGGTACTCCAATGGCCGTTAGCAAGGTTTCCGACGCCGATTTCGAAGCCGAAGTGCTCAAGGCGAACGGCCCCGTGGTCGTCGATTTCTGGGCCGAGTGGTGCGGCCCCTGCCGCATGATCGCGCCCGCCCTCGACGAGATCGCCGGCGCTATGGGCGACAAGGTCAAGATCGTCAAGCTCAACGTCGACGAGAGCCCGAAGACCGCGTCGAAGTACGGCGTGATGTCGATCCCGACCCTGATGATCTTCAAGGGTGGCGAGATGGCCTCCCGCCAGGTCGGCGCAGCGCCGAAGGCGAAGCTGCAGCAGTGGATCACCTCCGCGGTCTGATCCGCCTCGCACAAGTTTATTTTCGACAACGGCCGGCGAAATGCCGGCCGTTTGCGTTGACGGGACGTGTTCAGCGTATGACGAGTCCCGGCCCTTGCCTGCCCCTCCCACAAAGCGCGCGCGAAGATCGACCTCTCTCGTTGCCATGGAGGCGCGGTCGGTCGACGAAATTCCACGCGGCAAGGAATGGCAATACGAGCCGAAATGGGATGGCTTTCGCTGCCTGCTGTCGCGCGACGGCGGCCATGTCGATCTGCGCTCCAAATCCGGCGAGGATCTCTCCCGCTATTTCCCGGAAGTGGTCGCTGCCGCGCTGAAGCTGAAGGCCGACCGCTTCACGCTCGACGGCGAGATCGTCGTACCGCACGGCAAGAGCTTCTCATTCGACGCGCTGCTGCAACGCATTCACCCGGCTGCAAGCCGCGTGACGAAGCTCTCGCAGGAGACACCGGCGCTCTATCTCACCTTCGATCTTCTCGCGACTGCCCGGGAGAAGCAGCTTGCCAGCAAACCGCTCAGCGAACGCCGACCAGTACTGGAGGCTTTTGCGAAGGCCAATCTGAAGGGGAGCCTCTTCCGCCTGTCACCGGCGACGACGAGCTACGCCACCGCGAAAAAATGGCTGGCGCAATCCGGCGGCGGCTCGGACGGCGTCATCGCCAAGCGCGTCGACCTGCCCTATCAGGCCGGCAATCGCGACGGCATGCAGAAGATCAAGAAATTCCGCAGCGCCGATTGCGTGGTCGGCGGCTTCCGCTACGCCACCAACAAGATCGCCGGGCGAAAGATGGTCGGCTCGCTGCTGCTCGGGCTCTACGACGATGGTGGCTTGCTGCACCATGTCGGCTTCACATCCGCGATCAAGGCAGACCAGAAGCCCGCGCTGACCGACCGGGTGGAGGCGCTGATCGCAGAGCCCGGCTTCACCGGCAACGCGCCGGGCGGGCCGAGCCGCTGGTCCACCGAGCGCTCGGCAATATGGTGTCCGCTCAAACCGAAGCTGGTGATCGAGGTCTGTTACGACCATTTCAGCGGCGAACGCTTCCGCCACGGCACCTCGATTCTGCGCTGGCGCCCCGACAAGGCGCCGCGGCAATGCAGCTTCGAGCAGTTGAAGCAGAAGGCCGCAGATCCGATGAAGCTGCTGAAGTGAGCAGCCCGTGCCGTCTTAATTGATCCATCCCGTCGCGAGCGCGTTCGCCAGCTCCGGCTGACCGTTGCGCCGCGCCAGCTCCGCCATCGCCTCGTGATCATAAGCGACATTGCGGAACGTCACCTGCCAGGCGCCATTCGCAAGCTCGAGAATGGCATAACGCGCATGCGGCGTGCCGGCTTCCACCACATGCGGATACGGATGCTTATCGCGATACCCGGGACTGCCGACGCTGCCGGGATTGACGATCAGCCGGCCATCGCGAAGTCGCACCGCGCGGGCGAGATGGGTGTGGGCGCAGAGGATCAGCAACCGCGTGACGCCTTGCGCGAACTGCTCGATCCGGTCGAGCGGCGACAGCGCCACCGTGCCGTCGGGATGCACGGTGTCGAGCCAATAGACTTCGTCGTTCTCGGGCGTCGCGTGGCAGAGGAACACCTGCTCGCGAAACACCCGCGTCATCGGCTGCGCGCGGAGCCAGTCCAGTTGCGCGGCGTTGAGCGCTGCGTGGGCGGGACGATCCCACGAGCCCATTTTCTCCGGCGGACGATCCAGCAGGTAGCGGTCATGATTGCCGAGCACGTGCACGGCGTCGAGCTGCATCAGGATCTCGATGGTGCGGCGCGCATCGAGCGGCCCGCTCAGCATGTCGCCGAGATTGACGATGTCAGTGATGCCGTGGGCCCGGATGTCGGCGAGCACCGCCTCCAGCGCGAGATAGTTTCCGTGGACGTCGGCGATGGCGGCAAAGCGCATTGAAGCCTCATGCAGGAGGCGTGCCGTTGATCGCCAGCACGTGGCCGGCCAGATACAGCGAGCCTGATATCAGGATGCGCGGCGGCACCTCGTAGGCGAGCTTCGACAGGCCACGCAGTGCGGCTTCGACGCCCGAGACGGTCTCGACGCGCATGCCGAGGCTGCGCGCGGCGTCGGCGAGGCGATCGACCGGCATCGCGTTCTCGGTGTCGGGGATCGGCACCGCAATGATGTGACGGGTGAGGCCGGCGAAATTGGCGAGGAAGCCCTGCGCGTCCTTGTTGGCCATCATGCCCGCGATGACGACCAGCGGTCGCGACACCCGCTCCTCGAGATCGCCGAGCGCGGCGGCCGCGACACGGCCGCCTTCGGCATTGTGCCCGCCATCGAGCCAGATCTCCGAGCCCTGCGGTCCGAGAGCGAGCAGCTCGCCGGAGGTGAGGCGCTGCATCCGCGCCGGCCATTCGGCACCGACGATGCCGGCCTCAAACGCCGCCTGATTGATCCCAAAGTTCGGAATCGCCCGCAGCGTCGCGATCGCGAGGCCGGCATTGTCGAACTGGTGGCGGCCGAACAACCGCGGCGCGGTGAGATCCATCAGGCCGCGATCGTCGGAGTAGACCAGGCGGCCGTGCTCGACATTGACGTGCCAGCTCTCGTTCGCCGCAAACAGCGGCGCGCGCATGCGCCTGGCCTGCGCCTCGATCACCGCCATGGCTTCGCCCGCCTGCTCCGCAGAGATCACGGGCACGCCGCGCTTGATGATCGCTGCCTTCTCGCCGGCGATCGCTGTCAGGGTGTCCCCGAGGAAATCCATGTGGTCCATGCTGACGGGCGTGATCACGCAGGCCGCGGGCGTATCGACCACATTGGTCGAATCGAGCCGGCCGCCGAGGCCGACTTCGAGCAGCACTACGTCGGCCGGGTTCTGTGCGAACAGATGGAAGGCAGCCGCCGTTTTCAGCTCGAACAATGTCGCGGCCTCGCCGGCATTGACGCGCTCGACCTCTTCCAGGGCCGCGCGCAATTCGTCGTCACCGACCAGCATGCCGCCGCCAACGCGGCCGAGCCGGAAGCACTCGTTGATCCTGACGAGATAGGGCGAGGTATAGGCGTGGACGCGTAAGCCCGCGGCCTCCAGCGTCGCGCGCAGGTAGGCGAGTGTCGAGCCCTTGCCGTTGGTACCGGCGATGTGGATCACCGGCGGCAGCTTGCGTTCGGGGTGGCCGAGCCGTTCGAGCAGGCGGTGCATCCGCTCCAGCCCGAGATCGATGCGCTTCTGATGCAGGACCGACAGCCGCCCGATCAATTCACCGAGCGGCGTCTTCGCGCTGTCAGAGGACGCGTTCACGCGTGCGGCGCAGCCGGCGCCGTCTCGGCGGCCGATACGATCTGCGCCGGGCTGAGCACCGGCTGCATCGGCTTCGACGCGGTCTCCAGCGCCGGCGCCTTGGTCAGCAGACGGCAGAGCCGCGCCAGGGTCGGACGCAGCTCGTGGCGATGCACGACCATGTCGACCATGCCGTGCTCTTTCAGATATTCGGCGCGCTGAAACCCTTCAGGCAGCTTCTCGCGGATGGTCTGCTCGATCACGCGGGCGCCGGCAAAGCCGATCAGCGCGCCGGGCTCGGCGATCTGCACGTCGCCGAGCATCGCATAGGACGCGGTGACACCGCCGGTGGTGGGGTTGGTCAGCACGACGATATAGGGTTGCTTGGCCTCGCGCAGCATCTGCACCGCGACCGTCGTGCGCGGCATCTGCATCAGCGACAAGATGCCTTCCTGCATGCGTGCGCCGCCGGATGCGGCGAACACGATGAACGGCGACTTCTTCTCGACTGCGAGCTCGAGCCCGCGGACGATGGCTTCGCCCGCGGCCATGCCGAGCGAGCCGCCCATGAAATCGAAATCCTGCACGGCGACGACCACGGCGGAGCCTTCGAGCTTGCCGTAACCGACCTTGATCGCATCATTCAGATTGGTTCGGGCGCGCGCGTCCTTGATGCGGTCGACGTATTTCTTCTCGTCGCGGAACTTGAGCGGATCGGGCGTGACTTCGGGCAGCGCGACGTCGAACCAGGTCTCGTTGTCGAAGATCGACTTCAAGCGCGCCACCGCGCCCATGCGCATGTGGTAGTTCGAGCCGGGGATGACGAACTGGTTGGCCTCGACGTCCTTGTAGAACACGAGCTGCCCGGAATCCGGGCACTTGATCCACAGATTCTCCGGCGTCTCCCGCCGCAGCATGTTGCGGATCTTCGGCCGGACCACGTTGGTAAGCCAGTTCATGGTTTGCTCCGATGTGCGATGCCGCCTCGCGGATCGCCTGAAGGGATATATGGCGACCAGGCCGCTGCCCGGCAAGCCGCCGTGTCGTCCGCCTTAGAGCATGATCCGGAAAAGTGTGAAGCGGTTTTCCGACAAGATCATGCTCAAACTCAAGAGCTAAAGCGGAATTATGGCCTATTCCGCCGCCTGCTGCGCGCCCTTGACGCCTTGAGCCAGGGCGGCCGTCAGCTCGGCCACGGCGTTAACGGTTTTGCCGGTCGCCCGTCCCTCGGCGTCGAGGCTGTTCTTGAGCGCATCGACCAGCGCGGTGCCGACCACCGAACCATTGGCCTTCTCCGCAATGGCGCGCGCCGCCTCCGGCGTGCGGATGCCAAAACCAACGCATATCGGCAGCTTGGTATGCCGCTTGATGCGCGCGACAGCTTCACCGACGGCATTCGCGTCCGCCGCCGCTGCACCGGTGATGCCGGCAATCGAGACGTAATAGACAAAGCCGGATGTGTTCGCGAGCACCGCGGGCAGACGCTTGTCGTCGGTGGTCGGGGTCGCCAGGCGAATGAAGTTCAGGCCCGCCTTCAGCGCGGGAATGCAGAGTTCGTCGTCTTCCTCCGGCGGCAGATCGACGATGATGAGACCGTCGACGCCGGCCGTCTTGGCGTCAGCCAAAAACTTGTCGACGCCGTAAATGTAGATCGGATTGTAATAGCCCATCAGCACCAGCGGCGTGATGTTGTCGTCCTTGCGGAAGTCGCGCACGAGGTCGAGCGTCTTCTTCAAGGTCATACCGGCCTTGAGCGCACGCAGACCTGCAGCCTGAATCGACGGGCCATCCGCCATCGGATCGGTGAAGGGAATGCCGAGCTCGATGACGTCGGCGCCTGCCTTGGGCAGCGCCTTGACGACCTCGAGCGACGTCGCGAGATCGGGATCACCGGCCATCACATAGGTGACAAAGGCCGCGCGGCCCTCTTTCTTCAATTCGGCGAAACGGGTGTCGATACGCGTGGTCACTTCTTGCCCCTCAGGATATCGCCGACCTGCGGGACGTCCTTGTCGCCGCGGCCGGAGAGGTTGACGACCATCAGGTGATCTCTCGGCCGCTTCGGCGCGAGCTCCATCACCTTGGCGATGGCGTGCGCGGGCTCGAGCGCGGGGATGATGCCTTCGAGGCGCGACAGCAACTGGAACGCGGCGAGCGCCTCGTCATCGGTCGCGGAGAGATAGTTCACACGGCCGATCTCGTGCAGCCAGGAATGCTCGGGGCCGATGCCGGGATAGTCGAGGCCCGCCGAGATCGAATGCGCGTCCTGGATCTGGCCGTCGGCATCCATCAAGAGATAAGTGCGGTTGCCGTGCAGCACGCCGGGACGGCCGCCCGCGATCGACGCCGCATGCAGTTGCGTCAACCCATGGCCCGCGGCTTCGACGCCGAAGATCTCGACGGAAGGATCATCGAGGAACGGGTGAAACAGGCCCATCGCGTTGGAGCCGCCGCCGATGCAGGCGACCAGCGAATCCGGCAGGCGACCCTCGACTTCCTGCATCTGCGCCTTGGTCTCGTTGCCGATGATCGACTGGAAGTCGCGCACCAGCGTCGGATAGGGATGCGGGCCGGCCACCGTGCCGATGCAGTAGAAGGTGTTGTGCACGTTGGTGACCCAGTCGCGCAGGGCCTCGTTCATGGCGTCCTTCAGCGTGCGCGTGCCCGACTGCACCGGGACCACCGTCGCACCCAGCATCTCCATGCGGATCACGTTGGGCTGCTGCCGCTCGACGTCGACGGCGCCCATATAGACCACGCATTCGAGCCCGAAGCGCGCGCACAGCGTCGCGGTGGCGACACCGTGCTGGCCGGCGCCGGTCTCGGCGATGATGCGCTTCTTGCCCATGCGCCGCGCCAGCATGATCTGGCCGAGCACATTGTTCACCTTGTGCGAGCCGGTGTGGTTGAGCTCTTCGCGCTTCAGGTAAATCTTGGCGCCGCCGAGATGCTCGGTCAGGCGCTCGGCGAAATAGAGCGGCGAGGGCCGGCCGACATAATGCGTGAGGTAGCCGTTCATCTCGGCCTGGAAGGCCGGATCGGCCTTGGCCTCGGTGTAGGCCTTCTCCAGATCGAGGATCAGCGGCATCAGGGTTTCGGCGACGAAGCGGCCGCCGAAGATGCCGAAATGGCCGCGATCGTCGGGACCGCTGCGATAGGAATTGGGTTTGGCGACGTTCATCGAACACTCAACTCTTGGCTGGACTCTTGACGGGGCTCTTGGCTGGCGCGCGCGGCGCGAATGAAGGCCTTGATCATCTCGGGATCCTTGACCCCAGGGGCGCTCTCGACGCCGGAGGAGACGTCGACGCCGCCGGCGCGGGTGACGCGGAGAGCTTCCGCGAGGTTATCGGCATGAAGCCCGCCCGAGACCATGTAGGGTAGCTTCAGGTCGAGGTTTTCGAGCAGGTGCCAGTCGAAGGGCTCCCCGAGGCCGCCGGGCCGGGTCGCATCCTTCGGCGCGCGGGCATCGAACAGGATGCGGTCGGCGATCGCGGCATAGCCGGGCAACACGGCGAGATCCGCCGCGGTCGCGACCGGGACCGCCTTCATCACCGGGCGGCCGAACCGCTGCTTGATGTCGCGCAGCCGCGCCACGCTCTCCTTGCCGTGCAGCTGGAAAATGTCCGGCGACAGCGCGTCCATGATGTTGTCGAGCGTCGCATCGTCGGCATCGACCGTGAGCGCCACCTTGAGCGCACGCCCCTTCACCTGGCGGCCGAGGTCGCGACCAAGCTCCAGGGACAGGTGCCGCGGCGAAGGCGGGAAGAACACGAACCCCACCATATCCGCACCCGCCTCGAGCGCCGTTTGAAGCGTCTCGCGCGTGGACAGGCCACAGATCTTGACGAGCAGGGACATGGTCTCAAAGCAAATGGAGGCCGCAAGGTGCGGCCGGAAAACAGGGTTTTCGGTCGGGGCCGCTTCTACAACGTCGCGCGCTGCTTGTCTCGCCCGATGGGCCCGTAAAGCCCGACCCCGGAGGGAACGGGCAGGCGCTGCGAGCCGGGCCTTGCCGCGGCCGCCTGGGCCCGCAAATCGGCCAGTTCGGCCTTGGCCGCCCGCGAATCCCCCTCGTGCCGGCGCGCCGCGCGGCGCCAGTGCCGCTGACCGAGCCAGACGGCGGAGCCGCCGGCGAAGACGCCGAGGGCGGCGACCAGGATCAGGAGCAGGAACAGCGGCAGCGTGACCGACAATGACGGGTCGTTCGCAATGAACGGGTCGAACGAGACCGTGACGAAGTGCCGGTTGGCAACGGCGAAGGCCACCAGGATCAGGCCCAGCGGAATCACGATCAGCGCGGTCAGGAACTTTCGCATCGCGATCGCTCGTCTTGAATCAAGCTTGCGGCCGCATCATGCGGCTATCAGGTTAAACCCCGACGACGACAGCCTCAGTCGGGCGCGCCGGGATCCGGATGGTCGCGGTTCAGCCGCTCGCGCATTTCCTTGCCGGTCTTGAAGAACGGAACGCTCTTCTGATCGACGGGCACATGCGCGCCGGTGCGTGGATTGCGCCCGGCGCGTGCGGGGCGGTGCTTGACCGAGAAGGCACCGAAGCCGCGCAACTCGACGCGGTCACCGCGCGCGAGGGCCGCTACGATCTCTTCGAGAATCGCATTCACAATGTTCTCGACATCCCGCTGGTACAGATGCGGGTTGTGCTCGGCGATACGCTGAACAAGTTCGGATTTGATCATCGAGAGATAGGACCCGGAAGCGTGCGGATGACCATTTCCGTGAAAATACCTTGATCTGTCAAGACGCTAAATCAAGGTTGAGCGTCGTGAAATTGCGTGACAAATGCCGAAAAAGCGGGCTGGCCCGACGCCCGTCAAACGGGAAAACCCTCAGGCGCTCGCCCAACCCCCTCAATTTGAGGTGGCCGGTTGCCACAGGGCCAGCATTCCATCCATTCCGAACCGATCGACCGCCTGCGCGACGCCGGTTTGCCCGATTTGATGCCCAATCGAGCCCAAACCGAGCGCTTCCAGCGTAACGGCGGCCGCCGTCTTGAGGAATGGCAGATCGCCAAAGCGCGGCTGGAGCTTGTAGTCGCGCACGGAGAGCCCCTTCTTGACACCCTTCTGCTCGACCAGCCAGGTCACCGCCGTCTTCTCGTCGCCGATCTGATCGATCAGCTTGAGGTCGATCGCCTGGCGTCCGGTGAAGACGCGGCCGTCGGCCACTTTCTCGAGCTGCGTGTCATCCATGCCACGCCGCTCCTTCACCAATCCCCTGAACCAGGCATAGGAATCCCTCACCAGCGCATCGAGCGCGGCCCGTGCTTCCGGGCTGGTCGGCTCAAAACCGTTGGGCGCAGCCTTCAGCGGCGACGACTTCACCTCCTCGACCTTGACGCCGATGGTCTTCAGCAGCTCGCTGACGTTGGGATATTGGAACAGCACACCGATCGACCCGACCAGCGAGCTCTGCTGCGCGATGATGTGGTCGCTCGCAATCGCCGTGATGTAGCCCCCGGAGGCAGCCAGGCCCTCAACCACCACGACGAGCGGCTTTTTCGCCTTCAGCCGGACGAGTGAATCGTAGAGCTGCTCGGAGCCGGCGGTGGTGCCGCCCGGCGAGTTGATGTGAATGATGACGGCGGCGGCCTGCGAATTCTCCAGCCGCTCCAGCGCCTGCGTACGATCGGAATCGCTGCGGATCAGGCCCTCGATCTGGACCCGCGCGATCGAGCCGGCGGACGCGAACGTGCCCCGCGTACCCGGTGTCACGACCAGCGCAAAGCCCGCAATCGCCGCAATCGCGATCAGCGCAGCCACCACGCGCCAGAACGTCAGCTTGCGGCGGATCCTGCGGCGATCGACGATGATGTCCGAATCGAGCGACATCTAGATATCTCCAAATGAAAGGCCGAACGCGTTGTGCCCTCACAGCGTGACCAACGCCCTATCTGGATACATCAATTGCGGCGCAATTTGAAGAAAACAAGGCTGTGAGCGCGGTGGGAGCCCGGTACCCCGCCACACCCTTGCTGTCGTCCCTGCGAACGCAGGGACCCATAACCACAGGGAGAAGTTGTCGTGCAAAGCTCGCACTCCGGGTCTTCGCCAAACTCAATCCGGTGGCTATGGGTCCCGAATCTAAGCTGCGCTTGTCCGGGACGACAGCGAAGTTTGTGGAGACAGCAAACAAAAAAGCCCCGGCTCACGCCGGGGCTTTGATGCAGCGAAACGAACGTCTCGCTTACTTGCTGTCGCGGTTCTTGAGCGCGGTGCCGAGGATGTCGCCGAGCGTTGCTCCCGAATCGGAGGAGCCGTACTGCGCGATGGCTTCCTTTTCTTCGGCGACTTCGAGCGCCTTGATCGACACCTGGACCTTGCGGGCCTTCTTGTCGAACTGGATCACGCGGGCATCGACTTTCTCGCCGACGGCAAAGCGTTCGGCGCGCTGGTCGTTGCGATCACGGGCGAGCTCGGAGCGCTTGATGAAGGTCGAGAAGTCGGTACCGGTGATCTTCACCTCGATGCCGCTTTCCTTCACTTCGAGCACTTCGCAGGTCACGACCGCGCCCTTCTTGACATCGCCCGGCTCGGCGAAGGGGTCGCCTTCGAGCTGCTTGATGCCGAGCGAGATGCGCTCCTTCTCGACGTCCACATCGAGCACCACGGCCTTCACCATGTCGCCCTTCTTGTAGTTGTCGATCACCTGCTCGCCCGGAAGCTTCCAGTCGAGGTCGGAGAGATGGACCATGCCGTCGACGTCGCCCTCGAGACCCAGGAACAGACCGAACTCGGTCTTGTTCTTGACCTCGCCCTCGACGGTCGAACCGGTCGGGTGACCTTCAACGAAGACCTCCCAGGGGTTGCGCATGGTCTGCTTGAGGCCGAGCGAGATGCGGCGCTTGACGGAATCGACTTCCAGCACCTGCACTTCGACTTCCTGCGAGGTCGAAACGATCTTGCCGGGGTGCATGTTCTTCTTGGTCCACGACATCTCGGAGACGTGGATAAGGCCTTCGATGCCCGGCTCGAGCTCGACGAACGCACCGTAGTCGGTGATGTTGGTGACGCGACCGGTGAAGCGGGCACCCAGCGGGTACTTGGCTTCGATGCCCTGCCACGGATCGTCCAGCAGCTGCTTCATGCCCAGCGAGATGCGGTGCGTCTCGTGGTTGATCTTGATGATCTTGACCTTCACGGTCTGGCCGATCGAGAGCACCTCGGTCGGGTGGTTGACGCGGCGCCACGCGATGTCGGTGACGTGCAGCAGGCCGTCGATGCCGCCGAGATCAACGAACGCACCGTAATCGGTGATGTTCTTGACCACGCCGTCGATGACCTGACCCTCTTCGAGGTTCTGCACCAGCTCCTGACGCTGCTCGGCGCGGGTCTCTTCGAGAACCGTGCGGCGAGACACGACGATGTTGCCGCGGCGGCGATCCATCTTCAGGATCTGGAACGGCTGCGAGTTGTTCATCAGCGGCGCAACGTCGCGGATCGGACGGATGTCGACCTGCGAGCGCGGCAGGAAGGCCACGGCACCGTCCAGGTCGACGGTGAAGCCGCCCTTGACCTGGTTGAAGATGACGCCGTTGACCTTCTCGTTGTTCTGGAACGCCTTCTCGAGCTTGCCCCAGCTCTCCTCGCGGCGGGCCTTGTCGCGCGACAGCACGGCTTCGCCGAGCGCGTTCTCGATGCGATCGAGGAACACTTCAACCTCGTCGCCGACCTTCAGTTCGCTGTCACGGCCGGGGCCGGAAAATTCGCGCAGGGCGACGCGGCCCTCGGTCTTCAGGCCGACGTCGATGACGGCCATGTCCTTTTCAATTGCAACAACCTTGCCCTTGACGACGGAGCTCTCCTGCAGGTTGCCACCTGCGAAGGACTCGTCGAGCATCGCGGCGAAATCGTCGCGCGACGGGCTATAGGTATCAGCAGAAGTCGAAGCCATTTGTTCTCCAGTTGCGGATGTCGTGCCGGCCGTTGGGTTCATGGGCGCATCGCACGCGCAGTGTCGGAAGGTCCGCAAGACCTTCGAGCGACCGCTCGCTGCTCCGGCCTGAGAGGCGGAACAGCGGAAGCGGGCCGGCTGAGGCCCGCGCGTTCGGTACGTGGAAATCTTGTGTCCGGAGCCTGGATCGCGTCGGCCCCAAACAGGGGACCGAGGTATCGACCTCAAAGAGCGGGAGCGGGCACTTCCTCCAATGACGGCGGCGGCTTAACCCCGCGACCGGCCCGCTCGGACGGCCTCGATAATGTCGATGGCGGCCCGGACGCCGCCTTCTATATCCAGTTGGGAGTTATCTAGCAAGTAAGCATCCGCGGCCGGTTTCAGGGGGG
Organism: Bradyrhizobium sp. SBR1B; assembly: GCF_014198205.1. Lineage (NCBI taxonomy): Bacteria > Pseudomonadati > Pseudomonadota > Alphaproteobacteria > Hyphomicrobiales > Nitrobacteraceae > Bradyrhizobium > Bradyrhizobium sp. SBR1B. Next base: position 41,317 of record NZ_JACIHC010000007.1, read on the forward strand.
CAATCGGCCGGTTCTTGTCGCGTTCGTCGCGCTGGATGATGTCGGCCAGCACGGCGGCCTCGTCGGCCTCCTCCCCCCTCGCCTTGGCCTCCATGGTCCGGCGGCGGGCCCGGACTTTTGGGTCGGCGACGACGAAAATCTTCACGTCGGCATGCGGGCAGATCACGGTTCCAATGTCCCGGCCGTCCAGCACCGCTCCAGGTGGATCGGCGGCGAATTGCCGCTGAAAATTGACCAGGACTTCGCGAACCCTAGGGATCGCCGAGACGATGGAGGCGCCCTCTCCGGCCTTCTGGGTCTTCAGGGCCGGATTGCCGAACTTCTCGGGATCAAGTTCCAGCGCCGCGGCGACCGCAGCCGCCTCGTCCCGGAGATCGTGACCGGACTGCATCAGGGCATAGGCCACCGCGCGATAGATCACGCCGGTATCGAGATGACGGTAGCCGTAATGGTGGGCGAGACGCTTGCCGAGCGTCCCCTTGCCCGAGGCCGCGGGTCCGTCGATGGCGATGATCATGAAAACTCGGCCCCTAGCGAACGCATCATCGGAATGAAGTCCGGGAAACTGGTGGCGATGAAGGCGGTGTCGTCGACGGTCACCGGCTGATCGGAGGCGCAGCCCATCACCAAGGCGGACATCGCGATGCGATGGTCCATGTGGGTCGCGACGGTGCCGCCGCCGGGGACGTGACCGCGACCCTCGACGATCAGATCATCGCCGGAGACCTCGACCTTCACGCCATTGACGCGGAGCATGGCGGCCGTGGCCTCCAGGCGGTCCGATTCCTTGACGCGCAGCTCCTGCAGGCCGCGCATGATCGTCGTGCCCTCGGCGAAGGCGGCTGCCACAGCCAGCACGAGATATTCATCGATCATCGAGGGCGCGCGCTCCGGCGGCACCACGACGCCGCGCAGCTTCGAGGCGCGCACGCGCAGCTTCGCCATCGGCTCGCCGGCGTCCCCGCGAACTTCGCTCTCCTCGATCGAGGCGCCCATTTCGCGCAGTGTGGTGAACAGGCCGGTGCGCAGCGGATTGGTCATGACATCCGACAGGGTGACATCGGAGCCCTCGACGATCAGCGCTGCGACCACCGGGAAGGCCGCCGAGGAGGGATCGGCCGGCACCACCACATTGGCGCCGTGCAGCTCGGGCTGGCCTTTGAGCGTGATACGGCGGCCGTGCACGCCCTCCCGTGCCGAGGTGATGTCGGCACCAAAATGCTTCAGCATCAATTCGGTGTGGTCGCGGCTGGCCTCGGTCTCGATAACCGTCGTGGTGCCAGGGGCGGCGAGGCCCGCCAGCAGCACCGCCGATTTGATCTGGGCCGAGGCGACGGGGGTCTTGTAAGTGATCGGCAGTGGATCGCGCGCGCCCTGGAGGGTCAGGGGCAGACGGCCGCCTTCACTGCCGGAGATGACCTTGGCGCCCATCTTTTCCAGGGGATCGAGGATCCGGCGCATCGGGCGGCTGCGCAGCGAGGCGTCACCGTCGAAAACCGCCGAGATCGGGCAGCCGGCGACGGCGCCCATCACCAGCCGGCAGCCGGTGCCGGAGTTCCCGAAATCCAGCGCTTCCTTGGGCTGGGCGAAGCCCGCGACGCCGACGCCCTGCACTTTCCAGGCAAAATCGCCGGTCCGCTCCACGGTGGCGCCCAGCGCCTGCATCGATTTGGCGGTGTTGAGGACGTCCTCGCCCTCCAGCAGGCCCGAAATCCTGGTCTCGCCAACAGCGAGCGCGCCGAGGATGAGGGCACGGTGGGAGATCGATTTGTCCCCGGGCACCCGTACTTTCCCGGTCAGGGGCCCGCTGGCGCGTGCCTGGAGCGGCCTCGTTTGGTCGGAATGGGTCACGATTGTGTCCTTGGATGCGCCCTCGAGGGGCTGGGGGCAGGTACCACATGGTCTGCGCCCCGTCACGGGCATGTCGTTCTCCCGTAATGCGCTATTGACAGCGGGCCGCCAACTAGCCAAGTGAAACACCGCTTTTCAGACATTCCCAGGATTCCTGCCGTGGCCAAGTCCGAACTCGGAACCAAACGTATTTGCCCAACCACGGGCAAGAAGTTCTATGACCTCAACAAGAATCCGGTGATCTCGCCCTATACCGGCGAAGTCGTGCCGATCGCCCCGGTCGCGCCCGCGCGCATGCCCCGCGGCGCCGAAGCCCGGCACGCAGCGACGGCGGACGCCACGCCGGAGCCGGCAGAAGTCGAGGAGGTCTCGCTCGAGGAGGCCGACGCCGAGGAGAACACCGGCAAGGTCAAGGCCGCCGTGCCCGAATCCGAGGACGATATCGAGGTCGATGAGACCCTCGATGACGACGATGACGATGATTCGACCTTCATTGCCGACGAAGAAGAGGGCGATGAGGACGTGACCGACATCATTGGTGATGTCGGAGGTGATGAAGAGACTTGAGATCAGCCCTGATCTGTGAAAAAGGGTGCACCGCGCGAGTCACCAGGACTCGCCGGTGCGGGTGATCCACCAGGATCCCCGCAAGGACTAAGGGGCCATAGCTCAGCTGGGAGAGCGCTTGCATGGCATGCAAGAGGTCGGCGGTTCGATCCCGCCTGGCTCCACCAGCCTTCGCTCGCTTCGCGAGCTTCGGCTAGGCAAGCCTGGGGAAGTCTCTCGTAGCGAAGTGAGCGAAGGCTGCCCCGCCATAGCCCGAAGGGCGTCGGCGGGCTCAAGCTGATATCCACGCTGCATCGAAGCAACACGCTAAACGTGCCTTGAAGCTGCTATCCTACCCTCCGGGGAGGAAGCAGAATGAAATACGTCTATATCCTCGAAAGTCTCGATTCCGAGCACTTCTATGTCGGCATCACGGATGATTTGCGGGCACGCTTGGCGAAGCACAACGCAGGCGAAGTACCGCACACCTCCAAATTTGGACCTTGGCGAATTAGGACCTATTTCGCCTTCGACGCTGCACGCGCTGTTGCGTTCGAGCGATATCTGAAATCTGGCTCAGGACGCGCTTTCGCAAAGAAGCATTTCTGATCGCCGAACCCCCTACTCCCCGATCACCGCATTCAGCCGGTCCCGTAGCGCGACGATCTCGTCCTTCATCGTGACCAGTTCCGACACCGAGCAGTCCGACGCCGCCAGGATCGACTGCGGCACGCTGCGGGCTTTTTCCTTCAGTGCATGGCCCTGCGCCGTCAGCGCGATCAGGACCTGACGCTCGTCTTCGCTCGAGCGGGTGCGCTTGACGAGATGGGCGGCCTCGAGCCGCTTGAGCAGCGGCGTCAGCGTGCCCGAATCCAGGAACAGCCGCTCGCCGATGTCCTTGACCGGCACGTCGTCGCGCTCCCACAGCACCAGCATCACCAGATATTGCGGATAGGTCAGGCCGAGCCGATCCAGCAGCGGCTTGTAGACGCGGTTGAAGGCGTGCGCGGCCGAATAGACCGCGAAGCAGATCTGGTTGTCGAGGCGTTGCGGATCGAGGGTCGATAGCTTCCGGGGCATGGAGAATCTCACGGGATTTCCTCCCATTCTGGGGCCGGCGGGCGGCTTATTCAATTGCGAACAATTAAATGTGAGCCATGCTAATTTAGATTGCGCACAATCAAATTGCTTGCGATACAGAGCGCACCCCAACCGGAAGACCCGAGGAGACGACAATGTCCGTGAACGTCCTTTACAAGACCAGCGCCAAGGCCACCGGCGGCCGCGATGGCCATGCTGCAACCCTCGACGGCGCGCTCGACGTCAAGCTGACCACGCCGAAGGAGCTCGGCGGCGGCGGCGGCGCCGGCAACAATCCCGAGCAGCTGTTCGCGGCCGGCTATGCCGCCTGCTTCATCGGCGCGATGAAGTTCGTGTCGTCGCAGGGCGGGCCGAAGGTTCCGGCCGATGCCTCCGTCACCTCGACCGTCGGCATCGGCCCGCGCTCCGAGGGCGGCTTCGGTCTCGACATCGATCTCGCCGTCTCGCTGCCGGGCCTCGCCCGCGCGGAAGCCGAGGCGCTGGTCGAGAAGGCGCACCAGGTGTGCCCGTATTCCAATGCCACGCGCGGCAATGTCGACGTTCGCCTGACGGTCGTCTGATCGGCGGTGCGGAATGGCTGGCCCGGGATCCCCCTCGGGCCGGCCGCTTCCGCTGATCTGCCAATCCTGATTTGCCACGCCGCGGCATGCGGTCGGCACTGCATACGCCCCTACGCAACAGGCCATTGCTGGCTTGTGCGAACCTCGCTAGGCCTGTGACCAAATATCGACACAGGGGAAGCGAAGGCATGAGTTCTGAAGCCGCCAGTTCTGAAGCCGCATTGGGCGCAATGAGCGGATTGCGCGTCATCGATCTCACGCGCGTGCTCGGCGGTCCCTACTGCACCCAGATCCTCGCCGATCACGGCGCCGACGTGATCAAGGTCGAGCCGCCCGCGGGCGACGAGGTGCGTGAATGGGGCCCTCCCTTCCACGAGGAGGACGCGGCCTACTTCGTCGGCATCAACCGCAACAAGCGCTCGATCGGCCTCGACCTCGCCTCCGAGGGCGGCCGTGCCGTGCTGCTCAAGATGCTGGAGACGGCCGACGTCCTGATCGAGAATTTCAAGCCGGGCACGCTGGAGAAATGGGGCATCGGCAACGACGTGCTCAGCAAGAAATTTCCGCGCCTCGTGCATTGCCGGATCTGCGGCTTCGGCGCCGACGGCCCGCGCGGCGGCAATCCCGGCTATGACGCCATCATCCAGGCCATGACCGGCATGATCGCCGCGACCGGCTCGCCCGAGAGCGGACCGATGCGGATCGGCGTGCCCTTGGTCGACATCACCACCGGACTTTATGCCGCGATCGGCATCCTGATGGCGCTGTCGGAGCGGCAGCGTTCCGGCAAGGGCCAATTCCTGGAGACGACGCTGTACGAGACCGGCCTTGCCATCATGCATCCGCACACCGCGAATTATTTCATGCATGGCAAGCCGCCGAGCCTCACCGGCAACGAGCATCCGAACCTCGTGCCTTACGCGATCTTCCCGACCAAGACCGACAACATCTTTATCGGCGTCGGCAATGACGGCACCTTCCGCAAGCTCGCCAAGGAGATCGGCAAGCCCGAGCTCGGCACCGATTCGCGCTTTGCCCGCAACAAGGACCGCATCGCCAACCGCGAGGCGCTGCGCGCAGAGCTTGCCGCCGTGTTCAGCCAGCACGAGGCCGAGCCGCTGTGCAATCGCCTGCTCGCCGCGGGCCTGCCCGCAGGGCCCGTGCAGAAGATCGACCAGGCGCTGACGAATGCGCACACGATCGCGCGCGGCGATATTATCGAGAAGGACTGGTACAAGGGCGTGGCCTCGCCGATCCGGCTCGACCGCAGCAAGCCGAGCCTGCGCCGGCTGCCGCCGAAATTCAGCCAGCACTCCCAGGAGGTGCTGGGCGAGTTCGGCTACTCCAAGGCCGAGATCGACGCGATGGTCGAGAAGGGCACCGTCTGCGGTCCCGAGCGCAAGCGCTAGGTGGCTCTCCCGCTTGCGGTGGGGAGAGGGTGCCTCCGCAACGGGACAATCCCCTAGAGGATAGAACCCTCACCCGCGCCTTCGGCGCGACCTCTCCCGCAAGCGGGAGAGGTTTTCGAGCCCGCAGCCTGATCGCCTGCCTCACATCAATGCCGCACTGCGGCGCGACCCACGTAGGTGCACCGCGAACCAATGCGGCCGCCCGTGCCGTCTTCGCCTATTTGCCGGCTTCCCTTTTCCAGCGCTTGCCGCTTTCGTTTCGGCCGCTTACACAGTCATGTGAACGTCATATGGCGCTGCTAGCGCAAGCGCTTCTTTTGACGGCCAAGGGAGGTTTACTTGATGGCTCTTCGACACTTTGGGGCGGCTGCCGCATTTGCACTCACGGTTGGCATGACGGCCTCGCCGGCGCTGGCCGTGACGGAAATCCAGTGGTGGCACGCGATGACCGGCGCCAACAACGACGTCATCGTCAAGCTCGCCAACGACTTCAACGCGTCGCAGAGCGACTTCAAGGTCGTTCCGACCTACAAGGGCAATTACGCCGACACCATGAACGCGGGCATCGCGGCATTCCGTGCCGGCAACGCGCCGCACATCATGCAGGTGTTCGAGGTCGGCACCGCCACCATGATGGCTGCGACCGGCGCGGTGAAGCCCGTCTACAAGCTGATGGCCGAGGCCGGCGAGAAGTTCGATCCCAAGATCTACCTGCCCGCCATCACCGGCTACTATTCGACCTCGAAGGGCGAGATGCTGTCGTTCCCCTTCAATTCGTCGTCGACCGTGATGTGGGTCAATCTCGATGAGCTGAAGAAGGCCAATGTCGCGATCCCGAAGACCTGGCCCGAAACGTTCGAGGCCGCCAAGAAGCTGAAGGCTGCCGGTCATGACACCTGCGGCTTCTCCGGCTCGTGGGTCACCTGGGTCAATCTCGAGCAGCTCTCCGCCTGGCACAACGTGCCGCTCGCCAGCAAGGCCAACGGCCTCGACGGCTTCGACACCAAGCTCGAGTTCAACGGGCCGCTCCAGGTCAAGCATCTCGAAAACCTGGTCGAGCTCCAGAAGACCAAGGTCTACGACTATGCCGGCCGCACCAACACCGGCGAAGGCCGCTTCACCTCGGGCGAATGCCCGATCTACCTGACCTCGTCGGCCTTCTTCGGCAACGTCAAGGCCCAGGCCAAGTTCAACTTCACCGCTGTGCCGATGCCGTATTATCCGGAGGCAAAGGGCGCGCCGCAGAACTCGATCATCGGCGGCGCTTCGCTCTGGGTCATGGGCGGCAAGCCGGCCGATGAATACAAGGGCGTCGCAAAATTCCTGACCTTCCTCTCGGACACCGATCGTCAGGTCTACATCCACAAGGCCTCGGGCTATCTGCCGATCACCAAGGCGGCCTATGAGAAGGCCAAGGCCGAGGGCTTCTACAAGGACCAGCCCTATCTCGAGACCCCGCTGCTCGAGCTGACCAACAAGGAGCCGACCGAGAACTCGCGCGGTCTGCGCCTCGGCAACATGGTCCAGCTGCGTGACGTCTGGTCGGAAGAGATCGAGCAGGCGCTGGCCGGCAAGAAGACCGCCAAGCAGGCGCTGGATGCCGCGGTCGAGCGCGGCAACACGATGCTGCGGCAGTTCGAAAAGACCGCCGTCAAGTGAGGCGATGAGCGGCAGGCCGGTCCCCCGGCCTGCCGCTTTCGGCGGACACCATGCAAAAGCAAGCCATTTTCCAATCCAAGCTATTGCCTTACGTGCTGGTTGCGCCGCAGCTCGCGATCGTCCTGCTATTCTTCTACTGGCCGGCCCTGCAGGCGGTGATCCAGTCCTTCCTGCTCCAGGACGCCTTCGGCCTGTCGACGAGCTTCGTCTGGTTCGAGAACTATCTCGATCTGTTCAGGGAGCCCGCCTATTTCGAGGCGATCCTCCGCACCTTCTTCTTCTCGTTCGCCATCGCGGTCTCGTCGTTGTCCTTTGCGCTGCTGCTCGCCGTCATGGCGGACAAGCCCCTGCGCGGCTCGATGCTCTACCGCACCCTCTTGATCTGGCCCTATGCGGTGGCGCCACCGGTCGTCGGCGTGCTCTGGATCTTCATGCTGCATCCCTCGCTGGGCGTTATCGCGCGCTACCTGCGCGCGCTCGGGATCGACTGGAATCCGCTGCTCGACGGTGACCAGGCGGCAGCGCTGATCATTCTCGCCGCCGCCTGGAAGCAGATCTCCTACAATTTCCTGTTCTTCCTCGCCGGCCTGCAGAGCATCCCAAGAAGCGTGCTCGAAGCCGCCGCGATCGACGGTGCGCGCCCGATGCGCCGGTTCTGGACCGTGACCTTCCCGCTGCTGTCGCCGACCATCTTCTTCCTGCTGGTCGTCAACATCGTCTACGCCTTCTTCGACACGTTCGGCATCATCGACACCATGACCCGCGGCGGACCCGGCAAGTCGACGGAAACGCTGGTCTACAAGGTCTATTCCGACGGCCTGCTCGGCGGCAATCTCGGCAGCTCCGCGGCGCAATCGGTGATCCTGATGGTCATGGTCATCGTGCTGACGGGCATCCAGTTCCGCTTCGTCGAACGCAAGGTGACCTACTGATGGTCGAGGAAGAGGGCTTTCGGCGCTACGTCGCGCACATCATTCTCTGGATCGGGATCGCGATCGTCGCCTTCCCGGTCTACATCGCGTTCGTCGCCTCGACCCAGGACAACGCGCTGATCGCGAACGGGCAGATGTCGCTGCTGCCGGGCGGTCATTTCTTCGAGACCTATTATCAAACCATCTTCGTCGGCACGAGCGGCTCGACCCGCGAGCCTGTCGGCAACATGATGCTGAACTCGCTGGTGATGGCGCTGCTGATCGCGGTCGGCAAGATCGCGATCTCGATCATCTCGGCCTATGCGATCGTGTATTTCCGCTTTCCGTTCCGGATGGCGATCTTCTGGATCATCTTCATCACCCTGATGCTGCCGGTCGAGGTCCGCATCTATCCGACCTACAAGATCGTCGCCGATCTGCACATGCTCGACAGCTACGCGGGCCTCGCGCTGCCGCTGATCGCCTCGGCCACCGCGACGCTGCTGTTCCGCCAGTTCTTCATGACGGTGCCGGACGAGCTCCTGGAAGCCTCCCGCATCGATGGCGCCGGCCCCTTGCGCTTCTTCTGGGATACACTGCTGCCGCTGTCGCGCACCAACATGGCGGCGCTGTTCGTGATCCTGTTCATCCTCGGCTGGAATCAATATCTCTGGCCGCTGCTCATCACCACCCGCGACGACATGCAGACCATCCAGGTCGGCATCCGCAAGATGATCACCACCACCGACGCGCTGACCGAATGGCCGATCGTGATGGCGACCGCCATGCTGGCCATGCTGCCGCCGGTGTTCGTCGTCGTCGCCATGCAGAAATTGTTCGTGCGCGGCCTGGTCGAGACGGAAAAGTGATGATGGCGAATTGCGAATGGCGAGTAGCGAATGGGGTCGCTGCTTCTGCCTTGCTCTCTCGTTACTCCCTATTCGCCACTCCCTATTCGCTATTCGCTGGTGCAACACATGGCTAACGTCACCCTGCGCAACGTCCGCAAGACCTATCTCGGCGGCTTCGAGGCCATCAAGGGCGTCAACGTCGATGTCGGCGACGGACAGTTCTGCGTGCTGGTCGGCCCCTCCGGCTGCGGCAAGTCCACCTTGCTGCGCATGGTCGCGGGCCTCGAGACCGTCACCGGCGGCGAGATCGAAATCGGCGGCCGCGTGGTCAACCAGGTCGAGCCCGCCGATCGCGACATCGCGATGGTGTTCCAGAACTACGCGCTCTATCCGCATATGAGCGTCTTCAACAACATGGCCTACGGCCTGCGCAACCGTGGCATGGCGGAAGCCGAGATCAAAACCCGCGTCGAGGAAGCCGCGCGCGTGCTCGAGCTGTCACCGATGCTGGAACGCAAGCCGCGTCAGCTCTCCGGCGGCCAGCGCCAGCGCGTCGCCATGGGCCGCGCCATCGTACGCCAGCCGAAGGTGTTTTTGTTCGACGAGCCGCTGTCGAATCTCGATGCGAAACTCCGCATCGCGATGCGGGTCGAAATCCGCAAATTGCAGCGCCGGCTCAACACCACGTCGATCTACGTCACCCACGACCAGCTCGAAGCCATGACGCTCGCCGACGTTCTCGTCGTGATGAATGGCGGCCAGGTCGAGCAGGTCGGCAATCCCCTCGCGATCTACGAGAAGCCGGCGACCACCTTCGTCGCCTCCTTCATCGGGGCACCGCCGATGAATTTGATGTCGACGCGCCCCGAGGAGATCAGATCGCAGCTCGCCGGCAGCGCGGCGGCGGACGCCGGCATCCTCGGCATCCGCCCGGAAGACTTCGTCATCACCGACCAGACCCCGGCCGGCGGCGTCGCTTTGCCGCTGACGGTGGAAGCGATCGAGCGCGTCGGCGCCGAGACCTTCGTCTATGGCTCGCGCGAGCAGGAGGAGCAGCGCGTCGCCGCCACCCCCGGCGAGCTGCCGCCCGGCGAGATCATCGTCCGCATTCCCGGAACCGAGGCCCCAGCGATCGGCGCGAAAATCCGGGTGGCGGCGGTGCGGACGAAGCTGCATTTGTTCAGCGGCGACGGGCGGACGCGGCTGGAGGCCTGATCCGTTCCGAGGGGCCGGAAACCACAAAACGCAAAAACAACCCCATGCACAGTAGAAGGGGGTCTGTTTTTGTTGAGATAAATCGCCAGCTGAATTCGTCATGCCCGGGCTCGTCCCAGTCATGACGGCTGGAGATGGCCAATCCACAGCTCCCCGGCTACCTGCTTGAACCAGCACAGGAACATGCCCATATTGCTGATCAAGGGGCGCCGCTACGGGCCCTGATGCACCAAAGTCGCTTCTGCGAGGACTTTGTAAACTATGTCTCGTGTTCCCACGTTATCCAGTCCGTTCCTTCTGGGCTTCGACGAGATTGAGCGCGTGCTCGATCGCGTCGTCAAAGGCGCCGACGGCTACCCTCCCTACAATATCGAGAGGTGTGGCGGCGCGGACGGCCAGCCCGAGCGCTTACGTATCACGCTGGCGGTCGCCGGATTTACGCGCGACCAACTCGATGTAACCATTGAGGAAAACCAGCTCGTGATCCGCGGGCGGCAGCAGGACGACAAGTCCCGGCAATACATCCATCGCGGCATCGCCGCGCGCCACTTCCAGCGCACCTTCGTGCTGGCGGAGGGGATGCTGGTGCTGGGTGCGGATCTGAAGAACGGGTTGTTGTCGATCGATCTGGCCCGGCCTGAACCGGAGAGGATCGTTAAGACAATCGCTATCAATGAGCACGAATAATGGAACGAGTAGCGGACTCGACCGCTTAGTGTTCCAGAGGAGTCGAGACCATGAGTGAAGGTCACGTTGCGTTCGAATACGAAGCCAAGAACGTCTCCCCGGAGACGCTGGCAACCCTTGGCGAAGGCCATATCGCCTATGTGAAGCAGATCCGCTCCGAGGACGTGCCGGGCCTGTTTCCCGAAGCGCCGAAAATCGCGCCGGGCTTAAAACTCTTCGCGCTCCACGCCGCCGACGGCACGCCGATCATGCTGACCGACAGCCGCGAAGCCGCGATCGCGAACGCCTGGAGCAACGAGCTGCAAGCCGTCAGCGTGCACTGAGCGCACGTCGCACGAACAGAGTTTCCAGCGGGCATGCCTTCTTGCGAAGGCGTGCCCGTTTTCATTTTGACACGATGACGCTCCTCGCAATGACGGTGCGTGAGGCCGCAGTAGGCTCAACTCTCGATCCCGAACGCGCGATTCAACGCACCACCGGGATCAACGCCCGCAGGATGTCCGGCTTCCAGGTTTGACGCGCGCTGTCGAAGGCCGCGAAATCATGGTCGAACTGCCAATAGGCCCATGCCCAGCCAAGCCGATCCGCAGTTCGCGCCACGAACGACAGATATCGCGTCCGGGCGTCCGTCGGAGCGCGCTCGTACACGCCGAACTCGCCGAGATAGATCGGGCGCTTTTCCTTTTCGGACCAGATACGAATCTTTTCGAAATCGGCGAGTGCCTTCCGTTCGTCCTCCGGAGTGCCCCAATCGAGCGGCCCGAGCCGCGAGAACGTTGGGGACCACGGCGCACCCTGATGCGTGAAACGTATCGGCGCGTAATAGTGAAACGTCACAATGAGGTTTCTGTCACCTGATGGCAGGGCCAGTTCCTCGACCGGCATGTCGTCGACGTTGAGAACGGCAGCAATGACCGTCCGTCCGGGGTTGCTGGTGCGGATGATGCCGAGACACTCGTTCAGAAGGGCGTTCCAGCTGGTCGACGTCATCTGCCCGCCGGGCTCATTGAGGACCTCGAAGACAAGCTTCGGATATCTTCCGGCATAGCGCCCGGCGATTTGCGTCCAGAATGCCTTTAGCTTCTCGGCGCATCCGGACACGTCGCGCTGGCAAGTATCCGTATCGTGCTCGTCCAGAATGGGGATGAGCTTCCGGGCGAGCACGTCTTCGATCACGGCATCAAGCCGTTTCAAGACGATTTCATCCAGCAGATTCCCTTCGCCCATGAACTTGAAGCCGAAGAAATTGATCCGAACGTGCGAGAACCCGGCCTTTCGGATCGCAGTGAGGTTGTCCAGACGAAATGGCGCGTTCCGGCCTCCCTCCCAGATGCCGTCGTAGCCGAGGATGTTGATGCCGCGCCCCAATTCTCCGGGGGTGCGCGCGGTGCCCTGCTTGGCTGCGTCGGCCTGAGAGCAGATCGCGAGCACGGCGATCGCCAAGGTGAGACGGAAGGTCACCAACCAGCGGGCGCAGATGGCATTCATGCTGCTTTCTCCATCATGGCCGCAGGGATTGCTGCGGCACCGGCCTGCACACCGCGAAGAAGAACGCGACGAGAAGCACCGACGTGAACATCGTCGAGCGGAGGAACATCGTCTCCGTGAAATTCGATTGAAAGCTCAGGACGACAAATCCGATGATGAGAGCGCAATGGGAACGATCGATCGACCGGGTGGCGATCAAATACAGGACCTTTTCCGAAAACAGATAGACGCTCGCGACAAACAGCAAATATCCCAGAAATCCCGTTTCAATCGCCACCGCGATGTAACCGCTATGATAATTGTCGAGCACCCAGCCATGGTTCTGGTTGAAGTAGTCGTAAATCGCGGGGCGCGTCCAGAATCCGTTGATGCCAAAGCCCAGCAGGGGCGCGTCGTTGAAATGGCTGATGGCGTACTGCCAAATGAAAGTCCGCTCGGTCAAGTCGATGGTCGATTCGCCGCCGAGATGAAAGGAATCGTACCCCGTCAGATAGAAATACAGAAACAGCAGGGCGGCCAGAATGCACATGATGAATGGCAGCACCGCATAGACTCTCATGCAGCGGATCGACCACATCGAGGTGACGAGCAGCCCACACGCGGCAACGGCAACGGCGCCGGCACCACGGGATTCCGAGGCGATGACGCACGTCGACGCCAGGAGAAACGTCGCGAGAAAAGCGATCCATCCCTGCCCGGTCATCTTCTGATAGCAGGCAAAGAACATCAGATATGCGCTGATGAAACCGAGCGTCTGCTTCGATTCGTAGATTCCTTGCCACTGGCCATTGTGCATCCAGCTCTGGTCGACGCCGATCTCGGGCACGAAGACGGCACACAAGGCCGAGGCGGCGACCAGAATGAAGAACCCGAGTGCCGTCGATCCGACGATCTCGTCCACGTCGATACGGGTAATGAGGCAGTACGCACCGAAGGTCGTCACCACAAGTGCCGCGCTCTTCATGATCGCCGCAACGGCGAGACTGGTCCAGAGAACGGAAATGGCAGCGAGGGAATAGAATGCCACCAGCGCGATGAGATCGGGATTCGGCTGCACGCGTACGCGTGGACGCACGAAGACACTGGCGTAGATCAGGATGACCCACATCACGAGCGCAACGGCCTGTTGCAGATTGCTCCACTCTGCGGGAAGCAGCGCGGGTTGGAAGACCCCCATCGACGCGACCACGTTGACGGTGATCGAACCGCGGATCACGTTTCTGGCAAGCTTCTCCACACCGACGCTGCGCGCTTTCCAGATCGCGCTTTCGTATGCCTCGGAATCCGAACCGATTTGTGGGCTGGCCCTGAGCTGACCTTCCTGAAGCACGGCCGATGTCCCCTACCGCGCGTCGCGACCGCCTTCGCGCGGTCGACATTCCCGGGACTTGCGCCGCGAGCGGGCCTCGATTGGCCCGGACATCAGTTCGAGCAAAAGCGCAGCCTGAACCCAACGATATCGATGATTGGCGGTTTGTCGCCGGCTCCAACACCGGCACCGAGGGGATCGCCTGGGCGTCTTGCCAGGCGGGTAGCTTTTGGACGATAGGCCGGGCATCCGCCGGCCGAGGCCCGGTTCCCCGCGCCGTTCTCCCCCCGCCGCGCCAATGCGCAACGACGCATTTCCATTCCAAATCACGTCCGCTCAGTCCACAGCTTCGAACGACTGTTAGCGGATTTTGGCGCCGCCCAATATGCCGTGCGTCTCAAGCGGGAAAATTTTCGGAGCGTCTACCTGCAGATCCCCTTGGTCAGGGCGCGACGCCGGCAATGCCGGGCGATCCAGGAGGCCAGAGTAGATCCGGCCTTTGACGGCGAAGTTACGCCGCGGTGGCCGGCGGCAGTGCCAGCACAGAGTAAATCGCCTGGGCATCGCGCGAAGCGCGCAGCTTCTTGGCGATGTCCTGGTCGCGCAACAGGCGGGCGATGCGGGCGAGGGCCTTGAGGTGATCGGCGCCGGCGCCTTCGGGGGCGAGCAGCAGGAAGACGAGATCGACCGGCTGGCCGTCCATCGCCTCGAAATCGATCGGACGGTCGAGACGTGCGAACAGGCCAAAAATCTTTTCGAGCTTGGGCAGCTTGCCGTGCGGAATGGCAACGCCATAGCCGACCGCGGTGGTGCCGAGCTTCTCCCGCTGCAGCAGCACCTCGAACACGGAGCGCTCGTTCTGCCCGGTCAGCTCGGCGGCCTTGGCCGCGAGCTCCTGCAGGGCCTGCTTCTTGCTGTTGACCTTCAATGCCGGGAGAATCGCCTCGGGTGCGACCAGATCGGTAATCGGCATGGAGGGTTTCCGAGGTGAATTAAACCGTCAGGTTCCGAATTGGCCGGCTTGGAGAGAAACCACGCCGGGCCGGCGTCAAGAAGGTCAAGCAGGAGGAGGACTTAGCCCAAATCCCGTTAAGTCCTGATGTGGGGCGCTTCTACTCCAACGCAATCCCGGTGCCAACTCCCGCGTGCGGCTTTGCCCCGGTCATTATTAAGGCCTGCGGATGGTACGGGGCTGGGCTTTTGCCTATCCCCCGGCCGCGCTGTTCCCCTTGCCATCCGCGCCGGCATCCGTTTTGGCTCCGGGCGGATCGATCCAGCCCACATTGCCGTCGGCCCGGCGGTAAATGATGTTCACCCGGCCGCTGGAACCGTGCTGAAAGACCAGGCAGGGAGCCCCGCTCAGGTCGAGTTCCATGACGGCCTCGCTGACCGACAGCGGCTTCAGCGAAGTGGTCGCCTCGGCGATGATGACGGGGCTGTAGCCGGTGACCTCGTCCTCGCCCTCCGGCGCCTCGAGCACGTAGCTGGTGGCATCGAGCGCAGCCATTGCTTCGGAGGCGACATGGGCCTTGCGGGCGGAGCGGTCCTTGAGCCGGTTCTTGTAGCGGCGCAGCCGCTTCTCGATCATCAGCAGCGCCTGGTCGGCGCTGGCATAGGCATCCGGCGCGTTCGAATCGGCCTCCAGCGTGATTCCGGAATCGAGATGCAGGGCGCAATCGGTGCGGAAGCCGAAGCCGTCCTTGCTGAGCGTGATGTGGCCGGAATAATTGCCGTCGAAATATTTGCGCAGCACCTCGTCGGTGCGGTCGGAAACGCGGCCACGCAGGGCCTCGCCGACGCTGATGCTCTTTCCCGAGATTCTGAGAGTCATGTGATGCCTCGCTTGGTTCACGTGCTCGCGGTGCGATGCCACGTCATCGCACCTCTGGAAGATTCCCTGCGCATGATCTCCCCGCAAACGCCTTCGGCGTTTGTCGGGAAGGAAAACCGCTGGACACTTTTCCGGATCATGCGCCTGCTTGGATCCGTCTCGACGGGGGGGGCGAGAGTAGCGCGATTTCGCGCCAGCGCAATCAGGCCGGTTCGGTGTTGCGGGAGCGATCGGACAAGGCGGTGGTGAGGACGTTACCAAGAGCGCTCTGCTTGTCGCGGCGACGTTGCACCGAGGAAGGAATGCGCATGGCTTCGCGGTACTTCGCGACCGTGCGGCGGGCAATATCAATGCCCGAGGCGCGCAAGCGTTCCACGATGGTGTCGTCCGACAGGATCGCCGCGGGCTCCTCCGAATCGATCAGCTGCTTGATGTGGTGGCGGACGGCTTCGGCGGAATGCGCCTCGCCGCCGTCGGCCGAGGCGATCGAGGCCGTGAAGAAATATTTCAGCTCGAACGTGCCGCGATTGGTCGCCATGTACTTGTTGGCGGTGACACGCGACACCGTGGATTCATGCATCTGGATGGCATCGGCCACGGCCTTCAGATTGAGCGGCCGCAAATGCGCCACGCCATGGGTGAAGAAGCCGTCCTGCTGGCGCACGATCTCGGTTGCAACTTTCAGGATGGTGCGGGCGCGCTGGTCGAGCGCGCGCACCAGCCAGGTCGCGTTCTGCAGCGCGTCGGTGAAATAGGACTTGTCGCCGTCCTTGCCGATCTTCTTCGACAGCTCGGAATAGTAGGTCTGGTTGACCAGCACGCGCGGCAAGGTGTCGCTGTTGAGCTCGACATGCCAGCCGCCGTCGGGACCCGGGCGGACATAGACGTCGGGCACCATGGTCTGCAGACGCGCCGAGCCGAACTTCATGCCGGGCTTGGGATTGAGGCGGCGGATCTCGCCGATCATGTCGGCGATGTCCTCGTCATCGACGCCGCAGATCTTGCGCAGGGCCACGATGTCGCGCTTGGCCAGGAGATCGAGATGCTCGACCAGAGCCTGCATCGCGGGGTCGTAGCGGTCGAGCTCGCGGAGCTGGATCGCCAGGCATTCGCTCAAATTGCGCGCACAGACCCCGGGCGGATCGAATTTTTGCAGCACGGCAAGGACGCTCTCGACGTCGGCTTGCGTCGCGCCAAGGCGCTCGGCGGCCTGGCCGAGATCGCCCGGCAGATAGCCGGCCTCGTCGACGAGGTCGATCAAATACTGGCCGATCATGCGCTGGGCAGGCGCGGTGAAGGCCACCGAGAGCTGCTCGGCGAGATGGTCCGAGAGCGTCAACTCGGCCGCGACAAAGGCCTCGAGATTGTAGTCCTCGTCGCCGGAGGCGCCGCCGCCCCATTCCGTATAGGTGGTCGGCGCGGCATCCTGGGCGTTGCGCGCCGCGGCCTCGGCCGGTTCCTCGGAGAAGACGTTGTCGAGGCCCGTGTCGAGGGTCTGCTCGATCTCGGCGCGGGTGCCGAGATCCTTGCTCATCCATTCTTCCTGGCCCGGCTCGAAGGCGTCGCCGCCGCCAAAGCCGTCATCGCCCTGGCCGCCGGACTCCTCGCCATCGCTGTACTGGCCGGCCTCGGCCGGGGGCTCGCCCGCGGGGGCCTCGTCATTGGCCCGTTCCAGCAGGGGGTTACGCTCGAGCTCCTCTTCCACGAAGGTCGTGAGATCGAGATTGGACAGTTGCAGCAGCTTGATCGCCTGCATCAACTGCGGCGTCATGACCAGCGACTGCGACTGCCGGAACTCTAATCTCTGCGTGAGAGCCATGAAGCAAGAACCGTTCCCAAAAATTGGTCCGATTTTTGCTTATCTTAGTCCGAGCCCGATGTACACGTCTTGACGAACGCAAAAACGGGCTAGAGGCGGAATTCCTCGCCAAGGTAAAGGCGGCGCACGTCCGGATCGGCGACGATCTCATCCGGGCTCCCCTCGGTCAAGATTTCGCCGGCATAGACGATGTAGGCGCGGTCGGTGAGGCCGAGCGTCTCGCGGACATTGTGGTCGGTGATGAGGACGCCGATGCCGCGATTGGTGAGATGGCGGACGAGGTCCTGGATGTCGCCGACCGCGATCGGGTCGATGCCGGCGAAGGGCTCGTCGAGCAGCATGTAATTCGGCCGCGTCGCCAGGGCGCGCGCGATCTCGACGCGGCGGCGCTCGCCGCCCGACAGAGCGATTGAGGGCGATTTCCTGAGCCGCGTGATGTTGAACTCGTCGAGCAGCGAATCGAGCTGCTGCTCGCGCTTCTTGCGCGAGGGCTCCACCACTTCGAGCACGGCGCGGATGTTCTGCTCGACGGTGAGGCCGCGGAAGATCGAGGCTTCCTGCGGCAAATAGCCGATGCCGAGCCGCGCGCGCTGATACATCGGGAGCTTGGTGACGTCGTGGCCGTCGAGCTCGATGGCGCCGCGATCGGCCTTGATCAGGCCGGTGATCATGTAGAACACGGTGGTCTTGCCGGCGCCGTTCGGACCGAGCAGGCCGACTGCTTCGCCGCGGCGCACATAGATGCTGACACCGCGCACGACCTGGCGGCTGCCGAAGGCCTTTTCCACGCTATGCACAGCCAGAAAGCCGGGCCGCTTCAGGAGCTGCGGCCCACCGCCGTTCGGCTTGGCGGCGGCCCTGACGGGGTGAACTGCCGGCTGACGCGGCGCCTCGGCTTGATAGTCGCCTTGATAGTCACCCTGGAACTGATCGGGCGCATGGATCGCCTGGTCGCGGGCCATCGGCGCGTCCCGGATCGGGCTCGTCACGAGCCCGCCGACGCCGTCACCAAGCGCGGTGATGTCCTGACGCGCAAATCCTGGCCGGCCGCGCTTGGCGGGGCGCCGACGGAACATGCTGAAGAGATCGACCATCCCCGCCTTCTAAGCCTTTCGCGACGATCCTGCGCGAATTCGCGCGATCTGCCGCACCGGCCGTTCGACTGGCCGATGCAGCATGAGTGAAGGGATGTCTCATGCCCAGTGAAACACGCCCGAAAAGCGGCGGACCCCGCTTCGAAAGCCCTGCGCGCTAGATACAGTCTCACCGGCCAAGCTTCAACCTCGGTTCGGGAGCGTCCGATCCAAGTCGTTGAATTCATTTCGATTTAGTTCCGCCGGGCAATTGCAAAGGCGGCGCTCCGCCGGGCTTGCCCGAACCGCAATCGTTGCCGCCGCCCTGCGGCAGCAGGGCCTGAACCCGGCCGTTGTCGGATTCCACCCGCGACACGCCCGTCGTCATGTCGACCATCAAACGGTCGCCGCGCAGCACGTTCTTGCACTGCGTCAGGACGACCTGGCCGCCGCCGCCCAGCATGGTGATGAGATTGGTTCTGGTGTCGAACACGGCGGTCTCGCCGGTCACCACCTGGTCCTTCTGGGTGACCACGACATTGCCGCGCGCCTCCAGCCGTTTGATCGAGGAACTGCCGCCGGGGCCCGGCTGCGCCGACTGCATCGGCGCGCCCTTGGTCGCCTTGGCCGCAGGCTGGGGCGTGGCGGGCTTGTCGCCGCCCGATTCGTAGAACACCACCAGCGTCTTCGAGGTCATGGTGGTGTCGCCTTGGATGACCTTCACATTGCCGGCGAAGGTCGCCTCCTTCTTCTTGTCGCGCATCTCGAGCGAGGCCGCCTCGATCTGGATCGGCTGATCGCGGTTCTGCGAGAAACCCTGCATCGCGTTCGGCACGCCCTGCATCGTGCTCTGCGCAAAAGTGGCGCCGGTTGCCGCAAGCACGACAGTGGCGGCGAGCGCAGCTGCACTGACGATGGCATTGCGCGTGTGGTTGCGCGGAAAAAACCTGATCATGAAATCACTTTGAATTGGCAGATTTGTTCTTTGACTTGGCCGGCGGCGCCGCCGGCGCGGGCTCGGCCGGCGCAGGCTGAGCGGCGGCGGGGTCATCCAGCTTGTCCAGATGCATCACCACATTGCCCTCGAAGCGGATGACGTCGCCGCCTTCCGTGATGCGCAGCTTGTCCGCGGTCAGCGTGCCGTTGGTCAGCTTGACGTCGACACGCTCGTCCGAGGAGACCGTGCCCTTGCCCATGTCGACGAAGGCCGAGTTCAGCCGCGCCTCGTAGCCGGTCGAGGTGCGCAGGAAGATGTCCTTGTGCAGATCGAGCTGCTGCTGCTTGTTGTCGAAGCGGCCGGTGCGGGCATCGAGGAACAGGGTGGATTGATCCTCCATCAGCACCTTCGCGCGCAGGTCGGAGAGATCGACATGATCGGGATCGGTGATGTCCTGCGTCGCGGTCTTGGCCCAGAGCTCGTAGGGCCGCTGGTCCGGCGTGTAGCCCGCCAGATGCGGCGATTCCATCGTGATCTTGGTGCCCGACACCACCAGGTTTCCGGAATCGAGCGGCAGCTTCGGCATCAGCATGCGGAACGGATTGAAGACCGAGACGCCGACGATGGCGGCCATCGACAACAGCACTGCAGCCGGCACCGCGAGGCGCAGAATCCGCACCAGACGGCTGTGGCGCGCCGCGCTGGCAAACTTCGCCGCAAGCGCGGCGTCGTAGGTGGGATTATGGGCCGAATTCACCTGAGCTCCTGAGGTGCCGCTCGCCAGGCCGGGTCGCAGGCCGCTCCATTGTACCCGTCAGCGCCGCAATATGCAGCCTTGTACATATCAGCCTTGGACATATCAGGCTTGGACAGGCCGCACGAAAGTGTCCGAAACGGGGCGCAGCCCGAAGTCTAACCGGCGGTCGAGGGCTCAGGAATGCGCGAAAATGTCCTCCTCCGCCCAGCCCTGGAGGTCGAGCAGGGCGCGGGTCGGCAGGAAGTCGAAACAGGCTTTGGCCAGCGCGGTGCGGCCCTCCCGCACCAGCATTGCATCTAACCGTTCGCGCAAGGCATGCAGGTGCAGCACGTCCGAGGCGGCATAGGCGAGCTGCGGCTCGGTCAGGCTGTCGGAACCCCAATCGCTGGATTGCTGCTGCTTGGAGAGATCGACATTGAGCACCTCGCGCACGAGGTCTTTCAAGCCGTGGCGATCGGTGTAGGTACGGGTCAGGCGCGAGGCAATCTTGGTGCAATAAATCGGGCCGGTCATGACGCCGAAGGTCTGGTACAGCACCGCGACGTCGAACCGCGCGAAGTGGAAGATCTTGGTGATGGCGGGATTGGCCAGCAGCGCCTTCAGGTTCGGCGCGTCGGTGTGGCCCTTGGGGATCTGGACCACGTCGGCGCTGCCGTCGCCGGGCGAGAGCTGCACCACGCAGAGCCGGTCGCGGTGCGGATTCAGCCCCATGGTCTCGGTGTCGATCGCCACCGCTCCGGTGTAGCGGGACAGGTCGGGCAGGTCGCCGCGATGCAGGCGTACGGTCATGGCGTTTCAAAACCTCGGGTCTAATCGGTGCGTCGGCACAATAGCTAATTCGGATTGCCCGCGATGTAGCCATTGCCGGCGGGCCGCGCAAGCACGGGCTTCGCTCAGATCGCCGCCAGCATGATGCAGATCATGGCCGCAACCGCAATGCGGCTGGGGCCGTCGCGGAAAGCGTACAGAATCGGGTCGTCGGGCATCTCGCGGCGATGCGCCATCATCAGGGCGCGGCCGAACCAGTAGAGCAGCAGCGGATTGAGCAGCCACAGCATCCAGGGACGGCTGTACAGCGGCGTCACCGCGGTCGAGGAGACGTAGAGCGAGAACACGGTCACCGCGTTCATCGCGCTCGCCGCCGCCATCGCGGCGATGATTTGCAGGTCGGTGACGCGATAGTCGCGGTTGGAGGGATCGGCAAGGCCGGCGCTCTCGCGCATGCTGAGCTCGCTGAAGCGCTTGATCAGTGCCAGCGAGGTGAACACGAACAGCGAGAAGATCAGCAGCCATTCCGACAGCACCACGCCGACGCCGACCGCGCCGGCGACGATGCGAAGCGTGTAGAGACCGGCGAGCGTGACAATGTCGACCAGCATCTTGCGCTTCAGCGCGAGCGAGTAGGCGATGGTGGTGACGAGATAGGCGCCGAGCACGCCGAGAAACAGCGGCGAAATGCAGAGACCCGCCACGACCGCGAACAGCCACAACGCAGGAATCGCTGATAGCGCGGACGAGATCGGCAAATCTCCGGCCGCCAGCGCGCGATGGCGCTTGGTCGGATGCTGCCGGTCCGCTGCGAGATCCAGGAGATCATTCATCAGATAGGCGCCAGACGCACAGGCCGAGAACGCCAGGAACGCCAGCAGCGCGGAGCCGAAGCTGGCAAAATTCAGCTGATGCGCGGTGATGACAGGCACGAACACCAGCGTGTTCTTGGCGTATTGATAGACGCGCAGCGCCTTGGCCCAGATCTTGAGGCTCGCACGCTTGCTGCTGCGCGCGGCGATGCGCTCGATAGCGCCGGGATCGAACGGCAGCTTTTCGCCTGCAGCCAGATCAGCCGGCGCAACGACGCCGTCAAAGCCGAGATGTGCGGCAACGCCGGCGGCATGGTGGGTGAACCGGCCGGCCACCAGATAGATCTTCGCGCCCCGCGCCCGCGCCGCGAGAGCCCGGTTCAGCACGTCGGGCTCGTAGGGCAGATGGGCGTAGTCGATCTCGGCGCGCGCCAGGATATCCGTGAGTGCCGCCATGCCCGGACGTCCGCCAGCGCCGAAGCGGGCGAGCATACGGCCGGGGCTGGAGAACAGCGCCTCCATCAGCAGCTCGGACCGCAGCAGGCCGCCTTCGAGATCGATGACGAGCGTCCGCGTAGCCGCCGCCGTGACCAACGGCTCGGGCACGCCAGGATCATACTGCCGGTCAGGCTGCTCCATCCGAATACGCTCTGACTTGCCGCAAACTGACCGGCTCAGGGCCGGGGAGCAGGGAAATGGACGGTCATGACACTAGGGGAGCATTCGCTAAGGGCGGCTTAATCGGGCTGCCGGAAGCCGCGAGAACAGGGCTGTTGCACGGAACCCACAGCGGCGCGCGAACTGCCCGTTTCGGCGGAGCCTGTGGCGCGCGGCCCGTGGAAATCGTGCGGGCCCACCCCATCTGCCAGTTTCCCTCCCCGCGACCCATGAATCGAGATCCATGACCGAACAGACGCTCGCCGCGCCGATCGACAACCCGTCAGAACGCCAACGCGGCTTCTCGCGCTACCAGGCGCTTCTGATCGCGCTGCTCGCGTTCACGCAGTTCACGATCATCCTCGACTTCATCATCATGTCGCCGCTCGGCGCCATCCTGATGCCGGCACTCAACATCACGGCCGCCCAGTTTGGCGTGGCGGTGTCGGCCTACGCGTTCAGCGCGGGCATTTCGGGGGTGCTGGCCGCCGGCTTTGCCGATCGCTTCGATCGCAAACTCCTGCTGCTGTTCTTCTATGTCGGCTTCACGCTCGGGACCCTGCTCTGCGCGATCGCGCCGAATTATCACGTGCTGCTGATCGGCCGGATCGTGACCGGATTGTTCGGCGGCGTGATCGGCTCGGTGGTGCTCGCCATCGTCACCGATTTGTTCGCGCTGCATCTGCGCGGCCGCGTGATGGGCTTCATCCAGACCGCATTTGCAGCAAGCCAGGTGCTCGGCATTCCCGCCGGCCTGTTTCTCGCCAATCACTGGAGCTGGCACGTCTGCTTCATTGCGATCGTCGTGGTGTCGATCGCGGCGATCGCCATCATCGCCTTCGCCATGGAGCCGGTCGACGCGCATCTGAAGCGGAAACAGGACAAGAACCCGTTCCACCATCTGATCTCGACCGTCGGGCAGCCGCGCTACACGCTGGCCTTCTTCGTCACGACGCTGCTGGCGACCGGCGGCTACATGCTGATGCCGTTCTCCAGCGCCTTCACCGTGCACAATCTCGGCATCGACATCACGCATCTGCCGACGATCTATCTCGTCTCAGGCCTGTTCAGCATCGTCACGGGGCCGCTGGTCGGCAGGGCGAGCGATGCGTTCGGCAAATACCCGACCTTCGTGTTCGGCAGCGTGGTATCCGTCATCATGGTGCTGATCTACACCCATCTCGGCCACGTCGCGCTGACGACCGCGATCCTCGTCAACGTGCTGATGTTCGTCGGCATCTTCTCGCGCATGATCCCGTCGCAGGCGCTGATGTCGGCGATCCCCGATTCCGACCAGCGCGGCTCGTTCAGCGCAATCAGCGCCTCGCTGCAGCAGCTCTCCGGCGGCCTCGGCTCGGTGCTCGCGGGCGCGATCATCGCGGAAGGACCAGATGGCGCGCTGCTCCATTTCGACCGGATCGGCTACGTCGTCGTAGCATCGGCGATCGTCTCGCTGGTAGCTATGTATTTTGTGCAGAAGGCGGTGGCGGAGCGGACGGGGAAAAGGGTGGTGTAAGGGGAAACGGGACGAACTGGCGTACCGGGGGACCGTCGCGACGGCGATGCAGCAATCGCCGCTCCGCTATCTTCGCGGATCGGGAGCCGTCTTAATTTGCGTCCGAATTCCGCAAAATGGTGCCCAGGAAAGGATTGGCTGTCGCGTCGCCCTTGCTATTGAAAGTATGAGACTTTTCAGCCGCGTATCAAGGATGTTACACAGCTAAGTTACGGCTCAATCCGGCCTGATAGGCATCCTCTGCTTGCCGAAACTGCCTTGGAAGCGGCTCTTTGCTGGTCAACGGACAGGACAGGATAGCTCGACGATGGCCGACGCATTCACGACCCCGGAAGGCAAGGGTCTGGCCGACGGCAGGCGCGATTGTTTACCAAGGCCGCCTAATCGGAGAAGGGGAAGAACTGTAGGTCTGACTTGATCTTGCTGGTTATCTCCTGCCGTAGCTGCGCTGGGTTGGCGCAGTCCTCGGGCAAATGCACGTACAATCGCATTGAATACAGGCGGACGTCGGATAGCTGCTTCATCAATGCGAAGTCGTGCTCAATCAGTGGCTTGCTCTTGCTCGCTGGATCTTCTGGGTCGGTCGTCAGGATTCTGACAACCTGCTGACGTTCTTCTTCGAATTCGTCGTCAATCGTGCTGCCCGTCGAAACCGTCGAACCGATTTTGGTCAAGTTAAGTTTGGCTTTCCACAAATGCCAAAGACGCGGGTCAATCGAAAAGTGCTGTGCCCACTGAGCAACGCTCTTCTTTAGCTGATCGACGTTGTTTAGATAAGCGTGTTCCTCCGAGCGCGGCGCGATCCTCTCAGAAGAGGCGATGAGCTTCGGCGCCTCCCGGCGAAGAACGGATTTCAGCTTTCTGCTCAGGATTCTGTCTTGATCGCCCAGGTCGTTCAAGCAATTGCGCATCTCGCTAACAATCGCCTGATCGTCGAAGGCGCTGATTGAGCCATCACTGATCCTGCGACGCATCGCTGCGCTGGAACAATCAAGGCCTCTCGACACCAACCCCGAAATCACGTCCCGCAATACTTGCTCAAGGCCAACGACGGTCTTGTGGTAAGCAACTTGGGTATAATCATAATAGCGCGATACCAAGAAATGGTCCGCCGCCCGCAGTGCCTTCTTCGTGAGACATAGATGCCCCTCAGAATCGATGCACAACTGGGTTGTTAGATACTCGGCATCTACCCCGCCATAGGGAATTCCCGCCCCATGAGCGGTTCTCATTAGGTAGTCTAACCGATCGCAGTCTAGATCGGAGCTGACGAGGTTTGACAGCACCCCGGGCGTTTCACGACTAAAGACGGCCTTTATCTCCTCCCTGGTAAAGCTGTGCCGCTGGAGGACTTGACCAATTTGCTCATCAACTTCGATGATTTTCCGGCCTAGGGTTTCATGGTCGAATGCTGGCGGGTCTTCCGAGATCGCGCTCGTCTGAGGACCGAACGAATCATCGCTCAGAAACTGCGCCGCTTTGTAGTGATCTTGAAGTACGTGCTCCATCGCATGTGAGAACGGATAGTGGCCGATATCATGCAACAGGGCAGCGAGCCGATATAACTGTATCTGATGTTCGTCTAGCTGGTGCGCACAGTTATGTGCGATTGCCCTGACCATGCGCCCCGCCACATGGCAGGCACCGACCGAGTGAGCGAACCTAGAGTAGCCGGCCCCTGGATAAACTAAGTGGGCGAGGCCGAGCTGTTTTACATTATGGAGTCGCTGGAAGACGGGCGTCGATAAGATGTCCGATTCTAGTTCACTGATCCCAAAGGTGCCGTGGACCGGATCAGTTATGCGGCTGAAATGGAACGTATCCATATCATTCAGTCGATGAGGTGCTGGTCTCTCAGCACTGCCTCGGCTTGCGCAATGTACGGGACTAGATTTGGCTTGGATCGCTCCATCGTCTGGCGAGCATCCTGAGGTGTCATCCGGCTAACCTTGAGCAGGTAATGCCAGGACGCTAGGAGCTCATACCAAGACGATGCGTCAAGGTTCACACCGAAGGGAGTTGCGAAAAGATTCCTGATTGATTGCAGCTTGCCTACAATCTCAGGCTTCAGGAATTTATCTGCTGGCGCTACTTCTCCCGACTGCTGAGCAGCAGCGAGAGCGTAGTAGTCCTTAGTCAACGCTGTTGAGTACGGCCCCCGCACATACCAGCTGTAGCGATACCCGAGATCGACACCAGTCAGTTGGCCTAGGTAGACCGCCTTTTGGAAACGCTTACGACTGTCAATGCTGCTGATATCAGCAGGCTCTCCAAGCGCCTCAATGAAACGCTGAAGGACAAGAAGTCTGCCGTCCATAGTGGGAGTCCTTCTGGCAGCGAATAGCCGCCTTCTGATTCATGATTCGTTCTAACGTATAGTTAAGCCCGGCGTCAAATGCGCTTTTGGGTAGCTAACGTAAGAGGTGACTTCGTGGGGACAACTGGGCGACTTCCCCCCGTACCCTGTCCCTGCGAACCGTCCCAGCTTGGCGCCTCCTAGTTTCGAATTGTGATTATCGGACTTCGCCGCCGGCAGGGTCCGGCACCGTCTAGTGTCCGCTAAGGTATACCCTATCAGACATCCGGAAGGCCGCCCGGAAGGCGTCCGCTAGACTTGTTTTGAATCAACGGACATGATATTCAACGGACACCATCCTATCGGACAACAGGAGGCAGACCCCGATGGCCGTGATTTTCTATGCCCGTGTTTCATCCGCTGACCAAACAATCGAGCACCAGCGTCAGCACGCTGAGGCTGCCGGCTTTAAGATTGACCGGGTGGTGGCCGATCATGGGGTTTCGGGCATCAGCACGCGCCTCGCCGAAAGGCCTGAGGGAAAGCGCCTGTTCGACATTCTCCGTAGTGGTGACACGCTGGTGGTGCGCTGGGTTGATCGGCTTGGCCGCAACTACGGTGATGTATGCGACACTATCCGGCAGTTTATGCGGCAAGGCGTTGTCATTCGCACGGTCATTAACGGACTTACCTTCGATGGGGCGACAAAGGACCCGATGCAGCAAGCCGTCAGAGACGCGCTTATTGCCTTTATGGCGGCCACCGCTCAGGCGAATGCTGAAGCCTTGAAGGAGGCGCAGCGCAGTGGAATTGCTCTGGCTCGGTCAACAGATCGCGGGGGCAAGTACCGCGGCCGAAAGCCCAGCTTCAGCAAGGAGCAGTTCTCAACCGTCTGCGAAATGTTGGAGCTTTCAGCCGGGATCGGGGAAATCGCCAACGCAACGGGCCTGAGTCGGCAAACGATCTACCGGATCCGAGATGACCGGGCGATGGCGGCGAGTGCACTCCTGCGGTGGCAAGGTTGAGGGCATGCTCGTCCCCGGCTGCCGCTGCATTTGACATCGCGCCCGGGATCTCTCGTTGCGGATGCGAGTATACACAACTTTAAGCCGCCAAAAAATTGAAGATCGGGGCGAAAAAGCGCAACAATTCCATGGGGTTGATTACACGCCACTATGGAAGACCTCCCCCAGGGTATTACCGAAGCTTCGACCACCATGCTTGCGCCAAGCGGGTGACACCCCCCAGTACTTCAGAACGGCAATCGGAACCGAAATATCTCAGCAAATTCAGTGCCCTCTGGGTCGCTCTCTATTGACCCGGAGCATTTAACACAGCAGCCCTGGGGCAACCGGTAACGCCGAGCGAGACTCGGGGAATTCCTCAGTGCTTTCAATAAGCTGCGATATTCCCTCTATAGACCGGAGGGTATCGGGCGCCAGGGTCTCTTAGGCGGAATTGCGAGGCTAAATTCCTAAGCAATCGCAAAGGCCTGTGAGTACGCCTCTATAGAGCCCGGGAGCATTTGGAAGCCTCAGGGGTCCCGTGCGGCACCACCTCTGTCGTGCACTTCTCGAAAACACCCTCTACGGCCCCCTTAGGGGTCACCAAGCCACCCAAAATCAGCCAAAGGAGAACCACAATGGCGAAGCCCCCGTCAGACCGAACCCGCATGCCTGTCTATCCGCCCATGTCGAAGGAGGGATATGAGGCGCTGTGCACCTATCTCGACCAAGCGCAATCCCACCGGGAGAACCCATCAAAGCCCGAGCCTGACCTTTCCCTACTTTGGGTCGGAATACCGCAGGGCTCTGTCTTGGCGCTTACACCCGAGCTAGGGATTCAGGTGAAAGACACTGGCCCCGAAGGCGTCCTCCGTAGCCCCCGGTATGTTGACCCGGAGACCGTCGTCGCCCTGCGCCTGCTACTCCTCCCAGGAGGCTCAGTCGGGCTGAACCGCAAGAAGATGGATCAGCCCGGCCGGAGGGATTACCCGCATCTCCGGTGGTGTATCGATGGGCAGGACTACAAAGTGCCGTTGCTCCGTCTGATCGCGGATACCCAAGCTGGCTATCAGACCCCTAGCGGGGATAATCACTACTACCTGCGGAGGGCAGACATACCCGACCGCGAGGTGCATCCATCAAGCTCCGACCTTACGCAGTCAGGCAAGCCAACCAAGTCGCCCTACTTGGACCGGGACTACGCCATTGACCTCGCATGTCGGCTGCTTCGCCAGAACGCCGATAGGATCGACTTTAAGGTGACACCCGAGGAGCTACGGCGCCGAATAGCCCAGGCATTGGCTCTCCTCGACCGACGCCCCCTAAAGCGCTCCTCCTGAAGGGGCAATGAGGCGGGGACTGCGCATGCAGATCGGCCCAACTGAGGTTCACCATAAGGCCCGGGGGTCAGTGCTCAGTGTTACGTAGCACTCGCTCCGGCCAAGATTGCGACTACCCCCGGGTCTTCTTATGGGGGACCAGGAGTCGGTCCGGGGTAGTCTTCAGAGCACGCGCCAAGCGGGCCAGAACGATAATGGTGCAGTTGCGGGTCCCGCGCTCAACCTGACTGACATAGGTGCGGTCTAAGCCGGCCTCTAAGGCTAGATCCTCTTGGGACAGGCCCAGCCCTTTGCGGGCTCTCCGTACAGCCGCAGCCAACACGTCAATGATGCCTGTCTCGTCTTCCATCGCGGGAAGCAGGCCGTCTTGATGACTATTGGTCTACGGACTATGAGTCCCATTTTTTCATTGAGTCGTGATGACTATCGTCTACAATCGCCTCACGCCATGAGGTATTCAGGAATGACCGTGACCGGAAGCACCGCCGCTAAGTCGCACGACGACGACCCCATTAAGGTCATCTTCGACTTAGCAAGCTACTGGGCGACAGTCTGGGGATTCATCGCGCTTTGCCTCTGGCTCGAACATCAAGTTCTCAACCGGCTGGATATCGAGTCGGGCAGCATCCAAGTTGCCATCCTCCTCGTGAGCACACCGGCCATCTTCTTGGCGACGGTCACTCGCATTGAGAAGGACCCTAAGGCGCGGCTGATTTTGGAGCGGGCCCGTTACGTCGTGATCTTGGTCGCTGCGGCCTTGCTTGGGGCCTATCTTCACGCGAATCACAATGACAATTCGTATGAGAATGCCCTGCGCGATGGCGCCTTGCTGGCCTGCTCAAGGATCGAGGCTTGTAAAGCGGCGGCAACCGAATATGCCAACAGGCGCTAGGCTCGTCCTAGGGCGGCTCGTACAATTGCTATTTGGCGGTGGTCGCCTTTTCCTCGTATCTCGACTGCAATTTTTGCGAGCCAAGCTCGACCGAAATCCAGGCAAATGCGAGCGAGGAGAGCGCCGCCAATAAAATCGTAATCGCCGTTTTCCATCGATTGCGTCGATCCATCTTTTGGTACTGCTCTGCGGCTGTCGATATCTCAACCTCCGTGTCCGGCAGACGGCATGCGATCTCAAGGTTCGAAACGCCGCCGTTGTACAGAATCTTCAGGTGGAACCGTTCCCGCACATTGAAGTAGGGCAGTTTGACGAAGAACTCTGGAGAATCCTCGTCGGGGGCTACGCGGACAATTGCTACCTCGGAGGCAAGCGCCTTGTCGTCGCTAAAGCAGCTGGCCTTGGCGAACGGGTGGCGGCCTGGAAGCTTTACGCTGAAGAGCACATCGCTCAGCGAGCGGTTGCCCATGTTTCGTACGGATAGCGTAGAGAGAATCAGCTCGCTCGTGGTGTAACGGTTAAAGGTGAACTCAAAGTCCCCATGCTGCCGGAGGGTGGCAGATAGGTCCTCGGTCTCCATAGTAACGATGCGCAGGTGGCGCCGCTCGCGCTGGTAGCGGGCCAAAAAGTAGCCCCCGACTACGCCAATGATGGCCGCGATTACGCTTGCTGTTGCGGCTACCCAGTCCCCGTGCATCCCCGAATCCCCAGTTTCATCCCCATGGCAATTTGCACTGATTTCAACTTGTGGTTCAATAGGAGCGTTCGGATTGCCACGCTGGAAGGCGGTACGATGCGAGCACAGCACTTTATGAATTTGGCTCGCCCATATTCGGCTCTATTGGGGGAAGGGGCTATGGCCGTAAAACCACGTTTGGATGCTGACGCGCGTAAGGCTGCGAGCGAGTTTTTCGATAAGCAAGTTCGGAGGATTTACCTTGTTTGGGTGCTGGGCATTGCAGCCGGCGCTATCGAAGTGCAACTCGACAAGGTGTCCTATGCCGGCATTTCGTTTTCTATCAATAGCGTCGCGAAGCTCCAGGGCTTAATCTATTGCGTGGTTGTCCTGATGTATTTCGCCACGATCGGTATGGCTGCAGTCATGATGTTGCAGTTCATCACGCTCGAAAGGGATATGCTGCGACGGTGTGTTTATCGAGCCTTGGGAAAAAAGAAGACGCTTCTTGGCTTCACGCCAGCGCAACATAAGGCGGTTCGCGTGGGTGCGATCACTTACTTGATTGCGACGAGAATAATCCTTGGAATTGCCTTCGCGATCCCTCTCGCTCACATCGTTCTGTTGCAGCAGCCAACGCTGCTATCGGGTCTCGACCTTGTTTTTCATACACACTCGATCCTGCCTGACGGGAGGATCAATCTCGCATCGCCGGCCCTGTTTGGCATTACAGTCCTTCAGGTGACGCTTTGGACGATGGTACTGTACCGCCTTATCGGGCGGGACTATCCCGGAGTATGGAGCGCAGCCACCGGCGTTTCTATTCCCTCAATTGGATCGTTTGCGCTGATCGACAGCTACGCTCGTGGCATTCCCTTCAATGAAGCGATTGGACGGGTGATCCTCGCACAGATGCTGGTGTATATCCTCTGGGTTTTTCCCACAGCTATTGGGACTCCGTTCCTGCTATGGCAGGATGCGCGGTTAGCTTACTATCGATACAAGCTTAGGCGGATCAAGGAGAAGCAGGGAAAGTCCGGCGAGCAGGGCGATCAAGAATCATCGTAGTTCAGGTGGCTTCTGTAAGCTCTCTCCATGACCGGGAGTTTATTCAGCGTCGCATATGTCTGCATGGGCGCTCATCCGACCTCGATATCCGGAAACTTTGCGACGGCGTTGGCCTTCGCCTTGATGGTCACGTCTCCGTAACCCTCCGAGACATTGCGCGGCGCATGTCCCTGGATGGCATCCAGCACGCGCATCTCAACACCCTGATCGATGCCAACGGTCTTGAAGCGATGGCGCCAGCCGTGGCTAGGATCAACATTCTTGTCCATCACCACCTCACGGACGAACTCATTGACCTTGTTGCGCACCGTCTTCACCGCATTGCGGACCCCTAACTCACCAGCCTTGGGGTCAATGAACAGATAGCCTCCCTTCGACTTCTCAAAGAACCGCAAGAAGCCTTCTTCAACAATTTGCCGATGCAGCACGACATCACGCGCTTCATCCGTCTTCACGGGCCCCGCCTCAGGCGTGACATGCAGCACCCAGAGCTTGCCTTCGCGCCGGAGATCCTCCTTGCGAATCTGGATCATTTCACCCACACGGGCCCCCGTGAAGGCACATAGCCATGGCACCCACCGCTTGGCCGCTGCAAGCTTCGGGGCTTCCCGACCGGGCACGAACTCGCGGGCATGCTTCAGGATGGCGATAGCCTCCGAATCGTAGAAGCCCTTGGACCGGAGCTTTCGCGATTTTCCGACCTTGATGGTGATCCCCTCGGCCGGATTGCTCGGCAGACGACGATTGACCACCGCCCAACCGAACACCGTCTTCATCCCCGCGAGGTCGCTATCCTTCACGGTCTTGGGACTCACCCCGCTCTGCACGCGATAGTCCTTGAAGCGAACGATGTCCTCCGGCGTCACCCGGCTCGCCGTGTCGTGCTTGAGGAATGTCACGAGACGCGCCATCGAGTTGCGATAGCTTTCATAGGTGCTCTGCTTGCGGCCGGCCCGCTTGGCTTCCTTCCACCAATCCTCGACTAGCCCGGTGAGGGAATTCTTAGAGGCTCCCCGCTTTAGGTTCTCCTTCGGCGCACCTTCAGGCGCCTGCCAATCCGGAAAGCGGGCCGCCTTGGGGTCCGGCGCATAGTCCCCTCCGGCATTACGCTGACGGCTCACGAAGGCGTCTCGCAACGCCATCCAAAACGCGACGAGCAACATGGCGCGCGTTTCGCTGTCCGCGCGGCGGATGCCTCTGGTCAGCAAGAGGCGGTCCACGATGGGGCCAAGCGGCTTCTCCAATTGCTGATGGTCGCCGTCCTTGCCAACCTTCTCCCACATCGCCACGACGGCCGCCCAATGGGCTTCCTGCTCGTCCTGACTATCGGTGTCTGGCGCCCAGCCGACTCCGGGCGTGTGCACCATGGCGACGCTCCGGGCGCGGCTCTCGCTATCTGCCCAAATGCGATAAAGGTCGCCGGCAAGGGCCGTCGCCTGCCGATGCGAAAGACGCATTGGAACGTCGGTGCGGCATGCGTCCCAAACGGACTCTAGGAACGCCGCAGCAGCCGCGTGACGCCTCTTTGCTTCGCTGGGGTCTGCGGTGCCGAGCGAGAAACGAACCGCCTGAGCCCTCTCGCTGGGCGTTACAAAGGCGAAGCTATCTCCGAGTGGGATCGCGAGCGTCTTGCCGATAATCTGTGACCTGACATCGCGCGGAATGCGCTGCACGAATAGCAGAGAGCGAGACCCAACCCGGCGCATTGGCCGAACAACCCTATACAGCAATGTTACGCCCCATTGTTACACAGTCGGGGCCGGCGCAACACTCTGATGGGCTTTAACTATCTGGAATAGCTTGCTGTCCAGAAAAGCATGGTGCCCAGGAAAGGACTCGAACCTTCACGGCCGTTAAGCCACTGGCACCTGAAGCCAGCGCGTCTACCAATTCCACCACCTGGGCATGCCGTTTGGGGCACGGAGGCGGTTACTACGGTTCGGTGACGCCGTTGTCAATTCATGCGTGACCCGGGTTTGGGGATGCCGATTGCGCATCGCAAACCGGCCCGATACAAGCCTGACAAGACGCACTCTTTTCCGCAGGAACGGCTCCCATGGCATCGAATCTGGACACGCTCGTCACGGTTTTCGGCGGATCGGGGTTTTTGGGCCGGAATGTCGTCCGCGCGCTGTGCAAGCGGGATTACCGGGTCCGGGTCGCGGTGCGGCGGCCGGAACTCGCCGGATACCTCCAGCCCTCCGGCAAGGTCGGGCAGGTCCATACCGTGCAGGCGAATTTACGCTATCCGGCCTCGGTCGAGGCGGCGCTGCGTGATTCGCACGTCGTCATCAACCTCGTAGGCGTCCTGACCGAGAGCGGCGCGCAGACCTTTGACGCGGTCCAGGCCAAGGGCGCCGAAACCGTCGCCAAGGCGGCGGCCGCGGCCGGCGCCAGCCTGGTGCATGTCTCGGCGATCGGGGCCGATGCCGAATCGCCCTCGCGATATGCCAAGGCCAAGGCGGCCGGCGAAGCCGCGGTGAGGGCAGCGGTGCCGTCGGCGACGATCTTCCGCCCCTCCCTGATGTTCGGCCCCGAGGACCAGTTCACCAACCGTTTTGCCGCGCTGGCCCGGATGTCGCCGGTGCTGCCGCTGATCGGCGGCGAGACCAGGATGCAGCCGGTCTATGTTGGCGACGTCGCCACCGCGATCGCGGACGCCGTCGACGGCAAGGCCAAGGCGGGCGCGACCTACGAGCTCGGCGGGCCGGAAGTGCTGACCATGCGCGAGATCATCGAGGCCATCCTCGAGATCACCGCGCGCAAGCCGGCGCTGATCCCGCTGCCGTTCGGCCTCGCCCGCTTCCAGGCGAACTTCCTGCAATTCGCGCCGGGCGCCTTCAAGCTGACGCCGGACCAGGTCACGATGCTCGAGCGCGACAATGTGGTGTCGGACGCGGCCAAGGCCGCCGGGCTCACGCTTGAAGGGCTCGGCATTACGCCGGATTCGCTGGAAGCGATCGCCCCGCAATATCTCTGGCGCTTCCGCGCCGCCGGTCAGTTCCAGCGTATGAGCGTGTGAGGGTGGTGTCACCTCTCCCGCTTGCGGGAGAGGTCGGATTGCGAAGCAATCCGGGTGAGGGCTTTCTCCTCTTGGGGGTTCTCGCCCGCGGAGCTACCCCCTCCCCAGCCCCGCAAGCGGGAGAGGGAGTGCACCACCGGCGCGGCCGGCGACTTAGAACTTCAGCTTCTTGAATACCGCTTCCGGCAGCGTCTTAATGATCAGCATCACGAGGCGCCATTTGCCGCTGACATAGACGACGTCGGTCTTGTTCTCGACCGCCCGGAGAATGGCATCGCCGACGACCGGCGCTTCGACGGTGAGCGGGCCGATCAGCTTCATGCCATCAGTCATCTTGGTGCGGACGAAGCCAGGCTTGACCGTGACGACATGCACGCCGCCACGGCTGGCGCGGGCGCGCAGGCCCGACAGGAAGGCGGAGAAGCCAGCCTTGGCCGAGCCATAGACATAGTTCGAGGCACGGCCGCGGTCGCCGGCGACGGAGGACACGCCGACAAGCGTGCCGCTGCCGCGGCCCAAGAATTTTTCGGCGAACAGGCCGAGGATCAGCGACGGGCCCTCGTAGTTCGAGCGCATGATCGCGGTGGCGTGGGCGAGATCGCTCTCGGCATTTTGCTGCATACCGAGCAGGCCGACGATCGAGATGACGACGTCGGGCAATGCCGGCAGGCCGTTCACAAAGCTTTCGAACGTGGCGGTGTCGAGCACGTCGAACTTGTAGAGACCGACGTCGACATTGTAACGCGCGCGCAGATCGGCCGCGTCAGGCTCCAGCGCGGCGACGTCGCGGCCTGCGAGGCCGGCATCGTAGCCGGCTTTGGCAAAGGCACGCGCGGCGGCGCGGCCGATGTCGGAGGAGCCGCCGAGCACCAATACAGATTTGCGTGACGTCACGGCCTAGACCTCATCAAACAGACGCTGTGAAAGTTTCGAGCGGATGTTGCCGGCGGGATCGAGCGATTTGCGGATCGCGTTGAAACGCGGCACGGCAGGATAGCCCGCCGCGAAGGTCGCACGCGACTGGCGTGCGTCTTTCGCCAGATACAGCCGGCCGCCGGCGGCGACGACGAGCCGATCGATCTCGTCGAGGAAATTCAGGATGTCGCCCTTCACCGGGAAATCCAGCGCGAGCGTGTAGCCGGGCAGCGGGAACGACAGGATGCCGTCGCCCTGTCCGAGCTTCTTGAGCACGGCGAGGAAGGAGGCATCGCCGCGCCGTGCGACGCGATCGAGGATATCGCCGAGCACGGCGCGCGCGCCGGCTTGCGGGATCACGCATTGATGCTGCAGGAAGCCGCGCTTGCCATAGATGCGATTCCACTCACCGACGCTGTCGAGCGGAAAGAAATACGGATAGAGCGAGACCACGTGGCTGCCGCCGGCGCGCCGCGCGCCCATGCGATAGTAAAGCTCGTTGAAGGCGCGGACGCTGGTGCGGTTCAGCGCCATCGACGGCAGGTCGACCGGCACGCTGAGGCGAGACTCCTTGCCGACCGGAAATGCATCGACGCCTTCCGCCAGTTCGCCCCTGCCCGCGTGCTCGCCGAGATAGATCAGCGAACGGCCGAGATCGCGCCCGCGTGCCGCGCAATCGATCCAGGCCACCGAATAGGTCGCGGCATCCCCCGCCTCGAGCGCGCGCATCGCGGCATCGAGATCGGACGCGGAGATCACCCGCTCGCGGATCCACCCGGTCTCGACCCGGCGCAGCCGCATCGTCGCTTCGAGGATGATGC
The DNA here is from genome assembly GCF_014198205.1 of Bradyrhizobium sp. SBR1B. Lineage (NCBI taxonomy): Bacteria > Pseudomonadati > Pseudomonadota > Alphaproteobacteria > Hyphomicrobiales > Nitrobacteraceae > Bradyrhizobium > Bradyrhizobium sp. SBR1B. Next base: position 77,108 of record NZ_JACIHC010000007.1, read on the forward strand.
CGGTCAGGCCCATGCCGCCGACGCTCGCGAAGAAGGCGTCGGAGTTCTGTTCGCGCGAGGCCTCGATGACCTCGCCCTGCCCGGTGCGCAGCAGGAGGCTGTCGACATAGCGGCCGAAGCCGCCCTCGCAATGATGGTTCTTGCCGTGGACGTCGGCGGCAATGGCGCCGCCGATCGAGACGAAGCGGGTGCCGGGCACGACGAAGGGCAGGAAGCCGCGCGGGCCAAAGGTGTCGATCAGGTCCGACAGGAGAACCCCGGCTTCCAGGCGGATGCGCCCGGTTGCCGGATCGAACGACCTGACCCGGTCGAAGCCGGTCATCGTGACGGTCCTGACGGCGCCGATCGCGGCATCGCCATAGGCGCGGCCATTGCCGCGCGCGACGGTGCCGGCCGAGACAGCCTCGCCGACCGCCGCGAACGAGCGCGGGCGCAGCACGTCGCTATCGACGACCGGGAAACGGCCCCAGCCGCTGACGAGGGTCATGGCTCAGCTCCTGTGCCGGGCGCGCGCCGCCCGGCGTTGGAACTGACTACCGATCAAAAGCTTATTTTGCGTTGAAGGCCTGGTGGAGTCGTAGCCCGGATGGAGCGCAGCGCAATCCGGGGATCCTGCCACAAGGAACGCTGGCCCCGGATTACGCTGCGCTTCATCCGGGCTACAGGCCTACACCTACCGCCCCAGCGCCAGCGCGATCAGGCCGAGCGTGCCGACGATGACGCGCCACCAGGCGAACACCACGAAGCCGTGGCGGGTGACATATTCCAGGAACGACTTGACCACGATGATCGCGGTGATGAACGACACCACGAAGCCGATCGCGACGATGCCCATATGGTCCATCGTCATCTCGGAGCGGCTCTTGTAGAAGTCGTAGGCGAACGCACCGATCATGGTGGGGATGGCGAGGAAGAATGAGAACTCCGCCGCCGCGCGCTTGTCGGCGCCGAGGAACATCGCGGCTACGATGCTGGCGCCGGAACGCGACACGCCCGGGATCATCGCCACGCACTGCGCGATGCCGATATAGAGATACATCAGCAGCGGAAACCTCGTGGCGTCATGCTCGCGCGGCTTGAGATCGAGCTTGTCGACCCAGAGCAGGATGGCGCCGCCGACGATCAGCGTGAAGCACACGACCCAGGGATTGAACAGCACGCTCTTGATGTATTTGCCGGCGACGAGGCCGACGATCACAGCGGGCAGGAACGCGACCAGCACGCCGAGCACGAAGCGGCGCGAATAGGTGTCGCCCGTGAAGAAGCCGATCACGACATCCCAGAGCTTCTTGAAGTACAGCCCGACGATCGCGAGGATCGCACCCAGCTGGATCAAAACCGTAAACGAATCCCAGAAGGCGCCTTCGCCGAGATGGAAGAAGCGTTCCGCGAGCAGCAAATGGCCGGTCGAGGATACGGGAAGGAACTCGGTCACACCCTCGATGATGCCGAGGATCACTGCCCGTATTGCGTCTGACATATTTACGGTCCATTTCGGCTGGAAAAGCGGGGCCCTTCTCGCCTATTCGTCCCCATGCCGCAATCGCAAAATGCGAAATCACGCCCTTGCCTCGCGGTTTTGAAGGACTAGTGTGGCGCCGCACAAACATTGATGGAATCTTAAGCACCATCAAATAGTCAAAGGCTTCATGTTTACGCTGTTTCATCATCCGTTCTGTCCGCATTCGCGTTTCATCCGCCTGATCGCGGGCGAATACGGGCTCGACCTCAAGCTGGTCGAGGAGCGCAGCTGGGAGCGGCGCGAGGCGTTTCTGTTGCTCAATGCGGCAGGCACGACGCCTGTGATGGTGGACGACGAGCAGCCGCCGATCCCGGGCGCTGCGATCATCGCCGAATATGTCGACGAGACCTATGGCGCCGAGATGGGACCCAAGCGCCTGATGCCGGAATCCATCGGCGAGCGCGTCGAGGTTCGCCGGCTGATGGCCTGGTTCAACGAAAAATTTTTCGAGGAGGTCTCGCATCCTCTCGTCACCGAGCGCATCTACAAGCGCTTCATGAGCGAGGAGAACGGCGGCGGGCCGCCCTCGGCCGACGTAATGCGCGCCGCCAAGGCCAATGTGCGCTATCATCTGGCCTATATCGGCTGGCTGGCGCAGACCCGTAATTTCCTCGCCGGCGACCGGCTCACTTACGCGGATCTCGCCGCCGCGGCGCATCTCTCGGCGATCGACTATCTGGGCGACGTGCCATGGAGCGAGGACGACGCAGCAAAGGCGTGGTACGCGCGGGTGAAATCCCGCCCGTCGTTCCGTCCGCTGCTGAGCGAATGGCTGGCCGGCGTGCCGGCGTCGCGGACCTACGTGGACCTGGATTTCTGAACTCCGATCCGACTGAACTGAAGGCGGCGCTCACGCGCGAGGCGCGCGCGCTCGGCTTCGACTGCATCGGCATCACGATGCCAGGCACGATCGAGAGCGCCGGCAAATACTTTCTGGAATTCATTGCCTCCGGCGGTCATGGCGACATGGACTGGCTCGCAGCGCAGCCGGAGCGTCGTGTCGATCCGCGCGGGCTGTGGGCTGACGTGCGCTCGGTGATCATGCTCGGGGTCAATTACGGCCCGGACCAGGATCCGCTCGCGATTCTCGAGCAGCGCGCGCGCGCGGCGATCTCGGTTTATGCGCAGGGCGACGACTATCACGATCTCATCAAGAAGCGGCTGAAGGCGCTGGCGCGCTGGCTGGTCGCGACCGCGCCGTCAGACGTGAAGGTGTTCGTCGACACCGCCGCGGTGATGGAGAAGCCGCTGGCGCAGACCGCGGGTCTCGGCTGGCAGGGCAAGCACACCAACCTCGTCTCGCGCGAATTCGGCTCGTGGCTGTTCCTCGGCGCGATCTACACCACGCTGGAGCTGCCGCGCGACGCCGCCGAGATCGATCATTGCGGCTCGTGCCAGGCCTGTCTCGACATCTGCCCGACGGCGGCGTTTCCCGCGCCGTACAAGCTCGATGCGCGGCGCTGCATTTCCTATCTCACCATCGAGAACAAGGGACCGATCCCGCACGAGTTTCGCAAAGCCGTCGGCAACCGCATCTATGGTTGCGACGATTGCCTCGCTGCGTGTCCCTGGAACAAGTTCGCGCGGGAGGGGCGCGAAGCCAAGCTCGCCGCGCGCAGCGAATTGCGCGCGCCTGGACTCGCCGAGCTGGCACGCCTCGACGACGCCGCGTTCCGCGCGCTGTTCACGAAGTCGCCGGTGAAGCGGATTGGTCGCGATAGGTTCTTGCGGAATGTGCTGATTGCGATTGGTAACTCGGGCGAGGCGGCGCTGGCCGAGGAAGCGCGACGGTTGCTGGAGGATGCGAGCCCGCTGGTGCGTGGCGCTGCGGTGTGGGCGCTGGGGCAGTTGCTAGGACGGGAAGAGTTTGAGGCAATGAAGGTCGCTGCATTAGATCACGAACGCGACGACAGCGTGCGCGAGGAGTGGCAGACCGTCGCCTAATCCTCGGTGTCATTCCCCGCGAAGGCGGGGAATCCAGTACGCCGCGGCTTCTCGACTCAATCACCGCGGTCTCGGAGTACTGGATCGCCCGCCTTCGCGGGCGATGACACCTGTTGTTGTGGCGATAGCTTGCGCGGCCTGACTCTCACGACGGCACCACCACCCTTGATTTCCCCGCGCGTTTCTTCAATCTCGCGCGCATGACAAACTTGCCTTTCTTCACCCGCAACAGCGATACATTCCATCCGACGGAAGCCGCCAACGGTCCGTGGGATCCGAAATCGCTGCACGGGCGCGTCGTCGTCGGGCTGCTCGGCTTCGCCATCGAGGAGCGCCATTCGGGTCCCGAATTGGTGCCGGCGCGGCTCACCGTCGACATGTTTCGGCTGCCGACCATCGACAAGCCGATCGAGGTAACGACGCGCCTCGTGCGTGACGGCCTGCGCATCCGCGTGGTCGAAGCGGAATTCGTCTCCGGCGGCGTCAGCATGGCGCGGGCCTCGTGCCAGCTGCTGCGCAAGACGCAAAATCCTGATGGCAATGTCTGGTCGCCGCCGAACTGGGACGTGCCGAAGCCGGCCGACATTCCAAAACCCACCGATCCCAGGCTCGGCATGAACGGCAAATGGACGACGCGCCCCATTGTCGGTCATATGGGCTCGCTCGGTCCGCGAAAACTCTGGATGAGCGAGGTGCGCGAGCTCGTCGCTGGCGTGCCGATGACGCCGTTCGTCCACGTTGCCACCGGCGCCGATTTCGCCAGCCCCTTTGCCAACGCCGGCGACAACGGGCTCGGCTACATCAACAGCGACGTGACGATCTATCTGCACCGCCTGCCGGTGACGAACTGGATCGGCTTCGAGGTGGTGAACCATCACGCCACCGACGGCGTCGCGATCGGCGAATGCTGGCTTTATGACGAACAGGGTCCGATCGGCACCGCGACGGTGGCCGCGCTAGCGCAGCGCAAGCCGATGGCCAATCCTTCGAAGCGATAGGAGCTTGCCGTCATTCCGGGGCAGCCCGCAGGGCTGAACCCGGAATCTCGCGCAGCAAGCTCGAGATTCCGGGTTCGCGCTCCGCGCGCCCCGGAATGACGACTAGGCGAGATGCCGCTGCATCTCCGGCCGCGCCTTCAGCGCCGCGCCCTGCTTGGCGACGATCTTGGCAATCCGCTCGGGTGCGAACTTCAGGTCGATGAATGCCGGCGCGGTATTGGCGACCTCGTGATAGCTCACGATCTTGCCGCCGTTCAGCGTCATGATCGCAACGCCCTCGAACATCGCCCGCGCACCGCCAGCTTCCGGCAAGATCGAGCGATAGCTGAAGGTGTAGCGCGCATAGAGCGTGGTGCCGTCGGTGACGGGATCGTGCATGTCCCAGCGGAAATCGGTCGCCGTGCGATAGAACCAGTCGTCGATCAGCTCGGCGATCTTCTCGCGGCCTGCGAAGGCGCCGTAGAACACGTCGTGATAGACGCCGTCCTCGGTGAACAGCTCGGCGAACGCTTTGCCGTTGCGCTGCTCGACAGCATCGCAGAAGGCGCGCAGCATGGCGGTGGTGGTCATTGATTGCCTCCTGAAGGAAGAAGGCACTTCACCCGATCTCAGCCACCGCGGCAAGAATGCGCGCGATGTCTTGCGGGCGCGAGAGGCGGTGATCGCCGTCCTGGATCATGGTCAGCACGACGTCGTCGGCCGGCAGGCGATGCGTCAGCGCAAAAGCGTGCTGCCAGGGGACATCAGGATCCTTCGCACCTTGCAGGATGCGGACCGGGCAGCCGAGATCGATGGCGCTGCCGAGCACGAGATGATTGCGGCCTTCCTCGATCAGGTTCCGCGTGATCGGATAGGGCGAGCCGTCGCCATATTCGGATGGCCGCAGCCAGAGACCCTTGGTCTCGATCTCCTGCTTCACCGCTGGCGAAAAATTCTTCCACATCAGCTCTTCGGTGAAGTCCGGCGCCGGCGCGATCAGCACGAGGCCTGCCAGCGATCCCTTGCTGGATCGCTTCCTGATCTCGCGCGCGAGCAGCAACGCCATCCAGCCGCCCATGGAGGAGCCGATCAGGACCTGCGGGCCGTCGCAGAACCGTTCGAACACCGCCACGCACTCCTCCAGCCAGCGTCCGATGGTTCCATCGGCGAAATCGCCGCCGGATTCGCCGTGACCGGAATAGTCGAACCGGACCATGGCGCGGCCGTGGTCTCGGGCCCAGGCGTCCAGTGCCAGGGCCTTGCTGCCCTGCATGTCCGATTTGAATCCGCCGAGCCAGACCAGCCCGGGCCCCTGCCCGCGCCGGCTGCGCACCGCGATCCTGCGTGCTGACGGGCCCTCACCCACGTCGATGGTATCGAGTACGGCATCGGGAATTGCATGGCTCATGGAACGTTTAACCTGGCTGCGCGGTTTGAACTGTCGGGTCGTCTTCCGCAGCGCCGGAGACCGGCATTGTCCCTTTGGGACGCTTGCGGAACGGAAGCAAGGTGTCTATGTCGGTCAGCGTGCCCAGGCGTGGCCGAAATACCTCGCATTTGAGGGTTTTTCGTTTCGCGCAGGAGCGAATTGCTTGCCGGCAAACGCATCTTCCTGCAAAATAGCAGCCTCTTTCACAACTTTGGAGAACCACCCATTCGCCGTCCCAATAAAGCCCCGCCCGTCGCCAGCAAAGATGGGCCGCGCATCAATGATGATATTCGCAATGCGCAGATCCAGCTGATCGATCAGGCCGGTGACAACAAAGGCACGGTCGAGACCGTCATGGCCATCCGGATGGCCCAGGAAGCCGGCATGGATCTGGTCGAGATCTCGCCGAACGTCAGCCCTCCCGTCTGCAAGATCATGGACTACGGGAAGTATAAGTATTCGGCCCAGAAAAAAGCCGCCGAAGCCCGCAAGCGGCAGAAGATCGTCGAGATCAAGGAGATCAAGCTCCGCCCGATGATCGACGACCACGATTACGACGTGAAGATGCGCGCGATGCAGCGGTTCTTCGAAGAGGGCGACAAGGTCAAGATCACGCTGCGCTATCGCGGCCGCGAAATGGCGCACCAGGAGATCGGCACCAAGTTGCTCGACAAGATCAAGACCGACGTCGCCGAGCTCGCCAAGGTCGAGCAGGACGCCAGGTTCGAGGGCCGTCAGGTCGTCATGGTTCTGGCGCCGCGCTGACGCCGGTTGTTTGGAACTCAAGAGTTCAACGGCCCGTCCGGATCTCCGGCGGGCCGTTTTGTTTTCACCTCCCTGCAGGCAGGGAGGTGCGCAGCAGCTTTCCCGGCGACAGCTACGTCCGTGTCGCCTGCCAGGTGCCGCTGCACTGGTCACCGGAAATGACACCTCTCCACGAGCCGGCTCCGTTCACGCCGGCGAGCCGGCCGCCGCCGCTGGCATGGGACGCGCCGACCGAGACCTGGACCGCAACGGCACCGCCGCGATTGATCTTGCCGGAGACCCGGCCGCCGCCGGCGGACGACACCCGGCTGCCGGTCACCGTGAAGGGGACGCTGTAGCCGGAGCTGCAATTGCCCCGCGTGGTGGCGAAGGTGACATTCCAGACGCCGTCATAGCCGCCGACGCGGGCATCGGCCGTCGACGGCAGCGCGGCCGTGGCGAGCACGGCCAGAAGCGCCAGATGGCGCGGACGGGCGAAAGCAGGCAAAGAGGGAAGTGATCGGGAAAAATGGGCCATTTTGGTCCTGCTCCAGGCGACGGGCTTGGACATGAGGGTCGCAATTCCGAATAGTCGCCGGGCTGGTTCTGCCGGTTCATCGTTGCCAATCGGCCTGTCCTCTGTCATAAGCCCAGCCTTCATCGCCCGGCTGATTAAGGGCTGCCGTGGCGGTGTTTCGTGCGGGTTTGCGCTTGTTCGTAAAACCTGAGCACAATCAACGCTCTAACGAGCATTTTGACGGCCAGCCGCCTTCGCGGGCGGAACTCTGTGGCCATTAGGAGAGCCAAATGCCCAAGCTGAAGACCAAATCGGGCGCTAAAAAGCGCTTCAAGGTGACTGCCACCGGCAAAGTGATGTTCGCCCATCGCGGCAAGCGTCACGGCATGATCAAGCGGACGAAGAAGCAGATCCGTCAGCTGCGCGGCACCGCGGTGCTGTTCAAGACCGACGGCGACAACGTCAAGAAGTACTTCTTGCCGAACGCCTGATCGCGTCCACGATCATTGCCAACCGTGCCGCGTCTTGCGCGGCAATCCGATAACCAAAGTCACCTCTGAAGGATTTTGTCATGTCTCGCGTCAAACGCGGTGTGACCGCCCACGCCAAGCACAAGAAAGTCTACAAGGCCGCCAAGGGTTTCTACGGCCGCCGCAAGAACACCATCCGCGCCGCCAAGCCGGCCGTGGAAAAGGCCCAGCAGTACGCGTTCCGTGATCGCAAGCGCAAGAAGCGGACCTTCCGCGCGCTCTGGATCCAGCGCATCAACGCTGCCGTCCGTCCGTTCGGCCTGACCTACAGCCGATTTATCGACGGCATGGCCAAGTCCGGGATCACCGTGGACCGCAAGGTGCTGTCGGATCTCGCGATCAGCGAGCCCGCGGCGTTCCAGGCGATCGCCGAGAAGGCCAAGGCTGCGCTCGCCGCCTGAGCCCTGCGGCGCTAGCGGCCGGCTTTGCCGGCCTTCAGCGCATGTTGCGAGTAGCGCTGGGCGACCTCCGCCCGGCAGAAGGCCGTGGCCGAGATATACATGGTGCCGGACTTGCTCCGGTACTTCTGGTCGCAGACCCGCAACTCGCGTTGGTAGCTGAGCTTCTGTGGCGGCTGCAGCTGACCGATGAAATCGGCCTCGCACTTCTTCTCGACCACCTCACCGAACTGTACGTCGCCGCTGGCGCCGTATGCGCAGGCTTCGAACTGCTTCATGGCACGCTCGCAGCCCGGCGCCGCGTTCAGGGCCACGATGATGTCATCCATCGACGTGGATTTGGCCTGGCATTCTTCGGCGGCGAGAGCTGCGCCTCCCAGAAAGCCTTGCAAGAGAACCAGGGCCAGGCCGGCCACGCAGGATCGCAAACGCATCGTCCCCTCCTTCGCGTTCAGGTTGGTGCCAGCCATGCCTTTACGGTTCAAATGCCCCGCATTTACGACGTCCATTCGGCTTGACGTTCCGCCCCGGCTGCGGCCACAACCCGGCAGCCTTTTGCAAGTTTGAGGGATCCGACCGTGTCCGACCTCGCCAGTCTCGTTCAATCCATCCTCGCGCAGATCAGTGCTGCCGGCGACGAAGCGGCCCTCGAAGCCGTCCGCGTTGCCTCGCTCGGCAAGAAGGGCTCGATCTCAGCCTTGCTTGCAACGCTCGGCAAGATGTCGCCGGACGAGCGCAAGACGCAAGGCGCTGCGATCAACCAGGCCAAGGACGAGGTCACCCAGGCGCTCGCCGCCCGGCGCGACGTGCTGAAATCGGCCGCGCTCGATGCGCGGCTCGCCTCCGAGACCGTCGACGTCACACTGCCGCTGCGCGATGCGCCGACGGAAGCCGGCCGCATGCATCCGCTGAGCCAGGTCTGGGACGAGCTGACCACCATCTTCGCCGACATGGGATTCTCGGTTGCCGAAGGCCCCGACATCGAGACCGACGATTACAACTTCACCAAGCTGAATTTTCCGGAAGGCCATCCGGCGCGCGAGATGCACGACACCTTCTTCTTCCATCCGAAGGAGGACGGCTCGCGCATGCTGCTGCGAACCCACACCTCGCCGGTGCAGGTGCGCACGATGCTGAGCCAGAAGCCGCCGATCCGCGTGATCTGCCCGGGCCGCACCTACCGCATCGATTCGGACGCGACCCACACGCCGCAATTCCACCAGGTCGAAGGCCTCGTCATCGACAAGACTTCGCATCTCGGCCACCTCAAGTGGATCCTGCACGAGTTCTGCAAGGCGTTCTTCGAGGTCGACCACATCAACATGCGCTTCCGACCGTCGTTCTTCCCGTTCACCGAGCCGTCGCTGGAAGTCGACATCCAGTGCCGCCGCGACAAGGGCGAGATCCGCTTCGGCGAGGGCGAGGACTGGCTGGAGATTCTCGGCTGCGGCATGGTGCACCCGAACGTGCTGCGCGCCTGCGGCATCGACCCCGACGAGTATCAGGGCTTCGCCTGGGGCATGGGCATCGACCGCATCGCCATGCTGAAATACGGCATCGCCGACCTCCGCCAGCTGTTCGACAGCGACGTCCGCTGGCTGACCCACTACGGCTTCAAGCCGCTGGAGGTGCCGACGCTGGCTGGGGGGCTGAGCTCGTGATGCTCGCCCTCGCGCCAGAGCTTGCGAAGACTCTCTCCGTTCCCTCTGCGGAGACAGCCCTCTCCCTGCCCCTCCCCCGCAAGCGGGGGAGGGAATGGATAGAGCGAGTGTGTGGCGTTCGTCGTATGGGTACGTATTCTCCTGTCGCTCGACAGGTCGAGCTCCCTCCCCCGCTTGCGGGGGAGGGTTGGGGAGAGGGTTTCTCCGCAATGGGGCTGCCGATGGTTGATCCCAAGCATCCGGACTGGAAGATCTCGGCCAAGCTGCGAACCAATGCTCGTGCGCTCAGGCGCGACTCAACAGATGCAGAGCGAATCCTCTGGTCGGAGCTACGTGGCAACCGGCTGAATGGCGTGAGCTTTCGCCGCCAAGTGCCGATCGAGAATTACATCGCCGATTTCATCTGCCACGCAGCCAAGCTCGTCATCGAGCTCGACGGCGGCCAACACTTCTCGAATGATGGCGAGCGCGCCGACGCGCGTCGCTCTACCGCAATCGAAGCGATGGGCTTCAAGGTGCTCCGCTTCAGCAATCTCGATGTCATGACAAATCGTGGCGGCGTTCTCGAAACCATCGCGACCACCGTCGCGGAGAGAGCCCCCACCCCAACCCTCCCCCGCAAGCGGGAGAGGGAGCAGACCGTCTCCGTGGAGAAGAAACAGCCATGAAATTCACCCTCTCCTGGCTGAAGGATCATCTCGAGACCGACGAGCCGCTCGACAAGCTCGCCGAGAAGCTCACCATGATCGGGCTCGAGGTCGAGAACATCGAGGACAAGGCGAAGGCGCTGAAGCCTTTCACGATCGCGAAGGTGATCTCGGCCGAGCAGCATCCGAATGCGGATCGCCTGCGCGTCTGCATGGTCGATACCGGCGACGGCGGCGCGCCGGTGCAGGTCGTCTGCGGCGCGCCGAATGCGCGTGCGGGTCTCGTCAGCGTGTTCTCGCCGCCCGGCACCTACATTCCCGGCAAGGACATCACGCTGGGCGTCGGCACTATCCGCGGCGTCGAGAGCCGCGGCATGCTGTGCTCGGCGGCCGAGCTGCAGATCTCCAACGACCATGACGGCATCATGGAATTGCCGGCGGATGCGCCTGTTGGCGCCGGCTATGCCGACTGGGCCGCGCTCGGCGATCCCGTGGTCGAGATCAATCTGACGCCGAACCGGCAGGACTGCACCGGCGTGCACGGCATCGCGCGCGACCTTGCCGCCGCCGACATGGGCAAGTTCAGGGATCCCGCGATCAAGCTGATCAAGGGCGAATTCGCGTGCCCCGTGAAGGTTACGGTCGAGGATTCCACGCTGTGTCCGGGCTTCGCGCTCCGCCTCGTGCGTGGCGTCAAGAACGGTCCGTCGCCGGAATGGCTGCAGAAGCGGCTGACCGCGATCGGGCTGCGCCCGATCAACGCACTGGTCGACATCACCAACTTCATGACCTACGACCGCGCGCGGCCGCTACACGTGTTCGACGCCAGGAAGGTGAAGGGCAATCTGGTCGTGCGCCGCGCGCGTGAGGGCGAAACCCTGCTCGCGCTCGACGGCCGCACCTACAATCTCGATCCCGCCATTTGCGTGATCGCGGATGAGCACGGCGTCGAATCGCTCGCCGGCATTATGGGCGGCGAAGCCTCCGGCTGCGACGATGACACCACCGACGTGCTGATCGAATCGGCGCTGTGGAACGAGATCAACATCGCCCAGACCGGCCGCAAGCTCGGCATCAATTCAGACGCGCGCTACCGCTTCGAGCGTGGCGTCGATCCGGCCTTCATGGTGCCGGGTCTGGAGCTGGCGACCAAGCTGGTGATGGAGATGTGCGGCGGCACGCCGTCCGAGACCGTCGTGGTCGGCAAATCCTTCGGCGACGACCGCGTGATCGACTTCCCTGTGACGGAGGTCAAGCGCCTCTCCGGCATCGAGGTGCCGCAGGTCGAGATGAAGCGCATCCTGACCCATCTCGGCTTCATGATGGCGGGCCCCGGCCCCATCGTGAAGGTCGCGGTGCCCTCCTGGCGCTCGGACGTCCACGGCAAGGCCGACATCGTCGAGGAGATCGTCCGCATCTTCGGCGTCGACAAGGTGCCGATGACGCCGTTCGAGCGCGGCGAGGACGCGCGCAAACCGGTGCTGACGCCACTGCAGCTGCGCACCCGCCGCGCCAGGCGCGCGCTCGCGAGCCGCGGCATCATCGAGGCGGTGACCTGGTCGTTCATCACGAAGTCCGCGGCAAAATTGTTCGGCGGCGGCCAGCGCGAGCTCGAAGTCGCCAACCCGATCGCGTCTGATCTCTCCGACATGCGCCCGACGCTGCTCGCGGGCCTGATCGCGGCCGCACAAGCCAACGCCAATCGCGGCGTCAGCGATGTCGCGCTGTTTGAAGTCGGCCAAATTTTCAAGGGCGATCGCCCGCAGGATCAGTTCATGGCGGCGAGCGGCGTGCGCCGCGGCTTTGCCTCTTCTGAAGGTCTCGGACGGCACTGGTCGGGCTCGGCCCAGGCTGATGTGTTCGACGCCAAGGCGGACGCGCTGGCCGTGCTGGCTGCGGCCGGTGCGCCGATGCAGGCGCTGCAGATCGTCGCCGGCGGTCCGGCATGGTTGCATCCGGGCCGTTCCGGCACGATCCAGATCGGACCGCAGAACGTGCTCGGCCATTTCGGCGAGGTACATCCCAGAGCGCTCGAGGCGCTCGGCGCCGACGGCCCGCTGATGGTGTTCGAGGTGATCCTCGACCGTATTCCGGAAGCGAAGAAGAAGCCGACCCGCGCCAAGCCACTGATCGAGCTCTCGGCGTTCCAGCCGGTCTCGCGTGACTTCGCCTTCATCGTCGATCGCACCGTGAAGGCGGGCGACATCGTTCGCGCCGCGCAGGGTGTCGACAAGAAGCTGATCACCGGCGTGAACGTGTTCGACGTCTACGAGGGCAAGGGCATCGACGACGACAAGAAGTCGATCGCAATCGCGGTGACGATCCAGCCGCGCGAGAAGACGCTGACCGATCAGGAGATCGAGGCTGTCGCGGCGAAGGTCGTGGCCGAGGTCACGAAGAAGACCGGCGGCACGCTGAGAGCATGATGCCGAAAAGTGCGAAGCGGTTTTCGGACAACATCATGCTCCAGAAATAAAGCATGACCCTTGCGGACTTCCTTCCGAAGGACGTCAGCCTCACCATTGCGATGGCGCTTTGCGCCGTCGCCTTCGTTTCCGGCACTGCACGCGGCTTCTCGGGCTTCGGCTCGGCGCTGATCTTCATGCCGCTGGCAAGCAGCATTGCTGCGCCACGGCTCGTCGCCGCCTTGCTTCTGGTGATCGATTTCGTCGCGGCGGCGCCGCTGCTGCCGGACGCGTGGCGGAAGGCGGACCGCAAGGCGACCGCGGTGATTGTGCTGGGCGCGCTGGTCGGCGTGCCCGTCGGCACATACTTTCTCAGCGTACTCGAACCCGTCACCACGCGCTGGATCATCTCCTGCTTCGTCGCGGCGCTGTTGCTCCTGCTGCTGTCGGGCTGGCGCTATCGTGGCAAGGACCACACCTGGCTTTCGGTCGGCATCGGCGGCCTCTCCGGCTTCTGCAGCGGTCTCGCGCAGACCGGCGGCCCGCCGATCGTCGGCTATTGGCTCGGCCGTCCGATCGCGCCGATCGTCGCGCGCGCCAACATCGTGCTGTTCTTCGGCGCGTCTGACTTCTTCTCGATGATCAGCTACGCGGCCACGGGGCTGATCAGCCGCGAATCGCTCGCGCTCTCGCTGATCGTCGGCCCGGTCTATGCGATCGGCGTCGCATTCGGCGCCTCACTGTTCGGCCGCGCCAGCGAGCAGGTGTTTCGCAGCATCTGCTATGCGCTGATTGCGCTGGCGGTGATTGCAGGGCTGCCGGTGCTGGACGGGGTGTTGCGGTAATTACCGCTGTCGTCCCTGCGAACGCAGGGACCCATACCGCGTGATCTATCGATAAGACACAAGTGACAGTCCCGACGACGATCTCTCAACTGCGAGGCTTCGTCAAACGTCTCCCTGTGGTTATGGGTCCCTGCGTTCGCAGGGACGACGGCGGAGTGTTTGGCGGCTTGACTGCCTTACTACCTTGGCGCCCGCCGCTTCTTCGTCGACTGCGTCGGCACATCCGCCGAATCGTCCTTGAGCGCACCGATCTTGCGCAAGGCTGCGTCCGCGGCGCGCTCGCCGCTTTCCCAGGCGCCGTCGACGGTGCCCCACAGCGTCTCGTGCGTAGCTTCGCCGGCGAGGAACACATTGCCGATCGGCTCGCTCAGGATTTTTCGCGACAGCTGACCGCCGGGGGAAGCCGCCGACATCGCACCCAGGACGTAGGGCGAGGCGTTCCAGCGCGTGGCGCTGGTCTTCCCGACGGTAGCCGCAGCCTCGCTACCGAACAATTTCGTGATCCATTCCCTGGCGAAGGCGACCATTGCCTTCTCACCCTGCTCGGAGAGATCGCGGCCGAACGCGCCGCCGACGTCGATCGAGCACAGCGAAGAGCCGCCGATATTGGCGAACATCAGCGCCGTGCGTGTCGAATTGCTTTGCTCGATGAGGATATCGTCGCGCGACAGGCCGAGCGGATTGCCCGGCAATTGCAGCACGATGCGATCATAGCTGCCGAGGCCGAGCTTCGACGCCGCGTCTAACGTGCGTTTGGGAATGTCGGGCGTGAACTTGATCGCGCCCGATGTCAGCACGTTGGTCGAGACCGTGACGATGGCGGCGCGTGCGGCGATCTTGCCGGCTTGCGTTTCCACGCTGACGTCGCGGTTGCTCCAGCTGATGCGGCTCGCCGGCGTCGACAGCGCCACCGGCGCCTGCTCCCCGAGTTTGGTGATCAGCGTGCCCAGACCCTGACGGCAGGCGATCGCCGCGTTGCGATCCTGCGCGCGTCCCTTATCGATCGCGGACAGCTCCTTCAGGTCCTTGCCGGCAAAGCCCGCGCCCAGCATGAACTCGGCCGCGCCCGCCCAGTCGCCGAGATCCTTCGGCAGCACGGAGGCGCAAGAGGTATCCAGCTTAGCCCGCGAGGCATCGTCGATGGCGCGGTTGGCGCGCACCAGCGCCGCCAGGAATTGCTCGGTCTCGCCCGCGCGCGCGTTACGGCGGCCGATGCGCATCTTCTGGCCCGATGGCGCCGACAGCACGTCCAGCCCGACACTGCGCGCCAGCCGGATCATCGGATTGGTGTCGGGATTGTGCATCCAGCGTGCGCCGCGGTCGAACGGCACCTCGAAGGTTGTGCTGTCGGTGATACAGCGGCCGCCGACTTGCGATGCCGCTTCCATCACGACGACCTTGCGGCCCGTCGCCATGATGCGCCGCGCCGCAGCGATTCCCGCGGCTCCCGCACCGATCACGACGATGTCGGCCTCGCGCGGCAGAGGCGCGGCGGATGCGCGCAGGACCGGCATCGCGGCAAGGCCCGCCGACGCGACAAGAAAACCGCGGCGCGTGATTGTCATGTCATGGTTTCCGAGGACTTGCGGCGAACGGGAACAGTCAGCGAACCTTGCCGCATCTGATGTTGCACGGCAACCATCATGGTGAATCAATCGTGCTTGATGTCACGGAGTGATGAACCGAATTGCAACACGTTTCGACCATGATAGAGAAGGGAAAAAGACGGCCGCAAAAGGCCGTGGGGGGAGTTGGAAATGGGGACGGTCCTAGATTCAGTCGGCAAGCTGATTGCCGCGTACCTCTCCAAGGAGGTGCCGGGCTACGAGCCGTTCACGCCGAGCGACCCGGAGCACCTGCGCGGCGTGATCGAGCCAGGCGACGTGCTGCTGGTCGAGGGCAACAACCGCATCTCCGGCATCATCAAATATCTGACGCAGTCGACCTGGTCGCATGCCGCGCTCTATGTCGGCCCGGTCGAGGGCGCCGCGGAGCCTGACGGCGAACCGCATGTGCTGATCGAGGCCAATATCGGCGAAGGCGTCACCTCTGCGCCGCTGTCGAAATATTTGCCCTATCACACCCGCCTCTGCCGCCCGGTCGGGCTGTCCTACGAGGACCGCACCACCGTCTGCCGCTATGCGATCAACCGCATCGGCTTCGGCTACGACACCAAGAACATCGTCGACCTCATGCGCTTTCTGTTCCCGTTGCCGGTACCGCAGCGCTGGCGGCGACGCATGATCGCGATCGGCTCGGGCGATCCGACCAAGATCATCTGCTCGGCGCTGATCGCACAGGCGTTCGACGCGGTGCGCTATCCGATCCTGCCCAAGATCACCAAGGCCGGCAGCCGCGCCGCCCGCCGCGAGATCCTGCACATCCGCGATTCCTCGCTCTACATGCCCCGCGACTTCGACATCTCGCCCTATTTCGAAGTCGTCAAACCCACCATCGTGCACGGGTTCGACTACACCGCCCTGCACTGGGCCGACAAGCAGAAGCCGCTCGAGGAGGTAGCGGGCACATTCAGTGTGTTTCCAGAAACGATCAGTGCGCCGCCGCTCGTTCCTGAGGCGGTTGACCAAGAAGCGCCGGCTGAAATTCCGGCTGCGCAAATGAGTGAGTGCCTTGCGGGGACGTCTGAACGCGTTCCCGGGCATGTCCCGCTGCTGAAGAAGCTGGCGATGTACCGCCCGAGGCGCCGTGGCCGGGTGCGCGAGAGGGCGGCGTAACGGCTGTCGTCCCTGCGAAAGCAGGGACCTATACCGCGTGATCTATCGGCTGCGCACGGTAGAAATCCCGAACTCCCAGTCTTCGTCAAACCCTTCCCTGGGGTTATGGATCCTTGCGTTCGCGGGGACGACGCCTGTGAGTGTGGCGCGAGCACCTCAACGACCGTCATTGCGAGGAGCTCTTGCGACGAAGCAATCCAGACTACTTTCTCGGGGGACAGTCTGGATTGCTTCGCTCGCAAGGACGGGAGTAAAGACCTACCGCTCCGCCCGTCCGATCACCGCCATCAGCTCCGCGATCTTCTCGCGTTGGTCGGCCTTGTCGCCGCTCGCGATCGCGTGCTCGACGCAATGGGCGACGTGATCCTTCAGGACCTCTTCCTCGACCCGGCGCAGTGCGGCTCGCACCGCCGAGATCTGCGTCACGATGTCGATGCAGTAGCGGTCCTCCTCTACCATTTTCGAGAGGCCGCGAACCTGGCCCTCGATCCGGCCGAGGCGTTTTCCGACAGATGCCTTGATGTCCTTGCGCATGGGGTCTATATACCCCTACCGGGTATGGGTTGCAAGACCCAGGGTACAAGGCCGGAGCAAGGCAATGAACGAACACAGGCATCATCAGGGCGCGGACGGACATTCCGGATGCGGTTGCTCCACCAAATCGGAAGCGGCCAAGACGGAAGCGGCCGAGCCGGCGGCCTCATGCTGCGGCGGGCACGGCGATCATGCCGGCCACGACCATCATCACGCGCATGACCATGGCGATGCGGTCAGTAAGGTGCACGATCCCGTCTGCGGCATGATTGTCGATCCCACGACCTCGAAGCACCGCTTCGATCATCACGGCGAGACCTTCCATTTCTGCTCGGCCGGCTGCCGCACCAAGTTCGCCGCCGATCCCGCAAAATATCTCGCCAAGGACAAGGCGCCGGAGCCGGAGATGCCGGCTGGCACGATCTACACCTGCCCGATGCATCCGGAGATCCGCCAGGTCGGCCCCGGCAGCTGTCCGATCTGCGGCATGGCGCTGGAGCCGGAAGTGGCAAGCCTGGAGACCGGCCCCAACCCCGAGCTTGCCGACATGACGCGGCGGTTCTGGATCGGCGCCGCGCTGGCGCTGCCGGCCGTGGTGCTGGAGATGGGCGGCCATCTCGCGGGCCCGCACAGCTGGATCGATCAGACGCTGTCGAACTGGATCCAGCTCGCCTTCGCCACCCCCGTGGTGCTGTGGGCCGGCTGGCCGTTCTTCGTTCGCGGCTGGCAGTCGCTGCTGACGCGCAACCTCAACATGTTTACGCTGATCGCGATGGGCACGGGCGTTGCCTATGTCTACAGCATCATCGGCACCGTCGTGCCGCAGATCTTCCCCGCAACGTTCCGCGGCCATGAGGGTGCGGTCGCCGTCTATTTCGAGGCGGCTGCCGTCATCACCGTGCTGGTGCTGCTCGGCCAGGTGCTGGAGCTGCGCGCCCGTGACGCAACCTCCGGCGCGATCAAGGCGCTGCTTCAGCTTGCGCCGAAGACCGCGCGCCGCGTCGATGACGACGGCAGCGAGCACGAGGTCGAAATCGATGCGCTCCATGCCGGCGAACGTCTGCGCGTCCGTCCGGGCGAAAAGGTGCCGGTCGACGGCGTGATCCTCGAGGGCCGCTCCTCGCTCGACGAATCGCTCGTCACGGGCGAATCCATGCCCGTCACCAAGGAGAGCGGCGCGAAGGTGATCGCCGGCACGCTGAACCAGTCGGGCAGCTTCATCATGCGCGCCGACAAGGTCGGACGCGAGACGCTGCTGTCGCAGATCGTGCAGATGGTCGCAGACGCGCAGCGCTCGCGCGCGCCGATCCAGCGGCTGGCCGATCAGGTCGCGGGCTGGTTCGTGCCGATGGTGATCGTCGTCGCCCTCGCCGCCTTCGGCGCCTGGGCCTGGTTTGGTCCGGAACCGCGGCTGGCCTTCGGTCTCGTCGCCGCCGTCAGCGTGCTGATCATCGCCTGCCCCTGCGCGCTGGGCCTCGCAACCCCGATGTCGATCATGGTCGGCGTCGGCCGCGGTGCGCAAGGCGGCGTGCTGATCAAGAACGCCGAGGCGCTGGAGCGGATGGAGAAGATCGACACGCTGGTGGTCGACAAGACGGGCACGCTGACCGAGGGCAAGCCCAAGGTGGTCGCGATCGTGCCGGCGTCAGGCTTTGCGGAGGATGATATCGTCAAGCTTGCCGCCAGCATCGAGCGCGCCAGCGAGCATCCTTTGGCTGATGCCATCGTGCGCGCGGCCAAGGAGAGGCAACTGGCCCTCGGCCAGGTCGAGCACTTCGACTCGCCGACCGGCAAGGGCGCCACCGGCAAGGTCGACGGCAAGACCATCGTGCTCGGCAATGCCAGGTATCTGACGTCGATCGGGATCGACACCAAAACGCTCGACGCCGAGGCCGAGCGCCTGCGCGGCGATGGTGCCACCGTGATCAACATGGCCGTCGACGGCCGGCTCGCCGGCCTGTTCGCGATCGCCGATCCGGTCAAGGCCTCGACCCCGGAGGCACTGAAGGCGTTAGCTGCCGAAGGCATCAAGGTCATCATGCTGACGGGCGACAACCGCACCACGGCGGAAGCGGTGGCGCGCCGGCTCGGCATCGCCGAAGTCGAGGCCGAGGTGCTGCCGGATCAGAAGAGCGCGGTGGTGACGAAGCTGCAAAAGGCCGGCCGCAGCGTCGCCATGGCCGGTGACGGCGTCAACGACGCGCCGGCGCTGGCCGCCGCGGAAGTCGGCATCGCCATGGGCACCGGCACGGATGTGGCGATGGAGAGCGCCGGCGTGACCTTGCTCAAGGGCGACCTCGTCGGCATCGTCCGGGCGCGAAAGCTGTCGCAGGCGACGATGAGCAACATCCGGCAAAACCTGTTCTTCGCCTTCATCTACAACGCCGCCGGCATTCCGATCGCGGCCGGCATCCTTTATCCGGCGTTCGGTCTGTTGCTCTCGCCGATCATCGCCGCGGCGGCGATGGCACTGTCCTCGGTGAGCGTGGTCGGCAATGCGCTGCGGCTGCGGGCGACGCGGCTGTGAGGACACTGCGTAGCCCGGATGGAGCGCAAGCGAAATCCGGGGGTCCTGCCCGCAAATTGGCACCGTCCCGGATTGCGCTCCGCTACATCCGGGCTACGGTTCACGGGACACAGGCGAGGCACGCGGGGAATATCTGATGCAGCGAATTACCATCACGATCGAGGACGATCTGTTGGCCGAGATCGATGCGGCGGCGGAAGCGCGCGGCTACCAGAACCGCTCCGAGATCATCCGCGACCTCGCCCGCGCCGGCCTGCAGCAGAGCACCGAGGACACCGCCCAGACCGGCCAATGCGTGGCCGGTCTCGTCTATGTCTACGACCACGCCGCCCGCGATCTGTCAAAACGCCTGGTGCAGGAATTCCACGGTCATCACGACCTCGCGCTGGCGACCCTGCACGTCCATCTCGACGACAACAATTGCATGGAGATGACGGCGCTGCGGGGGTCGGCGGATGAGGTCAAGCATTTCGCCGACCATATCATCGCCGAACGCGGCGTCCGCTACGGCCGCGTGATGATGATCCCGACCGGCGAAGGCAAGGCGGTGAAGGCGCGAAAGCATGGGCACCGGCACGAGTAGGCTATTCTAGGAGAGCGTAGCGGCTCTTCCCCTCCCCTGGAGGGGGAGGGTCGATCGCGCGCAGCGCGAGCGGGGTGGGATGACGGTCTCTCCGCGTCGAACAGTGCCCGTGGGGAGGGTAAGCAAGGGCTCGCGCCGCGTTTGCGGCCGTCAGCAGCGCGGCAAGCCCGCCCTTGCCGAACCCGCATTGGGTGTCTACCTCTCGCGCAGTGTTTACCTCAGAGGGCCCCTCCGATGCTGGACGCCGCCGTGAAGGCGCTGTCGCAAATGATCTCGCCGCCGATGCGCTCGATCCTGTGGCGGTCGATCGGGCTTGCGCTCGTGCTGATCACCGCGCTGGCGATCGGCTTGCAGCGGCTGCTCAGCTGGTTTGCGACCCATGGCGAGGTCTGGTTGGAAGGCCTGCTCGGGCCGGGCTGGCACACCTCTCTCGAGGTCTTGTCCTGGATCGTCTCGATCGCGGCGGGCCTCGGCGTCGTGTTCGGCGGCGTCTTCCTGATGCCCGCGATCACCTCGCTGGTGGCGAGCCTGTTCGTCGACGACGTCGCCGACATCGTCGAGCGCGAGCATTATCCCGCCGAGCAGCCGGGGCTCGCGCTGCCGTTCAGCCAGGCCATCTTCGAGGGCATCAAGACCGCGCTCCTGACCATCCTGGTCTATCTGATCGCGTTGCCGTTGGTGCTTTTCGCCGGCGCAGGCTTCCTGATCTTCTTCATCGCCGCCGCTTGGCTGCTCGGCCGCGAATATTTCGAGCTCGCCGCGATGCGCTTCCGACCGCCGGAAGAGGCCAAGGCGATGCGGCGCGAAAATGCCGCCACGATCTTCACCGCCGGCCTCTTCATCGCCGCCTTCGTCTCGATCCCGATCGTGAATCTGGCGACGCCGATCTTCGGCATGGCCTTCATGGTCCACATGCACAAGCGGCTGTCGGGCCCGAGGCCCGAGCTGATCGAGCCGGCGCGGCAGATGCGGTAACGCGCTTCACGTCACCTGCATCCCGCACTTCCGCAGCACCGTCTTGGCGAAGCCGAATGGCGCCGGCGTGAACGGGCCGGCCGGCGCACGGGTGATCAACGCGAGGACACCGAGCGCGGCCACCGCGAGCCAGAAGCACAGCCAGAATCCGTCGATATAGGCGAGCACATTGGCCTCGCGCTGCACGATGCCCGCCAGCGTGCCGAGCGCGCGCGGCTGCGCCAGCCCGGCACCGTGGGCAGCGAAGTGATCGGCAAGCTGCTTCAGGACGCGGACCACATCGACGTCGCCGACGCCGAGGTTCTGGCCGAGATAGAAGGAATGGACCTGCTCGCGCACGCGCAGCCATGTTCCCATCAGCGCCACACCGATCTCGGCGCCGCCGAGCCGCATGATCTGGATATAGGCGGCAAAGGAAGTGGCGCGGCTCGGATCGGAGTTCGACAGCAGCGTGATGATCAGCGGCAGCAAGGTCAGCGACTGCCCGATCGCCTGGAGCAGCACGATGCCGACAAAGTCCTCGCGCGCCCAGTCATGGGTGAGCTGCGTGCCCCAGAGATTGGCGGCGGCGAAGCAGGCGAAACCCACGACAATCACGGTGCGCGTATCGAAATGCCTGAGCAGCCAGATCGAGAGCGGCACCAGCACGAACATCGGCAATGCGCCATAGGTGAGCAGCAGCAAGCCGCTCTGCTCCGGCCTGAGCAGCGCGATGGCGGCAAGGAAGTTCGGCACCAGCGAGGCGTTGGACAGGCTCGTCAACGTGTAGAGCAGGATCAGCACCAGCCCCAATCCGATATTGCGCGAAAACAAGACGTTCACATGCGCCCAGGGCTGCCGCACCAGCGACTCGTTGAGGAGGAAGCCTGCGAACAGCACCGCGCCACTGGCGAGCAGCGCCATCACCGTCCCCGAGCCGAGCCAGTCCAATCGATTGCCCTGATCAAGCCCGGCATAAATCATCGAAACGGATGCGCCGAGCAGCAGCATGCCGCCCCAATCGGCCTCGCGCAGCAGCGCGCGATTCACGGGCTCGTTCGGTGTGCCGAGATAGACCATCAGCCCCATCAGGGGCGCGATCACGACGCTCTGCCAGTACAGCCATTGCCAGCCGAGATGGTCGACATAGAAGCCGACCAGCGAGCTCGAGGTATCGAGCGCAAAGCCGACGCGGATCGAATAGATCGAGATCGCCGGCAGCCACCACCGGATCGGCAGATTGCGGAACACGATCATCAGCGTCGCCGGCACGAAGGTGCCGAGCAGGAGGCCATGCACGACGCTGAGCGCGAGCAGCGTTGGATAGTCGTGCACGAAGGGAACGATCAGCGAGACGACGGCATAGATCAGGCTCGGAATGCCAAGCACGCGGCGCAGCCCGAACACGGTCGCGAGCCATGCCACTGCGGGCGCGATGAAGATTTGCGAGCCGATGCCGGCGGTGGAGAGCCAGGCG
The DNA here is from genome assembly GCF_014198205.1 of Bradyrhizobium sp. SBR1B. NCBI lineage: Bacteria > Pseudomonadati > Pseudomonadota > Alphaproteobacteria > Hyphomicrobiales > Nitrobacteraceae > Bradyrhizobium > Bradyrhizobium sp. SBR1B. The sequence goes on from NZ_JACIHC010000007.1 coordinate 99,537, forward strand.
CCTTCGTCGAAGCTGAGCGAGAACGCGCCGCGCAAATCGGGCAGGCCAACCGTGGTTAGCCGGCTGTCGAAATTGGCGAGGAAGGAGCCGAGCAGCACCGCCGCCACGGCGAACAGCGGCCGCGGCGCGACGCCGCCGCGCGAGAGCGGTCCGCGATCGGCGTCGTCATTTTCCGCCATTCGCAGCCTTGGTGTCGATACGGGTGACGACCGACATGCCCGGCACCAGCCGCGCCAGCAGCGGCTGGCCGTCGTCGAGCTGAATCCGCACGGGAATGCGCTGCACGACCTTGGTGAAATTGCCGGTGGCGTTATCAGGCGGTAGCAGCGCGACCTGTGATCCCGTCGCCGGCGCGATGCGCTCGACCTTGCCGCGCAGCGTCTCGCGCGGAAAGCTGTCGACGGTGATCTCGACCGGCTGGCCCGGCGCCACGTGCGTGAGCTGGGTCTCCTTGTAATTCGCGATCACATAGACCTGCGGCAGCGGCACCACGTTGATGAGGTTGGTGCCGATATTGACGTAGTCGCCAGGTTGCACCTGGCGCTCGCCGACGACGCCGTCGAACGGCGCCGATATTCTGGTGTAGCCGAGCTTGAGCTTCGCACCCGCCAGCGTTGCCTTGGCCGCTGCGACATCGGCGGCGCGCTGCTTCCGGGTGCCTTGCAGGACTTCGAGCTGGTGCTGCTGGGCGGCGATCACGGCGCGGCTCGCACGCACATCGGCCTGCGCCTTGGCGTAAGCAGCCACCGCCTGCTCGAGCCGCTGCCGCGTGCCGGATTCGGTCTGCGACAGCGATTGCTGACGCTCCTGCTCCTGCCGTGCCTCGACTTCCATGGCTTCCGCGGAAAGCCGCGCCGCCTGCGCCTGCGCGATCGTCGCATATTGCAGCTCGACCTGGTTGGCCAGATTGTCGAGCGCGGCCTGAGCGGCGGCGACCGAAGCTTCGGACTGCGCGACCTGGGCCTCGTAATCGGCGGGATCGATCTGGATCAGGAGATCACCGGCCTTGACCCGCTGGAAGTCGGTGACGGCGACGGTCAGCACTTCACCCGAGACGCGGCTCGAAAGCCGTGTCAGCTCGGCGCGCACATAGGCATCATTCGTGGTCTGGATCACGGCATTGCCGACCCATTCGTCGAAGCGCAGCGTCGCCAGCGCGACGAAGCCGAGCGCGACGATCACAGCGAATAGCGGGATCGCGAACCGGCTCCCCAGCGAAGTCGCTGGCCGCTGCGTCGGCTTCGGTGGTGGGACAGGCGTTGCAGCGGCAGCCGGGGGTGGGACTTGTTCCTGTTGACTCACGATTTTACCCCAAGACGCTCTGCTCTCACCGCCATCACACCGTCTTCTCCGGCCACCGGCACAGATCGTTGATCAGACAGACCTCACAGCGCGGCTTGCGCGCGAGGCAAGTATAGCGGCCATGGAGGATCAGCCAATGATGGGCATGCAGCATGAACTCGGCCGGGATCACCTTTTCGAGACCAAGCTCGACTTCGAGCGGCGTCTTGCCGGGCGCAAGTCCCGTGCGATTGCCGACGCGGAAGACATGCGTGTCGACCGCCATGGTGTGCTCGCCGAAGGCCATGTTGAGCACGACGTTGGCGGTCTTGCGGCCGGCGCCGGGCAACGACTCGATCCCGGCGCGCGTGCGCGGCACCTCGCCGCCGAACTCGCTGAGCACCTTGGCCGACAGCGCGATCACGTTCCTGGCCTTGGTGCGGTAGAGGCCGATCGTCTTGATGTACTCGCGTAAAGACTCCTCGCCGAGATCGAGCATCTTCTGCGGGGTGTCGGCGACCTCGAACAAGGCGCGCGTCGCCTTGTTGACGCCGGCATCGGTTGCCTGTGCCGACAGCACCACGGCGACCAGCAGCGTGAACGGATTGACGTGCTCGAGCTCGCCCTTCGGCTCCGGATTGGCCTTGCGGAAACGGCTGAAGACTTCATGGACCTCGGCGGGCGTCCAGCGCTTTATCGCCTTGAGCGTCTTTTTGGTGGGCGCGTTCGGCTTTGCGACGACCGCCTTTGCCTTCTTCTTCGGCACCGGCGCTTTGCGCGGAGCCGGCTTGCGGGTGATTTTCGCCATGATCGGGATATACTGAGGGACGATGAGCACAGGCAACGAAATTGACGGCAGCGATCCTGATCCGCGCGACGCGCAGATCTTCTCCGCGCTGCTGACGCCGCACCGCTCGCTGAACCGCACCGGCTTCCTCGCCGTGATGCTGTTCCTGAGCGTGGTCAGCTTCGTCACGGGCCTCGCCTTCCTGATGATGGGTGCCTGGCCGGTGTTCGGTTTCTTCGGCCTCGACGTTCTCGTGATCTGGTGGGCCTTCAAGGCCAATTTCCGCGCGGCGCGGGCCAGCGAGGAGATCGTGGTCACGCCGTCGGAGCTGCGCGTGCGCCGCGTCAGCCATCGCGGCCAGGTCTCGGAATGGACGTTCAATCCGCTCTGGGTCCGGATCGACCAGGAGGTCGACGAGGAATACGGCATCGAGCACCTCTATCTGATCTCGCGCGGCCGCCGGATTCTCATTGCCGGCTTTCTCGGGCCGGAGGAAAAAGCGAGTTTTTACAATGCTTTGGTCGGCGCCCTGAATGCCGCCCGGCGCGGCCCGACCTACAATCCGGTGACCTGAGCGCAGTCAGAAATCGGGTGGTTTCCCACCCGTCCCTCTCCTACATTTCCAGTCATGATGACACTCGCCATACATGACCAGCGCCTGGCCAGGCCGGGCACCCAGAACGCCGCGCTGCGCGACTATGATTCGGTGCGCCGGGCGATCGCCTTCATCTCGGAGAACTGGCGCGCGCAGCCGACCATCGAGGCGATGGCGGATGCGGCCGGGGTCACGCCGGATGAGCTGCACCATCTGTTCCGCCGCTGGGCCTCGATCACGCCGAAGGCTTTCATGCAAGCGCTGACGCTCGATCACGCCAAAGGCCTCTTGCGCGATTCCGCGAGCATTCTCGACGCCGCGCTCGACTCCGGGCTGTCAGGCCCGGGACGGCTGCACGATCTCTTCGTGACCCACGAAGCCATGTCGCCAGGCGAATGGAAGAACGGCGGCGCTGGCCTGACCCTGCGTTACGGCTTTCACCCCTCGCCGTTCGGCACCGCGATCGTGATCGCGACCGACCGCGGCCTGTCGGGGCTTGCCTTCGCCGATCACGGCGAGGAGAAGATTGCGCTCGCTGACATGACCCGGCGCTGGCCGAACGCCACCTATGTCGAGGATCACGAAGGCACGGCGCCGCTCGCTGCGCGCATCTTCGATACGAAGCTGTGGCGGCCGGACCAGCCGCTGCGCGTGGTGATGATCGGCACCGATTTCGAGGTCCGGGTGTGGGAGACGCTGCTGAAAATCCCGATGGGGCGCGCGGTGTCCTATTCCGACATCGCCTGCAACATCAACAGCCCGAAGGCCTCGCGTGCCGTCGGCGCGGCAGTCGGCAAGAACCCGGTCTCGTTCGTCGTGCCCTGCCACCGCGCGCTCGGCAAGAGCGGCACGCTCACCGGCTATCACTGGGGCATCACCCGCAAGCAGGCGATGCTGGGCTGGGAGGCCGGACAGCTGGGGATGCAGTAGGCACCGCAAGCACACTGCCGTAGGGTGGGCAAAGCGAAGCGTGCCCACCTTACGTCAGCTATCATGGAAAGATCGTGGGCACGGCGCTGTGCGCCTTTGCCCACCCTACGGGACCGTCCTTAACCCGCCAGATCGAGCTTCGAGGCCACGGTCGAATCCGCGTTGAGGCGGTAGATGATCGGCACACCCGTCGCCAGCTCGCGCTTCAAGATGCCTTCGGGCGAGAGCTTTTCCAGCACCATGATCAGCGCGCGCAGCGAATTGCCGTGGGCGGCGACGAGGGTACGCTTGCCGTTGAGCACGCCGGGCAGGATCTCCTGCACGTAATACGGCAGCGCGCGCGCGAGCGTATCCTTCAGGCTTTCGCCGCCGGGCGGCGGCACGTCGTAGGAGCGGCGCCAGATCAGCACCTGGTCCTCACCCCATTTCTTGCGCGCGTCGTCCTTGTTGAGGCCGGAGAGATCGCCGTAGTCGCGCTCGTTCAACGCGAGGTTCTTGGCCGTCGGCAAGCCCTCCTGGCCGAGCTCGCCGAGAATGAGGTCGAGCGTGTGCTGCGCGCGCGTGAGCACCGAAGTGTAGGCGACGTCGAACACGAGGCCCTGCGCCTTCAGCTTGCGGCCGGCTTCCGTGGCTTCTTTGACGCCGAGCTCGGTGAGGTCAGGGTCCTTCCAACCCGTGAACAGGTTCTTCAGATTCCATTCGCTCTGGCCGTGGCGCACGAGCACGAGAAGACGTTCGCTCATTGACTGCTTTCCGTTAAGTTCGATTAGATGTCGGACAGGCCGAGCACGTCGGCCATGGAGTAGTGCCCGGGCTTCTTGCCGTGTGCCCAGAGCGCCGCCTTCAGCGCGCCATGGGCGAACAGCATGCGGTCCTCGGCCTGATGCGACAGCGTCAGGCGCTCGAACGGGCCGAGGAAGGTGACGCTGTGATCGCCGGCGACGGTGCCGCCGCGCAACGAGGCGAAACCGATATTGCCCGGCCTGCGCGCGCCGGTGATGCCGTCACGGCCGCGCTCGGAATGGTCATCGAGGGTGACGCCGCGACCGCTGGCTGCGGCCTGCCCCAGCATCAGCGCGGTGCCGGATGGCGCGTCGACCTTCATGCGGTGATGGGTCTCGACGATCTCGATATCAAAACTCTGGTCGAGCGCCTTGGCGACGCGCTTGACCACGGCGGCCAGCAGATTGACGCCGAGGCTCATATTGCCTGATTGCACCACGACGGCGCGGTTGGTGACGCTCTTGATCACGGCGTTGTCGGAGCCGGACAACCCGGTCGTGCCGACGACATGCACGATCCCGCGCTGTGCCGCGATCGCGACATTGGCGATGGTCGCCGCCGGAACGGTGAAGTCGAGGATGCCGTCGGCCTCCTTCGACATCGCCCAGAGGTCAGCGGAGAGCTTGATGTCGTTGGCCGGCAGCCCTGCGAGCACACCGGCATCCTTGCCGAGCAGCTCCGAGCCGGGGGCCTCGAGCGCGCCGGCCAGCACCGCGCCTTTGCTCTCGGCAATCGCCCGCACCAGCGCGCGGCCCATCCGGCCACCGGCTCCAGCAACAATCAGGCGCATGTCGGACATGGTGTGATCCTCTCACGGCCGTTGTAGCGGGGGGACGCAGTTCCGGCAACCGAGGGGCAGGAACGCGCGGCATGCTTGCACCCTCCCCTGGGAGGGGTCCGAGACGAGCGTAGCTCGCTCGTGGGTCGCTGGGCATGCAGCGAAGCGGAATGCACAGCGGGGTGGGGTGACGGTCTCTCCCCGGCGCACAGTGCCCGAGTGGAGAGATCACCCCACCCCGCTCGCGCTGCGCGCGATCGACCCTCCCCCTCCAGGGGAGGGTAAGAGAGCGCCGCAGTCGAAATCTACGAGTCAGACGGCTGCGGACCGTCATAGCCCTCGATGATGATGAGATCGGCGACCGAGTGGGGCTGGCGCACCTTGATGTTGGCCTGGTACTCCGGCGAATTGTAGCAGGCGATCGCGGTCTCGTAGTCCGGGAATTCGATCACGACGTTGCGGGTGCGGCTAGCGCCTTCGACGGTGGTGAACTTGCCGGCGCGGACAACAAAGCGGCCACCCCACTTCTTGAAGATCGGACCATTGGCGACGGCATAGGGCTTGTAGCCCTCGTCACTGCTCACATCGACGCGCCCGATCCAGTAGCCTTTTGCCATTGTTCTTCTCCCTTGTTTGTTGATTAGCCGAGCGCTTGCGCGATCTCGGCCTGGATGGCTTCCGCAATCGCCTTCGGATCGGCGGCTTCGACGACCGGCCGTCCGACGACGAGATAATCGGCGCCGGCCGCGATCGCGCGGCCCGGCGTCATGATGCGCTTCTGGTCGCCGGTCGCCGAACCGACCGGCCGGATGCCGGGGGTGACGAGATGCATCTGGTGCCCGACGATCTTGCGCAAGGCCCCAACCTCCTCAGGCGAGGACACCAGTCCGTCGATGCCAAGCACCTGGGCCTGCTGCGCGCGGGCCTCGACCAGCTCGGAGACGCCGAGCCGATAGCCGGCCGCGTGCAGATCGTCCTCGTTGTAGGAGGTCAGCACCGTGACGGCGAGGATCTTCAGGCTGGAATTGCCGCGGCCTTCGACCGCGCCCTTCATGGTCTGCGGATAGGCGTGCACGGTGAGGAATGTGGCGCCAAGCCTGGTGATGCTTTCGACGCCTTGCATCACGGTGTTGCCGATGTCGTGCAGCTTGAGATCGAGAAAGACCTTCTTGCCCTTGTCGGCGAGCCTGCCGACCAGCGGCAATCCGCCGGCATAAGCGAGTCGGTAGCCGATCTTGTAGAAGCTGACGCTGTCGCCGAGGCGGTTGATCGTCGCCTCCGCGGCATCGACGCTGGGCAGATCGAGCGCGACGATCAGGCGGTCCTTGGGGGCGATCTCGGCTGGCGTCATGTCACCTCACATCATGCGTTGAGAAATGTCGATCAATCGCGCCACCAGCTCCTTCAACGCGGCGATGTCGCCCTCGTTCTTGAGCCTGTCCATATCGTCATAGGCCTGGTCGGCAAAGGCGAGCGTGAGCTGGCTGGCAATCACATTGGCGTGGCAGGAGGTCAGGATCAGCCGCAACGCCTGCAGCGCGCGAGCCGCACCGAGCCGGCTCTGCGAGGCGCCGGCGAGCGCGAAGGCGCGGTTGCGAAACACATCGCCGCGCGCCTCGTGCAGATCGTGCACGCGGCTGACCCAGTCGATCGCGTTCTTGAGCAGCGGCGGCACCGAGGCATTGTATTCGGGCGAGACGATCAGCACGCCATGATGCGCGCCGATCATGCGCTTGAGGTTGATCGCGTGCTTGGGCAGGCCGGACTTGGCCTGGAGATCGCCGTCATAGATCGGCAGCGGAAAATCGGCGAGCGAGATGCGGGTGACGTCGACGCCGGCCCGGGCGAATTCATAGGCTATGACGGCCGCCAGCTTCGCATTGTGCGAGCCGGTGCGCAGCGAGCCGGGAATGATCAGGATCTTGGGAGCTGACATTCAATCCAATGCGTTCGGCGAAACGAGCCCGCCGCGCAAAGAACCAAGCCGGCGGAATTAGTCCTTGCGATACACCCAGACGCGGGCCGGCGGAAGGTTCATCCAGATCCGTTCCGACGCCTCTGTGGACACGCCGGGCAGCGATTTCGGGATCGGCGGTACCACCGCATAGGTGAACTGGACGAAGGGCGCGCCCGGCGCGAGCGCCGTGAAGGCGTCGCGGATCAGCCGCAGCCGCGTCAGCATCGGTTTTGTCACGAGCGGCAGGCCGGAGACGACCGCGGAGGCCGGCGCGCTCAGGACGTTCCAGAGCGTGTCACGCAGGCGATAGGCGTCGCCCTGCACAACCTTGGCCTGCGGATAGCGGTCGCGCAGCAGCGCGCAGAAGCCGGGATTGTATTCGACGAGGACGAGACGTTTCTGGTCGACGCCGCGTTCGATCAGGGCTGAGGTGATGGCGCCGGTGCCAGGCCCGAGCTCGACCACGGGCGCGTCTGAATCGACATCGACATAATGGGCCATGGTCCGGGCCAGCAGCTTGCCCGACGGCATCACGGCGCCCATGTGCAGGGGCTTTTCGATCCATGATCTGAGGAAGCGCACCTCGTCATCGAGACGAGGCTTCTTCAACGCACGCGCGGACGATGGCAATGGCATGTCAGGACCGGACGGGACCGCGGGACCGCGTGTCAGAAAATGGTCATAAAGACGTATAGGCCGAAAGCGGTATGGTCAAGCCGGGTCAACTCGCCCGATTACCGAAGAAATCCTTGACCTTGGCGAAGAAGCCCTCGGATTCCGGTTGGGTGTTGCCGGAGGACAGCTTTTCGAACTCAGCCAGCAATTCCTGCTGCTTCTTGGTGAGGTTCTGCGGGGTCTCGACCACGACCTGAACATACATGTCGCCCATCTGGCGCGACCGCAGCACCGGCATGCCTTTTGATGCAATGCGGAACCGGCGGTTCGACTGGGTCCCGGCCGGCACCTTCACCTTGGCCTTGCTCTTCTCGATGGTCGGCACCTCGAATTCGCCGCCGAGCGCGGCCGTCACCATCGAGATCGGCACACGGCAATGCAGATCGGCGCCATCGCGCTGGAAGAACTGGTGCTGGGCCAGCGACAGGAAGATATAGAGGTCGCCGGGCGGACCACCGCGAACCCCGGCCTCGCCCTCGCCGGCGAGCCTGATCCTTGTGCCGTCCTCGACACCCGGGGGAATGTTGACCGAAAGATTCCGCTCGCGGGTCACGCGGCCTTGGCCCGAGCAGGACGGGCAGGCATCCTCGATCATCTGGCCGCGGCCCTGGCAGCCCGGACAGGTGCGCTCCAGCGTGAAGAAGCCCTGCGACTGCCGCACGCGGCCGGCGCCGCCGCAGCTCGAACAGGTCTTCGGCTTGGTTCCCGCCTTGGCGCCGATGCCCGAGCAGGCCTCGCAGGTGACCGAGACCGGAATCTCGATCTGCGCGGTCTTGCCGCCGAAGGCTTCCTCGAGCGTGATTTCCATATTGTAGCGCAAGTCGGCGCCGCGCTCGCGGCCGCCGCGGCCGCGCTGCCCGGCCATGCCGAACAGATCTTCGAAAATGTCGGAGAAGGAAGAGGCAAAGCCCGCACCGAAGCCGGCGCCGCCGCCGCCCTGCTCGAAGGCGGCATGGCCGTAACGGTCATAGGCGGCGCGCTTGTCCTTGTCCTTGAGGACCTCGTAGGCCTCGTTGATTTCCTTGAACTTGACTTCGCTGGTGTCGTCCCCGGGATTGCGGTCCGGATGGAACTTCATCGCCAGCTTGCGGAACGACGATTTCAAGACGGATTCGTCGGCATCGCGCTCGACTTCGAGGGTTTCGTAATAGCAGCGCTTGGTGGACGTGGACATGTGGGACTCGGTCTATCCAATCGCGATTCAAGTCGGAGCGAAACGACGTCGCCACACGACGATATAGGCAGCCTTCTGCTTGGCGGCAGAGGGCGGCGTGGCGGCGTTCAGCATAACGGCTGGGAATTGATCGATCGTAACGGGCGACCCGCCCGTCCGTCCCGACACGGCGGCCTCCCCCGCGAAGGAGGAGGCCGGTAGAGCGTGTGGGGTCCAAGCCGTCCGCATCATGACCCTCTTGGGGTTCAGGCGGACTTCTTGTTGTTCTTGTCGTCGTCGACTTCGGTGAATTCCGCGTCGACGACGTCGTCCTTGGCCGCGTCCTTCTTGGCGTCGGCCTCGGCCTGCTGCTTGTACATGGCCTCGCCGAGCTTCATCGAAGCCTGGGCCAGCGTCTGGGTCTTGGCCTTGATCGCCTCGGCATCGTCGCCCTTCAGCGCTTCCTTGAGGTCGCCGACGGCATCCTCGATGGCGCGGCGCTCGGTCTCGCCGACCTTCGAACCGTGCTCGGCCAAAGCCTTCTCGGTCGAATGCACCAGACCATCCGCCTCGTTCTTGGCGGTGACGGCCTCGCGGCGCTTCTTGTCGGCCTCGGCATTGGCCTCGGCGTCCTTGACCATCTTCTCGATGTCGGCTTCCGACAGGCCGCCGGAGGCCTGGATGCGGATCTGCTGCTCCTTGCCGGTGGCCTTGTCCTTGGCCGAGACGTTGACGATGCCGTTGGCGTCGATGTCGAAGGTCACCTCGATCTGCGGCATGCCGCGCGGAGCCGGCGGAATGCCCATCAGGTCGAACTGGCCGAGCATCTTGTTGTCGGCCGCCATTTCACGCTCGCCCTGGAAGACGCGGATGGTGACCGCGTTCTGGTTGTCCTCGGCGGTCGAGAACACCTGGCTCTTCTTGGTCGGGATCGTGGTGTTGCGGTCGATGATGCGGGTGAACACACCGCCCAGCGTCTCGATGCCCAGCGACAGCGGGGTGACGTCGAGCAGCAGCACGTCCTTGACGTCGCCCTGGAGCACGCCGGCCTGGATCGCAGCGCCGATCGCCACGACTTCGTCCGGGTTGACGCCCTTGTGCGGCTCCTTGCCGAACAGCTGCTTCACGACTTCCTGGACCTTCGGCATGCGCGACATGCCGCCGACCAGAACCACTTCGCCGATCTCACCGGCGGTGACGCCGGCGTCCTTCAGCGCCTTGCGGCAGGGCTCGACGGTCTTCTGGACGAGGTCGTCGACCAGCGCTTCGAACTTGGCGCGGGTGAGCTTCATCGTCAGATGCTTCGGGCCGGTCTGGTCCGCGGTGATAAACGGCAGGTTGATCTCGGTCTGCGTCGTCGAGGACAGCTCGATCTTGGCCTTTTCAGCGGCTTCCTTCAGGCGCTGCAAGGCGAGCTTGTCGTTGCGCAGGTTGATGCCCTGCTCCTTCTGGAATTCGTCGGCGAGATAGCCGACCAGGCGCATGTCGAAGTCTTCGCCGCCGAGGAAGGTGTCGCCGTTGGTCGACTTCACCTCGAACACGCCGTCGCCGATCTCGAGGATCGAAATATCGAACGTGCCGCCACCGAGATCGTACACGGCGATCGTGCCGGTCTTGGTCTTGTCGAGGCCATAGGCGAGCGCGGCCGCGGTCGGCTCGTTGATGATGCGCAGCACTTCGAGGCCCGCGATCTTGCCGGCGTCCTTGGTCGCCTGGCGCTGGGCGTCGTTGAAGTAGGCGGGAACGGTGATGACGGCCTGATCGACTTTCTGGCCGAGATGGGCTTCCGCGGTCTCCTTCATCTTCTGCAAGATGAACGCCGAGACCTGCGAGGGCGAGTAGGTCTGGCCGTCGGCCTCGACCCAGGCGTCGCCGTTGGAAGCCTTCACGATCTTGTAGGGGACGAGCTTCTTGTCCTTCTCGACCATCGGGTCGTCGTAGCGGCGGCCGATGAGGCGCTTCACTGCGAAGAAGGTGCGCTCGGGATTGGTGACGGCCTGGCGCTTGGCCGGCTGGCCGACGAGGCGCTCACCGTCGTCCGTCACGGCGACGATCGAAGGCGTCGTGCGCATGCCTTCGGAATTCTCGATGACTTTGGCGTTCTTGCCATCCATCACGGCGACGCACGAGTTCGTGGTGCCGAGGTCGATCCCAATGACCTTTCCCATGGTCCTGATATCCTTGTTTTTGCGGCAGGTTGGCTGGGCCCAGAAGGCACCCGACCGAAACCCCCTAAGATCAAACATCCGCGATATTGCGATGATTGAGGCTCATATAGGAGGGGGGGAGGGGCCCGCAAGGACCGAAGCTACGTTTCTGCCGTGAAAACATTGGGTTTTGGACGATGATATCCGGGCTCAACCGCCCTTGCGGGTGAGGAATTATTAACAGGTTCAGGCTTCAGCAAGCCCCCGCTACCGCAAGTCCGCCCGCCCTGTTGCCGCACGCCCAAACCCGGTAAAAGGCGGACCGGCCGGTCAGCCGCCGCAGCTGCTTCGCGCGACAATGCGGCCCGGTGGCCGACCATCGAACGGCCTCAATGTGAACCAATCAGAGTGCCCATGAAGCTGAACCGCCCCCTCGCCGCGCTCGCCCTCCTGATCGCCTCCGCGTTTCCGGCCCTCGCCGCCGATGCCGTGTTTCCGCCCGGCTTGCGCCTCGGCATGGTGCCGCTGGTCGGTCTCAGCACGGCAAAAACCTTTCCGGGCTTCGAGAGCGAGGACGGCAGCGTCAAGGTGTTGATCACCGAGCTGCCGCCGGCGGCCTATGGCGAGGTCGTGAGCGCCTTCAATTCCAATCCGGCCGGCGCCGGCGGCGTCAAGCAGGACAAGATCGAGACGCCGGCGGGCCTCGCCTATTTCACCACCGAAAGCGGCAAGGCCGGCGACACCCCGGTGAAGCGCTATTCGATGATCGTGCCGGGCGCCGGCTTCTCCGGCTATGTCGCGGTGCAGGTCCCGGAGAATGCGACCAAGATCTACACGGATGAGGCGGTGCGGCAGATGTTCGCCAGCACCGTCACCCGCAAGCAGGTCTCGGTCGAGGAGCAGATCGCGCTGATGCCGTTCAGGATCACCGATCTCGCCGAATTCAAGGACATCCGGACCCTCGCGCCGGGCAGCAGCATCATCCTCGCCGACGGCAATGAGAGCGCAGGCTATGAGTCGAAGCCATTCATGATCCTCGGTCTGATCGGCGCCACGCCGCAAGCCGCCGACGACCGCGCCCGCTTCGCCCAGGAGGCGGCGCTGCAGATCCCCGGCGTGCGTGAATCGCGCGTCACCATGTCCGAGCCGATCCGCATCAACGGCCAGCAGGGCTTCGAGACCCGGATCGACGGCGTCAGCGGCAAGGACAAGGTCCCGGTGACCGTGGTGCAGTGGATCCGCTTCTCGAGCGGCGGCGCCTCGCTGCGCATCATCGCCAGCGCGCCGCGCGACCAGTGGCTGGCCGCCTTCACCCGCTTCCGCGCCGTGCGCGACGGGATTCAGCCGAAGGGCTAGGCTACATCTCCGAACGAAATGCGCTCCCTCCCCCGCTTGCGGGGGAGGGTTGGGGAGAGGGTGCTTCCGCATAGGGGCACTCCCGATGTGGAGAGAGCCCCCACCCGGCCCTTCGCGCGACCTCCCCCGCAAGCGGGAGAGGTTGCACCGAGCACGCGGCAAGAGCCCCCCTCGCCACTACCGGCCGCATTTTCGGGCTTCTGTTCGTATACGAACGGAACTAGGCTTCGTCTCCGTTGGATCATCCTGGAGGGAGGCGAACGATGCTGGATCGGCGACAAGTCTTGGCAATGCTTGGAACGACGGCGCTGGTGACTCTCGCGCCCAACGCGCTCTTTGCAGCGGCATCGATCAAGCCGGACGATGCCTCCGCGCTGCTCGTGATCGACGTGCAGAACTGCTTCCTGCCGGGCGGCAGCCTCGCCGTGAAGGAAGGCGAGCAGGTGGTGCCCGTCATCAACAAGATCTCGAAGGCGTTTGCCAACGTGGTGATGACGCAGGACTGGCACACGCCGGGCCACATCTCGTTTGCGTCGGTGCATTCCGGCAAGAAGCCGTTCGAGACCGTCGACCTTCCCTACGGCAAGCAGGTGCTGTGGCCCGACCATTGCGTGCAGGGCACCGACGGCGCTTCGCTGTCGAAGGACCTTGCGATCCCGCACGCCGAGCTGATCATCCGCAAGGGCTTTCACAAGGACGTCGACAGCTATTCGGCCTTCCTCGAAGCCGACGGCAAGACCTCGACCGGACTTGCCGGCTATCTCAAGGGGCGCAAGATCAAGCGCGTCTTCGTCGCAGGGCTCGCGACGGATTTCTGCGTCGCCTGGACCGCGCTCGACGCGCGCAAGGCTGGCTTCGAGGTCTATGTGGTGGAAGACGCCTGCCGCGGCATCGACAATCAGGGCTCGCTGGCAAAAGCCTGGGCCGATATGGCCAAGGCCGGCGTGAAGCGGATTCAGTCTGCGGACATCGCGGTGAGCGCGTAGGACACGCGCGACACTGTCAGACCCTCATCCTGAGGAGCGCGCTTCTTCGCGCGCGTCTCGAAGGATGAAGGCCCCGCCGTTACATCTTGGCCTTCATGGTTCGAGACGCCGCGCAAACGCGCGGCTCCTCACCATGAGGGTCTGAAACTCAATTCGCCGCGCCGCTCGACTCGTTGTTGTTCGCCGCGGCCGCCGCCTTCGCGCCGCCCTTGGCGACACCGACCAAGGCCGGGCGCAGCACGCGCTCGCCGATGGTGTAGCCGGCCTGCATGATCTGCACCACGGTGCCTGACGGCACCGACGCATCGGGCACTTCGTACATCGCCTGGTGGAAGTTCGGGTCGAACTTCTGGCCCTGCGGATCGAGCTTCTTGACGCCGTGCTTTTCCAGCGCGTTGAGCAGCGAACGCTCGGTGAGCTCGACGCCCTCGATCAGCGCGATCAGGCCGGGATCGGCCGCGGCACGGGCCTCGGCCGGGACGGCATCGAGCGCGCGCTGGAGATTGTCCGCGATGTCGAGCACGTCGCGGGCAAAGCCGGTGATGCCGTAGAGCCGGGCGTCAGCGACCTCCTTGGTGGTGCGCTTGCGCAGATTCTCCATCTCGGCCAGCGTCCGCAACATGCGGTCGCGCGCCTCGGCGGCTTCCTTCTGCAACAGCTCGACCGAGCCGGGCTCGGGATCGTCGGGCATGATGTAGGGTTTTGACACCACGGGCTCGCCGGTCGCTGCAGTCGTGTCTTCGGGTTGCCGGTCTTGCTCGGTCATCGGCTCTAATCTCGAACTCGTTTCCAGGGATTGTTGGCCCGGATATCGTGCCTAAAGCGCCGAAAATCAAGCGCCCGTGATCGGCGGAAACGCCGGTCAGCCTCCCAAAAGGCGGCTGACGATGCGGGCGGCGTAGTCCACGGTCGGGATCACACGGGCATAATTCAGCCGTGTCGGCCCGATCACGCCCAGAACGCCGACGATATGGCCGGCGGCATCCCGATACGGTGAGATGATGGTGGAGGATCCCGACAGCGAAAACAGCTTGTTCTCGCTGCCGATGAAGATGCGCACGCCCTCGGCGGTCTCGGCGCGTCCCAGCAGGTCGATCACGCCGCGCTTGGTCTCGAGATCGTCGAACAGCAGGCGCACCCGTTCCAGATCCTCCAGCGCGTGCAGGTCTTCGAGCAGATTGGCGTGGCCGCGGACGATGAGCTGGCGATCCTCGTTCTCGCCGCCGGACCAGCTGGCGATGCCGGCGGAAATCACCTTCTGTGCAAGCTGATCGAGCTCGGCGCGGGCCTGTCCAAGTGCCGTCTCGAGCTCGAGCCGCGCCTCGGCCAGAGTGCGGCCACGGATGCGCGCATTGAGGAAATTGCCGGCTTCGGTGATTGCCGAGGAGGGAACTCCGGGGGGTAGCGACAGCACGCGGTTTTCGACCTGGCCGTCCTCACCGACCAGGATCACCAGCGCCCTCTCGGGTTCCAGCCGGACGAATTCGATGTGCTTCAGCCGCGCATTGGATTTCGGCGTCAGCACCACCGCGGCGGCCCGCGTGAGGCCGGACAGACGCGTCAGCGCCTGGTCCAGCGCTGCCTCGACCGATTGGGCCTGGCCGACGGAGGTGAGCTGGCTCTGGATCGACTGCCGCTCGGCCTCGTTGAGGTCGCCGACCTGCATCAGGGCATCGACAAAGAAACGCAGGCCGAGTTCCGTCGGCAGCCGGCCGGCGGAGGTGTGCGGGGCGTAGATCAGACCGAGCTGTTCCAGATCGGCCATGACGTTGCGGACCGAGGCCGGCGACAGCGGCATGGCGATAAGGCGCGAGATATTGCGCGAGCCCACGGGCTCACCGGTCGCGAGATAACTTTCGACAATTTGACGAAAGATGTCGCGAGAACGCTCGTTGAGCTGGGCGAGGCCTGCGCGCGGCGCGATCAGATGGATCGGATCGTGATGGGCCACAGACGGTAACTCCTCTCAGATGCTCATAATTTGTCCATCCAGGAGGGTTCTGACAAGCGTCGCGTTTGCAGGGTGGAAAACCGAGGGTGAAAAAGCCTTGTCCTTTCCCCTTGCCGCATACCCTCACCCCACCTACAAGCACCGCGAACAGCCCTATACCGACGAGTTTTGGAGGATTTCCCATGCGGCCAAGCCGCCGTGCGCCCGACGAATTGCGCCCCGTGACGCTGGAGCGCGGCGTGGTCAAATATGCGGAAGGCTCCTGCCTGGTGAAGTTCGGCGACACCCATGTGCTGGTCACCGCCACGCTGGAAGATCGCCTGCCGCCGTGGCTGAAGGGCCAGGGCCGCGGCTGGGTCACCGCCGAATACGGCATGCTGCCGCGCGCGACCTCCGAGCGCACCCGCCGCGAGGCTTCCGCCGGCAAGCAGAGCGGCCGCACCGTCGAGATCCAGCGCCTGATCGGCCGCTCGCTTCGCACCATCGTCGATCTCGAAGCGCTCGGCGAGCGCCAGATCACGGTCGATTGCGACGTGCTCCAGGCCGACGGCGGCACGCGCACGGCCTCGATCACCGGTGCCTGGGTCGCGCTCGCCGATTGCATCAACTGGATGAAGGCGCGCAACATGATCAAGGCCAACGTGATGCGCGACAACGTCGCCGCGATCTCCTGCGGCATCTACAACGGCACGCCGGTGCTCGATCTCGACTACGCCGAGGATTCGGAAGCCCAGACCGACGCCAATTTCGTCATGACCGGCGATGGCCGCATCATCGAGGTGCAGGGCACCGCGGAACGCGAGCCTTTTACGCAGGACGAGTTCCTGAAGCTGATCGCCTTGGCGCAAAAAGGCATCGCGCGTCTCGTGGACTTGCAGAAACTGGCTGTGGCGTAGTCAATAGGCCCATGCACCGCCGAATCACCGGAAAGCTCGTCATCGCCACCCATAATCCCGGCAAGCTGGCCGAGATGAAGGAGCTGCTCGCGCCGTACGGCATCGAGGCGGTGTCGGCCGGTGAGCTCGGCCTCGCCGAACCGGACGAGACCGGCAACGATTTCCGCAGCAATGCCGCGATCAAGGCGATCGCGGCGGCGCAGGCGACCAGGCTTCCCGCCTTTGCCGACGATTCCGGCATCGTGGTCGACGCACTGGATGGTGCGCCCGGCATCTACAGCGCGCGCTGGGCCGGCCCAGGCAAAGACTTCAACGCGGCGATGGCACAGATCGAACGCCTGCTGCAGGAGCGTGGCGCGACGAGCCCGGAGAAGCGCAAGGCGCATTTCGTCTCCGCGCTCTGCGTCGCCTGGCCCGACGATCATCTCGATGAGGTCGAGGCGCGCGTCGACGGCACGCTGGTCTGGCCGCCGCGCGGCACCGCCGGTTTTGGTTACGATCCGATGTTCCTGCCTGACGGATATGATCGCACCTTCGGCGAGATGGAGAGCATCGAGAAGCACGGCCTGCCGCCGCTTGGCCTCGGCCTGTCGCATCGCGCCCGCGCCTTCGTGAAACTGGCGGAGATCTGCCTTGAGCCGCGATAGAGCGTTTTCGAGCGAAGTGGATACCGGTTCGCGCCAGGAAAACGCGTCAAAACAAGAATCCGCAGCCTTCGGCGTCTACGTGCACTGGCCGTTCTGCCTGTCGAAGTGTCCCTATTGCGACTTCAACAGCCATGTCCGTCACGCCGCGATCGACGAGGCGCGCTTCGCATCCGCCTTCGCGCAGGAGATCGCGGCCACCGCCGAGCGCTCGCCCGGCCGTGAAGTCACCTCGATCTTTCTCGGCGGCGGCACGCCCTCGCTGATGCAGCCCGCAACCGTCGGCGCGGTGCTCGACGCGATCGGCAAGCACTGGACCGTCGCCGGCGATGTCGAGGTGACGCTGGAGGCGAATCCGACCAGCGTCGAAGCCACGCGCTTTGCCGGCTATCGCACCGCCGGCGTAAACCGCGTTTCGCTCGGCGTACAAGCGCTCGATGATGCCTCGCTGAAAGCTCTGGGCCGCCTGCACAGCGCGCGCGAGGCGCTCGATGCGGTCGCGATCGCGCGCCGCTCGTTCGATCGCTATTCGTTCGATCTGATCTACGCCCGTCCCGACCAGACGCCGGCGATGTGGGCCGATGAACTGCGTCTCGCTATCGACGAAGCGGCCGAGCATCTGTCGCTCTATCAATTGACGATCGAGGAGGGCACGCCGTTCTTCGGCCTGCACCAGGCCGGCAAATTGAAGACGCCGGACGAAGCGGTCTCGCGCGCGCTCTACGACGTCACGCAGGAGACCTGCGACAAGCTCGGCCTGCCCGCCTACGAGATCTCCAATCACGCGCGGCGCGGCGCCGAGTGCCGGCACAATCTGGTCTACTGGCGCGGTGAGGAATATGCCGGCATCGGCCCCGGCGCGCATGGCCGGCTCGACATCGACGGCGTCAGGCATGCGACCGCCACCGAGAAGCGTCCCGAGGCCTGGCTGATGCGGGTCGAGACCAACGGCCATGGTGTCGTCACCGACGATCTCCTCAACAGCGAAGAGCGCGCCGACGAATTCCTGCTGATGGGATTGCGTCTCGCCGAAGGCATCGACCCCGAGCGCTACAAAGCCCTCTCCGGTCGCCCGCTCGATCCGAAGCGCATCGCGCTCCTGCGCGAGGAAGGCGCGATCACGGTGGATGCGACGGGCCGGCTGCGCGTGACCAGCAGCGGTTTTCCGGTGCTGGATGCGGTGGTCGCGGATCTCGCGGCGTAGCGAGATGCCGTAGGGCGGGCAAAGGCGCACTTGCGCCGTGCCCACCTTCTCTCAGCAATTCGCATGAAGTTCGTGGGCACGCTTCGCTTTGCGCACCCTACGGCACCGTCGTCCTGAGCTACGCCCCAAAACTCTTCGGCGAGCCCGCGACCGCAACGCCGCCGCCGTTCGTCACTTTCATCACCGCAAGCCCGCGCTCATTGGTGCCATCCGCGCGGAAACGAAACAGGCCGTCGATGCCGGCGAAGCCGGACGGATTGGTCAGCACGTCGGGCGAGAAGCGCGTGGTGCCTTGCGTCCGCGCCAGCGCGGCGACCAGAGCGACCGCGTCATAGGCCAGCGTTGCGGTGCGAATCGGCTCCGCGCCGTATTTGGTGCGGTAGCGACCGGAGAAGGCGCGGAAGCCGGCCGGGTCGGGCGCGGCATAGAGGCCGCCTTGCAGGTTCGCATTCGCATAGACCCGCGGATTGTCCCACAGGCCGGTGCCGAGCAGCTGGATGTTGCGTAAGTTCGCGCCCGCCGCGGTCATCGCATCTGCGACCGTCACCACGGCATCGCCGTCATCGGCAATGAACAACGCATCCGCGCTGCCGAGCTGCTGCGCCACGGTGCGCGCCGGTGTGGCGCGATCGGCGCCGTATTTCTCGAAGGCGACGATGCGCCCGCCCCGGCGCGGCACGGCCGCCTTCACCGCGGCCTCGACGACATTGCCATAGGCATTGTCGGGCACCAGCACGGCGACGGAACGCTTTCCGATGCTGGCGGAATATTCGACGATGCGATTGACGTCGGACTCTGGCAGGAAGGAGAGCAGATAGACGCCGCGGCCGGCGATGCTGGAATCGGTCGAGAACGCGATCACCGAGATGCCGCGCGTGCGCGCGACCTGCGCCACCGCCGGCACCGATTGCGCGAACAGCGGTCCCAGAATGATCTCGGCGCCTTCGTCGACGGCCTGCTGCGCGGACGCCTGCGCGCCCTGCGGGCTGCCATTGTCGTCCTTGATCAGCAGCTGGATGTTCGGGTTCTGGAACTCGGCCAGCGCCATCTCGGCGGCGTTGCGCATGGATTGTGCGGCCAAGCCGGCATTGCCGGCGGCCGAGAGCGGCAGGATCACGGCGACCTTCACGCCGCCGGTGCCGGCGGTCGTCGCCTGTTGCGGGGGACCTGCGGGTTGAGCCGGCGGCGTCGAGCTCGAGAACGGGTTGGAGAACTGGCTCAGGCTCTGCTGCACGCCGGCGCAGGCCGACAGCAGGGGCGTGCCGAGCAACAGGCCGAGCGCGCTCCGGCGGGTCGCCCCTGACATCAGGGACCCCGGAACGGGAGATTTTGGATGAAGCGGGCCCACCATTTCAGCTTCTCTTCTGACCCGCCGGCGCCGGCCAGTCACGACATTCTTTCCACGACACAAGCCGCGGATTCAGGCATATTGTCGGCAAATAGTTAACCGAAACAAAAGGATAATAGCCGCTTAACGCGGCCGCCTTGCTGTCCCGGCAGCTGTTTGCCCTCGCTCATTCAGCATCAAGGCGGCGTTTCGGTCGCGAATATGGCGTGAGAGCCCTCACTCCCCCTCGACGTGATCCTGGATCGATCACATTCCCGTCCGTTCCTCGCCCCTCACCTCGGCACGATCTTTTTCGGCGAGCCGGTTCCCAGCCCTGCGGATCGTGCCTAAGTTGCTTTCATTATGCGCGCAAAGCCGGCCCCGATAAATACGCCTGAAGCTCAAGACGCCGCCTCGCGCGGTTTCTCCATCGATGCCCATCGGCTTGCGGCGCCGAAGGCGGCACCGGGCCTCCATCTGGTCGCAACCCCGATCGGCAATCTCGGCGACATCACGCTGCGGGCGCTCCAGACCCTCGCTGGCGTCGATGTCATCGCCTGCGAGGATACCCGCATCACCCGGCGCCTGACCGAGCGCTACGCCATCGCCGCGCAGCTCAAGCAATATCACGAGCACAATGCGGAAGCCGCGCGTCCAAAAATCCTGGAGGCGCTGGGGCAGGGCGGCTCGATTGCACTGGTCTCCGACGCCGGCACGCCGTTGATCTCCGATCCCGGCTTCAAGCTGGTGCGCGAGGTCTGCGCCGCCGGCCATGCGGTGTATGCCCTGCCCGGCCCGTCCTCGGTGCTGGCGGCGCTGTCGGTCGCGGCACTGCCGACCGACCGCTTCTTTTTCGAAGGCTTTTTGCCGGCGAAGTCAGCCGCGCGAAAGGCGCGCTTGACCGAGCTCGCGCGCATCGATGCGACGCTGGTGATGTTCGAGTCCGGCAACCGCGTGCAGGACACGCTCGCAGAGCTCGCCGAGATCATGGGAGCGCGCGAGGCCGCGATCTGCCGCGAGCTGACCAAGCTGCACGAGGAGATTTCGCGCGCACCGTTGAGCCAGCTGGCGCGCGAGGCCGATACGCTGGAGACGCGCGGCGAGTTCGTGCTGGTGATCGCTCCGCCAGCGGCCGACGCCGAGATGCTGACATCGGATGCGCTGGACGATCTCCTGCGCGAACAGCTTGCCGCGCACAGCGTCAAGGACGCCGTGGCGCATGCGGTCGCGCTCTCGGGCCGGCCGCGCCGCGAAGTCTATGCCCGCGCGCTCGAGCTTGCCAAAGACTTAAGGGGCGGCGATGGCAAAGACTGAGGTCCCGGCGGAACCGAAGGTCGCCTCGCCCGAGCGCGTCGCCGCGTTTCACACCGGCATCTCCGCGGAGAGCCGCGCAGCGGCCTATCTGATGGCCAAGGGTTACCGCATCCTGGCCAAACGCTACCGCACCCCGCATGGCGAGATCGACATCGTGGCACGCCGCCGCAATCTGATCGCCTTCGTCGAGGTCAAGGCGCGGGCCACGCTGGATGACGCCGCCTTCGCCGTGACGCCGCGCCAGCAGCAGCGCATCATCGCCGCCGCGCAAGGCTGGCTCGTGGCGCATCCCGAGCATGCCGAATTCGAATTGCGATTCGACGCCATGCTGATTGCGCCGCGCTCACTTCCGCGCCATGTGTTGGCGGCATTCGACGCCTCGACCTGAAAGGCAGACCATGAAACTGAACGTCGCCGTCCAGATGGACCCCATCGCCCGCATCAACATCAAGGGCGATTCCACCTTTGCGCTGCTTCTGGAGGCGCAGAAGCGCGGCCACGGCCTGTCCTATTATACGCCCGACAAGCTCTCGATGGTCGGCGAGGAGATCGTGGCGCCGGTTCAGCTCCTGACCGTGCGCGACGAGTCCGGCGACCATTTCACGCTCGGCGAACCCAGGCGCGAGGCGCTGAACGGCTTCGACGTGGTGCTGCTGCGCCAGGACCCGCCGTTCGACCTCGCCTACATCACCTCGACGCATCTTCTGGAGCGCATCCATCCGAAGACGCTGGTGGTCAACGATCCCGCCTCGGTGCGCAACGCGCCGGAAAAACTGTTCGTAATGAATTTTCCGCAGTTGATGCCGCCGACCCTGATCTCGCGCGACTTAGATGAGATCAACGCGTTCCGCGACAAGCACGGCGCCGTCGTCATGAAGCCGCTGCACGGCCATGGCGGCGCGGCGGTATTCCGCGTGATGCCGCAGGACATGAATTTCGGCTCGCTGTTCGACATGTTCTCGGTGACGTTCCGGGAGCCCTGGGTGATCCAGCAATTCATCCCCGAGGTGAAGCACGGCGACAAGCGCATCATCCTGGTCAACGGCGAGTTCGCTGGCGCAGTGAACCGCGTGCCGGCCACCGACGACCTCCGTTCCAACATGGTGCGCGGCGGCGCGGCGCAGGAGACCGAGCTCACCCCGCGCGAGCGCGAGATCTGCGCCACCGTCGGCCCGGCGCTGCGCGAGAAGGGCCTGCTGTTCGTCGGCATCGACGTCATCAACGGCAATCTCACCGAGATCAACGTGACCTCGCCGACCGGCATCCGCGCGATCGCGCGGCTTGGCGGGCCGGATGTGGCGGCGAAGGTGTGGGACGTGATCGAGCAGAAGCGGGCGAAGTAGCACTCTGCAATGATGACGTTGGGGAGCGCGCGAACTCTCCTCAACGTCGTCCCGGCGAACGCCGGGACCCATACTGCGGAATCTATCCGGGGAGCTTGGTCGCGGTACCGGGCGCTCAATCTTCGTCAAACTGCTCCCTGGGGTTATGGGTTCCGGCGTTCGCCGGGACGACACCGATGTTGTGGAGCGCTGCTGCGATCCCATTGGCATGATCGCACCCACCCACCACTAACCACCCATTCACCATGACGCCGCGCATGTCATTCGAACGGACGCTCCGTACTGCGTGAATCTACGGGGCCGCTGGCCGACCGGATAACGCCGCGTTCACCATCTGCCGAAAACCAGCATCGTGGCCGGCCATCGCATTCGGCCTCGCAACACCCCTTATACTTTTACTCCCTACTCATCGACGCGGGGGAACACGCCAGGTGCGGTTCGAGTGCCCCGCGTATGAGTAAAAGCGTATGAATACCGCACGCATTGTCGTTCTCGTCATCGCGCTGGGCGCCGGCGGCGTCGCGGCGTATCTGGCGAGCGGCTTCGACAACAAGCCCGCAACCGTTCTGCCCGCCGCCGAGAAGCTGCCGACCGTCGAGGTCCTCGTCGCCAAGTCCGACATCGGGCTCGGCCAGGCCGTGAAGCCCGAGGACCTGCAATGGCAGGCCTGGCCGGCAGCGACCGCGAGCAGCGCCTTCATCCGCCGCGACAGCAGGCCCGAGGCGCAAACCCAGATCGCCGGCTCGATCGCCCGCGTCCCGCTGATGCAGGGTGAGCCGATCCGCGAGCAGAAGCTGGTCAAGGCCGACGGCTCCGGATTCATGGCCGCGATCCTGCCCGCCGGGATGCGCGCCGTTTCCACCGAGATCTCAGCCGAGACCGCCGCTGGCGGCTTCATCCTTCCGAATGACCGCGTCGACATCGTCCTGACCCGCCGCCTGAAGAACCCCGACGGCGCCAACAACAACGGTCCGACCGGCGGCAACGATCTCGTCCTGTCCGAGGTCATCCTGACCAATATCCGCGTGCTCGCGATCGACCAGGCGCCGAAGGAGAAGGACGGCCAGAACGCCGTCGTCGGCAAGACCGTCACGCTTGAGCTCCGGCCCGACCAGGTCGCAGTGCTCGCAGCCGCGCGTCAGGGCGGCACGCTCCAGCTCGCGCTGCGGAGCATCGTCGATGCCAACGCAGTGGACGGCACGCCTGAGGACCAGGGGATCAAGCGTGCGGGCGGCGTGAACGTAATCCGTTACGGGGTGCAGGCACGGCAATTGACGTCACAGAAGTGATGATGGGGATAGCATGAACTACGGGGATGATCGGACGGGCGTGCGCCCTCGGGGGAAGCGCACGCGCTCGTTCTGGACGGGGACGATGCTGATGCTGGGGCTGCTCGCAGCCCCCGACCTGGTCAGCGCGACGGATGCGCCGGTCGGCGACCAGGCGCCGATGCAGGCACCGGATTTCGGCGTGTCGTCGGTCGCGACCATCGCACCGGCGAAGACGCGTTTTCTCTCGCTTGGCGTCGGCAAGTCCGTCGTCATCGACCTGCCTCGGGAGGTCAAGGACGTGCTGGTGGCCGATCCCAAGATCGCCAATGCAGTGATCCGCTCGGCCCAGCGCGCCTATATCATCGGCGGTCAGGTCGGCCAGACCAACGTCGTGTTCTTCACCGCCGACGGCCAGCAGGTCGCCTCCTATGACATCGCAGTGAAGCGCGACCTCAACGGCATGCGCGCGGCCCTGCGCCAGTCGCTGCCGGGCGTCCAGATCGAAGGCGTCGGCGACAGCGTGATGCTGACCGGATCGGTGTCGAGCCCGGTCGAGGCCCAGCAGGCCGGCGAGGTCGCCGCAAAGCTGGTCGGCGGCTCGGACAAGGTCGTCAACAGCATCGTCGTGCGCGGCCGTGACCAGGTGATGCTCAAGGTCGTCGTCGGCGAAGTGCGCCGCGACATCGTCAAGCAGCTCGGCGTCGATCTCAGCGCCAGCCTGAACGCCGGCACCGCGGTGGTGAATTTCAACAATTCCAACCCGTTCTCGGTCTCGGGCGGCCCGATCGTCGGCAGCAACGGGCTCGGCGTTGCCGGCCTCGCCAAGGGCGTCGCCACCGTCAGCGCCACCATGCGCGCAATGGAAAGCGCCGGCGTCATGCGCACGCTCGCCGAACCGAGCCTGACCGCGATCTCAGGCGAATCCGCCACCTTCATTGCCGGCGGCGAATTCCCGATTCCGGCAGGCTATTCCTGCGATCCGGTCACCCACGTCTGCACCACCCAGGTCACCTACAAGAAGTTTGGCATCTCCCTGAACTTCACCCCGGTCGTGCTCAGCGAAGGCCGCATCAGCCTGCGCGTGATGACCGAGGTCTCGGAGCTGTCGAATACGAATTCGATCACGTTGACGCAGGCGGTGTCCTCGACCTCGAGCAACTCGATCACCATCCCCTCGATCCAGACCCGCCGCGCCGAGACGACGCTGGAGATTCCCTCCGGCGGCTCGATGGCGATGGCCGGCCTGATCCAGCAACAGACCAAGCAGGCGATCAACGGCCTGCCCGGCGTCGACCAGGTGCCGATCATCGGCGCGCTGTTCCGCAGCCAGGACTTCGTCAACAACGAGACCGAGCTGATGGTGATCGTGACGCCCTATGTGGTGCGCGCGGTTGCTCAGAAGGAATTGGCGCGGCCCGACGACGGCTTCGCCCCGGCCTCGGACGCGCAGACCGCGCTGCTCGGCCGTATGAACCGCCTCTATGGCATCGCGCGTCGCGTCGATCCGATCGCCGGCGCGCCCGGCGATTTCGGCTTCATCATCGACTGAGACGAACGGACGGCTGGGGAACGGGGCGGGATTTGGGGCAAGAGGGGATGAAGCGATGACGAAGACGACAGCCGATCGACGTCGCAATCTGGGCGTCGCGCTGGCACTGACGGGACTCTCCCTCATGCTGGGCGCCTGCAACACCACCGGCGAGATCGTCACCCAGACGGTGCCGACCGACTATCGCCAGCGCCACCCGATCGCGGTGCAGGAAGGCAAGAAGTCAATCGTGATCTTCGTCGGCAAGGCGAGGGGTGGCCTGTCGGCCGCGCAGCATTCGGACGTCGCGGGCATCGCCCGGGACTGGGTGCGAGAAGGCACCGGCTCCGTCGTCGTCGACGTTCCCGTCGACAGCGCGAATTCGCGCGCGGCGGCTGCGACCTATCGGGAAATCCGTTCCGTGCTCGCATCCGGTGGCGTGCCGTCGCGTGCCATCGTCCAGCACCCCTATCGCCCTGAGGATCCCGGGCTGCTGCCCACCATCCGTCTGAGCTATTCGAAGATCGCCGCGGTCGCCGGCCCTTGCGGGCTGTGGCCGGAAGACCTCGGTCCTAACATCCTCGATCCCGGCTACAACGAGAATCGGCCCTACTTCAATCTGGGCTGCGCCAGCCAGCGTAATCTCGCCGCGATGATCGACAATCCGGCCGACCTGGAGCAGCCGCGATCCGAGACGCCGGCCTATACCGCGCGGCGCGACATCGCCTTTGATCGCTATCGCAAGGGCACTGCGATCTCGACTCCCAATTCCGAGGCCGACAAGGCCAAGCTCAGCGACACAGGCAAATGACGGGCATTCACGACGAAGAAGCGGACGATCCGCAGCACCCCGAGGAACACATTGCGCCGGTTCCCCGCATCTCGGTGCAGGCTTTTTGCGAGACCGATAAGACGCTCGCCGCGGTGACCGCGGCAGGGCAGGACCGCCGGCTCGCCAAGGCGCACCTCACCGCCAAGGACGGTGGCCTTGCCGCGGCGATCGAAGTCTATGAATCGATGCCGACGCCGAACGTGATCGTGATCGAATCCGACGGTACGCGCGACATTCTCGAGGGACTGGACGACCTCGCCGGCGTCTGCGACCCCGGCACCCGCGTGGTCGTGATCGGCAATCCCAACGACACCGCGCCCTATCGCGAGCTGGTGCGCCGCGGCGTCAACGATTACGTGGTGGGACCGGTCGAAACCCTCGACGTCGTCCGCTCGATCTGCAGCCTGTTCTCGGCCTCCGAGGCCATCATCACCGGCCGCGTCATCGCGGTGGTCGGCGCCAAGGGCGGCGTCGGCGCCTCCACGGTCGCGCACAATGTGGCCTGGACCATCGCGCGTGACCTCGCGCTCGATTCCGTCGTGATTGACCTCGACCTCGCCTTCGGCACCGCGGGCCTCGACTACAACCAGGACCCCGTGCAGGGCATCGCCAACGCGGTGCTGTCGCAGGACCGGCCGGACACGGCGCTGATGGAGCGCCTGCTCTCCAAATGCACCGAGCGCCTCAGCCTGCTCGCGGCGCCTGCCACCCTCGACCGCGTCTATGATTTCGGCGCCGAAGCTTTCGACGCCGTGTTCGACACGCTGCGCATGACCACGCCCTGCATCGTGCTCGACGTTCCCCACCAATGGTCCGGCTGGACGCGGCGCGCACTGGTGAACGCCGACGACATCGTCATCGTGGCCGAGCCCGATCTCGCCAATTTGCGCAACACCAAGAATATGCTGAGCGTGCTGAAGGCGGCGCGGCCGAACGACCGGCCACCGCTGTACTGCCTCAACCAGGTCGGCATGCACAAGCGCGCAGAGATCGAGGTCAAGGCGTTCGCCAAGACCATGGAAAGCCAGCCGATCGCGGTGATCCCGTTCGATTCGAAACTGTTCTCCACCGCAGCCAATAACGGCCAGATGATCGCGGAGGTCTCCAAGAGCCACCGCACCACCGAGCTGTTCCAGAACATGGCGAACCGCCTCGCCGGGCGCGGCGAGGTGAAGAAGCCGAAGCGCTCGCTGCTCGGACCGCTGCTGAAGAAGCTGAAGGGCAAGTCAAGCCGCAACTCGGCGCCGCATCGCAAGGCGTCGTAAGCGTACACCAAAAGGGGCGGATTACTTGTCCGCCCGCTGCTGCTTCTTCGCCAGCAGCTGCCGCAGCGCCGCGACCTTGGCCGCGGCCTGGTCCGGCGGCAAATCGGCCTTCATGAGGATTTCGGCCTCGGCCTCGCGGCCCTGCAATCCCAGCACGAGCGCGAGGTTGGCGCGGACCCGCGCATCGTTCTGATTGCGCTGATAAGCGCGGCCGAGCACCTGTTCGGCCTTCGGCAAATTGTTTTGCAGCATATAGGACAGGCCGAGATTGGACAGCACGGTCGGCTCGTCCGGCACGATCTTCAACGCCGCGGCATAATATTGCTGCGCCTCCTCGTTGCGGCCAAGCTGATCGAGCGCCGCACCCTGCGCCGACAGGATGCGCCAGTCCGGATCCTCGGGCGTATGCGCGCGGCTGAGGACGTCGAAGGCCTGCTGGAAATTGCCGCTGTCGGCGAGCGCGCGGCCATAGCCGGCGAGCAGCGCCTTGTTGCTGGGATGGGCGAGCACCGCCTGCTCCATGACCGCAACCGCCTGCGCGCGCTGGCCGGACTCGCGCAGCGCCTTGCCGTAGGCGAGCGCAATGTTGGGATCACTGGGCTTGGCGCGATAGCGCTCGCGCAACGCATCCATTTCCGGCTTGGCATCGGCCTTGACGGCCGTTTCCGATCTGACACCGAGCGCGCCGGTCACATCCTCGATGCCGGCGGTCTGGCAGCCACCCAAGGCGAGCACCAGAAGTGCGGGAAGCAGCAATCTCGCCGGGGGAGAGGCGAGGGACGAACGCTTGGACATACTCTGATCACTCGGCAACTGATCAGAGATGCTTACCGATTAACGCTAAATTCTCGTTAAGGACGCGGCTTGGGAGATCTCAAAGCATGATCCGGAAAAGTGCGCAGCGGTTTTCCGAAAAGACCTTGCTTGAACAACAACCTAAAGCGCGATGCGATTCATCCTCATCGCGTCGCGCTTTAGTCGGTGAACTCGGCACCGAATTCGCAGCCGATGCGCCAGCGCAGGCGGCACTGGCGGGAATAATCGGGTGCGAAGATGATGGTGAATTGCGGCGGCACTTCCAGGAATTCCGCCACCACTTTCACGCCGCCATCCGAAATATCGGTGATCGTGCAGTCCCGCGGCAGCGAGCCCGCGCCAAAATGGATCTTGGCGAGCCGGCTGCATACCCGACGTTCGCTTCTCCGGCGATTTGCAAGCATTTGAATTGTTCACCCGTTAGACCACGGCCCATCCCGCAGCCTTAGGAGTAGCGGACATTCGTTGGAATGTGCTGAGGACAGAAGCTGGCATTCGAGGCTTAGTGTCGGCGTGGTGTTTACGTTTGGTTAGGGCTTGCTGCCCGTTCGGGATCGTTCCCGTATTGTTCTTGCGGAAGCGGCCCGCCTCTGCTACCCCTAATTGTGCGAGAGGGGCAGGCTGGTTTGAGCATGGTTCAGCGGGTTTCCACCGTCGCCTTTGAGGGGATCGAGGCCCGTGCGGTCGACGTGCAGGTGCAGGTCGCGCCGGGCTTGCCGGCCTTCGCGATCGTCGGCCTGCCGGACAAGGCGGTGTCGGAGGCGCGCGAGCGGGTGCGCTCGGCGCTGATCGCCTCCGGCCTGGCGCTGCCGGCGCGGCGGATCATCGTCAATCTGGCGCCGGCCGACCTGCCGAAGGAAGGCAGTCATTACGACCTGCCGATCGCACTCGGCCTGATGGCGGCGATCGGCGCGATCCCGCCGGATGCGCTGACCGGCTTCACCGTGCTCGGCGAGCTCGGCCTCGACGGCTCGATCGCGCCCGTGGCCGGCGTTCTTCCCGCCGCGTTCGGCGCCAATATGCGCGAGGAAGGGCTGATCTGCCCGGTCTCGTGCGGTTCTGAAGCGGCGTGGGCGAGCCCGGACATCCAGATCATCGCAGCAAGCTCGCTGATCCAGATCGCCAACCACTTCAAGGGCACGCAGGTGCTGTCGCGGCCGTCACCGAAGGTGCATGAGCCCGCGGCCTCGACGCTCGACCTGCGCGACATCAAGGGTCAGGAAAGTGCCAAGCGCGCGCTGGAGATCGCCGCCGCCGGCGGGCATCATCTGCTCATGATCGGCGCGCCCGGCGCCGGCAAGTCGATGCTGGCGGCGCGCCTGCCCTCGATCCTGCCGCCGCTGTCACCGAGCGAACTGCTCGAGGTCTCGATGATCGCCTCCGTCGCCGGCGAGATCGAGGGCGGCGCGCTGACCGCGCGGCGGCCGTTCCGCTCGCCGCATCATTCCGCCAGCATGGCCGCGCTCACCGGCGGCGGCATGCGTGCAAAACCCGGCGAGATCTCGCTGGCGCATCAGGGCGTGCTGTTCCTCGACGAATTGCCGGAGTTCGATCCGCGCGTGCTGGATTCACTGCGGCAGCCGCTGGAGAACGGCGAAGTCGCGGTGTCGCGCGCCAATCACCGCGTCACCTATCCTGCCCGCTTCATGCTGGTCGCGGCGATGAATCCGTGCCGCTGCGGCAACGCGTTCGAGCCGGGCTATGCCTGCAAGCGCGGCCGCGTCGACCGCTGCACCGGCGACTATCAGGCGCGCATCTCCGGCCCGCTGATGGACCGCATCGACCTGCGCATCGAAGTGCCGGCCGTGACCGCGGCGGATCTGATCCTGCCACCGCCGGCGGAAGGCTCCGCGGAGGTCGCCGCCCGCGTGGCCGCGGCGCGCGACATTCAGCTCGCGCGTTATGCCGATGCCGGCCTGCCCAAGGTTCGGACCAATGCCGAGGCTCCTGCCTCCGTGCTGGAGGAGATCGCAAAGCCGGACGCGCAGGGCCAGAAGCTGCTGCGCGACGCCGCCGAGACCATGCGGCTGTCGGCGCGCGGCTATCACCGCGTGCTGCGGGTGGCGCGCACGCTGGCCGACCTCGATCGCGCCGACAAGATCGGCCGGCTGCATCTCGCCGAAGCCTTGTCCTACCGCGCACTCGCGGAGGATGTGCGGCAGATGGCTTGATCATTCCGCGCATCAACCCGGCGGTAACGAGTTTCCTTTACGCTCTGCAAACCATAAGGCCCAATGAGTTCCCCGGGCCCGGACGGGTAGAGTGTCATGTTGCGTTTCAAGTTCCTGGCCTCGGTTGTTCCCTTGTTGGCGGCTGCGGTGTTCGCCCGCGCGGAGATCGGTTCGGTCTCGCATCCCTGCATCGCCCTCGGCGAAACCTCGGTCGAGCTCACCTCCCTGTTCTGGACGGCCGCCGTCCATGTCGCCTTCACCGAAGATCCCGCCCGGGCCACAGTGCGGGTTCAGATCACCGACGATGCCGATACTGCGGACTTCGCCGTGGTCGACGACGGTCTCGGTTCCGAGCCGGATTCCTGTCAGGCCAATCCCTCGACGCGCCTGGTCTCGATTGCCGCTCAGCCCGTCGATGGCGGCCAGGTGATCTATCTCTCCACCGAAGGGCCGGCGGATTACCGCATCTATGTGCGCTCGAAGTCGTTCTCGCAGCGCGAGGCCGCGGCGCTGATCGTCGGCGCCCATGGTGGCCATCGCCCGCTCCCGCTCCAGGCCGCCTCGCTCTGAAGCGTTAACACCTCGTCAACCCTGTTTGGAGGCAGCGCCAAAGCCTCAAGCTGTTCGCAAGGTCGGCGCGACATCGTCGCAGACGGCGGGTAGCGGAATTCGAAAAAGAGTCGGGGTCGGTGCGATGGGTCGGACGTTCCGGATCAAGGTGCGCATGCGCCGTTTCAGGCGACAGCATCCCCGCATCGCCTTCGCGATCCGCTCTTTCATGATCTTCTCGGCGACGTTCGGCGGCGCCTATGGTTTCGTGTCCGGCAGCCGGTCCGAAAGTTCCGGCTACGATCCCCACACCTTTGCGATCGGCGCGAGCTTCCTGTTCGCGCTCGCCTGCCTCGGCCTTGCGACGCTGAGCATGCGCCTGCGTTTCGTGAACAAGCGGCTGCGCACCCTCGCCGCCCACAACGAGGCGCTGATCGACCGCAATTGGGAGCTGAAGGAGGCGGAAGAACGCGCCCGCAGTCTGTTCGAGCAGCAAGGCGACCTCATCGTGCTGCGCGCTACCGATGGCCGCATCACTTTTGCCAACGAAGCCTATTGCGCGCTCGCGGGACAAGCGCGCAGCGCGCTGGTCGGCACGCGTTTCGATTTCGACGTGCTGGAGCAGGGCGACAGCGCCCGCGAGAGCAGCGGCACACGCATCCACGACCAGAAGATCGCAGCCCCGCTCGGCGCGCGCTGGATCGCCTGGCGCGAAGGTTATGTCCGCCTCGATGCCGGACAGCCCGCCGAATTGCAGAGCGTGGGGCGCGACGTCACCGACCGCACCGAGAGCGAACGCGCTCTATCCGACGCGCGCGACCAGGCCGACGCTGCCAACCGCGCCAAATCGCGCTTCCTCGCGATGGCTTCGCACGAGATCCGCACGCCGCTGAACGGCATCATCGGCATGGGCGGCCTCCTGCTCGACACCAATCTGACTCCGGAGCAGGGGACGTACGCCAGGGCGGTGAAAACCTCGGGCGAAGCCTTGATGGCGCTGATCGAGGAACTGCTCGACTATTCCAAGATCGAGGCCGGCAAGCTTGATCTGGAGCAGCGTCCCTTCGCGCTCTCGACCCTGGTCGAGGAGATCACCGAGCTGCTCGCGCCCCGCGCGCAGGCCAAGACGCTGGAGATCGCCGCCTATGTCGACGAGCGCCTGCCGCTGGAGGTGGTCGGCGATGCGGCGCGGCTGCGCCAGGTGCTGCTCAATCTCGCCGGCAACGCCATCAAGTTCACCGGGAGCGGTGGCGTCGCGCTGATCGTCGAGCCCGGTATCTGGCCGAACGAGATCAGCTTCCTGGTCCGCGACTCCGGTATCGGCATTGCGCCGGAGGCGCAGCAGCGCATCTTCCGCGAATTCGAGCAGGCCGACGAGCGCGTCGCCCGCACTTATGGCGGCACCGGGCTTGGCCTTGCCATCAGCGAACGCATCGTCAAGCGCATGGGCGGCCGGATCACGCTCGCAAGCGAGCCGGGCAAAGGCTCGACCTTCGAGATCGCGGTGCCGCTTCCGCCCTCGCAAGCCAGTGCGGGACAGACGGCCTTTCCGAGCCCCGACCTCACCGGCAAGTCGATGCTCCTCGTCGCCGACGGCATCGAGGCCTCGCTGATCGCGCGGCGCCTCGAGCGCTGGGGTGGCCAGACCTGCATGGTTGCGGATGCCGCGGTCGCCGAAGCGCTGCTGCCGGAACGCTCATGGCACGCGGTGCTGATCGATCGTGCGATCGGCCCTGCCGCGGCCGACCAGCTGGGCGAACTGGCCCGCGCGCATGCGCTGCAGCGCCTCGTGCTGCTGACCTCCAGCTCGCGCCACGAAAAGCTGTCGCCGGCCTTCACCGGTTTTCTGGTGAAGCCGCTTCGGGCGGCCTCGCTTGCCGCGCGCCTTGCGATGACGCCGGAGGTGGCCTCGCCCGATCTGGCGCCGGAACCGCCGGCGGAAGCTGCCGGCGCGACACCGGCCAAAGCAGCGACCAAAGGCCTGTCGATCCTCGTCGCCGAGGACAACGAGATCAACGCGCTGTTGATGCGCTCGCTGCTGACGAAGCTCGGCCATCGCGTCGTCATCGCCGTGCACGGCGAGGCCGCGCTGGAGTCCTGGCTCGCCGCTTCATCGGCCGGCACGCCCTATGATCTCGTGCTGATGGACATCCAGATGCCGCAGCTCGACGGCATCGAGGCGACGAAGCGCATCCGCGCGCATGAGGCCGCGACCGGCGGCCACCACACGCCGATCCTCGCGCTCACCGCCAATACGCTGGTGGAGGACCGTTATGCCTGCTTCGAGGCGGGCATGAACGGATTCCTGATCAAGCCGCTCGATCGCGACAAGCTGGACGAAGCGCTGGCAGGGCTGGCGGCGTCACGGCGGCTGGCAGTCTGATCCGAAAACCTCACGGGAACCTCATCCCATCAGCAATCGATAATTGAAATCGACCGCGTTGCGCGCCACCATTCTCCGGGGGCCTTTGCAGGAGGGTTTCGCGCATGAACGTGCTTTGCCGCCTCGTATTCATTGTTCTTCTCGCTGGATTTTCCCGACACGCCGCGGCCGATACGCCGGAGCTCATCACCTCGCTCAAGCAAGGCGGCTACGTGCTGATCTTTCGGCACACCGCCACCGACGACAGTCAAAAGGACGTCTACCCCTTCAAGTTCGACGACATGAGCGCCCAGCGTCAGCTCAGCGAAAAGGGCAGGGACATGGCGCGCCAGATCGGGGCAGCGGTCAAGGACCTCGAGATCCCGATCGGCGATGTCTACACCAGCCGACTCAACCGTGCGATCGAGGCCGGCAAGCTGATCTCCGGCCGCGAGGTCAAGCCGGTTGACGCGTTGACGGACAGCAGCAACGCCAGCGCATCGGGAATGGCAAACCCGACCGGCGCCAATGCAAAGGCCGGACAGGCGGTGCGCCAGCTCGTCGACGCGCCGCCGAAAGCTGGTACCAACAATTTCCTGGTCACCCACAAGACGAACATCGCCGATGCCTTTGGCAAGGAGGCCGGCGACGTCGGGGAAGGCGAGGCTTTCGTTTACAAGGCCGGCAGCGCCGGCCCCGCCACCTTTGCCGGACGCATCAAGCCTGCGGATTGGAGCGCCAAAGCCGGCAAGTGAAGCGCCCGCATTCGACCCTGTTCGCTGGTGTGATGGAGGGGCCGGATTTCCCCGGCCTCGACGAGCCGGCTCACGTGGAGGGTATCCGGCCAATGTCTCGGCAACTGAGATTTGCCGAGACATTGCCGACACGCCGCGGACAGATTGACCTTGTCCGACTTGCCCCCGCACGATCGTCTTGTGATCCCCACGTCTTGCGAGTTCCGACTGAAAGGCTGGCGAACAGGTGAGAACATCGGAAGACCGCTCATTTCTCGCATTGCTTGCCGCAATCACGGTCGCGTTTGGCTGGGTGCTTTGGCCTTTCTCCGGAGCATTGCTGTGGGCCACGCTGCTGGCCATCATCTTCGCCCCGCTCTATCGACGCTTCCTGGAAACCCTGCCGGGAAAGCGTAACCTTGTCGCATTCTCCACCGTTGTCGTCGTGGTGGTGATCGTCTTGATCCCTGTCGCGATCGTCATCGCCTCGCTCATCGACCAGGGAGGGGAGCTGTATCAGCGGGTTCAGTCGGGGGAGATCAGCTTTGCTCATCCGCTTCAGCAGCTGAAATCCGCACTGCCTGACTGGGCTGCTCCCATGGCGGATCGCCTCGCCAGCATCGATTTTTCGGCCCTGAAGGAACGCCTGTCGGGTCTGCTCGTCCCGGCCGGCCAACAGCTGGCCGGGCACGCGATCAACATCGGTCAGTTGACCCTCGAATTCGTCGCAAGCTTGCTCGTGATGTTGTACCTGCTGTTCTTTCTGCTGCGCGACGGTGACGAGCTGAACGCGCGCATCCGCGACGCCCTGCCGCTGCGTGCGAGCCACAGCGCCGAGATTCTGACTGCGTTCACCCTGGCGGTACGCGGGACGATCAAGGGAATCATCCTCGTCGCCCTGATTCAGGGCGCGCTTGGCGGGGTGATCTTCTGGTTGCTCGGACTGACCGCACCGCTCCTGGCGGGCGCGCTGATGGCGCTGCTCTCGCTTCTGCCCGTGCTTGGCTCCGCACTGGTGTGGTTTCCGGCCGGGCTCTATCTGCTCGTGGCAGGCTCAGTCACGAAGGGAATCATCCTGCTCGCTTTTGGCACCTTCGTGATTGGCCTTGCGGACAACTTTCTTCGCCCCATCCTGGTCGGGCAGTCGATCCGGATGCCAAGCTACATTGTGTTGCTCGCCACCCTGGGCGGCCTTGCGGCTTTCGGTGCAAACGGCTTCGTCATCGGCCCACTCGTCGCGGCCATGTTCCTGACGGCCTGGCAGGTCTACGTCCGCTCGAAAGAGCAACAGGAAGCCCGGAAATGACCTGCTACGCGGCGTAAGCGATGAAGCGCGGCGCGGAGAGCTTGTCGGGCGGCCCCGGAGTGTTCTGGAAGACGGTGTCCGTTTTTGCCGCCCGCTTGCAATGCGGGCATACGAAGAGATGCGCGATCACCGGAACCGGCTCGTCCGCGAGCAGTTCCGAGCGGAACCACCTCATCTCGACATGGCAATCCGGACAGGTCGGTGCTTCGAGTTGTTCCGCAGCACTTCTGAGACGATCAACCATCGAGACCTCGCGTTTTCCAAGGTCTTAGCCCAATACCTCTCGTCGGTCTGCAACAAAAGACACCGCTGCACGAACGCGCAGGATCCGCCGACCGCCGCGATTACAGACGCCTGAGCGCCACGCTCTCCACGGTGTGGTCGGCGCCCTTCTTCAGGATCAGCGTCGCGCGAGGGCGGGTCGGCAGGATATTGTCCTCGAGATTGGCGAGGTTGGTGCGTTCCCAGATCGCGATCGCGGTGGCAGTGGCTTCCTCGTCCGACAACAGCGCATAGCGGTTGAAGTAGGACTTCGGATTGGTGAATGCGGTGTCGCGCAGCGCCAGGAAGCGCTTGATGTACCATTGCCGCAGCGCGGCTTCGTCGGCGTCGATATAGACCGAGAAATCGAAGAAGTCGGAGACCACGGGCACCGCCTTGCCGTCGCGCGGCAGCTTGCCGGTCTGCAGCACGTTGACGCCCTCGACGATCAGGATGTCGGGCTGGTCGATCTCGGCCCACTGGTTCGGCACGATGTCGTAGGTCAGATGCGAGTAGACCGGCGCACGCACATGGCGGCGGCCGGACTTGATGTCGGACAGGAAGCTGAGCAGCAGCGGCAGGTCGTAGCTTTCCGGAAAGCCCTTCTTCTGCATGATGCCCTGCCGGTCGAGCACGGCGTTCGGATAGAGGAATCCGTCGGTGGTGATGAGTTCGACCTTCGGACGCGGCGACCAGCGCGCCAGCAGGGCCTGGAGCACGCGGGCCGTGGTGGATTTTCCGACCGCGACCGAGCCGGCGACGCCGATGATGTAGGGCACCTTGCGGTCGCGGATGTTGAGGAACTGGCGCTCCGCATAATACAGGCGCTGCATCGCATCGACATAGATCGAGAGCAGGCGTGACAACGGAAGATAAATATCCTCGACTTCCTTGAGATCGAGGCGATCGTGCAGCGAGCGCAGCCGGTCGAACTCGCCCGGCTCCAGCGTCATCGGCGTATCGTCGCGCAGACGCGCCCACTCCTCACGCGAATAGATGCGGTACGGATTATACTGCTGCTCGGGTGCGCGGATATCCATAACGCGACCTTTCCGTTGCGGCTTATACTAGCCCTTACGCGACGCTTTCTCTTCCAACCCTGACATATTCGTCCGCTTGTCGAGCGCCGCTTCCACCTCTTCCAGCTTTACGCCGCGGGCCTTGAGCAAGACAAGGAAGTGATAGAGCAGGTCTGCGCTCTCCGCGATCAGATGCGCGCGATCGTTTTCGACTGCTGCGATTACGGTTTCGACTGCTTCCTCACCGAACTTCTTGGCGCAATGCTCGGCGCCCTTGTCGAGGAGCTTGCGGGTATAGGACGCTTCGCCGCCCGCCGCCGCACGGGCGTCGATGGTCTCGGCCAGATCGTGGATCGTGAAACGCGGCATCGGAATTACTCGGAAACACGCTTGGCAACACACTTGGCCACGGAGGCCATTCCCCGCTACCTCATGTAGCACTTTTATGAACGGGAGTCGTCATGCATCGAGGCGCATGGCCAGTCCGCGCCGGGCCATGTGCTCCTTGGCTTCGCGGATGGTGAATTCCCCGAAATGGAAGATCGAGGCGGCAAGCACGGCCGTGGCGTGGCCGTCGCGGATACCGTCAACGAGATGGTCGAGATTGCCGACGCCGCCCGAGGCGATCACGGGGACGGCAACGCTGTCGGCGATCGCCCGGGTCAGCGGGATGTCGAATCCCTGCCTCGTGCCGTCGCGGTCCATCGACGTCAGCAGAATTTCACCGGCACCGAGCGAGACCACTTCCTGGGCATATTCGATCGCGTCGATGCCGGTCGAGTTGCGCCCGCCATGGGTGAAGATCTCCCAGCGGTCGCCGCCGGGGCGCTTGACGCGCTTGGCATCGATCGCAACCACCACGCATTGCTCGCCGAATTTTTCGGCCGCTTCCTTGACGAACTCGCGCCGGGATACCGCGGCGCTGTTGATCGAGACCTTGTCCGCACCGGCGCGCAGCAGCGTCTTGATGTCGTTGACCTCACGCACGCCGCCGCCGACGGTCACAGGCATGAAGCAGGCTTCCGCCGTGCGCCGGACCACGTCCAGCATGATGCCGCGGTTCTCATGGGTCGCGGTGATGTCGAGGAAAGTGAGCTCGTCAGCGCCGGCGGCGTCATAGGCGATGGCGGCTTCGACGGGGTCGCCGGCATCTCTGAGATCGACGAAGTTGACGCCCTTGACGACGCGGCCGTCCTTGACGTCGAGGCAGGGGATCACGCGCACCTTGAACATGTGTCAGCTCCTGCGCGCGTCGCGGATCAAGGTGAGGGCCGCAGCTGGATCGAGCCGGCCGTCATAGAGCGCCCGGCCGGCAATCGCGCCGGCGAGCTTCCTGGCGCGCGGCGTCAGCATGGCTTTCACATCTTCGATCGAGGCGAGGCCGCCGGAGGCGATCACGGGAATCGAGATGGCATCAGCCAGCGCAATGGTCGCATCGAGGTTCAGGCCCTTGAGCAGGCCGTCACGCGCGATGTCGGTGAAGATGATGGCGGCAACGCCGGCATCCTCGAAGCGCTTTGCGATCTCCAGCACGGTCACTTGCGAGGTTTCGGCCCAGCCTTCGACCGCGACCTTGCCGTCGCGGGCGTCGAGCCCGACCGCAACACGGCCGGGGAATTTCTTCGCGGCAGCCTTCACCAGCTCCGGATCGCGCACTGCGGCGGTGCCGATGATGACGCGGGTGATGCCCTTGTCGAGCCAGGCTTCGACGGTGGCGAGATCGCGAATGCCGCCGCCAAGCTGCACCGGAATCTTGATCGTCTTCAGCATCGCCTCGACGGCCTCGGCATTCACCGGCTTGCCGGCGAAGGCACCGTCGAGGTCGACGACGTGGAGATACTCAAAGCCCTGCTCGGCAAAGCTCTGCGCCTGCGCGGCAGGATTGAGGTTGAACACCGTCGCACGCGCCATGTCGCCTTGCTCGAGGCGCACGCATTGGCCGTTCTTGAGATCGATCGCGGGAAAGAGAATCATGATTGAGCCAGAATTTTTCCGCGCACAGGGTGCGCTCCCTCCCCCCTTGTGGGGGAGGGTTGGGGAGAGGGGTAAGCCACGGGCACCGCCGTTGCCGCTACCCCCCTCCCGAATGCTGCGCATTCGACCTCCCCCACAAGGGGGGAGGTAACAAGAGCGGTAGGCATCACGGTTTCCATCGCAAAAAGTTCGAGATCAGAGCGAGGCCAAAGCGCTGGCTCTTCTCGGGGTGGAATTGGGTGCCGATGGCGGTGTCCTTGCCGACGATCGCGGTGACAGGCCCGCCATAATCGGCGCGCGCGAGCACGTCCGCTTCGTTGGCGGCGTTGAGGTGGTAGGAGTGCACGAAATAAGCGTGCTGGCCCTTCGGACCGAGCGGCAGCTTGTTCAGCACCGGATGCTCCTGCAGCACGTCGAGCGTGTTCCAGCCCATGTGCGGGATCTTCAGGCATTCGTCGCGCGGCGTGATCTTCTCGACATCGCCGCCGATCCAGTTCAGGCCATCGGTCGTGACATGCTCCTTGCCACGGGTCGCCATCAACTGCATGCCGACGCAGATGCCGAAGAACGGCCGCGCCTTGACGCGCACCGCTTCGGTGATCGCCTCGACCATGCCGTTGACGGCGTCGAGCCCGCGCCGGCAATCGGCAAAGGCGCCGACGCCCGGCAGCACCAGACGGTCGGCCTCATAGGCCTGATCGGGATCACTGGTAACGAAGACCTTCTGCGGATTTTCGAGGCTGCGCGCGGCGCGCTCGAACGCCTTGGCGGCGGAATGCAGATTGCCGGAACCGTAATCGATGATGGCGACGCTCATCTTGACCCTCCCGGTTCTGGAAACAACCCGATGATGCCGCCGGCCGGAAGCGGCGGCGGATTCGAGAATTGCTGACCCGGCACGCTGCGGGTCGGCGGCGGGCCGCCGCGATCGACGGCCCATTGATCGTTGACGATGCCGTGCTGCTTCTGGCTCCAGCGCTCGAAGAAGCGGCGCTCGGCAGTGTCCTCGTCATCGCCAACCACCACGTCGAGCTGCCGCCACTTGCCGCGCGACAGCGTCCAGCGGCGCAGGCTCGAGGCCTCGAAGCCCATCAGAAGCGCGACGATGAGATCGGCGAAGAAGATCGAGCCGCGTCCGACGCCGAGGCTGGACAGTCCGGCGTTGAACGCCGCGACGAAAACCACCCAGCCGATCAGCGCCAGCCACAGCCGATTCCACAGCAGCCAGAACGGGCCGAGGATCATCGCCCAGAAATGGAATCCGTCGCGCACGAACACGAACTTGTCGGTCGCGCGCAGATCGGCTCCGGCAGGGGAGGGAGCATGAACTGTGTAGACAGGCATGGTAATGCCCCGTTCTTAAGGATTCAGTGATGCCGCAAGCGGCGCGTGCCGCTAGCCGAAAGAGGTCAGCCGCCGAGCGAGCCCTTGGTGGACGGGATTTCTCCCGCCGCTTTCGGATCGATCGCGACCGCGGTGCGCAGCGCCCGCGCCAGGCCCTTGAAGCAGGACTCGGCGATATGGTGGCTGTTATCGCCATATAGGGTCTCGACGTGGAGAGTCACGCCGGCGTTCATGGCGAAGGCCTGGAACCACTCGCGCACCAGCTCGGTGTCGAACTCGCCGATCTTGTCGCGGGGGAAGTCGGCCTTGAACACCAGGAACGGGCGGCCCGAGATGTCGATGACCACGCGCGACAGCGTCTCGTCCATCGGCATGTGCACGCCGGCATAGCGGGTGATGCCAGCCATGTTGCCGAGCGCCTGCTTGACCGCCTGGCCGAGCGCGATGCCGGTGTCTTCGGTGGTATGGTGGTAATCAATGTGCAAATCGCCCACCGCCTTGACCGTGAGGTCGATACGGGAATGGCGGGCGAGGAGATCGAGCATATGGTCGAAAAAGCCAATGCCGGTCGTGATGTTGGCCACGCCGGTGCCATCGAGGTTCACGGAGACCTCGATGTCGGTTTCCTTGGTCTTGCGCTTGATCGTCGCGGTGCGCATTGAAACTAGCTCTCATCCTGGCTCGGGGCCGAAAACGCCGGTCTTTTAACAGCCAAATGACGCCTTCGCTACCGCGGGATCGCCTTGGCAGGCCGGCACTTCCACCTATGGTGAGCGAAATTCGGCCCGGAACGGCCCGTTGTGCCCCCGCCCCCGACCGCCTAAATCAGGCCGAACAACGAGGATCATTCATGCAGGATTCCCAGAACAGCTCGCCAGGCTGGCACGGCACCACGATCTTGACCGTCCGCAAGGGCGGCAAGGTGGTGGTCGGCGGCGACGGCCAGGTCTCGATCGGCCAGACCGTGATCAAGTCCAACGCCAAGAAGGTCCGGAAACTGGGCAAGGGCGACGTGATCGGCGGCTTTGCCGGGGCCACCGCCGACGCCTTTACCCTGTTTGAGCGGCTGGAAGCCAAGCTCGAGCAATATCCGGGGCAGCTGACCCGGGCCGCGGTCGAGCTGGCCAAGGACTGGCGCACCGACCGTTATTTGCGGCGGCTGGAGGCCATGATGATCGTGGCCGACAAGGAAGTCTCCCTGGTGCTGACAGGCACCGGCGACGTGCTCGAACCCGAGGCCGGCGTGATGGCGATCGGCTCCGGCGGCAATTACGCGCTGGCGGCGGCACGGGCCCTGCTCGACACCGACAAGGACGCCGAGACCATCGTCCGCCGCTCCCTCGACATCGCCGCCGACATCTGCGTCTACACCAACCGGAATTTGACGATCGAGAGCCTGGCAGCGGGATAGGCCATGGCGCCTGCCTACACCTTCCGCCCGATGACCGCGGCCGATCTGCCGATGATCCGGCGCTGGCTGGACGCGCCGCATGTTGCCGAATGGTGGCATGATCCGGAGACGCTCGAGCTCGTCGGCGGCGACCTCGAGCATCCCGACTTGGCGCAGTTCATCGTCAGCCTTGACGGCCGGTCTTTCGCCTATCTGCAGTGCTACCAGATGAGCGATTGGCATGTCAGCTTCGGCCCGCAGCCCGTAGGGACCCGCGGCCTCGATCAGTTCATCGGCGAGGCCGACATGCTCGGATGCGGCCACGGCTCCGCTTTCATCCGCGCTTTCATCGACCAGCTCTTTGCCCGCGGCGTGCCGCGCATCGTGATCGACCCCAGCCCCGCCAATCCGCGCGCAATTCGTGCCTATGAGAAGGCTGGATTCGTGCCGCAGCACGAGATCGTTACGCCCGATGGTCCCGCCCTCCTGATGATCCGAGAGCCATGACGCTTGCCGCAACCACCACCGTCAAGACAGCGTTTCCGCCGCTCGCCTGGGCCGGCATCGCGCTGCTGCTGCTGGCGCTGCAGGCTGCGATCCTGTTCGCGATGGGGCGGGTGCCGATCTG
Organism: Bradyrhizobium sp. SBR1B; assembly: GCF_014198205.1. NCBI lineage: Bacteria > Pseudomonadati > Pseudomonadota > Alphaproteobacteria > Hyphomicrobiales > Nitrobacteraceae > Bradyrhizobium > Bradyrhizobium sp. SBR1B. The sequence goes on from NZ_JACIHC010000007.1 coordinate 141,094, forward strand.
CACCTGCGGCTATGTCAAGCTGTGGCACGGCGTGGTGAACAGCTCGGAGAACTCCCAGCACATCGCCGACTGGTACAGCTTCTCGCACGTCCTCCACGGCTTCCTGTTCTACGGCCTGACCTGGCTGCTGTTTGCGCGATTGCCCCTGCTGTCTCTGTCCTGGCCGGCCCGCCTCATCATCGCCATGCTGATCGAAGGCGCCTGGGAGATCGTCGAGAACTCGCCCTTCATCATCGAGCGCTACCGCGCCGGCACGATTTCGCTGGATTATTACGGCGACAGCATCGTCAATTCGGTCTCCGACAATCTGGCCATGATCCTGGGGTTCCTCGCTGCACGCGCGCTGCCTGTCAGTGCGACGGTTCTGCTCGGGCTCGCCTTCGAGATCATGCTGGCGCTGCACATTCGCGACAATCTGACGCTCAATATCCTGATGCTGATCCATCCGATCGAAGCCGTGAAGCAATGGCAATCGGGTCCGCCCATCATCTGAGCTAAAAAGCGACTTGTCCTTAACCGCCTCCCGCCCTAGCTAGACAGACATGACAGACTTCTCTCCCCGCGAAATCGTTTCCGAACTCGACCGCTTCATCGTCGGCCAGGCCGACGCCAAGCGCGCCGTCTCGATCGCGCTGCGCAACCGCTGGCGCCGGCAGCAGCTGGAAGGCTCCTTGCGCGAGGAGGTGCTGCCGAAGAACATTCTGATGATCGGCCCCACCGGCGTCGGCAAGACGGAAATCGCGCGGCGACTCGCCAAGCTGGCGAATGCGCCGTTCCTGAAGGTGGAAGCGACCAAATTCACCGAGGTCGGCTATGTCGGCCGCGACGTCGAGCAGATCGTGCGCGATCTCGTCGAGGTCGCGATCGCCCAGGTCCGCGAGAAGAAGCGCAAGGACGTGCACGCCCGCGCGCAGCTCGCCGCCGAGGAGCGCGTGCTCGACGCGCTGGTCGGCGCCAATGCCTCTTCCGCGACGCGTGAATCCTTCCGCAAGAAGCTGCGTGCCGGCGAGCTCAACGACAAGGAAATCGAGATCGAGACGCAAGGCGGCGGCAGCGGCATGCCGATGTTCGAGATCCCGGGCATGCCGGGCGCGCAGATGGGCGCGATCTCGATCGGCGACATCTTCGGCAAGCTGGGCGGGCGCAGCAAGACGCGGCGGCTGACGGTCGAGGGTTCGCACGAGATCCTCGTCAACGAGGAATCCGACAAGCTGCTGGACACCGATCAGCTGACGCTGGAGGCGATCAACGCGGTCGAGAACAACGGCATCGTGTTCCTCGACGAGATCGACAAGATCTGCGCGCGCGAAGGCCGTGCCGCCGGCGACGTCTCGCGCGAGGGCGTGCAGCGCGATCTGTTGCCATTGATCGAGGGCACCACGGTCTCGACCAAGCACGGCGCGGTCAAGACCGACCACATCCTGTTCATCGCCTCCGGCGCCTTCCACGTCGCAAAGCCGTCGGACCTGCTGCCGGAATTGCAGGGCCGCCTGCCGATCCGCGTCGAATTGCAGGCGCTGACCCGCGACGACATGCGCCGCATCCTGACCGAGCCCGAGGCCTCGCTGATCAAGCAATATGTCGCCTTGATGCAGACCGAGGGCGTGACGCTCGACATCACCGACGGCGCCATCGACGCGCTCGCCGACGTCGCGGTCGCCGTCAACTCCACCGTCGAGAACATCGGCGCGCGGCGGCTGCAGACCGTGATGGAGCGGGTGCTGGACGAGATCTCCTTCACCGCCCCCGACCGCAGCGGCGAGACCGTCAAGGTGGATGCGGATTTCGTGCAGAAGCACGTGGGTGATCTCGCCAAGAACGCCGATCTGAGCCGGTTTATTTTGTAATTTGGATTCAGTCCGCTATCTATTCCGCTGTCGTCCCCGCCTAGTGCGCAATTGCGCACGGGCGCGGGGACCCATAACCACCAGCGGTCCTTGTTAGAAAAGATGGCGGCCCCAGCCTTGGCTCAAACAGCGTCCTGTGGTTATGGGTCCCAGGTCGCGCTTCGCTTGCCCGGGACGACAGCGGTGGTCGATCGCGCCAGCTCAGGTGCGGCGTGATCGCTCAAATTCAGAAAAATCCCTGGCGCCTTCTGCTCGTGGTCAACGCCGCCATCCTCGTCGGCGTGTTCGTTCACAAGATCCAGCTGCCGCCTTACGTCCCCTACATCCATCTCGTGGTCGACTACCATTTCGGCTTCATCAAGCGCGCGCTGATCGGGGCCATCGTCGCGCTGTTCACGGACAAGGTGCCGGTCTGGTCGGTGTTCGCGATCGGCGGGGTGACGTGGCTGGTGACGCTGGCCCTCTACGCAAGGCTGTTTCAGAAGAGCTTTGGCTTCACCGCGAAGACGCTGCCGCTGTTCGTCTTCATCGCGGGCTCGCCGTTCTTCCTCAAGAACTTCATGCACACGCTCGGCCATTTCGACATCTATGGTTGTGCACTGGCGATCGTCCTGCTGCTGATGCCGGCGGGATCGCTGCTGTTCGTGGCGACGGCTGCGCTGTTCTCGATCGTTCTCGTGCTGATCCACCACATTCACCTGCTGATGTATGTGCCGACGATCGTCACCATCGTCGTGATCAGGCACTATCTCGCTTGCGGGCTCAATCGCGGCAACGTCGCCTTCGGCATCGTCGCCCTGCTCATCGTCTCGGTGCTGTTCTTTGCGGCGCAATTTATGGGGACGATGCCGATTCCCGAAGCGGATTTCGTCGCGTATCTGAAAACGCGGATGGCCGACCCGTCGCGAACCGACCTGCTGCAATTCGCTTACATCTGGTACCAGCCGCTGGCGAAGGAGGTCTCGGATACCTGGGGGCGCCTGCCGCACAACATCCTCGGCGTGCCCGTGTTCGCGCTGCTGATCTGGCTGCACACGCCGCTGTGGCGCTATTTTGCCAAGCTGATCGCCGCGCTCGCAAGCGAGACGCACCGCCGCCTCGTGCTCGCGGCGCTGACCGGCGTCAGCCTCGCCTATCTCGTGATGTTCGCGATGGTGTTCGACTATTCGCGCTGGATCTCGAACTGGGCGGTCTGCATGTTCCTGATCCTGCATGCCGTGAAGATGCTGCCGGCCGCGCGTGAGACAGCGCTGATCCCGACGGAGGATCGGAAGACCAACGTCTTCGGCTTGATCCTCACGCTGATCCCGCGCGTCGGAATCATCCGGCCGTTTTAAAATCTCGCCCGCCTGATCCGCACATACAGCGCGCCCTCGCCGCCATGGCCGATATGCGCCGTCTCGAAGCCGACGACGAAGGCGCGGAATTCCGGCAGGCTCAGCCATTCCGGCACCAGGCGGCGCAGCACGCCGCTTTCGCCGCCGCTGCGGCCCTTGCCGGTGATGACGAGCACGAAGGTCATGCCGTCGTGATGAGCGCGGTGCAGGAAGCCGGTCAGGGCGCGATGCGCGCGGGTCTGGGTCATGCCGTGCAGATCGAGCCGCGCCTCGATCTCGCTGCGGCCGCGCGACAGTTTTGTACGCTCGCGCTTGCCGAGCGGCGCCAGAGGCGGGACGACCGGTTTTGCGGCGCGCGGCGCCGGTGCAGCAGCGACCGGCCGTGGCGATGACGCAGGCCGCGTGACGGGGGCTGCGGGCAAAGGCTCGGTGCGCGGAGCGGCATGCGCCTTCGCCGCGCGGTGCTTCCTCAGCGGCTTGACCTGCTTGGCAACGACCTCCCACAGCGCGCGCTCCTCCTCGCTCAGCGCGCGGCGGCGCGGCGAAGGGCGAGGCTCCAGCACGGGCGGACGGGACGATCGCTTCATTGCTGCCGATGGGGACGTTTCTTCGCCGGCCGCTGCGGTTCGGAAGCGGGCTCGATCACGGGACGCGGCGTGGGCAGCGGGACTGGACCCGCGATGGCGACCGTGTCGGTCTTGGCTTCCACAGGACCGGCGGCAGCAGCGGGCTTGGCCGTCACCTTCCCAGGATCGGTCTGCGGAAACAGCTTTGCGATCTTCTCCGAGGGCCGCGGATCGGGCACCGGCAGCCGCACAGCCCGCGCCGAGGGATCGAGGCCCTTCGGCACCAGCATCACGAAATGCATGGGATGGCGCAGCCGGCCGGAGACGCGGCCGGCCTCTTGGCCCGCGCCGAAAAACAGATCGGCGCGCGCGGGTCCGATGATGGCCGAGCCGGTGTCCTGCGCGATCATCAGCCGATGGAACGGTGTCTTGGAGCGCTCGGAATCGATCGGCAGCTCGCCCTCGATGAAGAACGGTGTGCCGTAGACATGCAGCGCCTTGTCGACCGCGATCGAGCGTCCCGCCGTTAGCGGAATGCCTTGTGCGCCCACAGCCTCGTCCTTGTCGGAGAGATTGACCTCGCGGAAGAAGATGTAGGCGCGGTTCGCGCGCCGCAGCTCCTTGGCGCCATCAGGGTTTTGCGTCATCCACTCCCTGATCTTCTGCATCGACATCTCTTCCTTCGGAATGATGCCGCGCTCGATCAGGATGCGCCCGACGGCGGTGTAGGGATAACCGTTATAAGCGTCGTAATTGAGCCGAACCGAGCTGCCGTCGTCGAACTTGATCCGCGCCGAACCCTGGATCTGCGCGAACAGCAGATCGGTCGGATCCTTCAGCCAGGCGATCTCGAGCCCGCGGCCGGCGATCTTGCCGTCCTCGATCTCGCCGCGGTCGTAATAGGGCACCAGCTTGCGGCGGCCGATCTTGCGATAGACCGGGCCCTTGTTGGGCAGGCTCACCGAATCCTGCTTGTAGCCGCGCACGAACAGATTCGAGGGACGGCGATAGACCGGAACATTGTAGATGTCGGTCTGCGTGCGCGATCCCTCCAACACCGGCTCGTAATAGCCGGTGACGAAACCGTCGGGCTCGCCGAGGCGCGAGATCCGCAGCGGTGCGAAGTTCTCCTCGAAGAAGGTCTTTGCCTTGGCGTCGTCGCTGAGCTCGAGCGCTTTCGCCGACCGGCAAGGTTCGTTCAGCGAGCCTGCCAGCGCCTTCGGTTCAGTCGCGCCGGTTTGTGCATTGATCGTCTTGCAGCTGGCGCGGAACGTCTTGTACGCCGCGAGATGATTGTCATCGCTCCAGCCCTTCACGTCCGCCCAGGCCAGCGGCAGATATTGCGCGCCGGGAATTTCGAACGGCAGCGGGAGCTGTGGATAGGGCAAGGCCCGCGGCGGAGCCGCAGGCAACGCTGGAGCATGATGGTGATGGCTGCGATAGTGGCGCCGCGCCGCCTCGGCGCCGAGCGAAAACGACGACAGCACGACGACACCTGCGCAAAGCGCCGTCGCGCCGGTCTTCAGATAGACCTTAATTCGCGCTTCCGGTGCCAACCAGCTTCCAGTTCGGATCGCGAGAGGTGACGTCGCGGGCGAAAGTCCAGATGTCGGTGATGTCGGCGACCGTGTCGGCGCTGCCGTCGACGATGTTGCCGGCCTTGTCCCGGGTGGCCGAGATCATCTGCGAGACGAAGCGGATCGTGAGCTGGGCGGTACGGTCGCGCTGCTCGGCGCCGACGAGCTCGGCCTTGTCGATCGAGACGAAGCGGGTCTCGGTCTTCTGCTCGTTCTTCTCGCGCTCCTTGATCGCGGCCTCGAAGCTGTCATAGACGTCCGACGACAACAGGTCGCGCAGCGCGCGGCGGTCGCCATTGGCAAAGGCCAGCACGATCATCTCGTAGGCACCGCGGGCGCCCGAGATGAAATGCCGCGGGTCGAAGGTGGAATCCTTTTCGACGATGGCATCGAGGCCCTGCGCCAGCGCGGTGCCCGGCTCGGTCAGGCCCTTCCAGCGATCGGAGGGTGGGGTCGGCTCGGCCGTCGGCGCCAGCGGGGCCTGGTCGATCACCTTGCCCGGCATGGTCACGACGTTGTTGTCCTGGGTACCCCCGAGCGCATTGCGGGCGGCAGTCCGATCGAACGGCGGCCGCTCGTTGCCGGTGCGCTGCCCGAGCACGCTGCGCAGCCGCAGAAAGATGAAGACCGCCAGCGCCAGGAAGATGATGGTGTAGATGTCCACGTCGGATTCGCTTTCTGGTCTTTGCTCTGGGTCTTTGCTTTGGGGTCGTCGCCGGGAAAATCAATCCGGCCAGTAGACCGTTCCATACGGGAACGGCAAGTCTACATCACCATTTTAGGTCCGCGTCAGGTCCGTGGGATGTAGGCACGAAATCTTGCCCGGCCAATGGCGCCTTTTGGCACAGCACCGAGTGTAGCGCGTTTTATGCTTAAGGGGAAACCCGATCCTGCCCGGAAATCGCGCATCTTCAATCATTTAAGGCGCAGATTTGCGGAAAAGGCAGGATGAACGCGGCAGTTGCGGCGCGGCCGGAATCCCGCCTCTGGGACCGTTCGTCCTTGTGGAACGAGGCGGCCCTATGTTAGCCAACCGCCGCGAAATTCAGCCCAAATCGGGTAAGGAGAGACTCTCATGACCAACGGTAACGGCACCCCTCCCGAGGCGGCCCAGGCTCCCCAGCTCAACGTGCTGGCGCAATATACTAAGGACCTTTCGTTCGAAAATCCGAACGCGCCCAGCTCGCTCCAGCAGCAGAGCCAGCCCCCCCAGATCAACATCCAGATCAATGTCAGCGCCAACAATCTCAGCGAACAGGAGTTCGAGGTGACGTTGTCGGTCGAAGGCAAGGCCGAGACCGCGGGCAAGATCATGTTCTCGTTCGAGCTCGCCTATGCCGGCGTGTTCCGCATCGCCAACGTGCCGAAGGAGAATCTGCATCCGCTGGTCATGATCGAGTGCCCGCGCCTGCTGTTCCCCTTCGCCCGCGAGATCATCGCGACCGCGGTGCGCGACGGCGGGTTCCCGCCCCTGATGCTGGATCCGGTCGACTTCGTCGGTCTCTACCGCCAGAACATGGAGCGGCAAATGGCCGCTCAGCCGAGCGGCCAGGCCTAACCAGCCGGAGGAGATGGAGCGGGCAAAAACTCGTTCCAGATCGCCTTGTCGCCGAGCGTTGCAATGAAGGCCTTGTGGGCCTCGCGCTCGGCATCGGAAACCCGCGGCGCGAGCGGCACCAGACGTTGCCGCCGCGGCGCATCGCCAGCCGCATTGACGCGAATCTCCTGAGCGTCCGACGCCAGGAGCAGCTGCGACTGCCGCGCCCCGACCAGATCGACATAGACCTCGGCCAGCAGCTCGGCGTCCAGCAGCGCGCCGTGCTTGGTGCGGTGTGAATTGTCGATCGCATAGCGCGAGCAGAGATCGTCGAGCCGGTTGGACACGCCGGGATGCTTGCGCCGCGCCAGCAGCAACGTATCGACCAGCCGCTCGCGCGGGATCGCCGCGCGCTTGATCTTGTCGAGCTCGGCATTGATGAAGCCGATGTCGAACGAGGCGTTGTGGATCACCAGCGGCGCATCGCCGATGAACTCCAGAAACGCATCGACGACCTCGTGGAACAGCGGCTTGGTCGACAGAAATTCGGCCGACAGCCCATGCACCGCAAAGGCTTCCGCCGGCATGTCCCGTTCAGGATTGATATAGACGTGGTACGTCTGCCCGGTCGGCATGCGATTGAGGATCTCGACACAGCCGATTTCGACCAGACGATCGCCGCGAAGCGGATCGAGGCCGGTGGTTTCGGTATCGAGAACGATTTCGCGCATGTCTTGAGATCAGTGGCGTGAGAGCAGCGTCTTGAGAGCCGTGTGCGGCGGCGAATCAGGCCCGCCGCTGCGGCATCTTAACGACCTCGGCCAGGATGTGGGCGATTTGCGCGCGCACCGGGTCAAGTCCATGTGACGTATCCACCACGAAATCGGCCCGCTTGCGCTTCTCCGCGTCCGGCGTCTGCTTGGCGATGATCGCGTCGAGCTTGGCCTCGTCCATCGTGCCGCGGGCCAGCACTCGCTCGCGCTGGAGTTCCGGCGAGGTCGAGACCACGACCACGGCGTCGACCCGCTTCTCGCCGCCGGTCTCGAACAGCAGCGGGATGTCCAGCACCACGACCGGCGCCTTGGCGGCTTCCGCCGCGGCGAAGAACTTTTGCCGGGACGCACCGAGCATCGGATGGACGATCTGCTCGAGCTGCTTGATTGCGGCCGGATCGTGCACGACGCGCGCCGACAGTTTTGGCCGGTCCACCTTGCCGTTCGCGGTGGTGCCGGGAAAAGCTGCCTCGATGGCGGGCGCCGCTTCCCCCTCATAGAGCTGATGCACGGCTGCATCGGCATCGTAGACGGGCACGCCGGCCTCCGCGAACAGTTTCGCGGTGGTGGATTTTCCCATCCCGATCGAGCCGGTCAGTCCCAGGATCCGCATCAGCGCTCAGCCCTGTCTGTCATTCACACCGCAACTAGCCGCTCGCCTCGCAGGAACGCAAGCAGCGGCAGCAGCGGCAGACCGAGAATGGTGAAATGATCGCCTTCGATCCGCTCGAACAGATGGATGCCCAGGCTTTCAAGCTGATAGGCCCCGACGCTGGTGGTGACGGCGTCACCGGCAGCGTCCAGATAGGCTGAAAGCTCGTCCTCGGTCATCTCGCGCATGGTCATGCGGGCGACCGCGACGTCTTCGAAAACAATCTGGCCGTCATGTGCCACGGCCACGGCGGAATTCAGCTCATGGCTGTTGCCGGCGAGATCGCGCAATTGCGCCAATGCCTGCGGACGGCCTGCAGGCTTGTTGAAAAGACGGTTGCCAAGAGCCAGTGTCTGATCGGCCCCGATCACGTAGCTTCCGGGATGATTGGCCGAGATCGCCTTGGCCTTTTCGCGCGCCAGCAGCAGAGCGATCTCGCGCGGATTTGAAAGCGCTGAAGCGGCTTGAATACCGCGCTCGTCGATATCGGCGGTAACAGCCTTGAACTCCAGCCCGGCATTGGCCAGCAGCATTTTTCGCGCGCTGCTCTGCGAGGCCAGGATCAACGGAGATTTGCCGAGCCACAGACCCATCGCGAAAGCTATCCGGAAGGCCGGTTGCGCTGACGATCGCTGTAGAGCTTCATGATCGCCGCCGCGGTTTCCTCAATCGAGCGTCGCGTGACGTCCAGCAGCGGCCAATCGTGCTTGGCGCTGAGCTTGCGCGCAAACGCAACTTCCTCGGTGACTGACTGCCTGTCGGTATAGGTGTCGTTGCCGGAATCGCTCCCCATCGAGAGCAGGCGATTCTGACGGATCTGGATCAGGCGTTCCGGCGTCGCGTGCAGGCTGACGACCAGCGGCCGCGTCAGCGTCTCCAGTTGCGAAGGCACCGGGATGCCGGGAACCAGTGGCACGTTGGCGGTGCGGATGCCGCGATTGGCCAGATAAATCGACGTCGGCGTCTTGGAAGTGCGGGACACGCCGACCAGCACGACGTCGGCATCGTCAAGGCCTTCGACATGCTGACCATCGTCATGGATCATGGTGTAGTTCAGCGCATCGATGCGCTTGAAATATTCTGCGTTGAGGACGTGCTGGGCGCCGACGCGGCCGGTGGTCGCAGCCCCGAGATAGGCTTCGAACAGCTGCATCACCGGACCGATGATCGACAGGCTCGGAACATTGATCTCCTTGCACTTGTCCTCGAGCCTGGAGACCAGATCCTTCTCCAGCAGCGTGAACAGTACGATCCCCGGCGCTTCCTCGATTTCGTCGAGCACGCGGTCGAGCTGCTTCTGGCTGCGCACCAGCGGATAGACGTGCTCGACCGGGGTGACGTTGGCGTATTGCGCGGCGACGGCCCGGGCCACGGTGATCAGCGTCTCGCCGGTGGAGTCGGACACGAGGTGCAGATGGAAATAATTGTTCGAGGTTGGCACGAAAACTCTTTGGATGAAGGCGGGGTGATTTGTGGATTTCTGTGGAGCTTAACCCCTCGGAAAGGGTTGCGCGACACCAGGGGCGGGACAAGTGCCAATTTTCTTCACACCGCTGCCCGTCAGGACAAGTCCGGCGCCCTCGCTGCAGGGAAACGGGATTGCGCGGACAACCCCCTTGATAAGCTGCCGACAGAAAGGCGCAAGCCTTTGAAGCTGGCCGACTTATCGCAAGTCGCCAGAGCGATCAGGGATATGTTGATGGATGTGAACAAGCGCGCGTGAATGCGCGGACGGAATTGCGTGAGTCCAATCCACGGTCACATAGACTCAAACCTTAAGAATCTAAGATTCTAGATTTGAGGAAGGCGCTACGGACGGATATGTGTGCAGGCAAGACCTTAACGAGTTCTTACTATCCCCAGCGTTCCCTCGGCTGGGTCGGAAATCCGGAAGCAGAAAATGTTTGAAGACGTCTATCTCTGGATCAAGGCGCTGCACGTGATTGCGGTCATCGCCTGGATGGCGGGCATGCTCTATCTGCCGCGGCTGTTCGTCTATCACAGCGAGGCCGAAATCGGCTCGAAACAGTCCGAGACGTTCAAGATCATGGAACGCCGGCTGCTCAAGGCCATCATCAACCCGGCCATGACCGTCACCTGGCTCGCCGGCCTTTATCTTGCCTGGTCCGGCCATTGGTTCTCATTCGGCTGGTTGCACGTAAAACTGGCACTGGTCCTGGCGATGTCGGCGGTCCACGGCTTTTTTTCCCGCTGGCTGAAGGATTTCGCCGCCGACCGGCGCTCTCGGACCCAGAAATTCTATAGAATTATCAACGAGGTGCCGACCGTTCTGATGATTTTCATCGTCATCATGGTGATCGTGAAGCCGTTCTAGGCAAGACGCGCGACGATTAGCTCAGCGCTTCGGCTTGCGGAGCGGGGAGCGATTTTCTATATTATCGATATCCCACCCAACGCAGGCGGATGTGGTTGTGTCTGAGCTTTCCAGAGGCCGGACACCGCATCAGGTTTGAAGCCTCATCGGCACTTAACCTTGCCAGACCTGCGGACCTTATCTTCTCACGTCCGCATTTCAGAGCCTCCTCGCACCCCTCCCAAGGTTACCCCACAGGACCACCCCAATGCGGGAAATTAAACTCGAAGACCTCAAGTCCAAAACGCCGGCCGAGCTCGTCTCGTTCGCGGAGGAGAATGGGGTCGAGAATGCCAGCACCATGCGCAAGCAGGAGCTGCTGTTCGCCATCCTCAAGCAGCTCGCGCTCGCCGAGACCGATATTGTCGGCCAGGGCGTCGTCGAGGTTCTCTCCGACGGCTTCGGCTTCCTCCGCTCGCCCGATGCGAATTATCTGCCGGGCCCGGACGACATCTACGTTTCGCCGTCGCAGATCCGCCGTTTCGGCCTGCGCACCGGCGATACCATCGAAGGCCACATCCGCAGCCCGAAAGAGGGCGAGCGCTATTTCGCGCTGCTGAAGGTCAATACGCTCAATTTCGAGGACCCGGAAAAGGCCAAGCACAAGGTCAATTTCGACAACCTCACGCCGCTGTTTCCGAATCAGCGTTTCCGCATGGAGATCGACGATCCGACGCGGAAAGACTTGTCTGCACGCGTGATCGACATCGTCGCGCCGATCGGCAAGGGCCAGCGCGCCTTGATCGTCGCGCCGCCGCGCACGGGTAAAACCGTGCTGATGCAGAACATCGCGCACTCGATCACGCACAATCATCCCGAATGCTATCTGATCGTGCTGTTGATCGACGAGCGTCCGGAAGAAGTCACGGACATGCAGCGCTCGGTGAAGGGCGAGGTCGTGTCATCGACCTTCGACGAACCGGCGGTGCGTCACGTCCAGGTCGCCGAGATGGTGATCGAAAAAGCAAAACGTCTGGTCGAGCATGGCCGCGACGTCGTGATCCTGCTCGATTCGATCACGCGGCTCGGTCGCGCCTACAACACCGTGGTGCCGTCATCCGGCAAGGTGCTGACCGGCGGTGTCGACGCCAACGCGCTGCAGCGCCCGAAGCGCTTCTTCGGTGCCGCCCGCAACATCGAGGAGGGCGGCTCGCTGACCATCATCGCGACCGCGCTGGTCGATACCGGCAGCCGCATGGACGAAGTCATCTTCGAAGAGTTCAAGGGCACCGGTAACTCGGAGCTGATCCTGGACCGCAAGGTCTCGGACAAGCGCACCTTCCCGGCGATCGACATCTCGCGCTCCGGCACTCGCAAGGAGGAGCTCATCACCGATCCGCAGGTGCTCAAGAAGATGTACGTGCTCCGCCGCATCCTCAACCCGATGGGCACGATGGACGCGATCGACTTCCTGCTCGACAAGCTGCGCTCGACCAAGAGCAATTCGGAGTTCTTCGACTCCATGAACACCTGATTGCAGTGCAATATGAAATTTAAGGGCGCCTTCGGGCGCCCTTTTTGTTGTGCAGCTTTGCTGCAGCGAAGGTGCAGCATGGAGCTATATCGAAGCGCAGATCCGGGCTGCTCGGAAGATGTTGATATGTCTACACAATATTTGACGTGCGTTGGGTGGACCTTCCAATCGGCGAGATTTTTGCAGCAAATTCCTGGGTCTTTGCTGCAATGCAATATGATCTTTGCTGCGGCAAAATCGCAGCAAAACCGACCCGCCGCGGTCTAGGGAATGGCCCCGTTTGCCTTTTCGTCGCGAGCCGGACAAATAGGCCATGCATCCGCGAGACCAGACCATCTTTGCACTGTCGTCCGGCCGGGCGCCGAGTGCGATCGCCGTGGTGCGCATTTCGGGTCCACAGGCCGGCTTGGCGTTGACGACCCTGGCGGGGAAGCTGCCGGCGTCGAGGCAGGCCAGCCGCCGGCTGCTTCGTGACGGCGCGGGCCAGCCGATCGACGATGCGGTCGTGCTGTGGTTTCCGGGGCCGGCCAGCGCGACCGGCGAGGACGTCGCCGAATTCCACGTGCATGGCGGCCGCGCGGTCCTGGCCGCGCTGCTTGCTGCTATTTCTGTAATTCCGAATACGCGTGCGGCCGAGCCCGGCGAATTCACGCGGCGCGCCTTCGAGAATGGCAAGCTCGACCTCACCGAAGCCGAGGGCCTCGACGATCTCATCCACGCCGACACCGACCGCCAGCGCCGTCAGGCGCTGCGCCAGCTGCAGGGCCTGCTCGGGGACCGTGCGCGCGACTGGCGCGAGCGCATCATCGAGGCGTCGGCGCTGATCGAGGCCGGCATCGATTTTTCCGATGAGGGTGATGTGCCGGCGGAGCTAAGGGCGCCGGCGGTGCAAGCGATCAAAGCGCTGCACGATGAAATTGCAGAAGTCCTTGCAGCACAGGGACATTCTGAACGTCTGCGCGAGGGCCTCGTGGTTGCGATCGCGGGCGAGCCGAATGTCGGCAAGTCGACCCTGATGAATCAGCTCGCGCGCCGCGAGGTCGCGATCGTCTCGCCCTATGCCGGCACGACGCGCGACGTGATCGAGGTCCAGCTCGATCTCGATGGTTATCCCGTCACGGTGATCGACACTGCCGGCATTCGCGAGACGGATGATCCGGTCGAGCAGGAGGGCGTGCGCCGGGCGAGGGCCCGCGCCGAAGACGCCGACCTCGTGCTGTGGCTGGTGGAGGCGGAGCAGGCCGTCGATCCCAGTGCGATGCGGTCGCCGCGGACGTCTGATGAGGGCGATCCGTCCGGTGGACCGGTCTGGATCGTCCGCAACAAGATCGACCTGAGCGAGGGCGTCGTACCGCGGGCCGAGTTCGAGATCTCCGCGAGCCGGGGGGATGGTGTCCCGGACCTTGTGGACGCGCTGGTTAAATTCGCCTCTGAGTTTTTCGGAGCCACCGAGGGCGCGCTGGTGACCCGGGCTCGCCAGCGGGATCTGTTGGTCCGGACGTCAGAAAGCTTGCGCCGGAGCCTGGACCTTGTAGAAGACGGCGAGGAGCTTGCGGCCGAAGAGCTGCGCGCTGCCGCTTATGCCTTGGGCCGATTGCTGGGCCGGGTGGATGTCGAAGACGTCCTCGGAGCCATCTTCCAAAAGTTCTGTATCGGAAAGTAAGTCTAGTTCTTCATTGTAGAACTAGCCCTTGTTCCATTCTTTGTGTTTCACGTGAAACATTCCAGGGCTCGTTGTCGCTCGATATCTGGATCCGCTTTGAAGTTCGGATGGGCACAGCGCGAGCACGGCGAATGGAAGTTCCCTCTCTCTGTGCACAAAGGACCGCTTCAGCGGCGCTACGCTCGCCCAGTCATTGCGAGGAACCTCGCGACGAAGAGACCCAGACTGCCTTCTGAGGAGGGATTCTGGATTGCGCTTTGTTCGCAATGAAGAGTGTGGCGGCGAGCGGACCCAACATCCACCGGTCGGCACTTTGTCCGGGGAATGCCGATTTCGTTTCACGTGAAACACGAGCCAATCCAACTGTCATTCTACTGTGCATGGGGTTGTTTTCGCGAAATCGCTTGGGCCCCCTGATCCGTGTTTCACGTGAAACATCCGCCCACGAGTTTCTTCTTCCGGCTTTCCCGACACTGAGCTAGAAGTCCGCCATGCGAACAGTGCGAGAAAGCTTCGACGTCATCGTGATTGGCGGCGGCCACGCCGGCTGTGAAGCCGCGGCTGCGGCCGCCCGGATGGGCGCGACGACCGCTCTGGTGACGCATCGTTTCTCCACGATCGGTGCGATGTCCTGCAATCCCGCGATCGGCGGCCTCGGCAAGGGTCATCTGGTTCGGGAGGTCGATGCGCTGGACGGTCTGATGGGTCGCGTGGGCGATGCCGGCGGCATCCAGTTTCGCGTGCTCAATCGCCGCAAAGGTCCCGCCGTCCGCGGTCCTCGCGCCCAAGCAGACCGGAAGCTCTATGCCGCCGCGATGCAGGCCGCGATCCGGCAGACCGAGGGTCTCTCGGTCATCGAGGGCGAGGCTGACGAGTTGATCGTGGCCGATAGCCGAGTCACCGGTCTGCGCCTGGCCGATGGCCGTGAGCTTCGGGCAGGGGCTGTGGTTGTCACCACGGGCACCTTCCTCCGCGGTCTCATTCATCTCGGCGAGAAGAACTGGCCGGCCGGCCGCGTCGATGAGGCGCCCGCGATGGGTCTTTCCGGCTCGTTTGAGCGCGCCGGCTTCACCCTGGGACGGCTCAAGACCGGCACTCCGCCGCGTCTGGACGGCACCACGATCGACTGGTCGGCGGTCGAAATGCAGCCCGGCGACGAGCCGCCGGAGCCGTTCTCGGTGATGACCGAGCGGATCACGACCCCGCAGATCCAGTGCGGCATCACCCGGACCACGTCCGCGACCCATGAGGTGATCCGGGCCAATGTTCATCGCTCGCCGATGTACTCCGGCCAGATCAAGAGCTCTGGTCCCCGCTATTGCCCCTCGATCGAGGACAAGATCGTCCGCTTTGGCGATCGCGACGGTCACCAGATCTTCCTGGAGCCGGAAGGGCTCGACGACAGCACGGTCTATCCCAACGGCATCTCGACTTCGCTGCCCGAGGAAGTCCAGCTCGCGATCCTCGCCAGCATTCCTGGCCTGGAGCGGGTCAAGATGGTCCGCCCGGGCTATGCCATCGAATACGACCATATCGATCCCCGCGAGCTCGATCCGACCCTGCAGACCAAGCGTCTGCGCGGCCTGTTCCTGGCCGGACAGATCAACGGCACCACCGGATACGAAGAGGCCGCCGGGCAGGGCATCGTGGCCGGCCTGAACGCGGCATTGGCTGCGAGCGGGGCCGCACTGACCGTGTTCGACCGCGCCGATGGCTATCTCGGCGTGATGATCGACGACCTCGTGACCCGCGGGATCAGCGAGCCCTATCGAATGTTCACATCTAGGGCCGAGTACCGGCTGACACTGCGGGCGGACAATGCTGATCAGCGCCTGACCGAGAAGGGTATCGCTTTGGGGTGCGTCGGCAGTGCCCGGACCCAGCATCACCGTGCCAAGATGGACGCCCTGAACGCGGCCAGGACGCTCTCGAAGTCGCTGGCGATCACCCCGAACGAGGCGATCAAGCACGGACTGTCCCTGAATCGGGACGGCCAACGCCGGTCGGCGTTCTCGCTGATGGCCTACCCGGATATCGGCTGGAGCCAGATCCGCGCGATCTGGCCGGAGCTGTCGGCCATCGACCCTGTTATCGCCACCCATCTCGAGATCGACGCCAAGTACGATGTCTACCTCGAGCGCCAGAGCGCCGACGTCGAAGCCTTCCGGCGCGACGAGGGGCTGGTGCTGGCGGACGTCGATTACCAGCAGGTGCCCGGGCTCTCCAATGAGGTGCGCGCCAAGCTGGCGAAGGCACGGCCGTTCACGGTCGGTCAGGCCGGCCGCATCGATGGCATGACGCCGGCGGCACTCGGTATTCTCGCGGCCTATCTCCGCCGCGAGGCACGGAAGACTTCCCAGGCAATCGCATAGGCGTTTCACGTGAAACAGCGCGGACCGGGCGGGGACAGACCGCTATCGCGACGACCCGGAACGGGTGAGGGCGCTGGGCGGCGTAGCGAACCGCCGGCAAGACCGAAGATCGACAAGGCCAGCAGCGCCAATGATCAGTCGCTCGATGCCATCATCGCCGCGGACAAGATCGCGGCGCTCAAACTCGCGCCCGTTTCACGTGAAACCGAGATACGGCTCGACCGCTACATTGCGCTGCTGCGGGAGTGGCAGGCCAAGACCAATCTCGTCGCGCCCTCGACCCTGCCAAACCTCTGGACCCGGCACATCGCCGATTCGCTCCAGCTTGTCGATCTCGCGCCGACCGCAAAGCGCTGGGCTGACCTCGGCAGCGGCGGCGGTTTTCCCGGCGTCGTGCTGGCCTGCGCTATGGCGGCGTCGCCGGACGCGAAAGTTCACCTCGTCGAGCGAATCGCCAAGAAGGCGGCATTTCTGCGCGAAGCAATTCGCGTCACCACATCTCCGGGAGTCGTACATCTCGCTGAGATCGGGGATAATGTGGATAGAATCACCGGCCCCGTCGATTGCGTCACCGCGCGTGCGCTGGCTCCGCTACATCAACTCATCGGCTTTGCGGAGCCGCTGATGCGCCAGGGCGCAAAGGCGTTATTTCCTAAGGGTCAAGATGTAGAGGCTGAATTGACCGAAGCCGCTAAATATTGGAATATCGAGCCTCGGCTCCACCAAAGCCGCACGGGTGACGGCTGGATCGTGGAGCTCGATGCCGCCGAACGGCGCAGCTGAGGCGCTCAGGGGTTGAGTGGGGAAAATTTCGATGACCGTGATTGACGAGCCGCAGCAAGAACAGACCCAAGAACCGACCAGCGAGGTGCCGCATGGCCATCCGCGCATCCTGGCGCTGGCGAATCAGAAGGGCGGTGTGGGAAAAACAACCACAGCGATCAACCTCGGCACGGCGCTCGCTGCGATCGGCGAGCGCGTCCTGATCGTCGATCTCGATCCGCAGGGCAACGCCTCGACCGGCCTCGGCATCGATCGCCGCAACCGCTCATGCTCGACCTATGACGTGCTGATCGGTGAAGCCCCGCTGCGCGAGGCCGTGGTCTCGACCGCGGTGCCGCGGCTGCACATCGCGCCCTCGACCATGGATCTCTCCGGCCTCGAGCTCGAGCTCGGCACCACGCCAGGCCGCGCCTTCAAGCTGCGCGACGCGATCGGAGCGCTCAACAACAACGTCTCTCCGGACGCCGACTACACCTATGTACTGATCGACTGCCCGCCCTCGCTCAACCTGCTCACGGTGAACGCGATGGCGGCGTCCGATGCGATCCTGGTGCCGCTGCAGTGCGAGTTCTTCGCGCTCGAAGGTCTGTCGCAATTGCTGCAGACGGTGGAGCAGGTTCGTTCGACGCTCAATCCGAACCTGTCGATCCACGGCATCGTGCTGACCATGTTCGACTCGCGCAACAACCTCTCGAACCAGGTCGTCGCCGACGTCCGGCAGTTCATGGGCGAGAAGGTTTACAAGACCATGATCCCGCGGAACGTGCGCATCTCCGAAGCGCCGTCCTACGGCAAGCCGGTGCTGGTCTACGATCTCAAATGCGTCGGCAGCGAAGCGTATTTGCGGCTTGCCACTGAAGTGATTCAGCGCGAGCGCGAGCTACGCGTCACGCATTGACGGTGCCGTAGGGTGGGCAAAGGCGTCTTCGCCGTGCCCACCATCTTCACCGCATAAGCAACCGGTGGGCACGCTGCGCTTTGCCTACCCTACGTTCGAAATTCAGTTCTGGAGTGCTGTAGCGTGAATCCAAGGGAGCTGGCGATGGCCGACGAAGCGCGTTCGCGACTGGGCCGGGGTCTTGCAAGTCTGATCGGTGATGTCGGCGGCGAGGCCCAGCATGTCGATCGGCCGCGCGCGCAGCGCAAGGTGCCGATCGAGTTCATCAAGGCCAATCCCCGCAATCCGCGCCGCACCTTTTCGGACACCGAGCTGAAGGAGCTCAGCGAGTCGATCAGGCAGCACGGCGTGATCCAGCCGATCGTGGTGCGTCCGGTGAAGGGCGCACAGGATCGCTTCGAGATCATCGCCGGCGAGCGGCGCTGGCGCGCCTCGCAGATGGCCGGCCTGCACGAGGTGCCGATCGTCCCGGTCGACATCAGCGACAGCGATGCGCTGGAGTTCGCGATCGTCGAGAACGTGCAGCGCGAGGACCTCAACCCGATGGAAGAGGCGCAAGGCTATCACGCGCTCGCCAACGAGTTCAAACGCAGCCAGGACGACATCGCAAAAGTCGTCGGCAAGAGCCGCAGCCACGTCGCCAACATGATGCGGCTGACGAAGCTGCCGGCGGAGGTGCAGGCCTTCATCGCGACCGGCGAGCTGACCGCAGGTCACGCCCGCGCCCTGATCGGCGTGCCGGATCCGCTCGCCGCCGCCAAGCGCATCGTCGAGGAGGGCCTCAACGTCCGCCAGGCCGAAGCGCTCGCGCATGAAGAGGGCGTGCCCGAGCGCAAGCCGCAGAAGGCGCGCGCTATCGGGGGCAAGGAAAAGGACCCCGACACGATCGACCTGGAGAAGCGCGTCAGCGACGCGCTCGGTCTCAAGGTCACCGTCAATCACCGCGACCCCGGCGGCTCGGTCCAGATCAGCTACCGCAACCTCGATCAGCTCGACGAGGTGATGAAGCGGCTGGCCAAGGGCGCGCTGTAGGCCAAGCCCTCGCTGTCGTCCCCGCGAACGCGGGGACCCATACCGCGTGATTTAGCGATCGGGCCGGGGGCGCAGTACCGGACTGCAAGTCTTCGCCAAACCACTTCCTGTGATTATGGATCCCCGCGTTCGCGGGGATGACAGCGTGGCTCAGCCCCGCCGCTTTGCATTCGCAGCAATGGCCATCAATGTCCGCTGGGCGATGGCGGCGGCTAGCGTGGACTGCTTGCGGGTGTCGAGCGCCGCGGTTGCGAGCTGCTCGATAATGGCGGCGAGCCGCGCCACGCTGAAATTTCGCAGCGCCGTTTCGACCGCGGGCTTACGTGAGAAATGCAGGCGCGGATAGCCGCCGTCGAGCACAGCGGAGGCAGGCTGACCCTCGGCGATCGCGAGCGCGGATTTGTGCAGCCACGCAGCCTGGCGCTGCGCGGCGGAAATGATCACGCCGGGATAGGTGCCGGCGATCATGGCTTTTGCGAATTCGGTCTCGACGATGTCGGGCCGTCCGGCAAAGGCGCCGTCGACGATCGGGTCGAGCTTCAGCTCGGAGGCGTCGGCGACCACGGCCATCACGTCATCCAGCGTGACCTCGCCCTTGCCGTGGGCGTAGAGCGTCAGCTTGCGCAGCTCGTTGCGCGAGGCCTGGCGGTCGCCGCCGAGGAACGACATCAGCGCCGCACGGGCATCCTGCGCGATGCGCAAATTGGCGACGCGCAATTCGTCATCCATCAGCTTGGCGAGGTCGCGCTCCGTGTCGGGATAGCAGCCGATCGCCACCGCGGCCTTGGCCTTCTCGCAGGCTTTTCGCAGCGGCGAGTCCGGACGCAGCTCGCCGGCCTCGATCACGATGCGGCAATCCTTCACGCTCATCTCGGCCAGCGTGTCGATGCCGCTGGCAAAGCTGCGCGAGCCGGCGCGGATGCGGATGGCGCGGCGGCCGCCGAACAGCGGCACCGTCATGGCCTCGTCGACGAGGCGCGAGGGCTCGGCGGAGAGCTCGTCGCCGTCGAGCTTGACCAGCGAGAACGGATCGTTGGGATCATCGACTGCCGATGCGATCAGCGCATCGGCGCGCTCGCGCACCAGGCCGGCATCGGGACCGTAGAGCAGGATGATCGGGCGGCCCGCATCGGGGCGGGCGAGGAAGGCGTCGATCTCTTTTCCACGCAGCGCGACCATGTTGCCTGTTGCCTTGTCATTCCGGGGCGCGCGAAGCGCGAACCCGGAATCCAGAGGTTGGGAAACGAGATTCTCAGGTGCGCAATTGCGCACCGTAGTTCTCGCTTCGCGAGCCCCGAATGACGGGAATAATCAGGTGCCAGCGGTGAAGAACGAGGCGAGCCGGGTCGTGATGTTCTCGGCGATCTCGTTGGCGGCACGATCCTCCGCGTCGCGGACGGCGCGGGTGCGGGAGAAGCGCTGATAGGACCCGGGCATGTCATAGGACACGCGCGAGAACGTGGTGCCGGTCATCACCGACTTGCCGGTCGCGACCTCGATCAGATTGTACTGGGCGTCGATGCCGAGGTTTTCGCTGGTCGGCAATCCCGTCGTGGCGCTGACGATCAGCGAAGAACGGCTGGAGATGAAGCGGATGTCCAGCCGATGGGTCGGTGGCATTCCCGTCGCAGTGCCGTAGAGCTTGAAGGCGAGAGCATTGCGGACTTCGACACCGATGCGGGCCTCGCGGGAGGCATTGGGCTTGGCGATCGGCGGGAGCTCGACCCCCATCAGCTTCTCGCGCAAGCCGGGGGTGCCGTCGCCACGCTCGGCATACATCGGCTGGAAGCAACCAGCCGTCAGCGCCGCCAATGCGGCGACCGCCAGCAAGCGGGCTGCGATGCGGATCCTAGCCGACAACATTTACGATCCTCTTGGGGACGATGATCACCTTGCGGACGGGCTTGCCGTCCAGGGCCAGTTTTACTGCATCGAGAGCCAAAACGGCAGCCTCGATTTCCGGATTCTGGGCCGCTGTTGCAACTGTGACGTCACCCCGCTTCTTGCCGTTGACCTGGACCACGAGGGTCACGCTGTCTTCAACCAGCAAATCGCGTTCGATTTGCGGCCAATTGGCCTCGGAAACCAGCCCGCTCTGGCCCAGAGCCTGCCAGCACTCTTCGGCAAGATGCGGCATCATCGGGGAGAACAGCTGGACCAGGATCTGGCTGGCTTCCCGGATCGCCCAGGCCAAATCTGCAGCGGGCTGGCCGGGTCGCTGCAGGATCTCCGAGAAGGTATTGGCGAATTCGCGGATATGGGCCAGGCAGACGTTGAAGTGCAGCCGCTCGATTCCGGTGGTGACCTTGTCGAGCGCGCCATGGGCGGCCTTGCGCAAGGCAGTCGCGTCCGGGCCGAAGCTGGCCGGCCGGGCCGCCGGCGCGGCTTTGCCGAGCTCAATGGAATCGTTCACCAGCCGCCACAGCCGCTGCACGAAACGCGAGGCACCCTGGACGCGCTCGTCGCTCCAGATCACGTCGCGGTCGGGCGGGGAATCCGACAGCATGAACCAGCGGGCGACATCGGCGCCGTAGGTCTCGATGATGTCATCGGGATCGACCGTGTTCTTCTTCGATTTCGACATCTTCTCGATCGGGCCGATCTGGATGTCTTCGCCCGTCGTCAATAGCGTTGCGCGGCGGCCATTTCCGCCGACCTCGACCTTGACCTCGGCCGGCTGCACATAGGTGCCGTCGGCCTTCTGGTAGGTCTCGTGCACCACCATGCCTTGCGTGAACATGCCGGCGAACGGCTCGTCCAGCGCGATGTGCCCGGTCGCCTTCATCGCGCGGGTGAAGAAGCGGCTGTAGAGCAGATGCAGGATCGCGTGCTCGACGCCGCCGATATATTGGTCGACCGGCAGCATCCGGTTGGCGACGGCGGGTGTCGTCGGCGCGGTCTCGTTCCAGGGATCGGTGAAGCGCGCAAAGTACCAGGACGAATCCACGAAGGTGTCCATGGTGTCGGTTTCGCGCTGGGCTTTGCCGCCGCATTTGGGGCAGGTGACGTGCTTCCAGGTCGGATGATGGTCGAGCGCATTGCCGGGCTTATCGAAGGTCGCATCGTCAGGCAGCGTGACCGGCAAATCGGCATCCGGTACCGGCACCACATCACATTTCGGGCAATGGATGACGGGAATCGGGCAGCCCCAATAGCGCTGGCGTGAGATACCCCAGTCGCGCAGGCGGAAATTCACCTGGCGCTCGCCGACCGGCGCGTTGCCGCGCAGCTCGCTTTCCAGACGTTTGGCGACCTCGTCCTTGGCCTGCTCGATGGTCATGCCGTCGAGGAAGCGCGAATTGATCATGCGGCCGTCACCGTCATAGGCGGTGTCGGTGATGACGAACGACGTCGGATCCTGGCCCTCGGGGCATACCACCGGCGTGTTGCCGAGGTTGTACTTGTTGACGAAGTCGAGGTCGCGCTGGTCATGCGCCGGGCAGCCGAAGATCGCGCCGGTGCCGTATTCCATCAGCACGAAATTCGCGACATAGACCGGAAGCTTCCAGGACGGATCGAACGGGTGCACGGCGCGGATGCCGGTGTCAAAGCCCTGCTTCTCCGCGGTGTCGATGATCGACTGCGCGGTGCCGATCTTCTTGATGTCGGCAATGAACTCCGCAAGCTCGGGGTTCTTCGCGGCGGCTGCCTGCGCCAGCGGATGATCTGCCGAGATCGCCATGAATTTCGCGCCGAACAGCGTGTCCGGGCGCGTCGTGAAAATCTTCAGCTCACTCTCGCCGGCGGGCGTCGTCGCCTGATCCAGCGCGAAGCGAACCAGCAGCCCTTCCGAGCGGCCGATCCAGTTGCGCTGCATCAGCCGCACCTTGTCGGGCCAGCGATCGAGCCCATCGAGCGCGGACAGCAGCTCCTGCGAGTACTTCGTGATCTTGAAGACCCATTGGCTCATCTCACGCTGCTCGACGATCGCACCGGAGCGCCAGCCGCGGCCGTCGATCACTTGCTCGTTGGCGAGCACGGTCATGTCGATCGGATCCCAGTTGAGCTTGCGCTTCTCGCGCTCGGCGAGGCCGGCGGCAAGCATGTCCAGGAACATCTTCTGCTGATGCTTGTAGTAGCTGGGGTCGCAGGTCGCGAATTCGCGTGACCAGTCCAGCGACAGCCCGATCGAGCGGAGCTGCTTCTTCATCGCGGCGATGTTGTCGTAGGTCCAGGCTTTCGGCGCGACCTTGCGCTCGATCGCGGCATTCTCGGCCGGCAGGCCGAAGGCGTCCCAGCCCATCGGATGCAGCACGTTGAACCCCTTGGCGCGCATGAAGCGGGCCAGCACGTCGCCGAGCGTATAATTCCGGACATGGCCGATATGGATGCGCCCGGACGGGTAGGGGAACATCTCGAGCACATAATATTTCGGCCGCGAATCGTCGTTCTTGGAGACGAAGATCGCCTGTTCGTCCCAGAGGCGTTGCCAGCGCGGTTCGGCGTCGCGGGCGTTATAGCGTTCGGAGGTCATGGAATCGTTGGGGTTTTCGTGGGTTCGGCCGTCTCAAGACGGCGGACTAGGCCATAGAAGTCCTTAGGGGGTCAATGGGTTGCCGCAGTTTGGAACCTTGCCGGCGCCTCCGCATAACTACGAAGGTCGACGTTGGGGTGTGATTAAGGGGTCAATGCCAATTTGCGGCCCGACGAGACCGCATGAGTGCGATGGATTCCAGCTTCGACGAGCCCGATTACGACTATGCCGCGTCCATTGCCGGACGGGCGATGCGGAGCATGGCCGAACAGCGGATTGCGCCGACCCCGGCCAATTTTGCCGTCTGGTTCCTGTATTTCGGCGACGGCCACGAGGATCTGCGCAACGCGATCGATCTCCTGATCGACCACAATCGTCCGTTCGACGCCCGAACCAATCAGGACCTGTTCAAGACCTATGTCGCGCCCCAGGTGAGTGCCGCCGTGGTCGACACGTCCGAGCGGCTGCAGGCGCTCATGGGGGCCGCGAAGGAGTTTCTGGCGACCGCGATCGCCGACAATCATTCGCAGATGCAGGTCATCAGCGAGGTGGCGGACCAGGGCAAGGCCGGCGTCGATCCGAAGGCGCTGGTTGCCCAGCTCATGAACGAGCTGGCGCGGGCCGCCACACGGGCGACACGGCTGGAAGCAGGCTTTGCGGAAAAGACCCGCGAGCTCGACGTGATCCGCGATTCGCTATCGAGGTCCGAGGAGCGCGCCCGGACCGACACGCTGACCGGCCTCGCAAACCGGCGGGCGCTCGACGAATTCCTGCGCAAGGCGCGGGCGACTGCGGCGTGGGGCGAGCCGCTCAGCGTGCTGATGCTCGACATCGACCACTTCAAGACCTTCAACGACAATTTCGGCCACGGCGTCGGCGACCAAGTGCTGCGCCTGATGGCGAAGGTGCTGCGTGAAAAGGTTCGCGAGCAGGATCTGCCGGCCCGCTATGGCGGCGAGGAGCTGATCGCGGTGCTGCCGGATGCCGATCTCGCCACCTGTGCCGAGATTGCCGAGCGGATCAGGCGCGCGCTCGCCGAGTGCACGATCACCCGCCGCTCCACCGGCGAGGTCCTGCCCAGCATCAGCGTGTCGATCGGCGTGGCGCAGTACCGGGCCGGCGAAGCGGTCAACGATCTCATCGAGCGCTGCGACCGCGCGCTCTATCTCGCCAAGGGCAGCGGCCGCAATCGCGTGGTGACGGAAACCGAGCTCGATCGCGTGGGGACTGCGGGTTAGGCGCTCGCCGCCATCATCATTTCGACGGCGCCGGTCTCGATCGCCTGCACGCCGTGCTCGACGACATTGTTGCGGCCGCGGTGTTTTGCGGCGTAGAGCGCGGCGTCGGCGGCTTCGATCAAGTCGCCGGGACGCAAGGCCTCGTTCGGCTTCGTCGCGGCAACGCCGATCGAGACGGTGACGATCATGTGGGCCGAGGTGATGTGCGGCAGGCACAGCTTCAGCACGGCCGCGCGGGCCAGCTCGCCGATTTCGACGGCGCGGTTCACGTCGGTGTTCGGCAGCAGCAGGCAGAACTCCTCGCCGCCATAGCGTGCCGCGAAGCCCATCGTGTCGGCGGCGATGCCGGACAGCGACTCGCCGAGCCTGGTCAGGCAGGAATCGCCTTCGAGATGGCCATAGGTGTCGTTGAACAGCTTGAAATGGTCGACGTCGATCATCAGCAGCGCGAGGTCGCTGCCATATTGCTGCGCGCGCATCCACTCGAAGTCGAGCCGGCTCTGGAAGCCGCGCCGGTTGGCGAGCCCCGACAGCATGTCGATCGAGGCCATCACCGTCAGCCGGTCGTTGCTCGCGATCAGCTCGCGCT
The DNA here is from genome assembly GCF_014198205.1 of Bradyrhizobium sp. SBR1B. Classification (NCBI taxonomy): domain Bacteria; kingdom Pseudomonadati; phylum Pseudomonadota; class Alphaproteobacteria; order Hyphomicrobiales; family Nitrobacteraceae; genus Bradyrhizobium; species Bradyrhizobium sp. SBR1B. The sequence continues at coordinate 166,280 of NZ_JACIHC010000007.1, forward strand.
CGCGCTGGCTCAGCTGCGCCGCCATCGCGTTGAACGCGCGGGCCAGCGGCACGAACTCGGCCGGCAGGCGATTGCGCGCCGCGCGCGCCGACAGATCGCCCTCGCCGAGACGCTTGGCCATGTCGACGAGCATCTCGATCGGCTTGATGACGAGCTTTTCGGCGGCGATCAGCGCGCCGAGCAGGACGAACACGACGACGAAAGCGAGCTGGAGATAGGCGGTGCGGATGTCGCGGTTGACCGCCGCGGACACCTTGTCTTCGTCGATGCTGGCGATCAGGCGGGCGTTGGTGCCGGAGATGCGGATGTAGCTGACCGCGCGGCGCGAGCCGTCGGCGGCGAGGAAAGACAGTGAGCCTTCATCCTGATCGGAACGCAGCGCCCTGTCGGCGATCGCCGACATCAGCGGCATGTTGTCGAGCGGACGGCCGACTGCGCTGTGCTGATCGGCCGGCGCGGCCAGCACGGTGCCTGCGCTGTCGACCAGCACGGCCGTGATGCCGGCGCGGCCGCCCAGATTGCTCATGACCTTCGACATCCAGTCGAGATTGACCGTGGCAAGGACGACGGCATCGGACACGCCGCTGAAGGCCGATACGGGATAAGCCGCCATCACCGTCGGTGCTGCTATCGGCCGCGACAGGATGAAATCGCTCAGCACGAAGCGGCCGCTCGTTTGGGCCTGCTGAAAGTAGGGCCGGTCGCTCAGGTCGAGGCCGACATACATATTGTTCGTCGCGCACTGGATGCGCCCGTCTGCGCCGGCGATCAAAAGCGTGCGGATCCAGGGCAGGTTCGACGGCAGGCTCGCGCGCAGCACGTCGCAGCTCTTGCTGACGCCGCCGGCGGAGGCACGAATGAAGGCCTCCGACTTCAGGATGGTCTCGACCGACGAGATCACCTCGCGTTGCGCATCGGCGCTGTGCCGCGCGACGGTGGTGAATTCAACGGTGGCCTGTGCGATCTGCCGGGTGCGGGTATCTTCGAGCGAACGGATGCGCTCGAGCATCAAGGGTGCCACCAGAATCACCGCGAGCAATGCAAGCCGCGCCCGGATTCCGAGAACCTGCTTGAGTTTCGCTCGTTTGCGGTTGAGACTGATTGTTGCCATCTTCGCTACCCACCCCGTCGGCCAAGGTAAAGCGAAGGGTTCAAAAACTCTTTCTTGAACTCGGTAAAATTGGACTTACCTCGGTCAGGATCATAGCCAATCGACGTCATGACAGAAGCCAACGCCGCGCCGGTAACCGGCCATTCACCAATCGCGCTTGCCGCGGTCGAAGCCGAAATCGCCCGTGCCTGCAAGGATGCGCGACGCGATCGCGCCTCCGTGACCCTGATCGCGGTGTCCAAGACTTTCGCCGCGGATGCAATTACCCCGGTTATCGACGCCGGACAGCGCGTATTCGGCGAGAATCGGGTACAGGAGGCCAAAGGCAAGTGGCCTGCGTTAACGTCTGTTTACTCCGGCATCGCGCTGCATCTGATCGGTCCGCTGCAATCCAACAAGGCGAAAGAGGCGGTCGCGCTGTTCGATGCGATCCATTCGGTCGACCGTCCGAGCATTTGCCAGGCGTTAGCCAAGGAAATCGAATCCCAGAACAAGCACCCGCAACTCTTCGTCCAGATCAACACCGGCGAGGAGCCGCAGAAGGCCGGCATCGCGCCCGGCGAGGCCGACGCCTTCCTCGCCAGCTGCCGCGACACCTATGGGCTGACGATCTCTGGATTGATGTGCATCCCGCCGGTCGACGAGCCGCCGGCGGCGCATTTCGCGCTGACCGCCAAGATCGCCGCGCGTAATGGATTGACCAATCTCTCGATGGGCATGAGCGCGGATTTCGCCAATGCCATCATGCTAGGTGCCACCCATGTGCGCGTGGGGAGTGCGATCTTCGGGCATAGATAGTTGTTGTCGTCCCTGCGAACGCAGGGACCCATACCGCGTGATCTCCGATTGATAGGTGGTCTTCGTACCGACGAAACTCAGGTAACTCCCAATCCTCGCCAAACTTCTCCCTGGGGTTATGGGTCCCTGCGTTCGCAGGGACGACGGCGGAGTGGGTCGGGCCTACACAAACCCCACCGATACCTTCCCGAGCACGCCAAAGTCCGCCGCGAGATGATCGCTGGCCTGGATCGGCAGCGGCGGATGGCACGTGCCTGTGGTCACCACCTCCCCTGCCCGCAAGGTCAATCCAAGTCCGCCCAGCTCATTGGCGAGCCAGGCGAGCGCTACGCGGGGATCGCCGAGCACGTTCTTGCCGTGGCCGACATAGCGCTCGCCGCGCAGCGTGATCTGTGGCCGTTCCTCGACCAGATCCATCCCACGCCAGTTCGCAGTCGTCGCCGCGCCCAGCACGAACAGATGCGCGCAGGCATTGTCGGCGATCAGCTGCGCCTCGCCCGCTCCAGCGAAATCGGCAAACCGCGAATCGGGAATTTCGATCGCAGGATGGAAGGTGTCGACGGCGGCGAGCACCTCATCGACGCTGTAGGGCGTTGCACGCGGCGGCAGATCGCGTCCCATGCGGAAGGCGAATTCAGGTTCGCCGACGCGCATCTCGTTGCCCTTGATCGACGCAGTGCCGCCATCGGCGATCACGGTGTCGCTCATGATGCGGCCGGCCAGCGGTCCGGTGACGTTGATGTGCTTCTGTCCTGATACGCTCGTGGCCGCGATCTTCCAGCCGAACAATGTCCCGTGCGACAGTGTTTCGAGCCCGGCCTGGATAGCATAGCCCTCCGTGCGGCTCTGCGGCCGCAGCTGCGACTCCAGCACCTCAAGCTTGGTGCCGTCGCGCCAATGTTGAACGAGGGTGCGCGAGGCGGCCGCGATCTGATCCCTGTCGAGCATGCATCCTCACCCGATGATGATTCTTGTTCGTGGCCCCAATCGCCGCAGCAATTGCAGCATCGCAGATTTCGTCATGGAGACGCAGCCCGCGGTCGGGCCGAAATTGTCGCGGGCCAGGTGCAAGAATACCGCGCTGCCGCGGCCGGCGACCCGCGGTCGCGTGTTGTGGTCGATTTCGATGATGAAGTCATAGAGATGGTCGGCCCGCTTGAGCCGGTCACCGCCCTGCCCCTCGTCGAGCCGGATTCCCTGGTTGTAATGGCGATCCCTGGGGTCCTCGCACCAGGCGTCTTCTGCGGTGATGATCCGGGCGGGCAGGAAGCTCTGCGGACGGCTGTGCCGGTCACCCCGCCACCACAAGCGCCTCGGACGGAAGCTGCCCCTGGGGGTGCCGCCGTCGCCCTCGCGCTTGTTGGCCAGGATGCCGCCCCGCCCCAGCGCAACCGGTATGGTCAGCGATCCCGCCGTCAGCCAGCCTCGGCGCGGATTCCCGGCCGCAGGCTTAACGCGGATCACAGAGAGCGGTCCGGCGCTTCGATTCTTGGTGTAACTAACTGAAGCTGCTTTATTTTTCATGTGAACGTGCAATGTCGAATTCATTACAGGACATTCATCAAACCGGCCTGCTATTCTGAGTTAGAGTGCTTCCGGCTTGTGAATCGGTAACAGCCCACTACTTCAACACGAACAACAATAATAACAGCGACCCCTAAACTTCCCCTCACGGCTGGGTGCAGCATGGATGCGCGCCGAGCCGGACCCCAAAAGGATGACCCCCTATGGCCAATGCCCGCAAGATCCTGATCGTGGATGACGATACCGATCTGCGCGACACGTTGGTGGAGCAATTATCGCTACACGAAGAATTCGAAGCTTCCGCGGTCGATACCGGCGCCAAAGGCGCGAGCGCGGCCAAGGCCAATGCTCCCGATCTCGTCCTGATGGACGTCGGCCTGCCCGACACCGACGGCCGCGAGGTGGTCCGCTCCTTGCGCAAGGGCGGCTTCAAGGCTCCGATCATCATGCTGACCGGGCACGACACCGATTCCGATACGATTTTGGGGCTTGAATCCGGCGCCAACGACTATGTGGCAAAGCCCTTTCGTTTCGCCGTTCTGCTGGCCCGCATCCGCGCCCAGCTGCGCCAGCACGAAGCCAGCGAGGACGCGGTGTTCTCGGTCGGCCCCTACTCCTTCCGGCCCGGCTCCAAGATGCTCACCGCCGCCAATGCGCGCAAGGTGCGGCTGACGGAGAAGGAGACCGCGATCCTCCGCTTCCTCTACCGCGCCGGCCAAATGCCGGTCTCGCGCGAGACCCTGCTCCAGGAGGTCTGGGGTTATAATTCCGGCGTCACCACCCACACGCTGGAAACCCACATCTACCGCCTCCGCCAGAAGATCGAGAAGGATGCCGCCAACCCGGAAATCCTGGTCACGGAAGCCGGTGGCTACAAGCTGGTGCCGTGATACGCTCGAAGGGCGTGCGAATCGTTTTAGATCGCATGCCTTTGAGCCTCGGATCTGAATGTCAATCGACGACGACGTAGCGCTTCTCGAGCGTGTCCCGACATTGCGCCTGTTGGGAGACGCCTCGTTGCGCATGCTGGCGATCGGCTCCGAGCAGCGTAACTTCGTCCGCGGCGATACCCTGTTCAATCTCGGCGACGACGCCGATGCCGGCTTCGTAGTCCAGCGCGGCGCCTTTCGGGTCGATGACGGCGCCGGCGCCGAGATGATCGCAGGTCCCGGCGCGCTGATCGGCGAGCTTGCGCTGGTGGTGCCGATGAAGCGGCCATCGAGCGCGATCGCGTTGGAGCATTCCTCCGTCATTCGCGTCGCACGCAGCCTGTTTCAGCGCGTGCTCGAAAGCGACCCCGCCGCAGCGGTTCGGCTGCGCGATGAATTCGCGGTCCGCTCCAGCCAGATTGCCAGCGATATCCTGATGGCGGGTGCGAAGCTGACGTCGTGAGAGGTTGTCGCTCCATCCGGGCTACGGGAGGTCACACCTCCAGCGTCACCGTCACCGGGACATGGTCCGACGGCCGCTCCCAGCTCCGCGCATCGCGCAGGATCCTGAAATCGCTGACCGCATCCTTCAACGCGCGCGAGACCCAGATGTGGTCGAGCCTGCGGCCGCGATCGCCGACGGTCCAGTCGGCGGAGCGGTAGCTCCACCACGTGTAGACTTTTTCCGACATCGGAATCCGCTCGCGCGCGACGTCTACCCATTCGCCGGCGGCCAGCGCGGCCTGCAGCTTTTCGGTTTCGATCGGCGTGTGCGAGACCACCTTCAGAAGCTGCTTGTGCGACCACACATCGTTCTCGTGCGGGGCGACGTTGAGATCGCCGACCAGGATGTGGCGATCCTCTCCGCGCGGATGCAACGGCTCGCACGCCTTCATCTCGTCGAGGAAGCGAAGCTTGTGGTCGAACTTCTCGTTCAGTGCGGGATCGGGAATGTCGCCGCCGGCGGGCACGTAGAAATTATGCACGACCAGCGGCTTTGCGACGTTGGCCTTCTCGCCGAACGATACGGAGATGTGACGCGAATCCACCTTGTCGCAGAAGGTGCGGATGTCCGTCGATTCGAACGGAATCTTCGAGACGATGGCGACGCCGTGATAGCCCTTCTGCCCGTTCAGCGCGACGTGCTCATAGCCGAGCCGCTTGAAGCGCTTCAGCGGAAAGGCATCGTCGATGCACTTGGTCTCCTGCAGGCACAGCACGTCCGGCCGCGCGCTCTTGAGGAATTTCGCGACCAGATCGATGCGCAGCCGCACCGAATTGATGTTCCAGGTTGTCAGGGAAAAACGCATGGGGGATGCGTCTTAGCATGGATTAACGCGGGGAAAATGCTTGTCCACAGCGCGCTCTCGTAGGGTGGGCAAAGCGAAGCGTGCCCACGTGCCTGCCATGAGGCGAGAGATCGTGGGCACGGCGCAAGTGCGCCTTTACCCACCCTACGAGACCTATCCCGGTGCCGGGCCGTAATTGGTGAAATCGATCTTGAACATGCCGGGATCGAGCTTCTTGCTCGAGTCCAGATTGTAGACCGCGATCGTGGTGTCGTAGCCCTGCGGATCGGTGACGGTCCATTGCTTCAACTGACCGTCCTTGGCGCCGAACATCAAGAGGAGGCGGCTGGTGCCGACCAGCGCCTGCTTCTCCTCGATGGTGACGCTGACGAAGACGTCGTCGGCCGAGACGCCAACGACATTGGTGTCCTTCATCAGGTCGATGCGATCCGACAGCAGGAAACGCAGCGGCGTCTGCGACAGCGGATAGACGTCCTGGGTCGCGAGCTTGCGGTCGCGCACCACCAGCGAGGATCCGTCGGCGACGATGTCGATCGGGCTCGGCGCGTCATATTCGAAGCGCACCTTGCCCGGTTTCTGGATGTAGAAATCGCCTTGCGTCTTGCTGCCGTCGGGGCCGACCTGGACGAAATTCCCGACCAGCGTCGACAGCGACGACAGATAGGCACTGACCTTGGCCGCCTGCGCCTTCTGGTTGGCATCGAAGGTCTGGAAGATGCTGCTAGGCACGTTGCGGCGCGGATCCGGGATCACCGGATTCGGCGGCGCCTGAGTCGCACCGGTGACAGCGGGCCCGCCGGCGGACGTTCCGCCGTCGCGGCCCTTCGGCGCGGGTTTCGGCACCGGAACGTTCTGCGCGAACGAGGACGCCGTCACCATCGCAGCGGTGACGAAAAGCACGCCGGCCACGCGCGCGCTTCGCGCAGCGATGGTGGCAGCGAATCGAATGTCCGGATGTCTGATCAACGCGTCGTCCTAACGTGGCTGGGCGTCTTTTAGCGTGATTTCGGGCAAAAGCAGATAACGATTTCGCGTGAAATGATGTCTGGAGGCGGCTGCCTCACATATGGCTGTCTTCTTCCTCGACCAGAATCTCGCGCTTGCCGGCGTGGTTGGCGGGTCCGACGATGCCTTCCAGTTCCATGCGCTCCATCAAGGATGCGGCGCGGTTATAGCCGATCTGCAGGCGACGCTGGATGTAGCTGGTCGAGGCCTTGCGGTCGCGTTTGACGATCGCAACGGCCTGCTGGAAGAGGTCGCCGCCGCCATCGCCGCCCATGCCGGTGGCGTCGAACACCGCACCGTCCTCGTCCTCGGTGGGCTCTTCGGCCGTGACGGCTTCGAGATATTCCGGCTGGCCCTGCGTCTTGAGGTGACGCACCACCTTCTCGACTTCGTCGTCGGAGGCGAAAGGTCCGTGCACGCGGCTGATGCGGCCGCCGCCCGCCATGTAGAGCATGTCGCCCTGGCCGAGCAGCTGCTCGGCGCCCATCTCGCCCAGAATGGTGCGGCTGTCGATCTTGGACGTGACCTGGAAGGCGATGCGGGTCGGGAAGTTCGCCTTGATGGTGCCGGTGATGACGTCGACCGACGGACGCTGCGTCGCCAGGATCACGTGCAGGCCGGCGGCGCGCGCCATCTGCGCGAGGCGCTGCACCGCGCCTTCGATGTCCTTGCCGGCGACCATCATCAGGTCGGCCATTTCGTCGACGATGATGACGATGTAGGGTAGCGGGTCGAGCGAGAGCTTTTCTTCCTCGTAGATCGCCTTGCCGGTTTCCTTGTCGAAGCCGGTGTGAACCGTGCGCGTCGGCTCTTCGCCCTTGGCCTTCAATTCGAGCAGGCGCGTGTTGTAGCCGTCGATGTTGCGCACACCGAGCTTGGCCATGTTCTTGTAGCGCTCCTCCATCTCGCGCACGGCCCATTTCAGCGCGACCACCGCCTTCTTCGGATCGGTCACGACGGGCGTGAGCAGATGGGGAATACCGTCATAGACGGAGAGTTCGAGCATCTTCGGATCGACCATGATCAGGCGGCACTGGTCCGGACGCAGCCGGTAGACCAGGCTGAGGATCATGGTGTTGATGGCGACCGATTTGCCGGAGCCGGTGGTGCCGGCGATCAGCATGTGCGGCGTGCGCGCGAGGTCGATGATCACAGGATCGCCGCCGATGGTCTTGCCGAGGCAGAGCGGCAGCTTCGCCACCGTTTCGGTGGCTTCCTTGGCGATCAGCAGCTCGCGCAAATAGACCTTTTCGCGGTGCGCGTTCGGCAGCTCGATGCCGATGGCGTTGCGGCCGGGCACGACCGCGACGCGCGCCGACAGCGCGCTCATCGAGCGGGCGATGTCGTCGGCGAGCCCGATCACGCGCGACGATTTGATGCCGGGCGCCGGCTCGAGTTCGTACAGGGTGACCACGGGGCCCGGATTGGCTTTGACGATCTCGCCGCGCACGCCAAAGTCCTGGAGCACGCCTTCAAGCGAACGCGAATTGGCTTCCAGCTCGGCCTTGCTGAGCGGCTGGCGATCGCCGGCCTTGGGCGCGGCCAGCACGGAGACGGACGGAAGCTCGAACTTGTCGGAGGATTTCTTCGCGGCGGCTTTCGGGGCAGCCTTCTTGCGCGGGGCGCGCGCGGCAGGCTCCTCCTCTTCCTCCTCGTCTTCTTCCTCTTCCTCGTGCTGATCCTCATAGTCCTCGTCCTCGGACTGCGGCGAGATCGAGGGGGCCGCGCGGCCGCCGCCTAGATTCGGCTCCTGGCGGCTGAACGCGACGGCCTTGGTCTTCGGGCCGCTCGAGACCAGCGAGCGGTAAGCGGCACCACACAGCCAGATCAGCCGCGCCTTCGTGCTCATCAGCGCATGGAACAGCCAGCCCAGCGACACCGAGCCGCGATCGTTCTCCTCGTCCTCGTCGAGCGGCTTGTCGTCGTCCTCGATCTCCGAGAGCTCGTCGTCGTGCTCGCGGGCGCCAAGACCGCATGCGATCAGGAATGTCGCGGCCATCGCAGCGAACAGGATCGTGCCCAGCACGATGCGATAGATCGTGCCGGCCGGCCCGAAAATCACTGCGGGCGCGCGTACGAGCGCATCGCCGACCACGCCGCCGAGGCCGGTCGGCAGCGGCCAGGCGCCGCCATGCGGCCAGCAGCTGACGAAGCCTGCCGCGATCACCGTGCAGAGAATCCAGGAGCCGAGCCGCAGCGCCTCGCGGTCGAACGGGCGGTGGGTCATCATGCGCCAGCCCCAGACCGCGACGGTCAGGACCAGCATGATGGCGCCGAGCCCGAGGATCTGCATCGCAAGGTCGGCGCCGATCGCGCCGGCATAACCGAGAATGTTGCGGATCGGCCTCGAGGTGGCGTGACTCAGGCTGGGGTCCTGCACCGACCAGGTCATCAGCGCTGCCGAGGCAACGCCCGACAACGCGATCAGGCCGAAGCCGGTGAGCTCGCGCACGCGCCGCGCCAGCCCCTCACGGATCGAGGGCGGCAGATGGCCGACCAGTGGAATGACACGTTCGATTGCCGACATGCTCATGGGCCCCGCCTAACCCAGAGTCTCGACCAGCCGGTGCAGCGCCTGCGCCGTGGTCTCGCCATCCTGCACCAGCGCCAGGCGAATATAGCCTGCACCGGGATTGAAGCCGTCGGGCTGTTGCCGCGCCAGAAAGCTGCCGGGCACCACACGCACGCCTGCTTCCTTGAAGAGTTTCAGCGTCACCGACACGTCATCTCCAATCTCGGACGTGTTGAGCCAGACGCAGAAGCCGGCATCAGGCCGGCGATAGCCGTAGCGGTTGCCGATGATCTGGTCGGCGAGATCGAACTTGATCCGGTAGAGCCGGCGGTTCTCCTCGACATGCGCCTCGTCGCCATAGGCAAAGGTCGCGACATGCTGTAGCGGCACCGGCACCTGCGGCGCCGCGATGTTGCGCAGCTCCAGGAACAGGCCGATGAATTTCTTGTCGCCGGCGGCAAAGCCGACGCGCAGGCCCGGCAGGTTGGAGCGCTTCGACAGTGACTGGAACGCAGCCACGCGGGTGAAATCGGGGCCGGCGCATTCGAGCGCACTGCCCGGCGCTTCGCGGGTATAGATCTCCGAATAGCATTCGTCGCTGAGGATCATGAAGCCATAGCGATCGGCGAGGCTCTTCAGGCGCGTGAAGTAGTCGCGCGAGGCGACCGAGCCCTGCGGATTGGCCGGCGAGGCCAGATAGAACGCCACCGTGCGCGCCAGCGTCGCCTCGTCGATGGCATCGAGGTCAGGCAGGAAGCCGTTCTCGACCGTGGTCGGCAGATAGACCGGCTCGCACGCTGCAGCACCCGCGCCGGCGCCGTAGACCGGATAGAACGGGTTCGGCATCAGGATCGCCGGTTTGCCGGGGCGCGGGCCGACATAGCGGACGGCCGCGATCGCGGCGAGGAACAGCCCCTCGCGGCTGCCATTGAGGACGAGAATCTCGCTCTTGGGGTCGAGCGGTCGCGGCAGCTTGAAGCGCGATGATAGCCAGGTGCTCGCGGCCTGGCGGAACGGGTCGGTGCCCTGGTTCATCGGATAGCGGCCGAAATCGGCGATATGCTTGGCCAGCACCGGGCCGACGAAATCAGGCACGGGGTGCTGCGGCTCGCCGACCGCGAGCGAAATCAAAGGCTTGCCGGGTTGATGCGGCGCCAGCAGCTCGTTCAGCCGGACGAAGGGCGAGCGTCCGGTATCGGAGCTTCCACTGGCCTGTGGCGCACGGGATGAAGCGGTCATGACCATTCTGGGCGCCAGCACTCTCGGAACAGCCGGTCGCGCGAAGGCCCCGGCGGGAAGCGGTTCAGTTCACCATAGATAGGGCGAGGTTAAGACGCGATTAACCATCGGCGGGCGGGTCCGTCCAGAGCAGGAATAATGAGGCCGGATAACAACGGGATGCGAGGCCCCCGACCTCTCCCGCTTGCGGGAGAGGTCGGCGCGTAGCGCCGGGTGAGGGCTCTCTCCTCTTGGGGGTTCTCGCCCGCGGAGGCACCCCCACCCCGCCCTCCCCCGCAAGCGGGAGAGGGAGCGCACCGTCACCTTGGTTTGATTCGAACTTCAGCGCCCCGGCAGCTTCTCGAATGTCTTCATGCCCGCCGGGATCGCATGAAACTCCTGGATGTCGCAGGTGTAGATCGCCATCTGCGGATGGAACTGGGTCGGATCATCCAGCGTGCCGACTTTCACGACCACCGCCGGCAGTCCGGGAACCTTGGTCACCAGATGGGTGCCGCACTCGGCGCAGAATTCGCGCGTGACGGCGCGTTCGAGATCCTTGCGCGTGAACTGCTTGGGCTGCCCCAGGGTGTAGCTGAAGCCGGCCGCCGGCATCGCGATGAAGGTGTTGGGTGCGCCGCCCGAGATGTACTGGCACTCGCGGCAATGACACTGGGCCTGCATCATCGGATCACCTTCGGCTTTGTAACGCACTTCGCCGCAATAGCATCCGCCTTCCAAGCGCATGACGACCTCCCGATTATCGTTTCTTGTGGTCGATATTTCTGCGCCGGCGGTGCGGAATGGCAATCCTTTTCTTGGCTGTGAAATCAAAAAGCACCCTGCCAAAAAGAAAGGGGCTCCAGCTTGCGCTGGAGCCCCTCAACGGTCAGGGCATTGCCGGGTATGTGCCCGAACCGTAGTTCTGGACGTGGTCTCCGAGGAGACCACGCCCGGGAGGAGACTTACATGTTGTAGGCGCGCTCGGTGTGCTCGGTGATGTCGAGGCCTTCACGCTCGCTCTCGACATTGGTCCGCAGCCCAACGATCACGTCGACGACCTTGTAGAGGATCGCCGAACCGATGCCCGACCACACCAGCGTGGTGCCGACGCCCCAGATCTGGGACATCATCTGCGCCGCGAAGTCGTAGTCGCCGACCTTCGGCGGGATCGCGGTGTAGTCCATGACGCCAGCGCCACCGAGGGCGGGGTTGACGAGGATGCCGGTGCCGATGGCGCCGACGATGCCGCCGACGCAGTGCACGCCGAACACGTCGAGGCTGTCATCGTAGCCGAGTGCGTTCTTCACGACGGTGCAGAAGAACAGGCAGACCACGCCGACGATGAGGCCGAGGACGATCGCGCCCATGACGCCGGAGTAGCCGGCCGCAGGGGTGACCGCCACGAGGCCCGCGACAGCGCCGGAGATGACGCCGAGCACCGACGGGTGACCCTTGATGATCCACTCCGCGAACATCCACGACAGCGCGGCGGCTGCGGTGGCGACGAAGGAGTTGGTCATGGCGAGGGCGGCGCCGCCGTTGGCTTCGAGGTTGGAGCCGGCGTTGAAGCCAAACCAGCCGACCCAGAGCAGCGAGGCGCCGATCATCGACATGGTCAGCGAGTGCGGGGCCATCAGCTCCTTGCCGTAGCCGACGCGCTTGCCGATCAGGAGAGCGCCGACGAGGCCTGCGATGCCGGCGTTGATGTGCACCACGGTGCCGCCCGCGAAGTCGATCGCGCCCTTCTTGAAGATCCAGCCGGCGTCGGCATTAATCTCGTCGAGCTTGGCCTGCGCCGCGGTCTTCGCGGCCGCATCAGTGGCGGCAGCGAGCGCCTTGGCCGCATCCTGGATCAGGTCCGGACCCTGCCAGTACCAGACCATGTGCGCGATCGGGAAGTAGATCAGCGTGACCCAGAGCGGGATGAACAGGGCGATCGCCGAGAACTTCATGCGCTCGGCGAAGGCGCCGACGATGAGGGCGGGCGTGATCGCCGCGAAGGTCATCTGGAAGCAGACATAGATGAGCTCCGAGATGTTGGCGTCGACCGAGAAGGTCGCGGCCTTCGTATCGGTGGTGACGCCCATCATGAAGGCCTTGGAGAAGCCGCCGATGAAGTCGGAACCGCCGGTGAAGGTGAGGCTGTAGCCGTACACGGCCCAGATCACGGTGACGACGCAGACGGTGTAGAACACCTGCATCAGGACGGAGAGCATGTTCTTGGAACGGACGAGACCGCCGTAGAACAGCGCGAGGCCGGGGATCGTCATCAACAGCACCAGCACTGTCGATGTCAGCATCCAGGCGTTGTCTCCCTTGTTGACCGTTGGCTCGGCGTAGGCTGCGGTCGCAGCGAACAGGCCGACTGCGAGAGCCGCCAATCCCGCGCCATAGGGACGCTTGAACGTCATATTATTCACTCCTGATTGGATAAAGGTTGAGCGCGAAATCAAAGGGCCGCGGCATCGGCCTCGCCGGTGCGGATGCGCACCGCGTGGTCGAGGTTGATGACGAAGATCTTGCCGTCGCCGATCTGTCCGGTTTTCGCGGCGGACGTGATGGCGTCGATGGTCTTGTCGACCTGGTCGGAGGCGACAGCGACCTCGATCTTGATCTTGGGCAGGAAGCTCACGGCATATTCGGCGCCGCGATAGATTTCCGTATGGCCCTTCTGGCGGCCATATCCCTTGACTTCCGTCACCGTGAGACCGTGAACGCCGATGGCGGTCAGGGCGTCACGGACTTCTTCCAGCTTGAATGGCTTGATAATCGCCATAACAATTTTCATGGGTCCTATCCCCGCTTGGGCCCGGTCCGGACGTGGCCGGGCGTTCTCGACTGGTTCGCCACGAGGGAGAAAGTTCACTACGCGGGCACAGCCTGGACCGTTAGAATCAAATGCCGTGCCAGATCGGGCGCGTTGCCTAACGGGCTATGAAAACGGGTGTTTTCGCGATGAACGCGCATTGCGGCGCAGTGCGCTATTCCGTCGCGCCCAAAACGTGGTCATGCCTGCTCAAAATGCGAGCATGACAGGCTGCCGACACAATATTGCTCATGCGTCGGGCAGTGTAGAGGTAATTAAGTAGCGTCACCGCTTATTGCAGGGCTTCGCCGTGCTGCGAAATATCGAGCCCCTCGAGTTCGTGCTCACGGGATACGCGCAAGGGCACGAACAGGCCGACCAGCTTTAGCAGGATGAAGCTCAGGCCAGCCGACCAGACAAAGGTGACGGCGACGCCATAGAACTGGATCAGGAGCTGCTGCGGGTGGCCCTCCAGCAGGCCGGCGGTGCCGCCGATGGCGCTGGTTGCGAACACGCCGGCGAGCAGGGCTCCGGTCAGGCCGCCGATGCCGTGGACGCCGAACACGTCGAGCGAATCGTCATAGTTGAAGCGATGCTTCAGCCAGGTGCAGGCCCAATAGCAAACCGCCCCCGCAATGATGCCGATGACGATGCCGTGCCAGGGTGCGACGAAGCCGGAGGCCGGCGTGATGGTGCCGAGCCCGGCCACCGCGCCGGAAATCATGCCGAGCACGGACGGCTTGCGCCGCGTCGACCACTCGATCGCGCCCCAGGTCAGCGCGCCGGAGCAGGCGGCAAGATGGGTCGCGATGATCGCCATTACGGCGCGTGAATTGGCCGCGCCCGCCGAGCCGCCGTTGAAGCCGAACCAGCCGACCCACAACAGGCCGGTGCCCATCACCGCGAGCGAAAGATCGAACGGCGAGAGATTTTCGGTGCCGTAGCCGTGACGGCGCCCCATCACCTTTGCCGCAACGAGGCCGCCGGTGCCGGCCGACAGATGCACCACGAGACCGCCGGCGACCAGCGCCACCGTGATGATGGCAAACGTCATCTGATACAGCATGAACAGCGCTTCCGGGATGGTCTTCGCGGCCGGGTTGACGCTGTCCATGGTCATGCCGGCGAGAAACCAGCGGTCGAGCGTGCCGATCCACGGGCCGTCGCCGACGAAGCACAGCGAATAGCCGAACGCGACCCAGAGAATGGAGATCAAAGTCACCGCGGCGAGGCTCTGCGCCATGGTGGCGAGCACGTTCTTCTTGCGCACCATGCCGGAATAGAACAGCGCCAGGCCCGGGATCGTCATCATCAGCACCAGCGCGGTGGCGACGATCATCCAGGCGGTGTCGGCCGTGTTGATCTCGGAGGCCGCGGCGCGCGCCGGCGAAGCCATGATCGACACAAGTCCGATCGGCGCAGCCATGGCAGCTGCGCGGCGCAAATATCCCGCCATGTCGTTCCCCCCGGCATCAATTGGCGTCGCACATTGTGGCGTCGTTGCCCGGTGCGATCGAAGAAGATCAAAGCGTTTTCAAGCGAAGTGGATATCGGTTCGCGTGAAGAAAACGCGTCAAAAACTAAGATCTAGAGCGCGTCGCTGTCGGTCTCGCCGGTGCGGATGCGCAGCGCGTGGTCGATCGGCGTGACGAAGATCTTGCCGTCGCCGATCTGCCCGGTGCGCGCGGTCGAGGTGATCACGGCGACCGCCTTGTCGGCGACGTCGGAGGCGACCGCGATCTCGATGCGCAGCTTCGGCAGGAAGTTCACGACATATTCGGCGCCGCGATAGATTTCGGTGTGGCCCTTTTGCCGGCCATAACCCTTCACCTCGGTCACGGTCATGCCGTGGACGCCGATCGCCGTCAGGGCCTGGCGGACCTCATCGAGCTTGAAAGGTTTGATGATCGCGACGACGAGTTTCATGGTCAGGCCTATTCCCCGGGATGCGCCGCGCCGTATGTCCCCGGCGCAGCGTCAATCTGGCATCTTTCCGGGCAAATGGCACAAAAAAGTTGCAGACTGAAGCGGAAAAACGTTTGAGCTTATGAACGGCCGCCTCTGTACAGGGCATCCGTTCATCCTTCACAATGCATTTTTGGCATGGATGCGGTGAACCCGCGCCTGCCAAGCGGTACATAAGTATTTTGAGGGGACGCTTCATGGCGAGTTGGTTCTACGCATCCGAGGGCAAGCAGCAGGGGCCCTTTCCGGAAGGGCAATTCCGCGATCTCGTCGCCCAGGGCGTCGTGCGCCCGGATACGCTGGTGTGGACCGAGGGCATGGCCGGCTGGCAAAAGGCCGCCGAAATCCCCGGCCTGGTCGGGGGCGGCGGCGCGCCGCCAATGATCCCCGCGGGCGGCCCGCCGATGATGGGCTCCGGTGGTTATGCCGGCGGCGGAGGCGGAGTGGCGGGATCGCTGGCGGTCGATTTCGGCGTCCTCGAGTTCACCTGGCGCAGCATCGTCTTGATGATCGGAATGATCTTCGTCATTCCGGCGCCGTGGGCGTTCGTCTGGTACACGCAATGGATCGTGTCCTGCGTCAAGGTCCCGGGGCGGCCGAACCTCAGCTTCACCGGGAGCGCGATGACGCTGGTGCCGTGGTATTTCGGCTTCATCGTTCTCGCCATCGCGCTCGCCTTCGTCGGCAGCCAGCTGCTGAGCAATCTGCTCTTCATCGTCCAGATCGTCCTCTACTGGCTCCTGATCAAATGGATGGTCGCGAACCTCGCCTCCAACGGACAGCCGCTGGGCTTGAGCTTCACGGGTTCGATCTGGGCCTATATCGGCTGGAGCCTGCTGTTCGGGATCTCCATCATCACCATCATCGGTTGGGCCTGGGTTGCCGCAGCCCAGATGCGCTGGTTCTGCCGCAGCATCGAAGGCACGCGGCGCGAAATCGTGTTCAAGGGCAGTGGTCTCGGCATCCTGTGGCGCGGCATCGTCGCCGCGATCCTGTGCAGTCTGATCATCCCGATTCCGTGGGTGTATCGCTGGATCATGAACTGGTTCGCGTCGGAGACCGTTCTTGCGCCGCGCGGGTCGCAGGCGGCCATGTAATGGCTGCTGGCCGCTTGTAGCGAACGGACAAGATGTCGAACCGCATCTGGTTTCACGCGTCGGGCAGCCAGCAGAAGGGGCCGTTTCCCGAGCCGCAGTTTCGCGACCTCATCGCCCAGGGCATCGTGCGCGCCGATACGCTGGTCTGGGCGGAAGGGATGGCGGGTTGGCAGAAAGCCGGCGAGGTGCCGGGCATCATCTCCGGCGCCGCAGCGCCGCCGTCATTGCCGGTCGGTGGAAGTCCGGGCAGCGACAGCGGCGGTCCGCTATCGGTGGACCTGCCGGTCTGGTCGTTCACGGGATGGTGGATCCTGGTGATGATCGGCAGTCTGCTGGTGATCCCGTCGCCCTGGACCGGGACAGGATATTATCGCTGGCTGTTTCCGCGCATGCACGTTCCGCAGCGGCCGAACCTCGCCTTTACCGGACAGGTTGGAGACATCTGGTACGTCTTCATCGCGATGGGACTGGCGGGCTGTCTGGGCTATATCGACAGCCTCCTCCAGATTTTCGGAGTGCTAGTTCAGGCCGTTTTATCCTGGGTGCTCATTCGCTGGGTGGTCGCCAATATCAGCTCGAACGGTCAGCCGATGCGGATGACGTTCACAGGCAGCGTCTGGGGCTTCGTCGGCTGGCAGATCCTGACGTTCCTCGCGGTCTTCACGATCATCGGCTGGGCTTGGGTCATGGCCGCGTGGACGCGGTGGATTTGCCGCAACGTCAGCGGGACGCGCCGCGAGATGGTCTTCACCGCCACCGGTCTTGATCTGCTTTGGCGCACAGTCGCGTTTTGCCTCGGCTGTCTTTTCATCATTCCGATTCCGTGGCTGCTGCGCTGGTACTTCACCTGGACCATGGCGCAATTCGTGCTCATTGAGCGCAGCACTGCCGCCAATGCCTAAGACTTCCGTTCGCGCACGGAGCCTTCCTGCGCGACAGAGGCGACCAGCGTACCGTCCGGCTTGAAGATCGAGCCGCGGGTCAGGCCGCGGCCGCCGCGCGCACTCGGCGAATCCTGCGCGTAGAGCAGCCATTCGTCGGCGCGGAACGGGCGGTGAAACCACATCGCGTGGTCGAGACTGGCCGGCATCATGCGCTTGTCGAACAGCGTGCGGCCATAGCGTGCCATAATTGCATCCAGCAGCGAGAAATCCGAGGCGTAGGCGAGCGCGCACATGTGCAGCGCTGGATCGTCAGGCAGCTTCGCGGCGGTCTTGATCCAGACGTGGATGCGGCCGTCGTCGATCTTCTGGCCGAAATAACGGCCGAGCTCGACCGGACGCAGCTCGATCGGACGATCGGATTCATAATAGCGGCGGATGAACTCCGGCATCTCCTTGAACATCGGCTGCTTCGCCACCTCCTCCGCCGTGAGCTTCTCCGGCGGTGGCACGTCGGGCATCTTGTCCTGATGGTCGAACGCACTCTCCTCTTCGGCGTGGAACGACACCATGATCGAGAAGATCGCGTTGCCGTGCTGGATCGCCGTGACGCGGCGGGTCGAATAGCTCTTGCCGTCGCGCAGGCGTTCGACCTGGTAGATGATCGGGATCTGCGGATCGCCCGGCAGGACGAAATAGCAGTGCAGCGAATGCGGCAGCCGGCCCTCGACCGTGCGGCAGGCCGCGACCATCGCCTGCCCGATCACCTGGCCGCCGAACACCCGCTGCCAGCTGGTCTTCGGGCTGTTGCCCCGGAACAGATTCACCTCGAGCTGCTCGAGGTCGAGGATCGAAATGAGGTCGATCAGGCTTTTGGACATGGAGTGAGCTTTCTCGCCGTCGTTCCGGGGCGGATGGTCCGGAATGACACAATGGGCCGTTCCGCCCTTGTTTCACCGCACTGTTTCGCCCACCTCAAGTCTGCTAGCAAGACCAGGATTTGACCGGGAATTTGGGTATGTCGGTACAGGGTAGCATTGTCATTGGTGGCGGCGCGTTTGCAGGGCTTGCTCTGGCCCTGGCGCTGCGACAGGGGCTCGGGCCCGAGATTCCCGTCATCGTCGCCGATCCCGCCCTCGCCACGCGGCCGAGCCGCGACCCCCGCGCCACCGCGATCGTGGCGGCCTGCCGCCGCCTGTTCGAGGCGATCGGCGCCTGGGACGACGTCAGGAGCGAGGCGCAGCCGATCCTCCACATGGTCGTCACAGACTCGAAACTCGAAGATGCCACTCGTCCGGTCTTCCTCAATTTTGCCGGCGATGTCGCGCCGGGCGAGCCCTTCGCGCACATGGTCGAGAACCGCCGCCTGATTGATGCGCTGGTGGTGCGTGCCGAGGCCGAGGGCATCGATCTGCGCGCCACCACGGTCGCATCCTACGATGCGCGCGCCGAGGGCATCGACGTGACGCTCGGGGACGGCAGCGTCATCGCGGCCAGCCTGCTGGTTGCCGCCGATGGTGCGAGGTCAAAGCTGCGCGAGCGCGCCGGCATCGCCACCCATGGCTGGGAGTATGACCAATCCGGCATCGTCGTCACGGTCGGCCATGAGCGTGATCACGAGGGCCGCGCCGAAGAGCATTTTCTGCCGGCCGGCCCATTCGCGATCCTGCCGCTCTCGGGAAAACGCTCGTCGCTGGTGTGGACCGAGCGGCGAGCTGAGGCCGCGCGCATCATTGCTCTCAGCGACGAAGAGTTTCACGCCGAGCTCGAGCAGCGTTTCGGCCTGCATCTCGGCGAGGTGAAGGCGCTCGACAAGCCGCGCGCGTTTCCGCTGTCCTATTTCGTCGCGCGCTCCTTCATCGCCACCCGCCTCGCGCTGGTCGGCGATGCCGCCCACGTCATCCATCCCATCGCGGGCCAGGGCCTCAACATGGGCCTGAAGGATGTCGCCGCGCTGGCCGAGGTCGTCGTCGATGCCGCGCGGCTCGGCATGGATCTCGGCGCCGCCGACGTGCTCGAGCGTTACCAGCGCTGGCGCCGCTTCGACACCATGGCGATGGGCGTTGCGACCAACTCGCTGAACTTCCTGTTCTCCAACCAGTCGACGCTGCTGCGCACCGTCCGCGACATCGGCCTCGGCCTCGTCGACCGCGCCCCGCCGCTGAAGAACCTCTTCATCCGCCAGGCCGCGGGATTGACGGGCGAGGTGCCGCGGCTGCTGAAGGGCGAGGCGTTGTAGGTTTTCGCTGGCGCCACACACCCCGTCGTCGTCCCGGCGAAGGCCGGGATCCATACTCCGCAGCAAGAGTGTTGCGAGGACTCGGAGTTACCAGCGCGTACAACAACGCAATTCGGTGGTTATGGGTCCTGGCTTTCGCCAGGACGACACCGAGGATGTTGCGCGGCTATCGCACACCAACTTCGTAGCCCGGATGGAGCGAAGCGTAATCCGGGGCAGTCGTCACGACCTCAATCGATCTTTCTTGCCTCTTCCGGCAGCATGATCGGGATGCCGTCACGGATCGGATAAGCCAGCTTGGCGCTGCGCGAGATCAGCTCCTGCTTTGCGGAATCGAACTCCAGCGGGCCCTTGGTCAGCGGGCAGACCAGAATCTCCAGCAATTTGGGATCGACGCTGGCTTCGGGACGTTCGGTAGGCGCGTTCATTGGGGTCTCCGGCATCGCTTGCCTCTAGCACAGAAATTCGCGTCCGCCCATCGCGGGCTCAGGCTGCGATCATCGTCAAGACCTCGTCGAGCAGGGCCTGGAGCCGTGCTGCCGGCACCGGCGGGCCCGACAGGGCAAAGCCGAGAAAAGTCCAGTACAGGATCTGCGCCCGGGCCTGCGCGGTTGCCGGGGTGAGCCCGCGTTTTTCCAGCAGCCCCTCGATATAGTCGAGCCGGCGGCGGTCGATTGCGCGCACGGCCCCTTGCGCGGCCGCATCGAAGGCCGCCCAATTGCGTACCGCGCGCTCGAGCTCGAGCCGCGCGCCGAATGACCTCCGCAGCAGCGCCTTGAGCGGTTCGTCGCCGGCGGCTTCGACATCGGCGATGATCTGCTCGGCCGCGATCTCGCGCCAGCGCTTCAGCACGGCGGCCTGGAACGCGCCGAGATCGGCGAAATGCCAATAGAAGCTGCCGCGCGACACGCCCATGGATTTTGCCAGCGGATCGGCCTTGAGCGCGGTGAAGCCGCTTTTGGCGAGCGCCTTGAGACCTTCCTTGATCCAGTCGTCGGCGGAGAGCTGTTCGGTCATCTCGGGTTCCCGGAGGCGAACCATACACTAGTGTATTGACAGGCCGCAGGCCAGCGCCTATCTCACCATACATAACTGTATGGAGAGATGATGATGCGTGATCTCTTGCTGCAATCCGCCGGCCTCGCCACCATCGCCGTAGCCCTCATTCATGGCGTCCTCGGCGAGACCAAGGTCTTCGCCCATGCCCGCATCGAGCCTGAACGGCTCCGCACCCTGATCCGCCTGGTCTGGCAGACCTCGACCGTGGCGTGGATCGGCGGCGGCGTCTTGCTGCTCGCGACTCCCTGGATGGCGTCCGAGCCCGCGCGGCACTGGATCGTCATCACGCTCGCCTGCGTGCTCGGTTTCGCCGCCTTCGCCAATGCCTGGGCCACGCGCGGCCGGCATTTCGGCTGGATGGCGCTCAGCGCCGTCGTGGCGATGACGGTCGCCGGCTACTGAGCGCCGAAACGACAAGCCACGCATGACTGCGACCCTGGGCTTCGAACCCGGTACCACGCATTCGCGGCGTCTAACCGCTGCGCAGGATCGATGGGAATAGAGGCATGCCACTGACACTCGTCACCGGCGGCACGGGGCATCTCGGGCAGGACGTCGTCGATCGCCTCCTTGGCGACGGACATCGTGTCCGGATTTTCGCGCGGTCGCGGGGCGCGCGGTCGGATGTCGAATGGGCGATCGGCGATCTCGCTACAGGCGCCGGCTTGCGCGAGGCACTGCGTGAGGTCGATACGGTCATCAATGCGGCGACGGATTCGCCGATCGCACGGCGGGGCGGCATCCGTCCGATGGACTTCTTTAGATCGCCCTCCGCCGTGGATGTTGCGGGTACGGAGCGGCTGTTGTCGCTTTGCGGGGAGGCCGGGGTTCGGCACTTGCTGCACGTTTCGATCGTCGGGCTCGACCAGGCGACCCTGCCCTACGCCCGGGTCAAGCTCGCCGGCGAACGGCTGGTGCGTGCGTCTGCGTTGTCCTGGTCCGTCGTTCGCGCGATGCCATTCTATTACCTGCTCGACCGCTTGCTCGCGGGCCTCGCCTGGCTTCCGGTGTGGCCTGTGCCAACGGCGCTGTTCAATCCCGTCGATACGTCGGACGTCGCGGATCACGTGCTGGCTTGCGCGTTCGACGGGCAGCGCGGCATACGTGCGGAGATCGGCGGCCCCGAAGCTCTCGATCTCGTTGCCTTCGCCCGGCAATACCAGGCGGCGAGGAGATTGCACCGGAAAATCCTGCCAATCGGCCTGTCCGAGGCGAAGGCGCGCGGCATGGGCTTTGTCGTCAGCCAGGGCGTGCGCGGGCGTCTCCGCTGGGCGGACTGGCTGCAGCGCAGGTACCCGGAATGCGAAGTGCGGCCTAGCGCAATTGGCAAAGTCGGCGGTTCATCCCGGCCGTGAGGCGTAAGGCCGCATCGCCCCTGCGAAGGCGGGCTGCGTGCGGACAGCGCTGATCTTTTGGCGGTCGTTAGAACAACTCTAAATCCAATTGGCCCCGTACCGGATTGACTTCACCATCACCTTTGCTTCCTTCAGTCCGGCTTCGCGGCTCGCGTAGCGCGCACGACAGAGGAGGAGACGTTCGTGAAGGTCATTCGTGTTGTTGCCATTGCACTGACGGTTGGAATGGGCATGGGGTCGGCGGCCATGGCCGACGGATTCAAGGACTGCACCAAGCTCGACAAGGCGTCATGGAAGCCGGCCAGCGAGGCCGAAGCCAAGGCCAAGGCGCTCGGCTACGAGGTGCGGCGCTCCAAGATCGAAGGCTCCTGCTATGAGGTCTATGGCGTCAAGGAAGGCAAGCTTTACGAGCTGTTCTACAGCCCCGAAGATCTCAGCCTGAAGCACACGATCGCCAAGTAAACCGCGAAGTAAACTGCGCGAGTTGATCCGCGCAAAGCAAGGCTTGAGGATGGTCTTCGCTTGATCGAAGAAGCGATGCCAAAAGCGCGCGGGGTGTCCGACCGGACCCCCGCGGATCGAACCGCTTCGCGGACGGTCGCGGTCTGGGACCTCCCGCTGCGCCTCTGGCACTGGGCTCTCGCGGCTAGCGTTCTGGCCGCGTGGTTCACGCCGACCGTTTACGACCGGACTCACCGCATCGTCGGCTATGCGGTGCTCGGACTTCTCGCCTTTCGCCTTGCCTGGGGGTTTTGGGGAAGTCGCTATTCGCGCTTCCGCATGATCAGAGTGAGGCTTCGGGCGGCGCCAAGCTATCTCTGGAATCTGCGCCGCGGCATCACCGGCCGCTATATCGGGCTCAATCCCGCCGGCACCCTGATGCTGGTCGCGCTGCTGGCCTCGCTCGCCGTCTCGACGATTACGGGCGCGATGTCGGTTACCACCACCTTCTTCGGCGTCTGGTGGGTCGAGGACACCCATCATTATTCATCGGATGCGGTCATCGTCCTGGTCGTGCTGCACGTGCTCGGTGTGGTGCTGATGGGGCTACTCCAGCGCGAGAGCCTGGTCCGCGCGATGATCACCGGGCGCAAGCGCATCCGCGGCCATTCCTAAATATCATTGCCGATCGTTGCACGCGTCCTGCACCCGGCTCGGGCACGGTCGCCGCATGGCCTCAGGCCGTTCGTCAGATCAAGTTGTACGAGCACCGTTAACATGCCGGTAAGCATGCAATCATGCACGGCACAAAATTAACGTGAATGGCGTCTAGCCGATCCACCATCGATAACAATCGACGATGGAGCGCTGCTGAATGTTCCGCGTTTTCTCCTGCCTTGCGGTCGAGCACGATTGGCGGCTCGTTGTACTCGCTGGTCTGGTCTGCTTCGCTGCAAGTATTGTCGCGGTCAGCATCTTTCATCGTGCGATCGCGACGCGCGCAAGAAGGCGGTGGATCTGGATCACGATTGCCGGCGCGGCCATCGGATACGGCATCTGGGCAACGCATTTCGTCGCGATGCTCGCCTACGAGCCGGGCGTTCCAACGGGCTACGGCATCGTGCCGACCGCGTTTTCTCTCGCTGCGGCAATGCTCCTGACCTCGGTCGGTTTCGGCGTTGCAGTCGGCACCTCCGGCCTGTGGCGCGCGATGGCAGGGGGCATCATCATCGGCGGCGGCATTGCCAGCATGCACTATCTCGGAATGTGGGCACTTGAAGTGCCGGGTCGAGTCGCCTGGTCGGTGGACCTCGTGTTCGTCTCGATCATTCTAGGTATGTGTCTCGGCTGCGCCGCGCTGGCTGTCGCGCTCAGGTACCAGGGCTACCGGGGCACGCTTGCGGCGGCAGTCCTGCTGACACTCGCCATCGTATCGCATCATTTCACGGCCATGGGGGCGGTGCAGATCACGCCAGATCCAACGCGAGCGACGACGGATAGCCTTTCGCTTTCTCCGGCCTTCCTCGCGCTTGCTATCGCCGGCGTGGCGCTGTCCGTGCTGGGAATGAGCCTGATCGGCGTGCTGGCCGATCGTCGCCTGGCGACCCGGACCGCCAGGTTCGAGGAGATCATCAACCAGCTTTCGGTCGCCCGGCAGCAGCTCGAAGGCTCGCAGAACGAACTGCAGGACCAGAAGCTCAGGCTGGATACGGCCATCAACAACATGGTCGAGGCTCTCTGCATGTTCGATGCGGAGAAGCGACTTGTGGTCTGCAACGAGCGCTATGCCCGGCTCTATCGGTTGCCGCCGGAACTGCTGACAACGGGGACCCCGCACGCCGACATCATCAGGCATCGCGTCGTGACCGGCATTCTCAAGAGCGACACCAGCGAGGGCGCAGCCGAGCAGTTCCTGTCGAAATTGGCAGCGTTGCCGTTCGATGCAGTCTCGAGCAGAATCGACGAGTTCGCGGATGGCCGGTTGATCTGCGTGACGCGACAGCCAATGGCCGGCGGCGGGTGGGTGGCCACGCATCTTGATGTCACCGAGCAACGCCGGTCCGAGGCCAGGATCGCTCATATGGCGCAACACGATGCGTTGACCGATCTGCCAAATCGCGTGCTGCTCAGGGAGCGGATGGAGCACGCCATTGCGGTTACGCGTGGCGGCGGCGTCGATCTGGCCGTGCTCATGCTCGACCTCGATCGCTTCAAGGAAGTCAACGACACGCTCGGACATCCGGCGGGCGATTCCCTGCTGCGCGCCGTTTCCGCGCGTCTGCGCGAATGCACCACGGAAACCGCGCTGATCGCGCGACTGGGGGGCGACGAGTTCGCGGTGATCGACTACGTGACCAACCCGGCCGTCGAGGCCGCCACCCTCGCCGAGAACATCAGAAAGGCGCTTTGTGAACCCTTTGATCTCGGCGATCATCGGGTCACGGTGGGCACCAGCATCGGCATTGCCATCGCGCCGCGCGATGGCAGTGATTCCGACGTTCTGATGAAGAGCGCAGATCTCGCCCTCTACTCGGCCAAGAGCGGTGGACGTGGCGCATTCCGCTTCTTCGAGCCGGAACTCGACCAGCTCATGCATGCGCGACGCAACCTGGAGCGCGACATGCGGGATGCGCTTGCTGGTCGCGAATTCGAGCTGCACTACCAGCCATTCGTCAATACCGCGACCGGCGAGATCCGCGGCTTCGAAGCCCTGCTGCGCTGGCATCACCCGAGGCGTGGTCTGGTCTTGCCCGGCGAATTCATTCCGCTCGCGGAGGAGGCCGGCTTGATCGTGCCGCTGGGAGAATGGATCTTGAGGACGGCGTGTGCGGAAGCCGCCAAATGGCCTGCCCATCTCAGGATCGCGATCAACCTGTCTCCCGCTCAATTCAGGAGCAAGGAGCTTGTTCCGGTCATTGTCGATGCACTGGCGAACTCGGGAATTGCGCCACACCGGCTCGAGCTCGAGGTCACCGAGACGGTGATCATGCATGACAGCGAAGCCGTATTCGCGGCACTTGGTCAACTGCGCGAGCTCGGCGTGCGAATCGCCCTGGACGACTTCGGCACCGGCTATTCGTCGCTGAGCTTTCTGCAAAGATTTCCGTTCGACAAGGTCAAGGTCGATCGCAGCTTCGTCAACGAACTGTCCAGCGCAAGGGCTGACGCGCACCATCTCGCGCGAGCCGTCGTTCGCTTCGCAGTCAGCCTCGGCAAGACGACCACCGCCGAAGGCGTCGAAACGAAGGAGCAGCTGGACGTCCTCCGTGAAGAGGGGTGCGTCGAAACGCAAGGCTACTATTTCGGTCGGCCGATGCCTGCATCCAACATTGCGAAAATGCTGAGGCGAGGTACCCAGGCAGCCGTCTGCGCTGCGTGAGTACCCGCATCCTCACTGCAGCGGAGGATCGCCGCTGGTGCGCTTCTTGGCGAGATCCATCTCCGTGACCGCGATCAGAATCTCGGCGCGGGTCTTCAAGTCGGGCGCTTCCAGCATGGCCTGCTTCTCCGCGGGGCCATAGGGCGACATCATCGCCAGCGCGTTGACGAGTGCTTCGTTGGGCGCGCTTTCGACGCCTTCCCAGTCAACCTTGAGATTGTTGGCCTTCAGGAAGTCCGCCAGCACGGCCAGCAGCGCCTCGCGGTCGACCTCGTCCTCGCCCATGCGCGCGGTGAAGTCGTCGACGAAGGCGAAGAAATCCACCTTGCACTGCCGGTAGGCGGTGAGCACCTCGAGCTCCTCGACCACCTTGAAGCGCGAAACGCCGGTGAGCTCGAGGATGTAGCGGCCATCGCCGGATTCGGCGAGCTGGGTGATGCGGCCGACGCAGCCGACGCGGAACAGCGTTGGCTTGTCGGAATTCTTCGGCGAGTGCGCGACATCAGGCTGGATCATGCCGATCAGGCGATGGCCGTCGCGGAAGGAATCATCGACCATCGACAGGTAGCGCGGCTCGAAGATATTGAGCGGCATCTGGCCGCGGGGCAGCAGCAGCGCGCCCGGCAGCGGAAACACCGGAATGATCTCCGGGAGGTCGGCGGGTCCGCGATATTCGATGTTGATCGGCATCTGGTCCCGGTCCCCGCTGACTTGGTCAACCGCGCCTACGAAAACAGGATCGTCGACAAGCGCTTGCGCCCCTCGACGGTTGCATCATCCGTGCCGCCCCAGGCTTCGAAGAACTGCACCAGCTGCTTGCGGGCGCCGTCGTCGTTCCATTTGCGGTCGCGCTTGACGATCGCGAGCAGCTGCTCGGTAGCGGCCGCACGATTGCCTTGCGCGTTCAGCGCGGTCGCGAGGTCGAATCGGGCCTGATGATCGAGCGGGTTTGCGGCGACTTTCTGTTCCAGCTCGGCGACCGGTCCGAGCGATTGCGCCTGCTCGGCGAGATCGATCGCGGTCTGCACGGCCTTCACCGCGGGGTCGCTGCGCTTGGATTCCGGCACCATGGCGAGCGTCTGCTTGGCTTGCTCCATCGCGCCGGAGACGGCATAGCATTTTGCGAGGCCCGCGAGCGCCGCGATGTTGGTGGCATCATGCTGGAGCACCTCGGCGTAGATCTGCGCTGCTGCGGCCGGGTCGCCCTCGGCGAGCACGGCTTCAGCCTCCTGCAGGATCTCGGCGATATTGGGCTCGCCCGGCGCGGTCACGCCTTTTGTCAGCTTTTCGATGAAGGCGTTGAGCTGGCTCTCGGGCACCGCGCCCATGAAGCCGTCGGCGGGCTGGCCGTTGACGAAGGCGATCACGGCCGGGATCGACTGGATGCCCATCTGGCCCGGGATCGCCGGATGCTGGTCGATGTTCATCTTGACCAGCTTGACCTTGCCCTTGGCCGCCTTGACCGCCTTTTCGAGCAGGGGGGTGAGTTGCTTGCAGGGGCCGCACCACTCCGCCCAGAAATCGATCAGCACCGGCTGGCGCTTCGATTCCTCGATGACGTCCTTCACGAAGGTCTGGGTGGTCGTGTCCTTGATCAGATCGGCCGCAGCCGGGCCCGCCGCTCCGTTACCCTGGTCGATGATCGTCACGGGGATCCCCTCGTCTATGTCCGGAATGGCGGGTCTTTAGCACGTTGCCATTTCATATGCTTCGCTGTCGGCTCCTAAATTGGGCCGGGCCGGCCGAATTTCAATCCACCGAGGCCGATTCGCCAGTTCCGGGGCAGTTTCGGGCCATTTGGCCGCATTCAGGCTCCATATGGGGTCCCAAGAACCGAATCTAGGTCGCCGGTAGCTGTTGCATTCCCCTCCCGCTTTTGGCATACGACAGCCGTTGCCGGCGCGTCACGCGACCGACACAGGATGCGGGTGTAGCTCAGTGGTAGAGCACGACCTTGCCAAGGTCGGGGTCGAGGGTTCGAGCCCCTTCGCCCGCTCCAATTTTTCCCAAAGCATCCGAAAGGAATGGGCGATTCCCGTCGGGGCGAGTCGACGCACTGTTTTGTCCCAGGCTGTGAGGGCTGCTCCAGGTCCCAAGGCTGGATTGGGCGCCAATCCGGAATTCAGGGTGGCCGACCCCAGCTATACAGCGCGCGGCAGCTCTTTGGTCCTTTCCAGCGCTACATCCGCGGTCAGCCTATATGGATCTTTGATCGAGAGTTGATTGATCGCCGCACTCACGAAATCAGGCTTCAGGTTTTCGATTGTGGCCAGCGTATTTGAGACGCTGTCGCGATAGCCGGCCAACTCCCTGATAACCGATTCCGCGTGTTTGTCGCTGCCAGCTGCGATGTCAAATATGTCGCGCGGGGCAATGCTCTTGCCCCGGTAATGGATTTTCTTTGCAATGATCTCTGGGATCGTCTCCAGCAGCACCGCTTCGCCTTCAACTGTTGCTCGCGTTGTCGGTGAGGATGTCAGCGACGGTGCGACGATGAAATCGATCTCGCCAAATTCGAAGCCAAGCTTCAGGAGGCGTGCGCCGTCTCCCCTGTAGTCAGTAGGTCTGACCTCGAAATCGAAGTCATGCTTCTGTGGATCCAGGAACGGAAGAACTTGAGGATCCGGGAGAAAGATATCGACATCGTGGCTTATCCGATGATCGATTTGCAGCATCATCGCCGTGCCGCCGCCGAACGTCCAACGATCGATGATTTCTTGTTCGGCGTTCACCTGCCGAATCATCGCGACGGCAATGCGAAACAGTTGCGCCCAATCTGATTGAGCGCTCACCGGCTACGCCGCAAGCGGATAGGTTTGTCCCGAAAACTCTGCAAACGCCTTCGCCGCGGCAACCAATTGCTCGTGGCTGATGCCATGCATCTCAGCGAAGGCGACTTGCAAGTCGGGGTGGACATCCCCAAAAAACGATGACATCGGACCGCAGGCGGCCTTCGCGGAAGAGTGGTCCAGCAGGCAATGAACAAGCTCCTGCACGCTCAGCCTCTTGCGATACGGCGCATTCACGGTTGCCATAACCAGGACGGGGATATTCATCTGCGTCACTATCTGATTGCCTGGTCAATATAGGATCGACTGAACGGGCTTGGCAATCGATTGGTTTCCTCTTTGTTCCGTCCGCAGGGGTGGCTGGCAGCGCGCCTCGCCAGAATTCCTCAGCGGAACGTCCTTCCGCCGTTCAGATAGGGGCAGTTGGGATCACATGACAATTCTGGTCACCGGCAGTGCCGGCCATCTCGGCGAAGCCATCCTCCGCACCCTGCGCGGGCGCGGTTCCCCAGCGCGCGGGATCGACCTGAAGCCCTCGCCCTTCACCGACGCGGTCGGCTCAATCGTCGACCCCGGCTTCGTGCGCAGCCAGATGGACGGCGTCACCGCCGTCATCCACAGCGCGACGCTGCACAAGCCGCATGTGGCAACCCTCGGCAAGCAGGACTTCGTCGATACCAACGTCACCGGCACGCTCAACCTGCTCAAGGCGGCGGCGAGCGCCGGCGTGCGCAGCTTCGTCTTCACCAGCACCACCAGCGCGTTCGGCTCGCAGCTCCGCTCCGGGGCCGGGCAGGCGGCGGTCTGGGTCACCGAGGATCTGCCGCCGGTGCCGAAGAACATCTACGGCACCACAAAACTGATGGCGGAGACCCTGTGCGAGCTGTTCTATCGCGAGCGCGCCCTGCCGGTCGTCGTCTTGCGGACCTCGCGCTTCTTTCCGGAAGAGGATGACGATCCGGCGATGCGCTCGGCTTACACGCTGGAGAACGCGCAGGCCAACGAGCTGCTCTATCGCCGGCTGGATATCGCGGACGCCGTGAGTGCGCATCTGCTCGCCGCCGAACGCGCCCCGAAGATCGGCTTCGCCCGCTACATCGTCTCCGCCACCAGCCCGTTCGAGCTGCGCCATCTCGCCGCGCTTGCGCGCGATGCGGCCGGTGTCGTGCGCGAGCTCTACCCGGATTGCGCGCAGCTTTACGCGGCGCGGGGCTGGAACCTCCTCCCCGAGATCGACCGTGTCTATGTCAACGAACGCGCGCGGCGCGAGCTGGGCTGGCGGCCGGAATTCGATTTCGCGCATGTGTTGCACAGCCTGCGCACGGAGCGCGATTTCCGTAGCCCGCTGGCGCGTGAGATCGGCTCGAAGGGCTATCATGACGCGGTGTTCGACGACGGACCCTACCCGGTCGCCTCTTAGGCGCCGGATTTGCTGTTTTGCTCGACGCGTCAGATGTCTGTCTGGTCTCGCCGGGAGCAAGCCGCTTGAGCCGTTCTACTGTGCATGGGGTTGTTTTCGCGTTTTTGTAGGTCCACCCCCTCCTGCCGGCTGCGAACGATCCGCGCGCCAATTGATTCCGCGCTGCAGCGAGAGCGGTGTCGCGGCGTTCGTCCGTTGACATTCCGTCTCAATTTTTCCGGAGCGCAACGGCGGCGCACGCGGCGCGCTTCTCACCGGTCGCAGATGTGCTAACCTTTTTGCGTCTGTCGTGCCGTCGGACTTAAAACTTCGCCTCTCGACTAGCAAAATAAAATAATGCGCAGCCCTGACGGCTGCCTTAGGGGAGTGACGCGATGAAATTCCATCGATCCGTCTTTCAATCCGTTCTGGCGCTTGCAGCGGTTGCCTTTCTCGCGGGGACCAGCGCTGGCAATGCGCAGCAGCAGGACAAGAACCGGGCGCTGAAGAAATACGAATCCGGCACCAAGGAGTTCTGGACCCATCCGCCCGATGACTGGTTCCTCGGCGACGAGACCGAGGCGCAGAAGGGCCTCGCGCCGCCCTCGGGACCGCCGACCGGCGCGTCCGATGCCGAGCTCGCCAACATCGTCAAGAAGATCAAGCTGCCGGCAGGCTTCAAGATCGAGGTCTACGCCTCCGGCGTGCTGGCCGCGCGGCAGATGGCCTGGGGTGACAAGGGCACGCTGTTCGTGGGCTCGTTCGGCCTCGGCAACGTCTATGCCATCAAGGACAACAACGGGAAGAAGGAGGTCAAGACCGTCCTTAAGGGCCTGAACATGCCCACCGGTCTCGCCTTCAAGGACGGTGCGCTCTACGTCATCGCCGTCGACAAGCTGATCCGCTACGACAATGCGGAGGCCAATCTCGACAAGCTCGGCGACGGCAAGGTCGTCTATGACGACATGCCGTCCTATGCCGCGCATGGCTGGAAATACATCGCGGTCGACAAGGAAGGCTGGTTCTTCCTGCCGTTCGGACCTCCCTTCAACGTCGGCATCCCACCGACCAGCGTGTCGCAGATCCGGCGTGTCGATCCCAAGACCGGCAACGCCGAAATCTGGGCGCTGGGCGTCCGCAACTCGGTCGGTGGCGACGTCGATCCGCGCACCGGCAAGCTCTGGTTCACCGAGAATGCCCGCGACTGGATCAGCGATGATCTGCCCTCGGACAAGCTGAACATGATCAACCGGATCGGCGAGCATTTCGGCTATCCCTATTGCCACCAGGGCAACCTGCCGGACGACAAGTTCGCCATGGGCCACAAGTGCTCCGAGTTCACGCCGCCGGTGCTGAATCTCGGCGCGCATGTTGCTCCGCTCGGCATGAAGTTCTACACCGGCAATCAATTCCCCGCCGATTACAAGAACAACATCCTGATCGCCGAGCACGGCTCCTGGAATCGTCACAAGTACCAGGGCGCGCGCATCGTGCGCGTAATCGTCGGGCCCGACGGCAAGAATCCCAAGCAGGAGATCTTCGCCTCCGGCTGGCTCGAGGGTGACCAGGGCTATCTCGGCCGTCCCAATGACATCCTGCTCGACAAGGATGGTTCGATCCTCGTCGCGGACGACTGGGCCGGCGCGATCTACCGCATCAGCTACAGCAAGAAGTAGCACGGGTACGATACGAGGCTGCGGTGGCCGGAAGGTGCCGCAGTCTCTTTCATTTCAAAGCCACGCTGTCGTTCCGGATTGCGCGCCAGCGCAAGTCCGGAACCCATAACCACGAATCGGGGTTATGGAGTCTGAGATGCGCAATTGCGCATCTCAGCTCGTGCTTCGCACGCCCTGGAATGAGCTAGATAGATCGGAATTCCCACGATGCGCCGCCAGTTTTCTTCGTACGCCATCGGCGCGCTTTCGCTTGCAGCGCTCGCATTCGTCCCGGCTCAGGCTGCGGACAACGCTGCGATCAAGGAGAAGGCAGCCGTCTGCTCCGGCTGTCACGGCGAGAACGGCATTTCGCAGACCGAGAACATCCCCTCGCTGGCCGGCCAGCCTGATCAGTTCATCCAGTGGCAGCTCGTGTTCTTCCGAGCGGGCTCGCGCAAGAACGACCAGATGCAGCCGATCGTCGAGGAGATCACCAATGAGGACATCCGCAATCTCGGCGCCTATTTCTCGCAGCTGACGCCGCCGAAGGGACCGGAGGACAGCGATCCGGACCTGTCGAAGAAAGGTGCGCAAGTTTCCGCCGGCCGTCGCTGCGCCTCATGCCATACGGACAGCTTCGCCGGGACCAAGGGCGTGGCGCGACTGGCTGGCCAGCGCGAGGAATATCTGGTCAAGGCGTTGCGCGACTACAAAGCTGGCCAGCGCGTCGGCGGCGGCGTCGCCGCGATGGCCGATGTCGCCTATCACATGAGCGACGAGGAAATCACCGCCGTCTCGCACTATCTGTCGCATTTGAAATAGCGCGGAGCCGTTGCCACAAGCTCCGCTGTCGTCCCGGACAAGCGAAGCGCAGAGCCGGGACCCATACCCACAGGATGCTGTTTTTGGGAAGAGTCGGAGTGGGAGGGTCGCGTCACACTGCTCCGTCTGGTGGGTCCCGGGTTCGCGCTTAGCGCGCCCCGGGACGACAGCGGAGTGTGTGCCTGCGACCTACCCCGCCCGCTGCTTCTCATAGGCCTTCAAATGCGTGTAGGCGATGCGCAGCTTGGGCACCGGCACCTTGGCGGCATCGGCGCGCGCGATGAGATCACCGATGACGTGATCGGCTTCGACCGACAGCCCCGCCTTGATGTCGCGGAACATCGAGGCCGTCATCGGCGAGCCCTCGGCGGTGAGGTTGCCCTTCACCCGCTCGAAGAACGGCCCGCCCGGCGTATAGCCCGACGCGGTGGCGATGGCGGTGGTCTCGTCCAGCATGCCGAGCAGGAAATCGCGACCGCCGGGCGCGGCGAGGATGTTGCCGACAGAGGTGCGCATCAGGCTGGTGGAGGCCGCAAGCGAGGACAGGAACACCCACTTCTCCCACATGTCCTGCATGATGTTCTGGCTGGCGGCGGCGCCGGTGATGCCGCTCTTGAAGGCCTCGTCGATCGCCTTGACGCGATCTGACAGCTTTCCGTCGCGCTCGCCGTAGTTCAGCGACTGCATCGGTTGGAGCTGCACCACCTCGCGCTTCTCGTTCAGGGTCGCCGCGATGGCGCAGAGGCCGCCGAGCACGCGCTCCTTGCCGAATTTGGCATCGAGGATATCGAGATGCTTCATGCCGTTGAGCATCGGGATGATCGCCGTGTCAGATCCGACCGCCGGCGCAAACGATTTGATGGCGTCGTCGAGATCGAATGCCTTGCAGCTCAAGAGCACGACGTTGAACTTGTCCTTGAGCGCGTCGGCCTGCACGGTCGGCGGATTCTTCAAGGTCACGTCGCCGTTCGGGCTCTTGATGACGAGGCCGGCGCTTGCGAGCTCGCCGGCGCGGCGCGGCCGGACCAGGAAGGTGACGTCGCGGCCGGCCTGCAACAGCCTGCCACCAAAATAGCCGCCAATGGCGCCGGCGCCGACCACGAGGATACGCATGGGATACTCCATTGTTGCTCTTGATTATTGCTGTTGGCGGCCACTTATAATCGTCATTGCGAGCGAAGCGAAGCAGTCCAGAATGTTGCGGCGATCACATTCTGTCGCCGGAGAATGAGCGGCTAGGTCCCGAGCACCATCTCCTCGACCTCGCGCAGCTGCTCCTTGCCGAAGAACATCTCGTTGCCGACGAAGAAGGTCGGCGAGCCGAACGCGCCCCGGGCGACCGCTTCCTCGGTGTTCTTGATCAACCTGCCCTTCACCTCGGGCTCTCCGGCACGGGCAAATAGCTTCTGGGCATCGAGGCCGGAGGACGCCAGCGCCTTCGCCGCGATCTCGGGATCGTCCATCTTCTTCGGCTCGCGCCACATGTGGTGGAAGGCCGCCTCGACGTATCTTTCGAACACGCCCTCGAGCTGAGCGGCGATCGCCGTGCGCATCAGGTTCAGCGTGTTGACGGGGAAATGCGGATTCCAGACATAGGGCTGGACATGGAAGCGCTTGATGAAGCGCTCGGTCTCGACCTGCTGGAATTCACGCTTGTTCTTGATGCCCGCGAGCGTCTCGGCGGGAGACTTGTTGTTGGTCGACTTGAAGATGCCTCCGAGCAGAATCGGGACGTATTCGAACTTGACGCCGATGCGCTGCTCGATCGCGGGGATCGCGAGGTGGCTGAGATAGGCATTCGGGCTGCCGAAATCGAACAGGAACTGCGGGGCTGTGCGGGGCAAATCGTTCTCCGTGACCTAACTTTTTTGATCTGGCTTTTCCCGCATTGTGACGCAGCGTGCCCTGCGGGTCTACCGTTTAATGATGAGCATAATACTTTGGGAATCAGGCCAGCCGCCGGATCGCCCGCTTGCGCCAGACCAGGAGGTAATAGCCCATCTGCAAAACGAACATGGCGCAGAACACGATGGGATAGGCGGCCCACACGCCCGCAAGGCCGATCGTGTGGCTCAGGATCACCGCGGCCGGCAGCTCGATCGCGAGGATCGCGAAGATCGAGAGCAGCATGGGCGTCAATGCGACGCCGGCCGCGCGCATGGCACCTGAGAACACTGTGGCGAGGCCAAACGGCACCGAGCTCCACAGGGCGATGTCGAGCAGGCCTCTTGCCAGATCGACCACGGCGGCATCGGTGATGAAGATGCCGAGGATCGCGCGCGGCGCGAGATAGATCAGCGCCACGAGCCCGCCGGTCAAAACGAAGTTGAAAGCGAGCCCGGTCCGCACAATGCCGTCGAGCCGGGCCCTGTCGCCGCTGCCGACAGCCTGCGCGCCGAGGATCGAGACCGCGATCGAAATCGACATCGCCGTGAACTGCGTGTAGCCCATCACCTGGTTGACGGCGCCATAGGCCGCAGTGGCGTCCGATCCAAACCCGTTGACGAGGCCGAGCAAGACCAGCTCTGCGATCGCCATCACCACCATGCCGATGGCGCTTGGCAATCCGATGCCGAGAATCTTTCCGAGCATGGCGCGGTCGAGTCGCAGGTGACGCAGCAGCGCCGCGTCCGGCGCGAGCGCGTGTTTCTTTCGCAGCAGATAGAACGCCAGCACGATCAGCGTGAGCGCGTTCGATATCGCCGCCGCCCACGCCGGGCTGGTGATGCCGGCCGCCGGCAGTCCGAACGACCCACGGATCAACAACGGTGTCAGGATCAGGCCGATCGCGGTCGACAACGCCAGCGCCAGCAGCGGCGTCAGCGCGTCGCCGACCCCGCGGATCATCGCCGTCATCAGCAGGAAGACGAAGCCGAGCGGCATCGTCAGCAGCATAATCTGCGCATACGCGCTGGCCTGGTCGAGAATGTCCGCGGGCGTGGCGAGCGCCATCATCAGCTGACGGCTGAAGAGCCCGCCGATCAGCGCCACTGAGATTGAAAGCAGAAGGCCGATCGCGAGCGTCGTGCCTACGACGCTCTTGATCCGGCCATGCTCGCCCGCGCCAAAGGCCTGGCCGATCAGCACGGTCGCGCCGGTGCTCAGCCCCATGACGAAGGCGAACAGGAAGAACATCACCGGGAAGAACGTCGAGGCAGCTGCGAGCGCATCAATGCCGATCATCTGGCCGAGATAGACGTTGCTGACGGTGCCGAACAGCGATTGCAGCGCGTTGCTCAGCATCAAGGGTGCGAGGAAGCGGAGGAATGTCGTCCAGAGCGGCTTGGGGGCAGACATGGATTGGCCTTTCATCAGGGCGTGCGAAGCCGTTGCCGCGCAATGCGCGGCTCGGCCGTCGATGGGAACGCGAGACAGAGCGCCTTAAGCGCGGTCGCTGTAGGCGAGCTTGACGATGTGGTCGCGGATATCGGTCGGCCAGTCCGCGATCAGTCCGGTGAAGCGTCGCCGGTCATCGGCAAACAGCGCGCGCGAGGCTTCCTCGAACTGCGGCAGGTTGCCCGCCATGGTCGACATGAAGTGATAGGCCGCATCGCGCGCCTGCCGTTCGCGGTCCTTGTCGCCGCTGGCGCGCCTGGCCTCATCGACGAGCTTGCGCAGCGCGACCGAGGCGCCGCCCGCTTGTGCGTTGAGCCACTCCCAGTGTCGCGGCAGCAACGTCACCTCGCGCGCGACCACGCCGAGCTTCGGCCGCCCGCGCCCGCGCGGCTCGCTCGGCGGCGTGCTCTCCTCGACCGGCGGCGGCACAAGCTTCGCCAACCGCGCCAGGACCTCGCGATCCCCGCCGCGCAGATCGAAGTCGATCGATCGGCCTGTGCCGTCCTCGAAGATAATGATGGGCTCGTCCGGCCGCGTCGCCACCCGCTTGACGACCAGCGCGACCTCGCCTGCCGGCCCGGACACCAGGCGGCGCTGCCCCTGGAAGGCGGTGAAATTCTTCTGCATTGGAATCATTGCCATTTTGACGACGTTGGGCCATTTAATACCCGGGTAAATTATCGACGTCAATATACCCGGGTGAAAATATCCGTCCTGATGGCTCGACATTGTGATCTCGGGCTGGCACGAACGGCGCCGCCGACCGACCACGCCTAGCCACCACGCCTAGCCCCGGGGACCTCGCCAATGCTGACCGTTCACCACCTCAACAATTCCCGCTCGCAGCGCGTGCTGTGGCTGCTCGAAGAGTTGGGCGTGCCCTACGAGATCGTGCGCTATCAGCGCCAGCCGGACATGCGCGCGCCGATGGAGCTGCGCGCCATTCATCCACTCGGCAAGTCGCCCGTCATCACCGACAACGGCAACACCATCGCCGAGTCCGGCGCGATCATCGAATATCTCATCGCGACCTATGGCAACGGCCGGCTGATTCCGCCGCCGAACACGCCGGAGCGGCTGCGCTTCACCTATTGGCTGCATTATGCCGAAGGGTCTGCGATGCAGCCGTTGCTGCTGAAGCTGCTGTTCACGCTGATGCCGAAGCGCGCGCCTGCGCTGCTTCGTCCGCTGGTGCGCAAGGTCTCGAACCAGGCGCTCACCACGCTGGTCAACCCGCAGCTCAAGCAGCACATGGATTACTGGGAAGGCGAGCTCGGCAAGAGCGAATGGTTTGCCGGCAACGAATTCACCGCAGCCGACATCCAGATGAGCTTTCCGCTGGAAGCGGCGCAAGCGCGCGGCGGGCTCGAGCAGGGCCATCCCAAGGCGATGGCGTTTCTCGAGCGCATCCACGCGCGCCCGGCCTATGCGCGCGCGCTTGAAAAGGGCGGGCCATACCAGGTGGGACGGTAGTTAGTCATGCCGTCGAGCGCCTAGCCCGCCGCGTAGGCCCAGTACGTCCGGCGCTCCGGCGTGTTCATGTCGCGATAGCACGCGTGACAGCGAGAGCTAGCGGATCCGCGCTCCCGTGCCATGCAGATGACGTTGTTACTGCCCCGCAGCTTCTGCGCCCCGCGTGCGCGGATCGGGCGCGCCGAGCGGTCCGTTGGGTGTCACGACAATCGAATTGACCGACGTCTGCCCCATCGGCTCGACGATGACGTGGCCCATCGCCTTCAGCTTATCCAGAACATCGCTGGGAAAGCCGCTCTCGACACGCACTTCATCGGGCAACCATTGGTGATGCAGCCGTGGCGCTGCGACGGCGGCCGCAACATCCATCTTGTAGTCGAGCACGTTGACGACGACCTGCAACACGCTTGAAATGATGCGGCTGCCGCCGGGCGAGCCCGTCACCAGCACCGGCTTGCCGTCCTTCAGCACGATGGTCGGTGACATCGAGGACAGCGGCCGCTTGCCGGGGCCCGGCAGATTGGCCTCGAAGCCAACGAGACCGTAGGCATTGGAGGCGCCGATTGCGGCGGTGAAATCGTCGAGCTCGTTGTTGAGCAGCACGCCGGTGCCGTCGGCAACGAGGCCCACGCCGTAGCTGAAGTTCAGCGTATAGGTGTTGCTGACGGCATTGCCGCGTCCATCGACGACGGAGAAATGCGTGGTGTTGCTGCCCTCGCGCGGCGAGGGAGCCGCGGAAACGAGCTCCTTTGACGGCGTGGCGCGCTCGGCGGAGATGCCGGCGCGCAGCTTGGCGGCGTAGTCCTTCGCGACGAGCGTCTCGATCGGTGCGTTGACGAAGGCGGGGTCGCCGAGATAGCGCGCGCGATCCGCATAGGCGCGCTTCATGGCCTCGATCAGAAGATGCAGCGATGCCGGCGATCCCTGCTTCAGATCGGCAAGCTGAAAGCCCTCGAGGATGTTGAGCGTCTCCACCAGCACGACGCCGCCCGACGAAGGCAGCGGCATCGACACGATGTCATAGCCGCGATAGGTGCCGCGCACCGGCGTGCGGGTCACGGCCTGATAGGCCTTCAAATCGGCTGGCGTCATGATGCCGCCGGCGTCCGCCACGGCCTTGGCGAGCTTATCCGCGACCGGTCCCTCATAGAAGCCGCGTGGCCCCAGTGCGGCGACGGCCGACAGCGTTTCAGCGAGATCGCCCTGCACCAGCCTGTCGCCTTCACCGATCGGCGTGCCGTCGGGCCGCGAGAAGATTTTGGCCGAAGACGGCCAGCGAGCCAGCCGCCGGTGCCAGGCCGGCATCGTGTCGGCCATGTCGTCACCGACGACGAAGCCGTCGCGGGCCAGCGCGATGGCGGGCGCGAGCAATTGAGCCAGCGTGAACTGGCCGGAGCCGTATTTTTCCAGCGCGAGGGAAAGACCGGCAACCGTGCCGGGGACGCCGACGCCGAGCGCGGAATCCCGTGACTTCGCAATATCGGGCTTGCCGTCGGCGCCGAGGAAGATTTGCGGCGTGGTCGCCGCC
The DNA here is from genome assembly GCF_014198205.1 of Bradyrhizobium sp. SBR1B. Classification (NCBI taxonomy): domain Bacteria; kingdom Pseudomonadati; phylum Pseudomonadota; class Alphaproteobacteria; order Hyphomicrobiales; family Nitrobacteraceae; genus Bradyrhizobium; species Bradyrhizobium sp. SBR1B. The sequence goes on from NZ_JACIHC010000007.1 coordinate 204,914, forward strand.
GGCGCCGTCTCGCGGTAATCGATCGTGATGTCTTCGTTGCGGTCCGCGGAATGGATCACCATGAAGCCGCCGCCGCCGATATTGCCGGCACGCGGATAGGTCACGGCCATTGCAAAGCCGGTCGCGACCGCAGCATCGACCGCATTGCCACCGCTCCGCAGGATATCGGCACCGATCTGCGCGGATATCTTCTCCTGCGCTACGACCATGCCGTGCTCGGCGGCGACGGCGCGTACCGTGTCAGGCGCGGCTGGGACATAGGCCCGTCGCGCATCCTGGGCGGCTGCCGGTGACAGACCAAACGCCAGGGCGGCTATGAAGGCGAAAAATGTCCGCCTTGTCGAATATGACGACATCATCAAGCTTCCGCCGTGGCTTCGAACCAGTTCACATGCCTCGCTGCAATGCTATACGGTTTGCCCCAAGAGAGGCAAAACTGTTCGTGATGAGGACTGCGCGATGACGACGATCGCCCCGGATGTGCGCATGGCCGGCGTGGCGCGGACCTATCCGCCGCGCGCCGCCGTCGTCAGCTGGATTTTCTTCGACTGGGCCGCGCAGCCGTATTTCACGCTGATCACGACCTTCGTGTTCGCGCCCTATTTCGCCACCAGCATTGCGCCGAACCCCGCCACCGGCCAATCGCTGTGGGGATTTGCGATGGCGGCCGCGGGCCTTGCGATCGCGTTGATGTCGCCGGTGCTGGGGGCCATCGCGGACGCCTCGGGCCGCCGGAAGCCGTGGATCGCGGGGTTCGGTGCGCTGCTGGTGGCGGCATCCTGCACGCTGTGGATCGGCAAGCCCGGCGATCCCTCCATCATTCCGCCCCTGCTCACCGCAGTCGCGCTCGCCAGCGTCGGCGCGGAATTCGCCACCCTCTTCAACAATGCGATGATGCCGACGCTGGTGCCGCCGGAGCGGATCGGACGGCTCTCCGGCACCGGCTGGGCCACCGGCTATGTCGGCGGGATCGTCAGCCTGATCATCGTGCTCGGCTTCCTCGCGGCCAACCCGCAGACCGGCCGCACATTGCTGGGCTTCACGCCGCTATTCGGGCTCGATCCGGTCAGCCATCAGGGCGATCGCATTGTGGGGCCGCTGACCGGGCTGTGGTTCATCGTCTTCGTGACACCGCTGTTCCTGTTCACGCCGGATTATCCGGCGAAGCGCCCGGTGCGCGAGGCGTTGCGCGAGGGGCTGTGGGAGCTGAGGCAATCGATCAGAGGCTTGCCGCAGCAGAGATCGCTGGCGGCATTTCTGCTCGCCAATATGATCTATACGGATGGTCTGGTGTCGCTGTTCGCCTTCGGCGGCATCTATGCCGCGGGCACCTTCGGCTGGCACACCATCCAGATCGGCACCTTCGGCATCATGCTCGCGATTGCCGGCGCATTTGGCGCATGGTTCGGCGGCAAGCTGGATGATCGTCTCGGGCCGAAGCGCGTCATCGCCGGCAGCTTGCTCGTGCTGCTGCTGTCCGTGGCGGCGATTCTCCTGGTCGACAAGGACAGTGTGTTGTTCATCAAGGTCGCGCCGCCGCAAGCAGACGCTCCCTTGTTCTCGAGCGCGGCCGAGCGCGCCTATCTCGTGCTGGGCTGCTTCATCGGTGCGGCCGGCGGCCCCCTCCAGGCGGCCTCACGCACGCTGCTGATTCACCTCGCTCCGAAGGACCGCATCGCGCAGTATTTCGGCCTGTTCGCGCTGACCGGAAAGGTGACGTCCTTCATCGGACCGTTGCTGATCGGCACGATCACGGCGGTGACCGCGAGCCAGAAGGCCGGCATGGCCGTGCTGGTGGTGTTCTTCGTCGCTGGGCTGGGGCTGTTGATGCGGGTGCGGGATTAGCCGCGGGCCTTCGTAGCCCGGATGAAGCGCAGCGCAATCCGGGAAACCTGTTTCCGTAGAGGCGCTGACCCGGATTTCGCTGCGCTCCATCCGGGCTACGCTTGTGGTGAAAGGCTCAGTGCCGGAAATGCCGCGTGCCCGTGAACACCATGGCGATGCCGTGCTCGTCGGCGGCCTTGATCACCTCGTCGTCGCGCATCGAGCCGCCGGGCTGCACCACCGCGGTGGCGCCGGCCTCGATGCAGGCGAGCATGCCGTCGGCGAAGGGGAAGAACGCATCTGACGCCACCACCGAGCCCTTGGTGAGCGGCTCGGCGAGCTTCAGCTCGCTCGCCGCATCCTGGGCCTTGCGCGCGGCGATGCGCGCCGAATCCACCCGGCTCATCTGGCCGGCGCCGATGCCGACGGTGGCGAGATCCTTGGCGTAGATGATGGTGTTGGACTTGACGTGTTTTGCGACCCGGAACGCAAACTTGAGGTCACGCATTTCAGCGTCGGTCGGCGCACGCTTGGTCACGATCTTGAACGTCATGTCGTCGACGACGGCGTTGTCGCGGCTCTGCACCAGCAGGCCGCCGGCGACCGTCTTGGCGGTGATGCCAGGCGCGCGCGGATCGGGCAGGCTGCCGGCGAGCAGGAGGCGGAGGTTCTTCTTGCCGCCGATGATGGCGATCGCCTCCTCGGTGGCGTCGGGCGCGATGATCACCTCGGTGAAGATCTTTGTGATCTCGCGGGCCGTATCTGCGTCCAGCGGACGATTCATCGCGATGATGCCGCCGAAGGCCGAGGTGGAATCGCAGGCCAGCGCCTTGCGATAGGCGTCGACGAGGTTCGATCCCTCCGCGACGCCGCAGGGGTTGGCGTGCTTGACGATGACGCAGGCGGCGGTGCGTCTGGCGTCGAACTCACCGATGCATTCATAGGCGGCGTCAGTGTCGTTGATGTTGTTGTAGGAGAGCTCCTTGCCCTGGAGCTGCCGTGCGGTGGAGACGCCCGGGCGCTTGTCGGGGGTCGCGTAGAAGGCCGCGGTCTGGTGCGGGTTCTCGCCGTAGCGCAGCGACTGGATCAACTTGCCGCCGAAGGCACGGAAGTCGGGCGCGTCGATCTCGAGCTGGCGATTGAACCAGTTCGAGATCGCGGCATCGTAAGCGCCGGTGCGCGCATAGGCCTTCGCGGCAAGCCGCCGCCGCAGTTTCAGCGTGGTCGCGCCCTTGTTGGCGGCGAGCTCGTCGAGCACGGCCTTGTAGTCATCTGCCTCGACGACAACGGCGACGTCATCATGGTTCTTCGCGGCGGCGCGGATCATCGCGGGGCCGCCAATGTCGATATTCTCGATGCAATCCTCGAAGCCGGCGCCTTTGTCGACGGTCGCCTCGAACGGATAGAGATTGACGACGAGAAGATCGATCGGCGCGATGCCGTGCGCCTTCATCGCGTCCGCGTGCTCCTTATTGTCGCGGATCGCGAGCAGGCCGCCATGCACCTTCGGATGCAAGGTCTTGACGCGACCGTCCATCATCTCGGGGAAGCCGGTGAGGTCGGAGACGTCCTTCACCTTGAGGCCGGCCGCGGCGATCGCTTTTGCCGTGCCGCCGGTCGAAACCAGCTCGACATCATGGGCGGCGAGCGCCTTTGCGAATTCGATCAGGCCGGTTTTGTCGGAGACGGAAAGAAGCGCGCGGGTGACGCGGCGGGGATGGTCAGTCATGAGCAAGATCCTCTGTCGTAAGGAGTGTCTATGCCCAGGCGCGCGGCAGATATGTGTCGCGCTTCCCGATGGTGCTCCATCCAAGGTCGCCAGTCGCGCGAGCGAGGGCTCGATAGCAGTTTTCGGCGTGCTTCACAACGATCAGATAGGGCTGAATCCGTGCGTTTACAGCGGAAGTTCCGGTTCGCGCCGGGCGTTGCGGCGGGCATTGGTGACGGTCGGCGATGCCGTGGAGCGGACAAAGCTCCAGCGGATCGAAGGCGCCTGCCTCGCGTCCTGCCGGATCACGATCTGGGCAGTGCGGCGCGGCCCGTCATTGCCGGCCAGGAACACGCTGTCCTCGAGGTCGACCTTGTCGTCGAGCGCCTCGAAGGTCCAGACGTCGCGGTTCGGCAGCACCAGCATGACGCCGCGCGCATCCGACAGCCGGCTCGCCTTCACTGCCGGATGCAGATGGAAGCGCAGCGCAAAGTCAGCGTCGGCGCCCTTGAAGCGTCCGCCCTGCGGCGGCGACAGCGTGTCCTCGCCGTCGATGCGCGCACCATCATTGGCGATCATCAGCACGCGGCGGTGGATCGCGCCGAATTTGGAAAGATAGCCGTCATGCGAGGTCGTCAGCAGCGTGCCGTTCTGCACGATCTCGCGATAGCTCTCGACCCCGACGGGCCCGCTCGTGACCGGCGAGCCGTGCAGGAGCCGCTTCATCGCCGACATCTCGACGAACTGGCACGACGAAGTATCGTGATAGGTCAGCGTCGAATGCGCCGCGGTGCCGCGGGCGAACGGCCGCCAATTGTCGCGGCCCGTGGTCGGCATGCCGCAATTGGTGACGATGCGGCTGATGCCGGAAGACAGTTCGAACGACAGGCAGCCGGCGTGGGCATCGTGGCTGACGCCGGCTGGCGGCGGCGGGCCGGTGTCGATGATCACAGTGGTCTGGCCGGCATCGAGGCGCTGAAAGCCGGTATGCGGCATGTTTGCCATCGGCGCGCCGTGGGTGTCGTCATAGGCGAGCAGCGTTGCGAGCAGGTCGGACGATGTCGCGCTCATGCCGTTGAACAGCGCGAAATTTCCGTCGCCGTGGCGGAAGAAGCGCAGCATCGGCATCATGCGGTCGATCGCGTTGAGCAGCGCCGGTGGCGGTGCGATGTTGCGCGCAGCAAACGTCTGCCGCAGCGGCAGCAGGTCGATCAGGAGTTCAATCAGCGCCCCCGGATTGCGCGAGATGTGTCCGCCGTCGGGCAGGATCTGCCGCTGCAATTCGTCCGACAGCTTCTTCGATGCGCTGCGGATTTGGCCCGCCTGGTTGGCAAGGCACAAGGCCGCGTAGCACAGCGCCATCAGCACCTGGAGCTTCGGCACCCCGTCGGGAATGTTGACCATGGTGTAGCGCAGGAAGCGGATCTCGCGCGCGAGGGCGCGCAGGTAACGGCGGTAGAACTTGTTGTCGGTCTCGTTGAGCACCAACGGCGCCTGCGACAGCAGCGAGATCACGCGCCGGGCCAGCACGTCGGCACGTCGGGCGACCGGCCGGCGCTTGTTGGCGGGGTTGGCGATCCAGTCCTCGATCAGCGCGCGCGCATTCGCCCGTGTCAGCGCGGTGTCGGCGGCGCGCAAATGGCGCAGCCAGCCGAAGCCGAGCAGCGCGACTTCCCAATCCTCCGACGGCGGCTCGAGATCGAAGATCGAACGGCCGTGGCAATTGACGATCTTGCCGGCGAAGACGAAGCGGCCGGCATAGATTTCAGCGGCGCGAGTCGCATCCGCGGTGCGCAGATCATGCGGCGCGATGATCAGCCGGTCGGTGCGGCCGGGCCAGACCCGCGACAGCGCAACGGAACCGCCGCTCGCGCGCGCGAGCATGTTCCGCGCGAAGCGGTTCATGACCAGCGTCGAGATACGTCTGCGTTGAGCGACCGACACGCTTTGCCTTGAAGGGGGAGAGGATTCCGACGAATCCCTATTAATCCCAAAATCGGACGTCTGACACCACCTTGAACGTGTGCGAATCAGCGTCGCGGCCGCAAAATCCGGTGCAAAATCAGGATTTAATGAGCCGGGTCGCGAAAAACCCGTCGAGCCCGCCGAGCTTGGGATCGGCGTTCGGCAGATGGCTGGGCAGGGTGCGCAGATCGCCGTCCCCTGTGATGATTTCGTCGAGGCCCGCGACTTCCGACGCCTCGATCGGGACGCGGCGAAGCGCGGGTTCGCTTGCCAGCAGCGTGGCCACGGCCTGCTCGCCCTCTTCGGGTTCCAGCGAGCAGGTACAGTAGACCAGCGTGCCGCCCGGCTTGAGCAACGATACCGATTTTCGCAGCAGCCGCTGCTGCAGCACAGTCATGGCGGTGACATCGGATTCCTGCCGCAGCCATGCCACATCGGGATGACGGCGGATCGTGCCGGTCGAGGTGCAGGGCGCATCGATCAAAATACCGTCGAAGCCTTCGGCAGGGCCGGCCCATTCCACGGCGTCAGCGACGACGGTCTCGGCCTGGAGCGACAGCCGCGCCAGGTTTTCACGCAGCCGCGTCACCCGGGCTGGCGAGCGGTCAATCGCCGTGACATGCGCGCCGGCATGCACCAGTTGCGCGGTCTTGCCGCCGGGGGCGGCGCAGAGATCGGCAATGGACTTGCCCTTGACGTCGCCGAACAGCAGGGCCGGCAGCGCGGCGGCGGCGTCCTGCACCCACCATTGTCCCTCGGCAAAGCCGGGCAGCATGGTCACCGAGCCGTGCAGCAGCATCCGCACCGTCCCGGTCGGCAGCGTCTCGCCGTGCAGGCGGCTCGCCCATTGCGCGGCATCGGATTTCACCGTGAGATCGAGCGACGGCTCGTGGCCGAGCGCCAGCGCCATCTCCCTTGCGGTTGCTTCGCCATAATGCGCGCTCCAGCGCGCGAGCAGCCATGGCGGCAGATCCAGCGATTGCGCGGCGACCTCCTCGACCAGCGCCGTGCCCTCGCGCGCGCAGCGGCGCAGCACGGCATTGACGAGGCCGGCATAGCGCGCGGCGCGCCGGTCGGATTGCACCAGGCGAACGGAGAGGTCGACGGCCGCGTGATCCGGCACGTCCATCCAGAGGATCTGCGCCGCGCCGATCAGGAGCGCGCTTTGCGCGCGCGGCGCATCGGAGGGGATGCCCTTGTCGAGCAGGCGGGACAGCACATGGCCGAGCGTGCCGAGCCGGCGCAGCACCGTGGCGACCAGGCGCCGCATCAGCGCGCGGTCGCGGTCGGCCAGCGTCTTCAGTCCGGGATGGGCGCCGCTGCCGTCGAGTTGGTCATCGAGCGTGCGGTGCTTGTGCAGCACGCCGTCGACGATGTCGGCGGCAATCCGTCGCGCCGCGAGACCGGGCACTTCGGACGGAGGGGCGAAACGTTGAGATGGCATGCGGAAGCAAGGTTCTGAGCGAGCGGCAGTTCCGCCGCAATGGGCGCATGCCTTGAGAACCCAATCTCTGGCACGCGAATATGCCAAATGTAAGAATCGCTTCCGGCTTTTTCAGCCCTTCCGGGCCGATTTCAGGAATGCGTTATTGGACATCGCGTTGCGGCTCGTCCTGCGCTAGAAAGCCTGACGATGAGTGACCAGTCTCCCGTTTCCGACCGCAAACAGCTCACGCCGGCAGCCAAGCGCGCGCTGGCCGAAGCCGAGGCGCGCCGGCAGGCCGCGGCCGTGCAGGCCAAGGAGGACGGCAAGGCGGCGCCGAAGGAATTGCAGGGGCCCAAGGGACCCGAGCCGACCCGCTACGGCGACTGGGAGCGCAAGGGCATCGCCTCCGACTTCTGAGCGATCGCCGGTCCGAAGGCTGTCCGCCTTTGCTGCTAAAGGTCTTGCCACTAAAGGTAATCATTCTCCCTGAGATAGCGGATGATGCGCTCGCAGGCCGCGTCAGTCGACATTTCTGACGTGTCGACGGTGATCTCCGGCGCCTGCGGCGTCTCGTAGGGATGATCGATGCCGGTGAACGACGGCAGCTCTCCCGCCCGTGCCTTGCGATAGAGCCCCTTGGGATCGCGATGCTCACATTCGGCGAGCGGGGTCGCGACATGGATCTCAATGAACTCGCCTGTCTCGACCCGCCCGCGCGCCAGCTCGCGCTCGCTGCGGAACGGTGAGATCAGCGCGACCAGCGCGATCATGCCGGCGTCGACGAACAGCGCCGCGATCTCCGCGGTGCGTCGGACGTTCTCCGCCCTGTCCGCGGTGGAGAAGCCGAGGTCGCGGTTGATGCCGTGACGGAGATTGTCGCCGTCGAGCAGTACGGCGTGGCGTCCGAGTTCGGCAAGCCTGCGATCGACGAGATCGGCGATTGTCGATTTGCCGGCACCGCTCAGCCCTGTGAACCAGAGCACGCAGGGCCGCTGCTGCTTCAGCCGCGCCCGCACGGATTTGTCGACGGCAAGCCGTTGCCAATGAATGTTGGTGGCGCGGCGGAGCGAGAGGTCGATCATTCCCGCTGCGGCGGTGCGGTGGCTGATCGGATCGACGAGAATGAAGCTGCCCATGTCGCGGTCGTCGCGATAGGCCTCGAACACCAAGGGACGGTCGAGGCTGAGATGGGCGTAGCCGATCTGGTTGGCGTCGAGCGTGGCGGCGTTTTCATGCGCCATGGTGTCGATGGCGATGCGGTGCTTGAGCGTCGTGATCACCGCGCCGGTCGAGGCCGCGCCGCATTTGAGCAAATAGCGACGGCCCGCGACCATGGCCTCGTCGTCGAACCAGACCAGATGCGCCGCCAGTTGATCGGAGACCTGTGGCGCGGGTCCCGCCGTCAGAACGTCGCCGCGACTGACGTCGATCTCGTCGGTCAATGTGAGCGTCACCGATTCGCCCGCCGCAGCCCGATCGCGCTCGCCGCCGGGCGTGAGAATGCGCGCGATGCGCGTCTGGCGGCCCGAGGGCTGCACGGTGATGGTCTCGCCGGTCGCGATCGTTCCGCTGGCGATCCGGCCGCAGAAGCCGCGAAACTCCGCATGCGGCCGGTTGACCCATTGCACCGGCAACCGGAACGGCCGCTGCGAGACATCGCCGGAAACGTCGACCGATTCCAGATAGGCCGTCACCGTCGGCCCGGTGTACCAGGGCATCCGCGCGCTGGCCGTGACGATGTTGTCGCCGTCGCGTGCGACGACCGGAATGCACTGGACCTGCGGGATTCCGAGCTGTCCGGCCATGGTCAGGTATTCGGCAGTGATGGCCGCAAAGCGATCCCCGTCGAATCCGATCAGGTCCATCTTGTTCACGGCGAGCACGACGTGACGGATACCCAACAGCGACAGGATGTGGCTGTGGCGCCGCGTCTGCGTGATCACGCCCTTGCGGGCATCGACCAGCACCACGGCAAGTTCGGCGTTGGAGGCGCCGGTCGCCATGTTGCGCGTGTACTGCGCATGCCCCGGCGTGTCGGCGACGATGAAGCGGCGCAGCTTGGTCGCGAAGAAGCGGTAGGCGACGTCGATCGTGATGCCCTGCTCGCGCTCGGCCTGCAAGCCGTCGACCAGCAGCGCGAAATCGAAATCGCCACCGGTGGTGCCGATCGTCCGGCTTTCGGACGCCAGCGCGTCGATCTGATCGTCGAGCAGCGTCTTGGAATCGTAGAGCAGCCGGCCAACCAGCGTGCTCTTGCCGTCGTCGACGCTGCCGCAAGTGACGAAACGCAGCGTCGGACGATCATCCTGTTCGAGCCGCGGCGCATCGGAGGCGGCGATCGTGGGGGCCTCGTGATAGGACATCAGAAGTAGCCTTGCGCTTTCTTGCGCTCCATCGATGCGGGACTGTCCCGGTCGATCATGCGTCCCTGCCGCTCGGAGGTGCGCGACGCCATCATCTCGAGCACGATCTCTGGCAATGTTGCCGCGGTCGAGACCGTGGCGCCGCTGAGCGGATAGCAGCCGAGGGTGCGAAACCTGACGGAGCGCCATCGCGGCTCTTCGCCTGCAAGCAGCGGCATCCGTTCGTCGTCCACCATGATCAGCGCGCCGTCGCGCTCGACCACCGGGCGCGAAGCCGCCAGATAGAGCGGAACGATCGGGATGTCCTCGGCGAGGAGGTAGTCCCAGACGTCGAGCTCGGTCCAGTTCGACAGCGGAAACACCCGCATACTCTCGCCGGGCGCCAGCATCGTGTTGTACAGGCTCCACAGCTCGGGCCGCTGGTTCTTCGGATCCCAGCGATGTGCCGCGCTCCGGTGCGAGAACACGCGCTCCTTGGCGCGCGATTTCTCCTCGTCGCGCCGCGCGCCTCCGATCGCGGCGTCGAAGCCGTGGAGGTCCAGCGCCTGCCGCAACGCCTGCGTCTTCATAACGTCGGTGTAGCGGGCTGAGCCGTGGGTGAAGGGGTCGATGCCCTGGCTCAAGCCGTCATTGTTGGTATGGACGATCAGGTCGATGCCGAGTTCGCGCGCGCGGCGGTCGCGAAACGCGATCATCTCGCGGAATTTCCATGTCGTGTCGACATGCAGCAGCGGAAACGGCGGCTTGCCGGGATGAAAGGCCTTCATCGCCAGGTGCAGTAGCACCGAGGAGTCCTTGCCGATCGAATACAGCATCACCGGCTTGCGGAATTCGGCCGCCGTCTCCCGCAAGATGTGGATGCTTTCCGCCTCCAGGCGCCGGAGATGGCTGGCGGCGTGAAGCGGCTCGCGGCCGGTTCTTTCAAGGAGGGCGGGCTCGGTGCTCGTGGGAATGTCCAGCATGCTGATCACGCGGCCTCGGCGAACCATTCGCCGAACAGATGCGCCGACGTTGCGGCATTCAGGCCGAGGTCGCGGACGCACGCCGCGACCGAAGCTCGATAGGCGTCATTGACCCCGCAGCGCTCCAGAATCTCCAGCTGAGCTTCGCTCATCGAGGCCGTCGCGCGACGCTGGTAGCGATAGGCGCTATCGGAGGTGTGCAGATTGGGCACCTTGTAGATCGTCGCTTCGCTCGGGAAGATGACGCGCGCGTTGTTTGCTTGCGCGTCTCCCGGTTCCTGCCATGACGTCACGGCATTCTCGGTAAAGCTGTTCGAAAGGCCGAGGCGGTCGAACAAGACGCGCACCGACGACAGCGCCTCCTTGCTTACCTCGTAGACGTAGTGCGTGACGGGAACGCCGTGTTGTTGCGCGTAACTTGCGACGCGGGCCGCGCTCAGTGCGGCAACGACATAGTGCCGCAGCAATGTGTCTTCGGGCGCGCGCGAAATCAGCTTCTCGAGCCATGACGCCAGCGAACTCGCCGGCTCGCGGTCGAGCATGATGAGATGCAGACGGTGGCGCGGATAGCCTGCCTCGACCAAGAGCTGCAGCGGATTGAACAAGCTCTCGGCAAGGACGTAGGGCCCGATCGTTTCCTTGCTGAAGATGTGCGGCTCGTCGCTTGCCGAGGGGATGATCCAGGGCGCCAGCGGGCGGCCGACGAGCGCGTCGCGCAGGATCGCCTTCAGCGGTTGATAATATGAAGGCATGCCGGTCATGCCGAACAGATTGCTGAGGGCGGTCGATCCGACTCTGGCCTTGCCGCATGCAAAATAGAGCATCGGAAAGTCCTGCGCCGGACGATGCAGGAAATCCTCGGCGAGGCAGTCCGTCACTTCACGCATCAACGTCGCGAGCGCGACGGCTCTGGTCTGGAATTCGCCCACTGGGGACAGCAGCATGGTGTCGAGGGAACTGTGCTGCTGCCGAACGAGATCGGCCATTCGTTCGAGCGAATCGGCGGAAATTGCGTCGATGTTCATGTCGGGGGCCCACTGCAGGGAGTTCCACGAGCGATTGCTCGTGAGATCTCTTCCAACCTACAGTTGTCCATGGTGCCGGACAATTCCGGGGAATCCCGGAGGCGCTATCCATATGCGACGAGCATTGAAGAACTGCTCGTCGCCGCTACGCCGTTTCATGCCGCGCGCACGGTGGTGAGGAACTTCTCGACTTCCGTCTTCAAGAGGCTGCTTTCACTCGACAGCGAGCGCGCCGATGCCAACACCTGCCCCGACGCCGCGCCGGTCGCGCTCGCGCCATGACTGACCTGGGCGATCTTGTCTGCGACTTCGACGGTTCCCTTGGCGGCTTCGCTGACGTTGCGCGCAATCTCGGCCGTCGCTGCACCCTGTTCTTCGATCGTCGCTGCAATGGTGGACGAAATGTCTGAAATGCGGGCGATGGTCGCGCCGATTTCCTTGATCGCTCCGACGGAGTCCTCGGTTGCCGATTGCATGCCGGCGATCTGCGCGCTGATCTCTTCGGTCGCTCGCGCGGTTTGCGCCGCGAGCGCCTTCACCTCGCTCGCCACGACTGCAAAGCCGCGGCCGGATTCGCCGGCGCGCGCCGCCTCGATCGTTGCGTTCAGCGCCAGGAGGTTGGTCTGTTCGGCAATCGCGGTGATCAATTTGACGACGTCGCCAATTCGGCCCGCCGCCTTGAGCAGTTCATTGATCCGGACGTCGGTGCGCTCCGCCTGCCTGACCGCTTCGCTGGCGATGCGGCTGGAATCGTGGACCTGGCGGCCGATCTCGACGACCGAGGTGCTCATTTCCTCGGCGGCGGACGCGACCGCTCCGACATTGGTGGAGGCTTCCTCCGAGGCCGCCGCGACCATTCCGGAGAGTTGCTGGGTCTCTTCCGCGGTTCCCGACAGCGTACCGGCGGCTGCCTCGAGCTGCTGGGAGGCTGCTGACACGGAGTCGATGATGCCGCCGACCGCGGCTTCGAACACGCCGGCGAGCTGGGCCATTTCTTCCTTGCGCTGAGCGGCCGCAGCGGCTTCCTGATTCTTCTGTTCGACCTCCATCTGCTCGATACGGATCAGGTTTTCCTTGAAGGTCTGAGCCGCGCGAGCGTTGTCGCCGACCTCATCGCCGCGGCGCGTGTAGGGAATCTCGACCGCCTTGTTGCCGCCGGCGAGCTGGAGAAGCACGTCGCCGATGCGCCGGATCGGCCGGGCGATGTTCGACACGGAAAAGACGGCGGACCCGATCAACGTCAGAACGACGAAGACGCCGACGATCAATGCGAAGGTGACGACGCGGTCGAGTTCGGCCAGCATCTCGCCCTTGCGGCGCGCCGCGAATTCGTTGGCAACGCCGACCAGATCGTCGATCCGTTTGCTGACTTCCAGGGCTGCCGGACGCATACGCTCTGCGAGAATGGTTGCCTTCGTCGAGTCTGCCGCAGTCCTGGCGCCGCCGGAGGGGGCGCCAATGACGGACTTTTGCGCCCCCGCCAGTTCAATGCCGCTGGCCAGATACGCATCGACGAATTTCTTGGTCTCACGATAGGCGTCCTGGGTGACCTTGCGGGTCGCCCGGTCGGTCGCCGCATCGATTTCCGCGCCGGCTTCGCCTGCTCGCGCGCGGAGATTCTCGAGGAGCTTGTCAACCTCTCCGGCTGACGAGGCGGAGCTGATCTCGAGAGCTGCGAGCTGCGCCCGCGCCATTGCCGTCTGCGCCGCTTGCGCATTGCCTTTGTTGAGATAGTTGATCGTGACCAGGCGATTGGATTCGGCGATCGACCGGTTGCCGAGCATCTGGTTGGTCAGCATGCCGCAGACCAGCACAACGCTCACGCCGGTGACGATGCCGAGCTTTGTTCCAATGCGAAACCTGAATGACCCCACCGCTCATCTCCTCGCTTTGCTGTATAACAGGTATTCGCAACCAATGATTGAGATTTGGGTAATATTCGCGGATCTCCAGTAGAACTACGGCCGACGTATCCGACAATGGAATTTTCCTGCATGGTTCCGCTATGTGCGCGCTCGTGCTTTGAGTTCCCCCGACTCTGTCCTAGCGTGAGTTGATGCGTTTCCAGGACCGACCCAATTCCTATCGGCCGCAATTCGGCGGCTCGCCGTTCGGTCGGCGCTTCTCCGGATTATTGCCGTGGATGTTCGTGGTGGGCATCGCGCTGGCCGTCGTGCTCACCTTCCGCCACGGAATGGGCTGGCTAATTCCGGACACGGATGGCGATCGCACGCGGAACGCCGAGATCGTTCTCGAGCAAGCGCGCCATCCCGATGTTCGCGAGCCGGTCGACGTCATTCGCACCGTCGACGGCGACACCTTTCTCGCGCGGGTTCGTCAGCGCGGCGGCCGCGATCTCGTCGTGCGGGTTCGGTTGCGCGGCATCGACGCGCCCGAGATGAAAGCGTCTTGCCGGGAGGAGCAGGACAAGGCCGAAGCCGCGGCCCGCGCATTGCGCGATCTGCTCGGTCAGGGCGACGTGACGATCGCCAATCTCGGCCCTGACAAATACGGCCGCGTTCTCGCCGACGTCGCGACCCGGCGGACTGCGAACGTTTCGGCGGCATTGCTCGCCGGCGGTTTTGCGCGAAGCTACAACGGCGGCCATCGCGACGGCTGGTGCGCGCGCAGCTGGCGCTTCTGGTAACGAAAAAGCCGCGTCTCCGGACGCGGCCTTTTCTTGTCTTGCCTTGATCCCGGCGATCAGCGCGTCACGACCACCGTCGTGCCGACGGAGACGCGGCCATAGAGATCGGTGATGTCATCGTTGAGCATGCGGATGCAGCCATAGGAGACGAAACCGCCGATCGAGCCCGGCACGTTGGTGCCGTGGATGGCGTATTCACCGCCGGCCAGCGTCATCGCCGCGACGCCCATCGGGTTGCGCGGCGAGCCGCCGGGAATGACGTCAGGGATGCTCGGCTTGTCGCGCTTCACCTCGGCGGGCGGCGACCAGGCCGGATTGCGGTACTTGCCGTCGATGCGGGTGGTGCCGGCCCACTGCTTGCCGGACTTGCCGACGCCGACCGGATAGCGCACGGCGTGTCCGTTATCGAGGACGAGATAAAGCCGCCGCTCGCTGGTTTTGACCACGATCGTGCCCGGAGAATAGTCGGCCAGATGTGCCCCAACCATTTCCGGCCGCGCCTGCGCCGCCGTCGACATCAAGACCCCAGCCCCGATGGTGGCGACGAGCGCGACTACAATCCTAATCGACATCGATTTTCCCCTAGCCCGAACGGATCGTCCAAAATTACGCAGAACCGGCAATCGCCAGCTGGCCACGTCCTTGTCAGGGGACATTCTTAACCGCGCCCGTTAACCGGTTGGTTTCCACGCACGGCTGCCAAGGGCCAGTCAGCAGGGGGAACAAAGGAAATGTTCGGAATAAAGTAAATGACCTGAAAACAACACTCGGCGGGAAAGATGCGGCCGCACCGGCCCGCCCGCTGACGAGTGCGTGAGGATGTGAACGGCCGTTGTTTTGGGGCCTCGGTGTGAAAGGCAGTCTCGTGTCCCGGACAAGGCGCAGCGCGCAGCGGTGCGCCGCAGAGCCGGCACCCAGTTCTTCTCTTCGTGCGCGGCTCGATGGGCCCCGGCTCAGCAGCGCACCGCGAAGTGCGCGCTGCGCTGCGTCCGGGGCACGAGCTTGCCTTACGCCGGCTTCCGGTTCTGCCGGTTCTTGACGAGATCATCGACCACGGCGGGATCGGCCAGCGTCGAGGTATCGCCCAGGCTGCCCGGTTCGTCCTCGGCGATCTTGCGCAGGATGCGGCGCATGATTTTGCCGGAGCGGGTCTTGGGCAGACCCGGCGCGAACTGGATTTGATCCGGGGATGCGATCGGGCCGATCTCCTTGCGCACCCAGGTGACGAGCTCCTTGCGCAGGTCCTCGGTCGGCTGCACGCCGGCCATCAAGGTGACATAGGCGTAGATGCCCTGGCCCTTGATGTCGTGCGGGAAGCCGACCACTGCAGCCTCCGAGACTTTCTCATGCGCCACCAGCGCGCTCTCGACTTCCGCGGTGCCCATGCGGTGGCCGGACACGTTGATGACGTCGTCGACGCGGCCGGTGATCCAGTAATAGCCGTCGGCGTCGCGGCGGCAGCCGTCGCCGGTGAAGTACTTGCCCTTGTAGGTCGAGAAATAGGTCTGCTCGAAGCGGGCGTGATCGCCGTAGACCGTGCGCATCTGGCCGGGCCAGGACCGCGTCAGGCAGAGATTGCCCGAGGTCTCGCCGTCCAGCACCTTGCCGTCGGCGTCGACGATCTCAGGCGCCACGCCGAAGAACGGCTGCGTCGCCGAGCCCGGCTTGAGCTTGGTCGCGCCCGGCAGCGGCGTGATCAGGATGCCGCCGGTCTCGGTCTGCCACCAGGTGTCGACGATCGGGCAGCGGTCGTCGCCGACGACGCGGTGATACCACTCCCACGCTTCCGGATTGATCGGCTCGCCGACCGAGCCGAGCAGGCGGAGCGAGGCGCGCGATGTCTTCTTCACCGGCTCGTCGCCGGACTGCATCAGCGCGCGGATCGCGGTCGGTGCGGTGTAGAAGATGTTGACCTTGTGCTTGTCGATGACGTTCCAGAACCTGGAATTATCCGGGTAATTCGGCACGCCTTCGAACATCAGCGTGGTCGCGCCATTGGCGAGCGGCCCGTAGAGGATGTAGCTGTGGCCGGTGACCCAGCCGACATCGGCGGTGCACCAGTAGATGTCGCCGTCGTGATAATCGAAGACGTATTGATGCGTCATCGAGGCGAACACGAGATAGCCGGCGGAGGTGTGCAGCACGCCCTTGGGCTGGCCGGTCGAGCCTGAGGTGTAGAGGATGAACAGCGGATCCTCGGCATGCATGTGCTCGACCGGGCATTCCGTCGTCACCATCGCCGCCGCCTCGTGATACCAGAGGTCGCGCGTCGGGTTCATGTCGATCTTGCCGCCGGTGCGCTTGACCACCACGACCCAGTCAACGTCGTCGGCCTTCGCGAGCGCGGCGTCGACGTTGGCCTTCAGCGGCACCTTCTTGCCGCCGCGCAGGCCTTCGTCCGCGGTGATGATGACCTTGGATTTGCAGTCATTGATGCGCTGGGCGAGGCTGTCCGGCGAGAATCCCGCGAACACCACCGAGTGGATCGCGCCGATGCGCGCGCAGGCGAGCATCGCATAGGCCGCTTCCGGAATCATCGGCAGGTAGATGGTGACGCGGTCGCCCTTCTTGACGTTGCGGGTGCGCAGGATGTTGGCCATCCGGCAGACCTCGTCGTGCAGCTCCTGATAGGTGATATGCTTGGACTGCGAGGGATCGTCGCCTTCCCAGATGATCGCGGTCTGGTTGCCGCGCTTGGCGAGATGCCGGTCGATGCAGTTGTAGGCGACGTTGAGGATGCCGTCCTCGAACCATTTGATCGAGATGTTGCCGGGCGCGAACGAGACGTTCTCGATTTTCGTCGGCGCGTGCATCCAGTCGATGCGCTTGGCCTGCTCCGCCCAGAAACCGTTCGGGTCCGAGATCGAGCGAGCGTACATCTCCTTGTACTTGGCCTGGTCGATCCAGGCGCGCTTCGCCCACTCCGCCGGGACGTCGTAGATCTTCTCGGACATGCTTCCCTCCACATACGGCAGGCCGAACGCTGGCGACCGGCGAGCCGACTTGATCATTGACTGATTATGCGTCGGGCTAACCGGGCCCGACAAGGAGCACAAGCTGGACCTTCGGCGGGCGGCCGGCCATGCGGAGGATCAAGCCCGCCTGCTGCGACTGTCGCAGATATGAAACAAGCCGGCGGGCGGCTTTCGGGGCCTTGATCCAGCTCCGCGGAATAGGCGGCGCAGGGGCCCCATGCATCAGTAGAGGTATTTGGAAACCGCCTCTCACTGATTCGGGACTCGCAATACGGTTCGGAACACCCTAAATGGCCAACCCGGGTCCAAAGAGGCCCTTCGGAACAAAAATCAGAACAGCGGCATTGACCGGTAACAGACAGGGCTAAGGCATAAGGCTATGATGGATCAGCAGAATCTCGGGACGATACGGCCCGCTTCAGCCGATCCTGCAGCTATTGCGCTGGCCAAGGCCCTCGGACAATGGCCGAAACCGGCCCCTTTCAGGCGTCCGAGCCCGAAGAAGGCCTTCGACACGGCGCCCGCGGCGACGGTCGAAGCGCTCGCCAGGGAGCTCGGCCTGCGGCTCGGCGACCAGAACGAGCTGACCATTCGCCGCGTCCGGCGCGGCAAGGGCTATTCCTTCGTGTGTCCCAATGGCGCACATATCCGCGACGCCCGCACCATCCGCCGGCTGCACGCCATGGCGGTGCCGCCGGCCTATCGCGAGGTGCGCTATTCGTCCGATCCGAGCTCGCATCTCCAGGCGGTGGGCCGCGATGCCGCGGGCCGGCTGCAATATCGCTATCACGCCGATTGGGAAAAGGTCCGCGAGCACCGCAAGGCGCATCGGCTGGAAAAGCTCGTCGGCGCGCTGCCAAAGATCCGGCGCAAGGTCTCGGCATTCCTGTCGGGCGACGAGCCGACGCGTGAATTCGCGCTCTCGGCCGTGATCGAGCTGATCGCGCGCACCGCGATCCGTCCCGGCAATGAATCCTATGCCCGTCTCAACGGCACCCGCGGTGCGACCACGCTGCTGAAGTCCAACGTCACGCTGGAGGACGATTGCTTCGTGCTGACCTTCAAGGCGAAGGGCGGCAAGGCGGTGCGCAAGGAGTGCGACGCGGCCAAGCTGGTGCGCGCCATCGGCATTTTGCAGGAGGTCCCCGGCAAGCGCATGTTCCAGTATCGCGATGCCTACGGGATCGTGCGCGCGGTCAACACCACGCAGGTGAACGCGTTCTTGCGCGAGATCGCCGGCATCAAGATTTCGCTGAAGGATTTCCGTACGCTGATGGCGTCTGCCGTCGTCGTGGAATCGCTGTCGCGGATCACGCCGGCGACCAGCCAGCGCGGCCGCAAGAAGCAGGTGCTGGACGCAATCCGCGCCGCTGCCGACAAGCTCTCCAACACGCCGGCGATCTGCCGCAAGAGCTACGTCCACGACACCATCGTCACGGCGTTCGAGGACGGCATCCTCGAGCGCTTCGCCGCGACCATGAAGGGCCAGCGCTCGCAGGCGAGGCGCGAGCAGTTGCTGGCGCAGGTGGTGGCGACCGCCGCGGTGTAACGACACGTCGCGCTGCCGTAGGGTGGGCAAAGCGCAAGCGTGCCCACCATTTGCTCATGGTGAAAGGTGGTGGGCACGGCGCGAAGAGCGCGCCTTTGCCCACCCTACGAGAGCTACTTCTTATCTGACACACCCATGTCGGGACCGGGATCGCCGCCTGCGGCTGCGGTCGTGAGCCGTTCCATATAATGGGCCCACCCCGTCGCGTGCGCGGCGGCCTGCGCTTCGCTCGGCAGGCCGCTATGGGTCATGCGCAGCAGCGTGCCGCCGTCGCGCTCGATCAGGTCGATCTCGATGAGGCTTGAGCCGGGCGGTACTTCCTGGCCGCCTTCCCATCCGAACGTGTAGGCCAGACGATGCACCGGCACGACCTCGCGGAAGGCGCCGCGGGCGACGCCGCCGCGCGGGCCGACGCCCTTGAGCAGATAGAGCCCGCCCGGATGCGGCTCCGTGGTGGCATCGGAGCCCATCCAGCTGAGGATTTTCTCGGGGTCGGTCAGGTAGGCGAAAACGGTGGCACGTGGTGCCGCGATCTGGGTCTCGCGTCGCACTATGAACGGTTCGGTCATCGGCGATCATCCCTTCGCTGACACCAGGACATGGCGGCGCCAAAGCGGCGCGTCAAGGATTGCCCGTGACAAAGGCCGCCTGCCTTCGCCATGATCGAGCCATGCAGCTCTCCCCGACCCTCGCCTGGCTCGTCGATGCCGCCTCGGATAGCGCCGGAGCTGATCGCCTGCTTGCGGAACTCGGCGCCTATCTGGTCGCCGACGGCGTGCCGCTTGCGGCGGGCGCCCTGACGTTGGAGGTGCCGCATCCTCTGATCGCAAAGCGGACCTGGCTGTGGCGTGCAGACAGCGGCCAGGTGATCGAAGCACTCGGTTTCGCGCCGAGCGGATTGGCGCCCGATCCGCCCAACGATGCCGGCCGCCGCTGGCTGCGCGACATCGCGCGGGGCGAGGTCCACGAAGACGTCATCGGGCGGCCCGATGGGCCGCAGCTTTGTTGGATCGGGCCGCGTCCCTTCACTGCCGACGACATCGGGCAATTGCGCCAGGCCGCGCGTTTTGCAGCGACGCCCCTCGCCGTGCTCGCCGCGCGCGCCACGCTGCGCGCGACGTTAGACGCATATCTCGGCAAGCGCAGCGCGGAGCGGGTGCTGGCGGCACCTCTGCGCCGCGATCTCGGCGAGACCATTCAGGCCGCGCTGCTCTATGCAGACCTCCGCAACTTCACGACGTTGTCGGAAACCTCACCGCCTGCACAGGTCATCGCCGCGCTCGATGCCTGGTTCGACCGCATCGCCGGTGCCGTTCACGCCTTCGGCGGCGAAGTGCTGAAATTCATCGGCGACGGCGTGCTCGCGATCTTTCCGGTGGTCGATGCATCGCCGCGCCGCGCCTGCGAGGCCGCCCTGCGTGCCGCAGGCGCAGCGGAGGCCGGCATGGTCTATCTCAACAAGGAGCGCGGCGCTCAAGGGTTGCCGCCGCTGGCATTCGGCGCTGCGCTCCATCTGGGCGAGATGCTGTGGGGCAATATCGGCGCCGCCAACCGGCTCGACTTCACGGCGATCGGTCCCGCTGTCAATCTCGCCAGCCGGCTCGAAGGATTGTGCAAGCCGCTGGGGCGGGCCGTGCTGGTGTCGGGAGCGCTCGCCGCGGAAACGGACATGCCGCTGGTCGCGCTCGGATCGCATTCGCTGCGCGGCATTGCTGCGCCATGCGAGGTGTTTGCGCTGGCGGAGACGCAGAACCGGACATCGTAGCCCGGTTGGAGCGCAGCGTAATCCGGGATCGGTGCATACGGAAAGACTGTCCCGGATTTCGCCGCGCTCCATCCGGGCTACGGCAGCGCCTACATCCCGCCCATCTTGCAGACGAGCTTCCACTCCTCCGCTGTCACCGGCTGCACCGACAGGCGCGAATATTTCACCAGCGCCATGTCGGCCAGCTTCTTCTCGGCCTTGATCGTGGCCATCGTCACCGGCGTCTTCAACGGCTTGTCGGCCTTGATGTCGACGCAGACGAATTTCTCGGTCTTGTCGGTCGGATCGGGATAGGCCTCCTTGATGATCTCCGCGATGCCGACGATCTCCTTGCCCTCGTTGGAATGATAGAAGAACGCCTTGTCGCCCTTCTTCATGGCGACAAGGTTCTGGCGCGCGGTGTAATTGCGCACCCCGGTCCAGGCCTCGCCCTTGGCGCCCTTCGCCACTTGCTGGTCCCAGGACCACACCGATGGTTCGGATTTCACCAGCCAGTACGCCATGTTTATTCCTCTGACTTGAAGGGGCGCGTCAGCAGCCCCGAGATAGCCGCGTCGATCGTGCTTCGGCCGCTCAGGATCGACGCGACCGCTTCTGATACCGGCAGCTCGATGCCCTGCGAAGCTGCGAATTCGATCAGCACCGGCGCGGTGAACTCACCCTCGGCAAGCTTGCCGGCAGGCGGTTGCTCGCCGCGGCCGAGTGCAAGGCCAAGGGCGAAGTTGCGTGACTGCGGGCTCGCACAGGTCAGGATCAAATCGCCGAGACCGGAGAGGCCGGCGAGTGTCTCGCTGCGTGCGCCGAGCGCGCGGCCGAGGCGCGTCAGCTCGGCAAAGCCGCGGGTCGTCAGGGCAGCCTGGGCGGAGGCGCCGAGCTTGCGCCCGACCGCGATGCCGACTGCGATTGCAAGCACGTTCTTGGCCGCGCCGCCGATCTCGACGCCGCGAATGTCCGTGGAGTGATAGGGACGGAACGTCGGTGAGCCCAGGGCCTGCACCAGTGCGCGCGCCAACGTCTCATCGCCTGCCGCCAGCGTCACCGCCGTCGGCAAGCCGCGCGCGACATCGTCGGCAAAGCTTGGACCCGACAGGATCGCCGGCTGGGCGTGCGGCGCGGCCTCCGCGATCACGTCGGTCATGAATTTGTGGGTGCCGTGCTCGATGCCCTTGGCGCAGGCGACGATCGGCATCGGCCTTGTCAGATGCGAGGCCAGCATGTTGACGGCACCGCGCAAATGCTGCGCCGGTGTTGCGATCAGCAACATGTCGGCGCGCGCGGTGAGCGCCAGATCGCTGGTCACGACGATCTCGGGCGCGATCTGCACGCCGGGCAGTCGCGGATTATCGCGTGTCGAGGCGATCCGCCCGGCATGCTCGGCATTGCGCGCCCAGAGCGTGACGCTCCGTCCCGCCCGGGCCGCCACGGTCGCCAGCGCCGTGCCCCAGGCGCCAGCCCCGATCACCGCGACGGATTGGAACGTGGTCATGGCTAGAATCCCGCCCGGGTCTTGCCGTAGCCGGCCGGCGCCGTTGCATTGGCATCGAGCAGCCAGCGCGCGCGGGGCTGCGCTTCCATCGTGTCGGTCAGGCCGAGCGCGAGGCGTTCGGCACCGGCCCAGGCGATCATCGCGCCGTTGTCGGTGCAGAGCGCGGGCGGCGGCATGATCAGTTGCGTCCCGGCTTGCTGTGCGACCTCATCGAGGGCGCCGCGGATCGCCTGATTGGCGGCGACGCCGCCGGCCGCGACCAGGGCGCGCGGCGCGCCGAATTGTTCGCGGAACAGCCTGAGGCCGACGCTCAGCCGGTCGGCGGTCGAATCCAGCACGGCAGCCTGGAAGCTCGCGCAGAGATCGCTGATGTCCTGCGGCGTGATCTCACCTAGCCGGCTCGCTTCAGTGCGGACCGCCGTCTTCAATCCCGACAGCGAGAAATTGGCATCGGGACGTCCGTGCATCGGCCGCGGAAACGCAAAGCGCGTGGCATCGCCGCCTGCCGCCGCGCGCTCGACCTGCGGGCCGCCGGGATAAGGCAGGCCCAGCATCTTCGCGACCTTGTCGAAGGCCTCGCCGATCGCGTCGTCGACGGTGGTCCCGAGCCGTACATACTGACCGACGCCGGTGACCGCGACGATCTGGGTATGGCCGCCCGAGGCGAGGAACAGGCAATAGGGAAATTCGATTCCGTCCGTGAGGCGCGGCGTCAGTGCATGCGCCTCCAGATGGTTGACCGCGACCAGCGGCGTGTCGTGCACCATTGCGATCGCCTTCGCGGTGGTGAGCCCGACGATGACGCCGCCGATCAAGCCCGGCCCCGCCGCGGCCGCGACGCCGCCCAGCTGGGCGAAGCCGACGCCGGCCTCCTGCATCGCGCGCTCGATGATGCCGTCGAGCAGGTCGACATGAGCGCGGGCGGCGATCTCCGGCACCACGCCGCCGAAGCGGGCGTGCTCCTCGATCTGCGACCGTACGATGTTGGACAGGATCCTGCCGCTGCCGTCGCCCGCGCGTTCGACCACCGCCGCGGCGGTCTCATCGCAGGTTGTTTCGATGCCCAGTACCAGCATTGGCGAATTGTTATCCAATTTGCGCCCTTGCGCTCATCCGGAAAGCGGAGTTCTGGTACGTCCGGTAGCATTCCGGGGCCAGATTGCGCAATCGCCACGCGCGGCGTCCTCACGAATGCGTCGCCGCCATTTGGTTCGGGAACACCAGCGATGTCCATTCTTGTCACACGGCCGCATCCCGACAATGAGGCGACGGCAGAAAGCCTGCGTGCGCGGGGGCTTGCGGTGCTGCTTGCGCCGGTGCTGAAGTTCGAGCCGGTCGCCTTCCATGACGAGAGTGAAGCTCCGTACGGTGCCATCCTCGTCACATCGGCCAACGCGATCCGTGCCGTCGCGCCACAATTGCGGGATCTTGGTCTGTTGGAGCTGCCGTTGTTTGCTGTCGGCGAGCACACGGCTGCTGCGGCGCGCGATGCCGGCTTTGCCGAGGTGATCGTCGCCGGCGGCGATGCGGCGTCCTTGCGCGACAAGGTGATGCAGAGCGCGCGCGACAAGGTGTTGAAGAAAAAGAGCACGCTGCTGTATCTCGCAGGCGCGGATCTGTCGCGCGACCTCGGCGGCGAGCTCGGTGCGGAGGGGTTCAGCGTGGTCACGCAGACGACCTATCGCATGGCGCCGGTCAAGCATCTGCCGCGCGAGGTCTGCGAGGGCTTTGCCGCCCACGGCGTCGAGGCGGTGCTGCACTACTCCCGGCGCAGCGCCCGGGCGTTCCTGGATGCGGCCAGGGACGAGGGCGTCGAAATCTCGGCGCTGGCGATACCGCAATGCTGCCTGTCCGAGACCGTTGCCAGCGTGCTGCGCGATGCCGGCGCGTCGCAGGTTCTGGTGGCTGCGACACCGGACGAAAATGCCTTATTTACCACCTTGGAGCGTGCGTTGCGTACCCGTTTGGCGTAAGAGGTCGGGCCGAATCCGACGTAATCGGGTCCGTCCCGCGTATGGAAGTGTGAGGAACCGTCACGATGGCCGACGACAAGCCTGAAGACGCAGGATTGGCTCCTGAGTCCGGCCGTGCCAAGCGCACTCCGCCCACCATCGACCTCGAAGCCACCGAAGTCTCGACCCAGCCGCAGGAGCCGGCGGTTGAGCCCGAGGCCCCGCCGGCGCCAGAGCACGGCGAGCCTGAGCAGGCAAAATCCGACCAGATTGACGCAGAGCCGGAGCGGACCGAACCGCAGGCCGCGGTTGCGCCGGCTCCCGTGTCCGCGCCGATGTCGCCCTGGGTCATTGCGCCGTTCTCCGGCGCTGTCGCAGCGGCGGTCGTGATCGCGGTCGGCTGGATGCTGGGCTGGCCCGCCGTACAGGCGCCGCCGGCCACGCCGCAAGTCACGAGCGCGACGGTCGATGCGCTGAGCGGTCGCGTTGCGGCAGTCGAAGCCAAGGCCGGCAAGCCCGCCGCCGATCCGGCGATGGCGGCGCGGATCGACGCGCTGGAGAAATCCGCAAACAGCTTGCGCAGCGACGTCGCCAATCTGCGTACGCAGTTCGACAAGACCGCGAGCACATTGAACGATGCGAAATCTGCCCCCCGCGCTGCCGCACCCGACCTCGCCGCTCTGAGCGACCGCATCGCCCAGCTCGAGCGCGCCAGCAAGGCTGAACGTGCCGAGCTCGCGCAGCAGGGCGAGAAGATCGCCGATGCGAAGACGTTGGACGACAAGCCGCTGCGCCATGTGGTGGCGGCGGCCCTGCTCGACGTCGCCGTTCGTCACGGCGATGCTTACGAGTCGCAATTGGCCGCAGCGCGGGCGATGGTGACAAAGCCCGATATGCTGAAGCCGCTCGACACCTTTGCCGCGTCAGGCATCCCGACGCCGGTGGCGCTGAGCCGCGAGCTGCTCAACATCGTGCCGAAGCTGTCGCCGCCGGCGGAAGCCCAGACCAGCGGCACCGGCATCGTCGAGCGTCTCCAGGCAGGAGCCTCAAAGCTGGTCCGCATCGAGCGCACCGACGGGGTCGGCAACGATCGTGGCGCCATCGTCGCACGGGTGACGGCGGCGGCGCTCCGCAATGATTTCGTGGAAGCGCGGCGCGAGCTCAAGACGCTGGCCGAGGCCGATCGTGCGCCGGCGCAGGCCTGGCTCGACAAGGCCGATGCCCGCGACGCTGCGCTCGCCGCTTCCCGCAAGTTCGCCGACGATGCCATGGCGGATCTCGTCAAGCCTGCTCAATAAAGCTTCGCGCAATACTAAGCGCGTATAGGGATCGCCATGCTTCGCATCGTCCTCTTCCTTGTCCTGATCGCGCTGGCGGCGGCCGGCGCGGCCTGGGTTGCCGACCAGCCCGGCGATCTCGTCCTGACTGCGGGCAGTTTCCGCGCCTCGACCACGCTTCCCAAATTCGTGTTCCTGCTTGGCCTGTTTGCCGCGGCCGTCGTGCTGGTCTGGAGCATCGTGACGACGATCTGGCGCACGCCGGGGCGTCTGCGCCGCCGCCGCCACGACAAGCGCCACGCGCGGGGCCGCCACGCCATCACCCACGGCCTGCTCGCGATCGGTCATGGTGATACCGCACTCGCCCGCCGGCACGCGGAAACGGCGCGGCGGCATGCGCCGAATGATCCGCTCGCGCTGCTCCTGCATGCGCAGTCGGCGCAGCTCGAAGGCAATCGCGACGAGGCGCAGCGCGTCTTCCGCGCCATGGCCGAGCGCGAGGACACGCGCCTGCTCGGCCTGCGCGGCCTGTTCATTGAGGCGCAGCGCGCCGACGATGCGGTCGGCGCCGTGATGATCGCGGAGGAAGCGATCAAGCTGTCGCCGTCCTCGACCTGGGCCTCGCAAGCGGTGCTCGGCTTCCGCTGCGCGCGCGGCGACTGGAGCGGCGCGCTCGCGATCCTGGATTCGAATTTGTCCGCAGGCCTGATCGACAAGCAGGC
Source organism: Bradyrhizobium sp. SBR1B (assembly GCF_014198205.1). NCBI lineage: Bacteria > Pseudomonadati > Pseudomonadota > Alphaproteobacteria > Hyphomicrobiales > Nitrobacteraceae > Bradyrhizobium > Bradyrhizobium sp. SBR1B. The sequence goes on from NZ_JACIHC010000007.1 coordinate 230,560, forward strand.
CTATCGCCGGCAGCGCGGTGTGTTGCTCACGGCGCGCGCGCTCGAATTGCAGACGATGGACCGCGACGTCGCGCGCGAGAGCGTGATGGAGGCGGTGAAGCTTGCGCCGACCTTGGTGCCTGCGGCCGTGCTCGCGGCAAAATTCGACAGCGAGGCACATCAGGTGCGCCGCGCCATGAAGCGGGTGGAAGCTGCCTGGCTCGCCAATCCGCATCCGGATCTCGCGGATGCCTATGCCCATGTGAAGCTCGGCGATACCGCCTGGCACCGCTTGCAGCGTGTCGAGACGCTGGCGGCGAAGACGCCTGCCGACAAGTCCGGCCATATCGAGGGCCAGCTCGCGATCGCGCGTGCCGCGATCGACGCCTCCGAGTTCGCCCGCGCGCGCGAAGTGCTCGCGCCTTATCTCAGCGATCCGACCCAGCGCGTCGCGCTGCTGATGGCCGAGATCGAGCGTGCCGAGCATGGCGATAGCGGCCGCGCCCGCGCGTGGACCCTGCGGGCGGTGCGCGCCCGTCACGATCCGGCCTGGACTGCGGACGGCTACGTTAGCGACCATTGGCGCCCGGTCTCGCCGGTCACCGGCCGGCTCGATGCGTTCCAGTGGCAGACCCCGGTCGCGAGCCTGCCTTCGGACAAGGGGACCACGATCGAATCCTCGGCCTTCGAGGAGGCCATGCTGGCGGCCCCGCCGCCGAAGCGGGTGACGGTGGCTCCCAGCGAACGCCCGGCGGAACCGGCCGCGACAGCACCGGCACCAGCACCGGCGCCAGTGCCGGCCGCGCAGGACAATTCGCCCCCGATGGCCAAAGAAGAGCCGGTCGTTGTGACCGCCGAACCGGTCCAACCGGCCCCGGAGCCCGCCGAATCACCGCCGCCGGCGGCGACACCGGTGTTCCGGAGCCGCGCCGACCTCGGCAAACCGGCGCCAGCGCCGATTCCCGCGGTCATCCCGATCGTCCGGGCCCCCGACGATCCCGGGATCGATGACGAGGGTCCGAGTGATGAATTTACGGAACAAATCGGTACACCCAAAGCCCAGGCCGGCGGCTGGCGCGGATTCTGGTCCCGCTGGGGCGCGTGAGCCGCATTTCGAACCCGGCTTGTCCTTGCCAATTCGGGCCATGCCCGATATCAGGAGCGCGCGTATCGGGGCCGGCATCGCCTTGGCCCCGGCAGGGTTCGCCGCAATAGCTCAGTTGGTAGAGCACGTCATTCGTAATGACGGGGTCGGGGGTTCGAATCCCTCTTGCGGCACCAGCGCCTCAACTCATCCGATCCAAGAAGCGCGAGCCCAGTCCCGGCCATTGCATCCGGCGCATTGCGCGCGATGCTGGCGTCTCTACGATGCGCGCTGGCGGGGTGTGGGCAATGGGGCAGGCAGGGGCATCGCGAACGGAGCCGGGCTCCGCGGATCGGAGCGACTGGGTCCGGCGGCCCGGCCTCGTCATCCTTGCGGCGTTGATCACCGCCATCGTCGCTTCCAAATCGCTCGACGCGTCGCGGCTGCACAGCCGGCTGTCCGTTCCCCCGCTCTATGACGACGTCGCCTATTTCGAAGACGCGGTCAGATGGGTGAATGCCTTTGGAAGCCGCGGCGTCGCCGGCAGCGTCTGGGACTTGCTGCATCACCATGCGCCGTTTTCGACGCTGGTGGCGGCCACCGGTTTTTGGTCGTTTCCCGGAAGCTATGTCGGTCCCTATCTCGTTCATGCCGTGATCGTCTTCGGCTTCCTGCTCGGGATCATCTGGCTGGTTCGGCGACGGCCGGTTCTCGAGATCGCATCGTGTCTGGTCGCAGCAGTGTGCGTGCCGGTGCTGTGGCACACGATCACCGAGGCGCGTCCCGATCTGCCCTCGGGACTTACCGTCGGCCTTGCCGCCGGTGCTATCGTCTACCGCGGCGTGCTCCGGCGCAGCATCCGGTCGTTGGCTGGCCTCGGCATTGCCTGCGCACTCGCCGCCTGCATCAAGCCGACATCGTTCCCGGCTGCGCTCGCTCTGCTCGGCAGCGCATTCGCGATCCGGCTGGTCGTCGATTGCATCCAGGCCGGCGGATTGCGCCTGTCGATCAGGACTGCGCTCGGCGCGCTCGCGTGGTTTGTGCTGCCGCTGATCGCGACCACGGCCGTGCTGATCGGACCCGCATTGGTCGAGACCGTCACCTACATCCTCATGGTGTTCGTCGGCCAGCGCGACCTCTGGACGACGGGCGAAGGATTCTGGCCCGGGCTGCTACGTTTCTCCATCGGTGGAGAGGGACAGTTCGGCCTGCACTATTGGCTCGCTATCGGGTTGGCCTTGATGCTGTTGCGCTTCGTGCTCGCTGCGATCCAGGGCTCGGCCGCGGTGCTGGATGCGGTCGTTCTGCTCGCCACCGTGCTGATTGCCTACGCCATTCCGTCCGTTGCCGAGATCAAGACCTATTTTTTCGGCGCAATGTTCTACGGCGTGTTCATCGTCGCGATGGTCCTCAATGGCTGCGCCAGCATGGCGTCCATGGAATCACTGCTTGCGCGCACGGCCCTTGCGAAAGACATCCGTCGCCATCTGCTGACGGCAGGCCGCGTGCTTGCGCTCGCAATCGCCCTCGCGCTGTTCGTCAAGCACGTCGTGATCGGTCAGCTCAGCGTGGCGACGCCGCTGAGCGCGCAGCAGCAGGACAGCATCCGCGCATCGACCGAGCGTCTCTGGTCGCTTCTGCGCGACGTCAAACCGCCGCCGTCGGGCCCGCTTTACATCGGCTTTTCGAGTCCCTACCCGGTCACGCCCGCCACCATTCAGTTGTATGCGGCGCAGGCGCGGATGAATCTCGTCGTCCGCGGCGAGATGCTGCATCGAACGGCAGCGGCCACCGCAGAAGCGCTTCTGCAGTCGAATATCCTCGTCGTATCGAACTCGATCCAGCATACGCTGGTCGGACCGCGGGTCGGCGATGAGCTCATCGCCCGCATGGACGCGGAAAAGGGCGTCTGCCTGCTCGACAGCATGAGCTTTCCGGACGTGACGCTGCGGGTCTATCGGCGGGGGTGTTGATCGCAGCCGGCCGGTTCGAAATTGCGCCGCGATTGTGTGAGGCCAATCACTTAACCCAGGACACCTTCCCCGTAACGTCCCGGGTACGCCAACACGGGGAGATTTCACATGCGCAAGCTCATTCTGGTTGTCGCCATGGTCCTGGTTTCCGCCTCTGCCCAGGCAGACGGCTCCCGCAGCCTGTCGCTGTCCGCGGCGGGCGCCCAGGCTCCCGCTGCACTGACCACGCCAACCTCGGCGACCACCTCCACGCCGCAGGCGAGCGAAGCTGCGCCGGCCACCGAGGCGCCGAAATATTCCGATCGTCCGCCGGCAGTGTCGCTCTCTGCGCCGGCCGCCGCGGCCACTCCGACCGCTCCGGCGGCGACCACGCCCACGACCACCCCGGCGCCGGTCGCGACAACCAAGCCCGCCACCAAGAAAACGGCAAGGGCGGACAAGCCGAAGTCCAAGCGCTGGACCGAGCGCCGCATCATCAGCGAGCTGCACCGCCACGGCATCTATTGGTAAGCCGCTCGCCCAAAGCAAATGGCCGGGCAGAAGCCCGGCCATGCGCAATCTTGAAGTGGTGGTCGAGCTTACTGCGACACCGTCTGCACCACGCTTCCGATCGGACGCGTGTTCGTGCTCGCGGTCGGCACCTTCATGTCCTTCATGATCGCTTCGTCATATTCCGGCAGCGTCTGCAGCGTCGTCTTGGCCTTCATCTGCACGACCTTGTAGCCGCCGGCCTTCAACCGCGCGAGCAGCGTCGGCAGGGCTATGCCGGTATTCTTCTGGAAATCGTGCATCAGGATGATGCCCTTGCCGAGCTTGTCCAGCCGGGTCATCACCGTCTCGATGATCTTTTCCGGCGTCGCGCCCTTGCGGAAGTCGAAGGAGTCGACGTCGGTCGAGAACATCGCGACGTTGCGGGTGCCGAAATAGCTCACGATCGCCGGATTATGCTGCAGCTGCGGAAAGCGGAAGAACGGCGCCGGGTTGGCACCGAGCGCGAATTTCACCGCGCTGATGCCCTTTTCGACCTCGTCCTTGGCCATCTGCTCCGTCATCTTCTTGCCGTTCAGATTGACGTGCGACCAGGTGTGAGTGCCGACCGTGTGGCCCTGGGCCAGCACCTGGCGCAGGATTTCCGGATGATAGGTCGCGTGCTTGCCGACCGAGAAGAACAGGCCCTTGGTGCATTCATCCGCCAGCGCCTTCAGCACATTCGGCGTGTTCACGGGCCAGGGACCGTCGTCGAAGGTCAGCACGACCTCCTTGTCGGTGAGGAAGTCGAACTGCTTGAAATGATCGAAGCCGAAGCCGGGGCCGCCGGTGGTGTCGATCTCGACCACGCGGGAGACGCCCAGCGCGTTCGGATTGGCGCAGGTCGATTTCTGCTGAACCGGCATGGCCGGGGCGGGCGCGGGTGCCTGAGCAACCGTCGTCGGCCTGGCCGCGATCGTCGCGGTGGTCTCGACGTCATCCCTGGCGGCGAGCTTCGCCGGTGCCGGCAATGGATCGGCGGCACGGGCGGCAATTGTCTTGGGAGCGGCCTGATCGGCGCGCGAGGAATAATAAAACCAACCGCCGGCGGCGATCACGACCGCCGCAACTACACTGGCCAACATCAGGCCCAACGCATTACGCATCGCTACTCTTTCCAATTACGCAACCAAACCGGCGGAATTTCCCGCGCGACGAGCCATTAATGCGAAGTAACAGTTAACGTGACACCAACACGACGGCGGTTGTGGAGGAATTTCAGGGAGGTGCGCCAAAGTGACCGACGTCACAGTCGGGGTGCAGCCCGTGACCATCATCACAGTGGAAACTGTTTTGCTGGAGCATCGTAGTTCCCATCAACAACGGGCACCGTTGCGACGGCGCCAATGGGAGCTTCAAATGACCAAGTCTCTTGACACCAAGTCTCTTAACACCAAGCCTCTTGACACCAAGTCCTTCTTTGCCAGTCTCCGCGACACCAGCCTGGCGCTCGGTTTTGCCGCCATCGTCTCGCTCGTCGCGACGAGTTCGAGCTTCGCCTTCTCGGCCGAGGCGCAGCAGCAGTGCACCGGCGACGCCTTCCGCCTGTGCTCGTCGGAAATCCCCAACATCCCGAAGATCACGGCGTGCATGATGAAGCATCGCTCGGATCTCAGCGCCGGCTGCCGCGCGGTGATGGACAAGGATCTCGCCAAGGGCGCGTCGCGCAAGGTCGCTGACGCCCAGGACAAGCAGTAAGAGCACGCAACACTGCAATCGTTGCGTCGGTTAGCTCCCCTCGCGATACGCCCCGGCGTCAAGCCGGGGTCACGCGGCAGCGCCATGCAGCCCGCCAATAAAGCCGTTGCGGCTGAGGGATCGTCGCACTAGCTTCGCCCGCACATTCTTCCGGGTAAGAGGCATTACGCGATGACCAGATTTCTTTTCATACTTCCTTTGCTGCTCGGCGCATCGGTCGCATCCGCGCAGCAGCAGCCGGGCCACGATGCCTGCGCGCGCGACGTCACCCGCTTCTGCCGTGCCGTGATGAACAATGGCGATGGCGCCGTGCTCGCGTGCCTGAAGCAGCACCGCACGAAGCTGAGCAAAGGCTGCGACAAGGTGCTGACCGAGCACGGGCAGTAAGAGTTCTCGTAGCCTGGATGGAGCGAAGCGTAATCCGGGCTACGGTCTGACACTGCTCCCCGCCGCGGTCGCGACCACCGGCAGCACCTCGGCACTGGCACGATCCGGCGTCTCCTCCTTCCAGCGCACCGAACCGAACGGACGCTCCAGCATGCGGCGGATCCGCACCGGCTCGGGACCGATATGGAAATCGATCGCCTGCTGATGCAGCGCGCGTTCGGACTGGGTCGAGCGGTTGCGCTGGCGTAAGTAGTCGAACCAGGTCGGGCAATGATAGCGCTCGGTCCACAATTCGGGGTCGGCGATGTCGCGGGCGATCGACCAGCCATAGGCGCCGTTGCGCTGCCGGGAGAGCTGCACGTCCTGCATCACGTTGTGGAACGCGCGCGCGTTCTCCTGAGCGACGCGATATTCGATCTCGACCACCAGGGGTCCGCTGCGCCCCGTCAGGGACAGCTTCACCTCGGGATCGGCCAGCACGTCGGCATCCTCGTTGCGGGCACCGACGCGCGGCATCGTCAGCCAGATTCCGAGCAGCGGCGAGATCAGCATCAGGCCGGCCGCGGTCAGCAATGCGACCTCGACGCCGGCATAGTCGGTGAGATGGCCCCAGCCCCAGGCACCGATCGCGATGCCTCCGGAAATCGAGGCCTGGAATGCCGCGAGCGAGCGGCCGGCGACCCAGCGCGGCGCCGAGAGCTGCACGCCGATATTGAACAGCGCGATCGCGGCCATCCAGACCGCCCCGGCCAATACCAGCGCGGTCGCCGTCAGCACCGGCTCGGTGCTCAGGGCAAGGGCGGCCATCGCAAAGGCCATCGAGATGGTGCAGGCGCGGATCGCAGCCTCGCCGCTCATGCGCTTGCGCAATTCGTGGATGTTGAGCGCACCGATCACGGCGCCCATGCCGAAGGCGCCCAGCATGATGCCGTAAGTCTGCGCACCGCCATGCAGCAGGTCGCGCGCGACCAGCGGCATCAGCGCCATGATGGCGCCGCCGATCAGGCCCATCACCAGCGTGCGCAACAGCACGATCTTGATCGGCGGTGAATTGGTGATGTAGCGGAAGCCCGAGACCATGGCGCGGTTGAGCTTTTCCCGCGGCAGGCGCGAGGGCTCGGTGCTGCGCCGCCACAGCAGCAGCACCACCAGCAGCGGCAGATAGAGGATCGCGTTGCAGGCGAAAGCGGCCACCGCGCCGAGCGAGGCGACGATGACGCCGCCGACCGCGGGACCGAAGCTGCGCGCGATGTTGTAGCTGATGCCGTTCAAGGCGACGGCCGAAGGCAGCGCATCGGGCGGCACCTGTTCGCTGACCGAAGACTGCCACGCCGGGCCGAACAGCGCGTTGCCGCTGCCCACCACGAAGCAGAAGGCGAGCAGCGTCTCCGGGGTGATGAGATTGAACCCGGCCAGCACCGTCAGTACCGTCGCGCCGGCGAGCGCGACCATCAGCGAGACCAGGGTGACGATGCGGCGGTCATACATGTCGGCGATGGCGCCGGCCGGCATCGAGATCAGCATGATCGGCAGCATCAAGGCAGTCTGCACCAGCGCCACCTTGTCCGCCGAGGCCGCCATCTGCGTCATCGCCCAGGCCGCGCCGACGCCCTGGATCAGGAGGCCGAGATTGGAGAGCAGGCTGGCGAGCCAGATGCGCCGGAACACCGTGTACCGCAGAGGCGCGGTGATGCCGTCGGCGGCGATTTTCTGGCGGTTCGTCTGCTCGGTCATATCCCCTTCCAAACGGGCTGGCAGAATGGTCTTGGAGTGATCCTGGGCGATTCCGGCCAATTCAGTGATGCCCGCGAAAGTCCTTCGCTGTCCAGTGGTTAGGCCGCTATAAGCGGTGCAAAGAGTTGGTTTGCCGGGAGGAACAAATGAAGCTGTCGCGACGGACGATCCTGCAGGGGGCCGGCAGCTTGCCTTTCGCAATTGCGAGCTTGCGGACCGGCGCATCGGCCCAATCCGCGCCCGCTGCGGCGCCGGGCACCGAGGTGCCGCCGATCCTGTTCGTCCACGGCAATGGCGACTACGACGCGCTCTGGATGACGACCTTGTGGCGGATGGAATCCAACGGCATCGCGCGCGATCGCATGATGGCGATCAATTTCACCGATCCCAACGCGCGCAGCGACGACAAGGTCGAGCAGGCGAACCGCTCCTCGACCGAGGACCAGCGCCGCGAGCTCGCCGCTGCCATCGCTGAGCTGAAGCGCCGCACCGGCGCGGCGCGCGTGGCGCTGGTCGGCAGCTCGCGCGGCGGCTATTCGATCCGCAACGTGACCAAGAATGGCGGTGCCGGCGACGTCAGCCACGCGGTCTTGTGCGGCACGCCCAATCACGGCGTGTTCGCCACCGACGACCAGCCCAACAACGAGTTCAACGGCCGTGGCGTATTCCTGCGTGGCCTGAACGAGGGCGAGAGTGAGGTGACGCCGGGTGTCGCCTTCCTCACCTTGCGCAGCGACGGCATGGACAAATACGCCCAGGCCGACGGCCGCTTCATCGGCAAGCCCGGTACGCCGACCGGTGTCACCAATGAAGGGCCGGAGCTGAAGGGCGCCACCAATCTCGTGCTCGGCGCGCTCGACCATCGCGAGGTGGCATTCCACCCGCGTGCCTTCCGCGAGATCTACAAATTCATCGCGGGACGCGAGCCCGCGCGCATCGCGATCGTGCCGGAGCCAAGCGTCCGGCTGAGCGGCCTCGTCACGGGGACGCCGGGCGGCGTGCCGACCAATCGCCCGGTGGCGGGCGCAACCGTCGATATCTTCCGCGTCGATCCTGATACCGGAGAGCGCAAGGGCGGTGCGCTCCACAGCGCGAAGACCGGTGCCGACGGCCGCTGGGGGCCGGCTCAGGTCGACCCCGCCTGGTCGCTCGAATTCGTGCTGGCATCGCCCGACACGCCGACGACGCACATCTACCGCTCGCCCTTCCCGCGCTCATCCGATGTCGTGCATTTGCGGGCCGCGCGCCCACTCGGGCCGGCCGACAAGGACGCAGCCGCGGTCGTGATCATGTCGCGGCCGAGGGGCTATTTCGGCCTGCCGCGGGACGTGGTGCTCTTCGACGGCAAGGAGCCGGCCGACGTCAAGCCAGGCGTGCCCACGGATGCGGCAGCAACCCTGCGGCTTCCCGCCAGCGAGGTTGGGCGTAACATTGTGGCCGAGTTCGGCGAAGAACGAATTGTGGCGCGCGCCTGGCCCGCCCAGGAGAACAGGATTGCGGTCGCCGAGCTGACTTATTAGCTATTTGCCTGCGTCACATCTTGCGGGAGAGAGCCATGAATATCGCCAGCGTGCGTAGGCCCATCATCCCCCCGGCTCCCCCGCGTGCGCCCGACGACATGTCGTTCTTCGGCCGGCTTGCCGTGATCCGGCGCAACATGATCGCGACATGGGGGCAGCCCGCTTATGAGGAAGAGGTCATCAAGGGCCGCTTCTTCCTTCGCAACAGTTTCATCCTGAATCAGCCGGATGCGATCCGGCACGTCCTGCTCAACAATTACGAGAACTATACGCGCACGCCGGCCGGCATCCGCATGCTGCGCCCGGTGCTCGGTGACGGGCTTCTGATCGCGGAAGGTCATTCCTGGACGTTCCAGCGCCGGACGCTTGCGCCGGCCTTCACGCCGCGCGCCACCGCCAACCTCGTGCCGCACATGACGGCGGTGCTCGACGAGACCATTGCGAAGCTCGATACGCAGACGGGCGCGCCGGTCGATCTGCGCGAAATCATGCAGCGCATGACGCTGGAGATCGCCGGGCGCACGATGTTCTCGTTCGGCATGGACCGGCATGGCGCGACCCTGCGCAATTTCATCATGGAATATGCGTCCCGGCTGGGACGGCCCTACTTCCTCGACATGCTGCTGCCGGTGTCGTGGCCGAGCCCGATGGATTTTGCCCGCGCCCGCTTCCGCAAGCGCTGGACCGAGTTCGTCGCCATGCTGATCGCCGAGCGGCGCGCCGCCGGCAAGAAGGACGGCGCGCCGCCGCGTGATCTGTTCGATCTCATGGACGCGGCGCGCGATCCGGACACCGGCAAGGGCTTTTCCGACGAGCAGCTCGTCGACGAGGTCGCGACCATGATCCTGGCGGGTCATGAGACCACGGCGACGGCGTTGTTCTGGGCGCTCTATCTGCTCGCACTCGATCCGGAGACGCAGGAGGAGGTGGCGTCCGAGACAAGCGGCGAGCATCTCGACAGCATGGCCGACATCGATCGCCAGAAATTCACCCGCGCGGTGATCGACGAGACCATGCGGCTCTATCCGCCCGCCTTCCTGGTCGCGCGCGCCGCCCGCGAGAAGGACAATGCGGCCGGCGTCGAGATCGCCAAGGGCGACATCATCATGATCGCGCCCTGGCTTTTGCACCGGCACGAGAAGCTGTGGGATCAGCCGAACGCGTTCATTCCAAAGCGCTTCATGTCGACGGAGGCGCCCGATCGCTTCGCCTATCTGCCGTTCGGCGCAGGTCCACGCGTCTGCATCGGCGCACCGTTTGCGCAAGCTGAATCCGTGCTGGCGCTGGCCCGGCTGATCGGCGCGTTCCGCGTCGAGCTCGCCGATCAGGCGGATCCCGTGATCCCGCTCGGCGTCGTCACGACCCAGCCGGACCACTCACCCATGTTCCGTATCACCCGTCGGTGACAGGCGATTGCCTGGCCGATGGCGTGATTCAACCAGCAGAGTTTCCGCGATGAGCGACATCCAGGCCCAGTTCTCCGTTCTCAAGCAGACCGCCGACGCGAAGGTGGTCGATGCGATTGCGCGTCTGATCGAGGACGGCCAGGATCACGAGCTCAATCGCGTCAATGTCCTCGACTTCGCGACGCACCATGCCGTCGACGAAGAGCACGCGATCTCGGCGTTCCTGCACGCAGCACGGCTCGGGCTGTTCGATCTCGGCTGGAACGTGCTGTGTCCAGGCTGCGGCGGCGTGCTCGGCGCGCACACGACGTTGAAGGCGCTCAAGCCCGACGACTATCACTGCGCGCTCTGCGCCTGCGGCTACAAGGCCTCCGTCGACGATCAGGTCGAGGTGTCTTTCACCGTGAATCCGCGGGTCAGACGCATCGCGGCGCATGACCCCGACACGCTGCCGGTGTGGGAGTATTTCAAGCAGGTGTTCTGGAGCTCCGGCGTCGACTTCAACAAGGAATCGTTTGCGACGCTGGCGAACGAGGTGACGCTGGATACGATGGAGTTGCCGGCCGGCGAGAAGGCGACCATGTCGCTGCAGCTGCCGAGTGACTTTGTCATCATCTTCGAGCCGGTCACGCACGCCGCCCATTTCATCGACGTCCAGGGCGAGCCGACCAAGGATCGTCAGCAGCTCGCCATCATGTACAACAAGGTGCAGGCCCCGACGGGGACCACGACCATGCGGCCGGGTCCGCTGCGGCTGTCGCTGGAGAACCAGGCCGGCGTGCGCGTGCTGCCGTCGGTGTTCATCGCGGCCGAGGCACTCCATCATCTCATCGGCAAGCGCAAGCCGTTCCTCACCGCCAAGCGGATGCTGTCGAACCAGACCTTTCGCGATGTCTTCAAGGCGGACAACCTCAGTCTGGACCAGCGGCTCCAGATCACGTCCCTCACCTTCCTGTTCACCGATCTGAAGGGCTCGACGGCGCTTTACGAGCGCGTCGGCGATCTCGCCGCTTTCGATCTCGTGCGTGCGCATTTCCATGCACTGCTCGAGATCATCTCCTCCGAGAAGGGCGCCGTGGTGAAGACGATCGGCGATGCCGTGATGGCGACCTTCATCCGTCCCGAGCATGCCATCGTCGCGGGCCTGCGGATGCGCGCGGCGATGGACCAGCTCAACAAGCGGCGCGGCACTGATGATCTCATCGTCAAGATCGGCATCCATGAAGGTCCCTGCCTCGCGGTGATGCTCAACGAGCGGCAGGATTATTTCGGCCAGACGGTCAACATCGCCGCCCGCGTGCAGAGCCTGTCGACCGCGCAGGAGATTCACATCACCGGCCCGGTGCTCGATGCGCCCGCGGTTGCCGAGGTGCTGGAGCAGCGCGCGATCAAGCCGATCCAGAAACAGGCAGCGCTGCGCGGCATCGCCGACAAGATGGTGGTGTACGAGATTCCGTGAGAGATCATTCGTCATTCCGGGGCGCGCGCAGCGCGAACTATGGTGCGCAACTGCGCACCTGAGAATCTCGAGATTCCGGGTTCGATGCTGGCGCATCGCCCCGGAATGACGGTATCCAGATTGCCGAAACGTAATGCAGCGCGCGGAACTGACGCACGTTGCGCCGGTTGAGTTTCCTGCTCATATAATGCTGGTAACGGCCGCGCCTCGCGGCTGTATCGATTTCGGTAGGATCTTATGCTCGACGGCCTGCGCCAATTCATCGCCGATATTGTTGCCCCCAATGACCAGAACCGCACGTTCGGTGACAGCGATTATCGGTTGGCGGCCACCGCGCTGCTGGTCCACGTAATCTCGCTCGACGGCCAGCCGAGCGCGGCCGAGCAGCGCAAGCTGCACAGCCTGATCGAAAGCCACTTTAAGCTCGATCGCGGCACTGCGGATCGTCTGATCGCGGACGCCACCCAGGTCGAGGGCGAGGCGGTGGACCTCTATCACTTCACCAGCGTCATCATGCGCTCGCTCGACGAAGAGGGCCGCAAGCGCATCGTCCGGATGATGTGGGAGCTGGTCTATGCCGACGGCCAGGTCTCCGAATTCGAAGACAACGTCGTCTGGCGCGCCTCCGACCTGCTCGGGATTTCCCAGCGCGACCGGATCGACCTGAAGCATACAGTGGCGGAGCGCGCCGGTGGTCAGGTGACGGACAGCGCCGTCGGCGGCTGATCCGCGCAAACCGGCGGATGGCCGGTTGTGCGGATCACATGACGAAACTTTAATGTAGCTGCCGGCCGTCCGGCTCCGGATTCATCCGTAAAAACCCGGCTTTCCTGCGCCTCCTGTCGCCCGCTCAGGCGGCCATGCGGCCGACGCCGCTTGCCTGTCGCGCACGGCTTATGCTCTCGTTCCGTCATTGCGGGGCCAAATACTTCAATTCAAGAGACTTCGATCGTGGTTGAGCGGGTAACGTTGATCACCGGTGCTTCGGCGGGCATAGGTGCGGAGCTGGCGCGCGTGTTCGCCGCCAATGGACATCGTCTCGCTTTGACAGCGCGGCGCGCGGACCGTTTGGAGGCGCTCGCGAACGAGCTCGCCGCCAAAGGCGGCAAGAAGCCGATCGTGATCGCCTGCGATCTCGAAGACCCCGACGCCGGCGACACCATCGCGGCGGCGCTCGCCGCCGAAGGCGTCGAGCTCGATCACCTCGTCAACAATGCCGGCTTCGGCGTGTTCGGCGATGCCATCGAGCGCGATCGCGACGAGCAGATCGGGATTGTCGATGTCAACGTGCGGGCTCTGACCGATTTGTCGCTGCGATTCGCCGATCAACTCATCAGGAACAAGGGCGGTCTTCTCAATGTCGGCTCGGTCGCGGGCTTCCTGCCCGGCCCCGGCATGGCCGTCTATTACGCGTCCAAGGCCTACGTGATTTCCTTCACCGAAGCGCTGCGGGCCGAGCTCGCGCCGCGCGGGGTTCGCGTCACCGTGCTTTGCCCGGGTCCCGTGCCCACCGAATTCCAGGCGCGCGCGGGCGTCGGCTCCGGACATGATACGGCCCTGCTCAATGTTTCGGCCGCCGATGTCGCGCAGGAGGCCTATCGTGGCCTGATGGCCAACAAACGGGCAGTGCTGCCTGGTCTCGGCATCAAGATTGTGCCATTCGCGCTGCGCTTCTTCCCGCGGGGCTTCATCCTGGCTGCCACCAGCAGATTCCAGAGGCAGAGGCATTAGCCCTCGAAGCTCCCGTATTGGCCCGGAGCTTGCTTCGGCTTCGATGTGTGCGCGAACTCACACGAAATTAACGATCGCTTAGTTATGCTGACGGTCTGAACCGATAGCACTCGCAGAGGCCATGTCGTTCCGGACGGACAGGTTTGGTAGCGCAGAAGTGGTGCCCTTCCCGAGAAGGACGCCAAGTGCCGTCGCCTCCGAAACCCAGTTGCCGGTTCTGATCATCCTGCACCAGGAATCCTCGACGCCGGGCCGTGTCGGCAATGCGCTGCGTGCGCTTGGCCATCGGCTTGACATCCGCCGTCCCCGCTTCGGCGATCCCCTGCCCGAGACGCTCGATCAGCATGCCGGCGCCGTGGTCTTCGGTGGTCCGATGAGCGCCAATGATTCCGACGACTATATTCGCCGCGAGATCGACTGGATCGAAATTCCGCTGCGCGAGCAGCGGCCATTCCTCGGCATCTGCCTTGGTGCCCAGATGCTGGCGATGCAGCTCGGCGCCCGCGTCGCGCCGCATGCCGATGCGCTGACCCAGATCGGCTACTACCCGATCCGCCCGACCGCTGCGGGCCACGCCCTCTGCCCGGCCTGGCCGGTCCAGGTCTATCACTGGCATCGCGAGGGATTCGAGCTGCCTGTCGGCGCCGAGCTGCTTGCAGAAGGCGACGATTTTCCGGTGCAGGCGTTCCGCACCGGCAATGCCTTCGGCGTGCAGTTTCATCCCGACGTGACCTACGCGATGATGCATCGCTGGACCACGCGCGGCTATGACGGCTTCAGCGCGCCCGGTGCGCGGCAGCGACATCATCATTTCGCCGATCGTGCCGTATACGATGTCGCAGAGCGCGCCTGGCTCGATCATTTCATCGACGGCTGGCTGGCGCGCCGGCCGGTGCTGGCGCAAGCCGCCGAGTGATCCGCGCGTTCGCGCGAAGCCCTTGCCTCATCCCTGGATATGCTAGGCTCGCTCCCCAACGAGCGCGCGAAATTGCGCCGGCAGACAAAGGGAGAGCGTCATGGCCTACGAGCACATTCTCTATGAGGTGAGCGACAAGATCGCGACCATCACGCTCAACCGTCCCGATCGCATGAATGCGTGGACGCCGACCATGGAGCGCGACGTGCGCCATGCGATGGAAGCGTCAAGCGCCGATGACAATGTCCGCGTCATCATCCTCACCGGCGCGGGCCGCGCGTTTTGCGCCGGCGCCGATATGGATGCTTTGAAGGGGCTCGACCCCGACGACGTCCGGCGCGCGTCGAACCTGCCGCCGTTCGACATGAACCGCCGTCCGGATTGGCAGACGCGCTACGGTTTCTATCCGTCGATCAAGAAGCCTGTGATCGCCATGCTCAACGGTGCGACTGCCGGCATAGGGCTCGTGCACGCGCTCTATTGCGATCTGCGCTTTGCCGCCGACAACACGGTGTTCACGACGGCCTTCGCGCGGCGCGGCCTGATTGCCGAGCACGGCATCAGCTGGATGCTGCCCCGCATCGTCGGTCATGCCAATGCGATGGATCTGCTGCTCTCGGCGAGGCGCGTGCCGAGCGACGAGGCGCTGCGGATCGGCCTGGTGAACCGGCTCTGCCCGCCTGAGAAGCTTCGCGAGGAGACCTATGCCTATGCGCGCGATCTCGCCGATTTCGTCTCGCCGAGCGCGATGGCCGTGATCAAGCGCCAGCTCTACGAGGTGCCGTTCCAGACGCTCGCCGAGGCAACCATCGAAGCCAATCGGGAGATGATGGTGGCGCTCGCCGGCAGCGACTTCCGGGAAGGCGTGGCGAGCTTCATGGAAAAGCGGCCGCCGCGGTTTACGGGGAGGTAGGGGGAGCTTGGAAAAGTCCGTCTTCGCCCTGCGGGCTTCGCAGCGGCAGCCTTCGCCACGAAAGGGCTTGCCGAGCCGAAGCTGGCGAAGCCAGCGAAGGCTGGTGGAGCCAGGCGGGATCGAACCGCCGACCTCGTCATTGCGAACGACGCGCTCTCCCAGCTGAGCTATGGCCCCTTTGCTGGCCGCTCTGGTAAACGCGGCCGACAACCGGGCGCCATTTAAGTCCCCGCCAAGGTCAAGTCAAGGACGGGTGTCACCCGGTTTTAGCCATTCGGGGCGCGGACTTCCCTTGTTTGGGCGGGGGGGAACCGATATCTAGCAAAAGGCGTCAATCCCGACCGCAGCCAACGTTTTCAAAAGCCAGAGGCTTCAAAAGCCATGCGTGCCGTTCTCGACATCGTCATCATCGTGCTCGACCTCTACGTCTGGCTGCTGATCGCCTCCGCGATCCTGTCCTGGCTGATCGCCTTCAACGTCGTGAACACCCGCAACCAGTTCGTCTCGGCGGTGGCGGAGTTCCTGTACCGGATCACCGAGCCGGTGCTGGCGCCGATTCGCAATTTCCTGCCCAGTCTCGGCGGTCTCGACATCTCGCCGATCATCCTGATCCTGATCATCATGTTCATCGAGCGGGTGATCCTGTACTACATCTACCCCAACGTGATCTGAGCGGGCTGGAGCGCCTTGGTTGCCAACAAAGCTTGTAAGGAACCCTGGCGCTACTCGGCCGCAGGAATCAGCATCGCGCTGCGGGTGACGCCGCGCGGCGGTCGCGACGGCATCGACGGGATCGAGCAACTGGCCGACGGCCGCAGCGTGCTCAAGGTGAGGGTGCGCGCCATCGCCGATGGCGGCGAGGCCAACAAGGCCGTTTTGGTCCTGCTGGCGAAATCGCTGGGCGTCCCCAAGGCCGGCGTAAAGCTTCTGTCCGGCGCCACCTCGCGGCTGAAGCAGATCGCGGTCGACGGCGATCCGGCACGGCTCGGCGAAGCCCTGCGCCAGCTCGTCTCGGCCCAATCGAAAGACTGAGGGAACTGACATGACCGCCAAGATTATCGATGGAAAAATCATTGCCGCGGAACTCCGGGCCCGCGTCGCGGACGAGGTCGCCCGCGTCAAGCGCGAGCACGATCTGGTGCCGGGGCTGGCGGTCGTGCTGGTCGGCAGCGACCCCGCCAGCGAGGTTTATGTCCGCTCCAAGCACACCCAGACCCAGGCCGCCGGCATGGCCTCGTTCGAGCACAAGCTGCCGGCCGACGTCTCGCAAGGAGACCTCCTGGCGCTGGTCGCGAAGCTCAACCGCGATCCGGCCGTGCACGGCATTCTGGTGCAGCTGCCGCTGCCGAAGGGGCTGAACACCGAGGCCGTCGTCAACGCCATCGACCCCGCCAAGGACGTCGACGGGCTGCATCCGAACAATGCCGGCCGGCTCGCCGGCGGTTTCGAGGCGCTGTCGCCCTGCACGCCGCTCGGCTGCATCATCCTGACCAAGAGCGTGCATGCCTCGCTCGAAGGCAAGAACGCCATCGTCATCGGCCGTTCCAATCTGGTCGGCCGGCCGCTGGTGCAATTGCTGCTGAACGAGAACGCCACGGTGACGATCGCGCATTCGCGCTCGCGTGACCTGCCCGGGCTCGTGAAGCAGGCCGATCTCGTCTATGCCGCGGTCGGAAGACCTGAGATGGTGCGCGGCGACTGGCTGAAGCCAGGGGCGACCGTGATCGACGTCGGCATCAACCGGATACCCAAAGAAGACGGCAAGACGCGCCTCGTCGGTGACGTCGCCTATCAGGAAGCGCTTGGGGTGGCCGGCGCGATCACGCCGGTGCCGGGCGGCGTCGGCCAGATGACCGTGGCGTGCCTGCTGGTCAACACGCTGCGTGCGGCCTGCGCGATCGCCGAGCTACCGAAGCCGGCGGTGTAGTCAACGCAGTCGTTCCGGGGCGCACGAAGTGCGAGCCCGGAACCTGGAGATTCTCAGGTGCGCAATTGCGCACCATAGTTCGATGCTGACGCATCGCCCCGGAATGGCGATTAGCCCTTCTTCTTCTTCTCGCGATCCATGCCTTCGAGGATCAGCTTGTGTGCGTCCTCCGGGCCGCCCCAGCGCAGGATCTTCACCCATTTGCCCTTCTCGAGATCCTTGTAGTGCTCGAAGAAGTGCTGGATCTGCTGCAGCGTGATGTCGGGCAGGTCGGAGTACGACTTCACCTTGTCGTAGCGCTGCGTCAGCTTCGACGACGGCACCGCCAGAATCTTCTCGTCGCCGCCGGCTTCGTCTTCCATGAACAGCACGCCAACCGGGCGCACGCTCATGACGGCGCCGGGAATGATGGCGCGGGTGTTGATGATCAGGACGTCGCAGGGATCGCCATCATCCGACAAGGTGTGCGGGATGAAACCGTAGTTACCGGGGTAACGCATCGGCGTGTAGAGGAAGCGGTCGACCACCAGCGTGCCGGCCTCCTTGTCCATCTCGTATTTGATCGGTTCGCCGCCCACGGGGACTTCGATGAGGACATTGACTTCGTGAGGTACGTTCTTCCCGATCGAGATCGCATCGATACGCATTCAAGGCTCCGTTATTGCCGAGGATAAATCGCGCCCGGCAGCGATTTGGCGCTGTCATACGCGGGCTTGGCCCGCTGATCCATCGCGTTTTTGTGAAATAATGAATCCGGAAGTCACCGGCTCAAAGGCAACGGTATCGACGGAAGGAAAACGCTGCCGCCTAGGCTTTCAGCAGCTCAATTGGTCCAAGCGAAGGCAACCTTGTCGAGCGACTTCGGCCCGAACCGCTCCGAGGAGCGGGCCACCATACGGCCCCCAAGCGCCCGGTAGAACTCGGTCGCGGGGTCGTTGTCCGAGAGCGCCCACACCACCATGCTCTTCAGCCCGCTCTGCATCAGGTCGCGGCGGGCGGAGGCGAACAGGCGGCGGCCGAAGCCGAGGCCCTGGAATTCGGGGCGCAGGTACAGCTCGTAGATCTCGCCGTCGAAATGCAGGCTGCGGGCGCGATTACGGCCGTAATTGGCGTAGCCCGCGATCTTGTCGCCGAACACCAGCACGCTGACGCGGCTGCCCTTGCGGATCGCGCTGTCCCACCATTGCGGGCCGCGGCGGTTGATGAGCTTTTCCAGCTCGGCGCCGGGAATGATGCCCTGATAGGCGGAGCGCCAAGCTTCGTCATGAGTCGACGCCACCGCAGTCGCATCTGCAGCTTTGGCCGGCCGGACCTCGATCAGGGTTGTGCTCATGGGCGCAATCAAACCAAGTCGCCGCGCCGGCGGCAAGACCTATCGTTAATTATCGGTTAACGTGTGGACTTTGTGCATCAGTATCTGAGCCATGTTGTACCGAAAAAAGACAGGACGCCGACGCGAATGGCACCGGCGTGCCGTGTGTCGGTGCAAAACTCCCTCTGCGGCAACGAATGAAGGGCGAGGGCCACGCAGAAAGTCCGCCCATAGTGATTCGTTCCTACTAGTGTGGCTGTCGCTGTTCGTGCTCGTCCTCGGCCATTCATGCGGCTTCTCAACATCTTCGCGCTTCTGACTCTGCTGGCCTTGCTGACAGCGCCGCCTCTGTGCGCTCAGGTCACGTTTGGCCCATCGGGTGAGGAGGGTGAACCGTTTCGCCGACAAGCGTGGCGGGTGCCGTCGCCGGATACCGACATCGCTGCGCGTGCCCTGCTGTTTCGCCCCGCCGGCGCAGGTCCGTTCCGGCTTGTGGTCATCGCACACGCCTCGACGCAGAATGGCTTGCGTCGAGCGCAAATGCCGCAGCCGGAATATCGTCCGCTCGCCGCCTATCTCGTCGCGCGCGGGTTTGCCGTGCTGGTGCCGGAGCGGCTCGGCCATGGTGCGACCGGCGGCCGCTATATCGAGGACCAGGGCGGCTGCGATGAGGCCGACTATGCGCGTTCGGGCCGTGCAACGGCCGAGGAAATCCGGCTCTCGCTGGAGTTCTTGCGAAAGCAGGATTTTATCCGCAAGGACGCTGCCATCGTGATCGGCCATTCCGCCGGCGGCTGGGGTGCGCTGGCGCTCGCCAATGCCGATCCGAAGGCGATCGCCGCGATCACAGTGTTTGCGCCGGGGCGCGGCGGCCATGCCAATGATGAGCCGAACCGGATCTGCGCGCCACACACGCTTCTTGCCGCCGCTGCAGAGTTCGGCAAGGGCGCGCGCATTCCTGTCACATGGCTCGTTGCGACCAATGACAGCTATTTTGCGCCGGCGTTTTCAAAGGGCCTGGCCGATGCGTTTCGCGGCAGCGGCGGCAAGATCGACTTCCGCACCTTGCCGGCCGTCGGCAGCGAGGGGCACTGGATGATCGAGAGTGAGGCCGGCGTCAAAGCCGCGAGCCGGGAGCTCGTGGGTGCGCTGAACCAAGGCAGGCCAACCGCGACCAAGAAGCCATGACGCTGTATTTCCTGGTCAAGTTTCTCCATGTGCTCGGCGCCATCGTCATCCTCGGCACCGGAACCGGCATCGCCTTCTTCATGCTGATGGCGCATCGCACCGACGATGCGGAGTTCATCGCGCGCACCGCTTCGGTCGTCGTCATTGCGGACGCAATCTTCACACTGTCGGCCGTGCTCCTCCAGCCGGTCACGGGCGGCTTGCTGATGTTGCTCTCGGCGATGCCGATCACCGAGCGCTGGCTGCTCGCCTCGCTCGTGTTGTATGTTGTCGCCGGCCTGTTCTGGATTCCTGTCGTGTTCATGCAGATCGAGATGCGCGATCTCGCGCGAAAGGCCGCGGAGCAGCACCGTGCATTGCCACAACGATACTTCGTCCTGTTTCGCCGCTGGTTCGCGTTCGGCTTCCCCGGCTTCGGCGCGACGATGCTGATCCTCTGGCTGATGGTCGCAAAGCCGTTTTGAGAGCCGTGATGAACCAGCGAACCATCCTGGTGCTCGGCGCCTCCGGCCTGATCGGCCGCTTCGTTACGGACGATCTTCGCGCGCGTGGCTTTCGCGCGCTTGGCGTGGCGCGCAGCCTGTCGGCGGCGCAGAAGACGAGCGCGCTCGACATCGAGCTGCCGATCCTCTCGCTCGACGCGACCATGCTGACGCGGCTGTTGCGCGAGCATGCGGTGGATGTCGTCGTTAACTGTCTCGGCGTGCTCCAGGACGGCCCCGGCAGCGACACAGGTGCCGTGCATCGCGATTTCGTCGCGCGCCTGCTTGCGGCGATCACCGACAGCGGCCGCGCGATCCGACTGGTGCACATCTCGATCCCCGGAGCGGCCGAAGCCGATCGCACTGCGTTCGCAACGACCAAGCGCGAGGCCGAGCGCCTCATCGCGGCCTCAGGCATTGCGCACGCCATCCTGCGGCCCGGCTTCGTGGTCGCACCATCCGCCTATGGCGGCAGCGCCATGCTCCGCGCGCTCGCTGCCTTCCCGCTCGACCTGCCCGACAAGGAGATGGCGACGCCGTTCCAGCCCGTTTCAGTCGAGGATATCTCGGCCACCATCGCCTGGCTCACCGTGCGCGACATCGACGATGCCGCTGTCAAAGCCGTGAGCTGGGATCTGATGCAGGCTGAGCCGGTCACCATGGCCGGCGTCATCAAACAGTTCCGCCTTGCGTTCGGCACGGCCACCTGGCCGCATGTCGCGATGCCGTCCTTCGTGCTCGATCTTGGCGCCAGGATCGGCGATCTCGCCAATTATCTCGGCTGGATGCCGCCGATGCGCTCCACCGCCATCGCCGAGCTGCGCCGCGGCGTGCGAGGTGATCCCTCCGCATGGATCGCCGCCACGGGCATCGCACCGAAGACGCTGGTCGATATGATTGGTCGTCATCCCGCGACCGTCCAGGACAAATGGTTCGCGCGGCTGTTCCTGGTCAAGGCGCTGATCTTCGCCAGCCTCGTCGTGTTCTGGCTCGTCTCCGGCTTCATCGCGCTGTTCGTGTCCTACCGTGCCGCCGCCGACATCCTGACGGCGCACGACTTCCCGGCCGCGCTGGTCGATCCCATCACCATCGGCACCAGCCTGATGGACATGAGCATTGGCGCGATGATTGCCTTTCGCCGCACCGCGGCGGCCGGGCTCGTTGCTGGCATCACCGCCTCGCTCGGCTATATGTTCGGCGCGGCGGTCCTGACGCCCGATCTCTGGATCGAACCGCTCGGCGCGCTGGTGAAGACGGGGCCGGCGATCGTGCTGATGTTGGTGGCGCTCTTGACGCTGGATAACCGCTGATGAGCAAATGGCCCGATGACGACGTGATCCTGTTCGACGGCGTCTGCATCTTCTGCTCGCGCTGGGTCCGCTTCGTCGCGCAGCGCGACACGGCGAAGCGGTTTCGCTTCACGCCGATCCAGTCGGAGTATGGCGCCCGGCTCGCGCGGGCGTTCGGCATCGACCCCGATGATCCCGACACCAATGCCGTGGTTCATGGCGGTGAGGTGTACATGAAGTCGGATGCGGCGTTGACGGTGCTGTCGCGACTCCCGGGCTGGGGTTGGGTGCGCGTGCTGTTCACCGTACCGAAGCCGCTGCGGGACCCCGTGTACAGCCTCATCGCGCGCAACCGCTATCGCATCTTCGGCAAGTATGACGCGTGTTTCGTGCCCGATGCGGATTTGCGGGCGAGGGTGATCGAGTGACGCGACAGCGGCACCACAAGATTGGTGTCGTCCCGGCGAACGCCGGGACCCACCACAGAGCGGAGTTTGGCGAAGACTGGAAGTTAGGGTCAATCCGCGGTACGCGCACCACGCGTGACTGAAAGATCACGCGGCATGGGTCCCGGCGTTCGCCGGGACGACATTGGTGGGGAGGTTAGCGCTTCCCGATTGCCGCCAGCACTTCCTTCGCCGCCCGTTCCCCGCTGTCCCGCGCCCCATGCGCGGTCGTGAAGAAGGTTGGCGACGTCGCCTCGCCGGCAAAGAACAGCCGGCCATCGACCGGCGCGGCCAGCACGGCGCGGTCGCCGGCATGGCCAGGCAGCGCGTGCGAGTATGAGCCGCGGGCAAACGGATCATGCGCCCAGCGCGACTCGGCGAGCGGCTTCAGTTTGCGGCGGATGTCGTTGCCGAGAAAGCCGGCGATCTCGTCGATGCTATGGGCGGCGATGGCGCCGTCGCCGGAATCTTCCAGCGCGCGGGCGAAGCTGCCGCCGAAGAAGCCTTCGATGCAGGGCTGGCCGAACGGGCGGATATGGTAGGTGCCCATCGCGGTGCGCATGGTGGCGCCGCGCAGGTTTGCTTCCTTGGGAAAGGCTTCGGCGTCCTCGAGCGCGAGCGTCACCTTGTCGTCGACGCCGAGCGGCAGGCCCGCTGCCGCGTCGACCTTGGACCGTAACGGCGGCGAAAAGCGGATCGTCTCATCGGCGATCAGATTGGTCGGCACGGTGACGATCACCTTGTCCGCGGTCAGCGTGCCCTGCGACGTCTCGAGGCGGACCCGCGGGCCGGAATGATCGATCAGCGCGACGTTGCAGTTCAACGCCACCGGACAGGGCGCGCCAAAGGCCGCAACAAGCGCGCCATAGCCGCGACGGACGCGCCAGTTGAGACCAGAATCCTCATAGGCATCCCAGTCCAGCGTCGACATGTCCTTGAGTTCGCAGCCGTTGATATAGGTCGAGATCGCGTCGATCATGGGATTCCAGCGATTGCCCATTTCGAGGCTCCGGCTCGCAGGCTCGTCCTTGCCCGTCTGCGCGGCTTCCCAGAGGCGCTCATAGAACGCGTCCATCGCGCCCATGAAATCGTCGCGCTCGCCTTGCGGAAACGCGTTGCCATAGGCGCGCTCGCGCCAGGGCGGCAGGTCCTTGTTGAGCTCGAAACCGAGCCGCTGCGCGATCGAAACGAAGCAGTTCTTGTCCGCCGAGTGCAGCCAGCCGCAGCCGACGTCGAAGGTCACGTCAGGTGAGGCCTGTACGGTCCAGGCGCGGCCGCCGAGCCTGTTCCGTGCCTCCAGTACGATCGCGGAGAGACCGGAGCCCGCCAGCGCATGTGCAGCGCCGAGGCCGGCGGCACCGGCGCCGACGATCGCGACGTCCATGGAGGAGGGGAGGGAGGTCATGGGCGGGCTCTAGCACGTTCGCTGGGTGTGCTGAAGCCGGACGGGCAAACGCTTTTGTAGGGTGGGCAAAGGCGCTCTTGCGCCGTGCCCACCATCGTCCATTGGTGGGCACGCTTGCGCTTTGCCCACCCTACGGAGAGCGGTGGCCTTACGCCACCGCCTCCTTGGCCTTCTCCGCGCGCTTGCGCTCGTTCGGGTCGAGGTGCTTCTTGCGCAGGCGGATCGACTTCGGCGTGACCTCGACGAGCTCGTCGTCCTCGATATAGGCGAGCGCCTTTTCCAGCGTCATGCGGATCGGCGGGGTCAGGCGCACGGCCTCGTCCTTCGAGGTCGTGCGGATGTTGGTGAGCTGCTTGCCCTTGAGCACGTTGATCTCGAGATCGTTGTCGCGGGTGTGCTCGCCGACGATCATGCCCTTGTAGACCTTCCAGCCCGGCTCGATCATCATCGGGCCGCGGTCTTCCAGCTTGAACATGGCGTAGGCCACCGCATCGCCCTGGTCGTTGGAGATCAGCACGCCGTTGCGGCGGCCCTGGATCTCGCCCTTGTACGGCGCGTAGCCGTGGAACAGGCGGTTCATGATCGCGGTGCCGCGGGTGTCGGTGAGCAGCTCGCCCTGGTAGCCGATCAGGCCACGGGTCGGCGCGTAGAACACCAGGCGCTGACGGTTGCCGCCCGAGGGCTTCATCTCGATCAGCTCGGACTTGCGCTCGCTCATCTTCTGCACGACGACGCCGGAGTGCTCCTCGTCGACGTCGATCACGACTTCCTCGATCGGCTCCATGGTGGCGCCGGTGGCTTCGTCCTTCTGGAACACGACGCGCGGGCGCGACACCGAGAGCTCAAAACCCTCGCGGCGCATGGTCTCGATCAGGATCGCGAGCTGCAATTCGCCGCGGCCCGAGACTTCCATTGCGTCCTTGTCGGAGGCTTCGACGACGCGCAGCGCGACGTTGCCTTCGGCTTCGCGCAACAGACGGTCGCGGATCATCCGGCTCGTCACCTTGTCGCCTTCGGTGCCGGCGAGCGGGGAGTTGTTGACGATGAACGACATCGACACGGTCGGCGGATCGATCGGCTGCGCCGGCAGCGGCACTTCGACGGTCGGATCGCAGAAGGTGTCGGCGACGGTGCCCTTGGTCAGGCCGGCAATGGCGACGATGTCGCCGGCTTCGGCTTCATCGAGCGGGGTGCGCTCGAGACCGCGGAACGCCAGGATCTTGGTGATGCGCCCGGATTCGACCAGCTTGCCCTCGGCGTTGAGCACCTTGACCTGCTGGTTCGGCTTGAGCACTCCGGAGGAGATGCGGCCGGTGATGATGCGGCCGAGATAGGGGTTGGCCTCCAGGATGGTGCCGATCATCCTGAACGGACCTTCCTCGACCTTCGGCGGCGCGACGTGGCGCAGGATCAGGTCGAACAGCGGCTCCATGCCCTTGTCCTTCGGACCCTCCGGGCTGTCAGCCATCCAGCCCTGCTTGGCCGACCCGTAGAGGATCGGAAAGTCGAGCTGCTCCTCGCTGGCATCGAGCGCCGCGAACAGGTCGAACACCTCGTTGATGACTTCGGTCGGGCGCGCGTCGGGGCGGTCGACCTTGTTGATGACGACGATCGGCTTCAGGCCGACCTTGAGCGCCTTGGAGACCACGAACTTGGTCTGCGGCAGCGGGCCTTCGGCAGCGTCCACCAGCACCAGGGCGCCGTCCACCATGTTCAGGATGCGCTCGACCTCGCCGCCGAAATCGGCGTGGCCGGGGGTGTCGACGATGTTGATGCGGGTGTCCTTCCACTGCACCGAGGCCGCCTTGGCCAGGATGGTGATGCCGCGTTCGCGCTCCAGATCGTTGGAGTCCATGGCGCGATCGGTCACCTTCTGGTTCTCGCGGAACGTGCCGGACTGCTGGAGGAGTTTGTCGACCAGGGTCGTCTTGCCGTGGTCGACGTGAGCGATGATGGCGACGTTACGGAGGTTCATGAGTGAGCTTCTTTGGTTCGAACAATGGGTTAAGCGCGATCTCGCCGGTCGGACCGGGACCTCTTCTCGAAACAACGCTGGAAGACTGGAAACGGGGCGCTTTCCGCCCAAAAAGGAAGCCCGGCCATATCGACCGGGCAGCCTACGCGTTGCGGCGCAATATATGCAAAAAACGCCAAAAAACAATGCGTTCTTTGGACCTTGGTTGACTGAATTTTGCCCGGGAATCTCCGGGGGTTAGCTGCCGTTCCGTGCCGGCGGGGCCTTTCGTCCCATGATGGCCGCCCAGATCAAGACGACGCCTCCGATGCCGATGACTAGTCCCAAAAACACCAGCGACGCGATGTCGGAGGGGATCTGGCCACCCTCGACCACCGACATTCCGCCGAACAGGAGCGCGCAGAGCCCCGGCAGCAGCATGAAGATTCCGGCGATCGCCATCAGCGCGGTCAGGCAGCCGCCGCGCTGTTGCTGGTTCTGCGGAGGCACTGCCGGTGGGGTGTGGCCGGAATCGCTCATGGTTTCTTTCTCGCGGCCCTGATCAGCATCACGCCGGCGAATGCCACCAGCAGTGTGAGGACGAGGACGGGGACGAAACGGATATCCAAGGGGATCGACGAGTCAGCGATGAAGATCAAGGCGCAGATGCCGGGCAGCAACAGGATCACCCCGAACATCACCATCAACGCGGTGACAAGTCCGCTTCGCGATGGTGGAGTTGGAGGCGTCTCGCTCAACGAGGCATCTCCTCGCGCTGCGTGGTTTCCCGATAAGTGTCGCCGTGCAGCGCCGCGCGAATGCCGTCGATCTTGCCGTTGCGGTAGAACAGATTGTAGGTGTCGAAAGGTATGATCGCGCCTTGCTCCGTCACGAAATGGATGCAGCTGCGCTTGACGTTGCCGACGCAGAAATTGAAGCGATCCAGAAACTGCACGACGGTGACGCGGAAGACGTTCTCGTAAGAGAGCCCCTCCGGCACCTGAAAGCTCGGCAGGCAGCACAACAGCTCGCAGACGCGCTCGGAGGTGTTGAGGGGGCCCGACGACAGCGAGAACAGATCGACGAACTTTTCCCGCAGCACCGGATATTTCTCCGGGCTGATGGTGTTGGGCATCACCGCGACCAGCTGCTCCTGCGGGATCAGCGAGGTCAGCGGCAGCACCCTCTCGCCATTGCGCAGGCCATAGCCGATCGAGATGCTTTCGGGATTGCAGGGCAACGGGATCATGTCCTTGTCACCGAACACGCCGGTCTCGATCACGCGCTTGCGGATCTCCGACAGCATGATGCGGTCGGTTTTCTCGTCGAAATTCTCGTTGCGGCCGGCGTCCTGCACCGGCTGCAGCGTGACGCCGCGCACGCATGTCCAGGTCAGGGCGTGGCGAACGATGTCGCCGATCTCGGAATCATTGACGCCGCGTTTGATGGTCGCGACCAGCGTGGTCGACACGCCAAAATGCTCGAGATTCTCCAGCGCCTGCTGGCGGATTTTTCGCAAATCCGCGCCGCGCAGGTCGATCAGCGCATCGCGCTGCAGTGAATCGAACTGGAGATAGACCTCCAGCCCGCGCCTGTTCTCGGCGAGCCGCGCCACGAAATCCTTTTCGCGGGCGATGCGCAGGCCGTTGGTGTTGATCATGACGTGCCGGATCGGGCGGGCGCGCACGGCATCCAGGATCTCGAAGAAATCGGGATGCAGCGTCGGCTCGCCGCCGGAAATCTGCACGAGATCGGGCTCGCCCTCGCTTGCGACCAGCGCGTCCAGCATCTTCTCGATCGTCGCGAGCGGCGTGAATTTCGTGCGTGCCGGCGAGGATTCCGCAAAGCAGACCGGGCAGGTGAGGTTGCAGTGCTCGGTGATCTCGATCAGCGCCAGGCAGGAATGCTGCTCGTGGTCGGAACAGAGACCGCAATCATAGGGACAGCCGAATTCCGTGCGCTGCTGGAATTGCAGCGGCCGGTCGCCGGGTTTGATGAAATCCTTGCACAGGCGCCAATAGGCGGCATCCGTCGACACCAGCGTCGACTGGACGCCATGCTCCTTGCAGCGCTTTTCGTACCAGACCTCGTTGTCCAGGATCTGGATCTTGGTTGGCACCAGCTTCAGGCAGGTCTCGCAAAGAGATTGGGTCTGGCCCCAGAAAATATAGGGACGCGACTTACGCAACGGCGCGTTCATGCAAGTATCTCGTTTTGTAAGCGTCTCGCTTTGGGCGCCGTCGCCAGCATGACGCCGGCGTAGAGCAAAATGGACAGCGACAGCAGGTGAAACAGGGTGAAGGGGCCGATCAGCGGGCCGTAGGGCTTGAGGAATTCCCAGACGAAGCGTTGCGCTCCATAATAGACGAGAACCAGGTAGAAACCATTGGTGATCACAAAGGCGTTCCGGTTCACGGCCGCCAGCACATAGAGCAGCGCGAATACGACCATGGCCGCGCTCTCGTAGAGCTGCACGGGATGGCGCAGGATGCCGTCGCCGAAATCATGGGCCCATGGCAGCGTCGTCGGCGTGCCATAGGTGAAATCGTCGAGGCCCGCGAAGTAGCAGCCGAGCCGGCCGATCGCGATGCCGAGCGCCAGCGGCAGCGCAAAACGGGCACCGGTTCGCGCGGCGATCCCCGCGGACCATTTGTAGAGCTCGATCGCCACGATGCCGCCGGCCAGCGCGCCCTCGACCGAGCGCGCAATGCCGCTCTCGCCCGACAGCCACAGATTGGCGGAGCCGAACAGGTAGGCCCCGAGGCCCGCGCCGAACACCAGCGCCGCGATATAGGGCAGCTCGAAGGATTGCGCCGGAAACTGCAGGCGCTGCCGCGACAGCCAGTAGACGGCCGCCGCCGCCGCCAGCCACGCCAAGACGTCGAAGATGGTGTGTAGGAAAGCCCCGCTCATGCCGGGGGATATTAGCCCAGGTTCCGGCCGTGCGGGATAGTGCGCCTGCTCGTTCTCCACGCCGGGGAAGCGAGGCGGACCGCTAGCCGGCCTCCCGCTCCTCGGTCGGGTAGACGCCGCGCAGCACCTCCTCGAAGTGCATTTTCACCGCGTCGTTGCACAGGCAGGCGCGAAGCCTCAGGCCGTCGCGGTTGCGAACCAGGATCGATCCGCGCCTCGTGTCGAGAATCCGTTCCGCCTTGAACGATTGAAGCACGCGGCTGGCATAGCTGCGACCAACGCCGAGCAGCGTCGCAAGCTGTTCGTGGGTCAGCGGCACGCTGTCCTCGTCGCCGGTGCGCTCCATCGCCGCCAGGATCCATTTGGCGGTCCGCTGTTCGATCGAATGGATGGCATTGCAGGCGGTCGACTGGAAGATCTGCGCCAGCATGCAATCGGCGTAGCGGGCAAAGATGTTGCGCAGCGACGCCGAGCGCAGCTTGGCCGCTTCCAGCTTGGCGACATGAACGCGCGCAAACGGGCCGCCGAATTTCACGCAGATCCGGGTATAGGCCGGCAGGAATCCCTCGCTGACGATACCGCCCACCGCGCCTTCGCGACCGACCAGGATGGTCTCGACGTCTCGGCCATCCTCGTTGGGGACCAGAAAGGTCGCGAGCGCCGGTCCGCAGGGGAAGTGGACGACCTGGACGTCGTCACCGGGGCTGTAGAGCAGCTGGCCGGCTGCGGAGTTTTCGACGGCCACGTGCGGTGCGAGCAGGGCGTAGTCTGGTTGGCTCAAACGCCGCAATAAATTGTTGGCCGGACGGCTCTCGACCTCGGTCATCTTGCTGATACGCGCATCCATCGTGAACTCCGATCTTCCTCCCCACCTTAACGAGTTCCTTGCATTCCCTGTGTGCACAAGTGGACAGACTAGAGAACGGCAATGTGGTGGGTTTCGTTCCGGGAACCCTCCGATGCGCTGTGCGCAGGCATCGTGTCGCGGCAGTCCTGATCCGAACCCCCACACACAAGATGCGATCATGACACCCGCACTTTCCAATGGCTCAAGCTGGCCGGCCGACGTTCTGATCGTCGAGGACGATCCGATCATCGCCATCGATTTCGAGGACCGTCTGCTCGGGTTTGGAGTGCCGGGCGTGCGGACCGTCGGGTCGGTGACGCAGGCGCTCGGCGCCATCGCCAACCGCGCGCCCGATTTCGCGCTGCTCGATGTCGAGTTGATCCGCGAGACGAGCTTTGCGGTCGCGGAGCGGCTGGCTGCGCTGAAGATCCCGTTCGTCTTCGTCACCGGCTATGGCGCCGAGGCGCGCATTCCGCCTGAATTCTCCAGCCAGCCGCGGTTGCAGAAGCCGTGCTCGAGCGACGCGCTGGAGGCGGCGCTGAAGGTGCGCGCCCTCGACTAGCGATCAGGCCTGCTTCGGATCGAGCGTGGTCGACCACAGCGCGACGTCGGTGCGGTCGCGCAAGGTCACCGTCATCTGGCCCGAGGCGCCGTCGATCTTGACGTGACCGAAGAACTGCATGCCGGCGGAGGGCGGCAGGTTCTGGCTGTCCTTGCCCGGCGCCTTGACGAAGCGCACCTCGGGTCCAAAGGTGTTGTCGAGCGCGTTCGGACCGAACGTGCCGGCATGCAGCGGGCCCGAGACGAATTCCCAGAACGGCTCGAACTCCTGGAATTGCGCCTTGTTCGGATCGTAATAATGCGCGGCGGCGTAGTGCACGTCCGCCGTCAGCCACACCGTGTTGCTGATCGGCGCCATCTTGATGAAACGCAGGATGTCGGCGATCTCGAACTCGCGGCCGCGGACCGGGCCGTCACCCTGCGCGATTGCTTCCGAGCCGCCCTTCGGCGTGTCCGCGACGACGAGGCTGAGCGGCATGTCGGAAGCGATCACCTTCCAGGTCGCGCGTGAATTGAGCAGGCCGCGCTTGAGCCAGGCGATCTGGTCCGGGCCGAGGAAGTAGCTGGCGGGGCCGTAAGCGGTTTCGAGATTGGCGCCGTTCGGACCGCGATAGCTGCGCTCGTCGAGCACGAACACGTCGAGATGCGGGCCGTAGGAGATCTGGCGATAGACCCGGCCCGGCTCAACGATGCTCTCGCGCATCGGATACATCTCGTGGAAGGCGCGGCCCGCGCGGGCGGCGAGCAGGGCGATGTCGCGCTCCTTGTAGGCGGCCGGTAATTCCTTCGAGAGCGACCAGTTGTTGGTCACCTCGTGGTCGTCCCATTGCACGAAGATCGGCACCTCGGCATTGAAGGCGCGGAGGTTGTCGTCGGTGAAATTGTATTTGTGCGCGGCGCGGTACTCGTCCAGCGTCTCGGCGACCTTGGCCTTCTCGGGGATGGTGACATTCTTCCAGATCTTGCCGTCGGCGAGCTTCACCTCGGATACAATCGGGCCGTCGGCATAGATGGTGTCGCCCGAATGCAGGAAGAAATCCGGACGGTGCTTGCGCATCGCCGAGAAGGTGAACATGCCGCCGTCATCGGGATTGATACCCCAGCCCTGGCCGGCGACGTCTCCGCCCCAGACGAAGCTGACGTCGCGGCGGTCGGCCGGCGCGGTGCGGAAGCGGCCGACCACTAGCTCGCCCTCGATGGCGCTGTGGGAGAGATCGCGGAAGCGGACGCGGTAAAAGATGTCCTGGCTAGCCGGCAGATTCTCGATCAGCATCTTCGCGGTAAAGTCGCTCTCGGGGAGCGCTGCGATCGGCGGCAGCGCGCGGGCATCCCTGAATGACTCCGTCGTCGCCACCTCGACCAGCATCTGCGCGGGCCGATCGGTGCGCGCCCACACCACGCCGCCGTCGATAGTGACGTCGCCCGACTGGACGCCATGAGTGACCATCGGCCGATCGGCCGCGCGCGAGAGATGGGGCATCGCGACCGCGCCGAGCGCACCGGCGCCGGTGGCGAGGAAGCGGCGGCGGGAGAATCTGATGTTCATGCTTGGCTCGCTGTGCTGCGCGCATCTCGCGCCGTCATTCCCGGACGGTCCGAAGGATCAGAACCCGGAATCTCGAGATTCCGGATTCGCGCGTTGCGCGCCCCGGAATGACGGTGAACCTATATTGAGACAATGTGACGCAGCTATAACGCGCGCAAGCGTTCACGCGTTGCCGGCGGCCCTGAACTGGGCGCCGGCCCGCTGCAGGTTCTGCGGCAGGCTGAACAGCACCGCCTTGCGGTCGGCGACGGCGGCGTGGAACTGGTCGAGTGCGATGTTGAAGGCGGTGAGCGCGGCTTCCTCGATCGCGCCGTGATCGAAGCAGCGCAGCGTGTCGCGCAGGATCTCGTCGGCCTCGGTCTGCATCTGGTCGAGCTCTTCGGTCGTCTCGCATTTGCGTGCGGCGGCGATCATGTCGAGCAGCCGTTCGCGCTGATGGTTGTTGTTGTCGCGCTCGTCCTTCTTCAGATAGCCCGCGAACCAAGCGCCGATCGAGCCCATGGCGGACAACGCCATCAGGCTCCACCAGATGTAATCGCTGTATTTGTCGAGGAAGGTCTTTTCCTCGCCGTCGACGAAGGCGGCAGCGCCCGGATGCACCGGGATCACCGCGTCCTTGTCGGTGTCGGGTGTCTCGATCTTCGCCGCCAGCGGGAATTCCGTCACCAGCTGCTGGCGCACGGCGAAGAGCTGGCGCGTGAACGCCGCGATAGTGGTTTCGGACACGCCTTTGCGCGCCACGATGTGGTGCGAGAAGCTGATGGTCTTGACCTCGTCATCCGGGCGGGCGGGCGAGCCGCCATAGGTGCCGGCGGGAATCTCGGACGCTTCGTAGACCGGATGGTTCTGCGCGATCGCATCCGCGGACTCGATCGCGAGGAAGCTGGGCGCACCGAAATCCTTGGTGGAGGCGGCGATCGCGTCTGCCGTGATCTTGCTGTTGACCGGGCCGGCTGCGAGATAGACGTCGGCCTTCTGGGCCTTGATCGCTTCGGCGACCTCGTTGGCCGGGAATTGCACGATCTCGACCTTGGCGGGATCGACGTTATATTGCTGGAGGATCACCTTGAGCAGATTGACGTTGGCCTGGGTGCGGCCGACGACGCCGACGCGATGGCCGGTGAGTTGCGAGATCTTGGTGATCTTCGCGCCCCGCTTCTTGCCTTTGCTAGGCACGGACCACAGCACCACGACGTTCTTGCGCAGTGTCGCGACCGCCTGCGCGTTCTTGGGCACGTCGAGGTCGCCGCGCACGATGGCGAGATCGACCTTGCCTTCCGCAAGCGCATTGGCACTGGCGGTGGCGCCGTCGGTCTGGATCGGCCGCAGCCGCACTTGGCCCTTGCTCTGCGTGAAGGCCTGCGTCAGCGCCTGCACGACCTTGACGTCGTCGCTGTTGGCGGGACCGACCGCGATCTTCAACGTCACCGGCCGCATGGCGAAGTAGTAGCCGCCGACGAGCGCGCCGATGATCGCAAGCACGAGCGCAAGAGACACGAGCGCGGTCTTCCGCGCCGCGGATCGCGGCGAAGGCGGAGAGGGCGTTTCGGCCAGGTCCAATCCCCCGGTCATCGATCTCCCAAACAGGCGCTTCAGGCTCAGTTTCATCTTGGCCGGCGATTTACGCCCGCAATTGTAGCAAATTTCTTGTGCGGCGGGGTTACATCTCCGTCATGGTTAGCGGATGGCGGAAATCCCCGTATGAACCCGGGCGCCAGCGGGGTGTTAGGGTAAAGTTCCCCTGAAGGACGGAGACATGACCATGGCAGATCGGCTTTCGGCGGAGGCGCGCAGGCAGGCGCTGGGCGGACTACCCGGTTGGAGCGAGGTTCAGGGCCGGGATGCCATCGGCAAAACCTTTATCTTCAAGGATTTCAACGAGGCGTTCGGCTTCATGACCCGCGCTGCGCTGGCCGCCGAGAAGATGGATCACCACCCCGAATGGCGTAACGTCTACAAGACGGTGGACGTGGTGCTGTCGACCCACGACGCCGGCGGCGTCACCGCGCTCGACATCGCGCTGGCCAAGACGATGAACGCGATCGCAGGCTGAGACCGGGCCGACGTCTTGCAGGGATCGGCCACATCCCCATCTTGTGATCAGCCGGGATCGGGATCGTCGCCCGGCTGAACGGGGAGTTTGTCGAACATGGCTGCCGAACACAGCGTCGGTTTCGAGCCGGCCGATCGGCTCGCGGAAGATCGTGAGAGCGTACGCCGCCGCTTCTGGCGCAAGCTGAAGCGTGTCGCCGCGCAGCTGCCGTTCGCGGAAGACCTGCTTGCTGCTTATTACTGCGCGTTCGACCGGCAGACCCCGCGCCACGTCCAGGCCGCGCTGTTGGGTGCGATCGCCTATTTCATCCTGCCGTTCGATTTCGTCGCCGACGTGATGCCGGTCCTCGGCTTCGCCGACGACGCCGCCGTGCTCGCCACCGCCATCCGCATGGTTTCCGGCCACATCACCAATGAGCACCGCGAAGCCGCCCGTGCTGTGCTGAAGCGCGGGGTGGGTGAGGAGGGCGATGCGGACGTGGAAGCGGCGTAGTCAACGCGGATTCAACCACACATTCCGCTGTCATGCCCCGGCTTGATGTGTAGTCCGGGGACATGGCTGACACCTGTTCGGACACATCACTGACAGGTTGGCCATTGGTCAAGCCGGGCGATGACACTGAGTGTGTGGCGACGAAACGCGCTCGCTATTTCTTGCCCGCCTCCACCCGCGCCTTCTCCGCGTCCCATGCCTGGAATTGCTTGAACAGCGTTTCCCTGTCCGCGTCGGAGACCTTTGCGGCCGTGGGGCTCTGCTTCAGGAACGCCTCGAATCGTTGCCGTGTCACCGGCTCGACGCCGTGCTTGTCGAGCCATTGCTGCGCCACCGGCAATCTGTTCCAACCCGACAGGGGCGCCGCGAGCGAGACCTCCTTCCACTTGGGATGGAAGGGCGGGTTCTGGAGCGCCGGGAATTTCGTGAAGAACGCGTCCACGAACAGCGCGAGCTTGCGATAGCGTTCGGTGTTTGGCGCCCAACTATAGGCCGCGAGCACCGCTGGCACCGCGATGGTGTCCACGCTCTCGCCCTCCTTGATCAGGTTCGGATAGTCCTTGGTCGTCAGCGTCGCCGGCAGATAGTCGCTCTGGAGCGGCTTTGCATAGTCGACCTTGGCAAGATGGAAGCGGCCGTCATTGCCGAAGGTCGAGACGGATTTGTACGGCTTGCCGCCGACCACGATGACGGCGTCGATCTCACCGGCCTTCAGCTTTTCCATTGCGATGCGCTGCTCGACATAGACGAATTTCGCCTTGATGCCGATCCGCTCGAATACGGTGAGCGCGGTGACGAAGGTGCCGCCATTGGGCAGGTCGACGCTGACCGTCTTGCCTTCGAGATCCTTCAGCGTCGCAACAGATTTCGGCGCGATCACCTGCATCTCTTCGTTGTAGAGCTTCGTCACATAGGTGAATTGCTTCTTGATGTCCTTGGCAAAACCCTTGCGCTCGAGATAGTCGAGCGTATCGGCCCGCACGATGCCGAGATCGACCCCTTGCAGGAATAGGATGTCGGCGACGCTCTGCACCGAGCCACGGCCGACGATCGGCAGCACGCGGATCTTGTTGCCGTCGTCGAGCACCGAGGCGAGGTCGGCGCCGAATTGCACATAGGTGCCGCCGATCGTGCCGGTGATCAGCGTGACGGTGTTGGCGTTCAGCGCCTGCTTGGTCGAGGTCGAGCCGAACTGGAAGATGGCCTTCAGGCCGTCCGAGACCTTGGCCGGATCGTATTCGGTCTGCTCGGCGCCGGCCGTGGAGGCATAGATCGTCATGATGGCGGCAAGTGCCATTCCAAAAGCGTTACGCATGATGTCCCCTGAATAGTTCTAGTTCTGAATCCGGACGAGACGCTGGCGCGCCTCCGCCGATCCGAGTGATGCAGCCCGCTGGTACCAGTCACGTGCGGCGGATGCGTCGGCAATGACACTTCGCGCGTCGCTGGTGCCGAGCACCGTGGGATCATAGGTCTGCGCCAGCAGAAGCGCCGCCGTTGCATCTTGCGCATTGGCCGCGCGTTCGAGCAGCAGCCGCGCTGCGGCGATGTCACCGATTCTCAACAGGCTCTTCGCGCGCGTCATCAACGCTGCCAGCGTGTCGGCGTCGAGCGTCCTGACCGGTTCAGGCGGTGTAGGCTGTGCGGCGACGGGCTCCGGTGCTTGCACCGGTCCTTGCACCGGTCCTTGCGCTTGCAGCGCAACCTGATAGGCGGTCGCTATCGCTTCGCGGCTTGGCACCGTCGGTGCAGGGAGGTCCCGTGCGTCGGCGCTCGCCAGCGTCGTGTTGGACACGCGGGCCGGATCCTTGAGCGGGGTCTGTGGTATCGCCGGCGCGTTGGCCGACGCCATGGCCATGTCCGGCGCGAGCCCCACCCAGCTACCGGCATTGGCAGTGAAGAAGCCGCGAAAGTCGGACTGAAACAATACGGCCAGAACTGCCAGGGTGGACGCCGCCAGAGCAGCCGCGAGAACACGCGGCACAATTCTGGAACGCAACTCCACCGGCGTATATTCGCTTGGGTCCGGCGCGCCGAGCGGATCGGACAGGAACAGCGGAATCGGATCGTCCTGCGAAAGATCGGCCCGTGCGGCGCGCGCACGGACAAAGGACGCGGTCGGCGGATGTGATGCGGCTCGATTGAAGTCGAGCGCACTCGACTCCTTGGACGGGCGGTACGCCGTCGTCTCCATGGTGATGCTCCCCATTACTAACGCAACGCAGGGGCATTCCCGGCTTCAGTCTTTTTATTGTTGTCCAGAGGTACCCCGCAAACTGGAACCGGTAAATCGCCGTCTGAATCAGCCCAAAAAACGACGACGATTTGCGCGAATCGGGAGAGATTTGGGTTTGATTGCGGCAAAGCAGGGGAATGCACCGCAATTTTGGCGGGAATGGTTGAGGGCTCATTACCAAGCGACGGCGCACGAAAAAAGCTGGCGCAGCTTCAGCGACGCCAGCGATTCGAGCGGTGACAGTTTTGTATGTGGCGATGGCGACGCCTACATCCTCACGGATGCAAAATCACCTTGCCCATGGCCTGACGTCCCGCGAGCACCTTCAGTGCATCTGCTGTCTGCGCCAGCGGGAAGGTGCGGTCGACATGCGACGAGATCTTTCCTTCCGCCGTCCACTTCACGAGCTTCTCGAGATTGGCGCGGTTCTTCTCCGGGTTCTGCCGCGTCCAGGCACCCCAGAACACGCCGCGGATGTCGCAGCCTTTCAGCAGCGCGAGGTTCAGCGGCATCTTCGGAATGTCGCCCGCGGCGAAACCGATCACGAGGAAGCGGCCTTCCCAGGCGATCGAGCGCAGCGCCTGCTCGGCATAGGCACCGCCAACCGGATCGAAGATGATATCAACGCCCTTGCCGCCCGTGAGTTTTCGCAAACCTTCCTTGAGGTCTTCCTTGGCGTAGTTCAGCGTCAGCTCGGCGCCGTGCGCCTTCGCGAACTCGAGCTTCTCGTCCGACGAGGCGCAGGCGATCACCTTCAGGCCCATCAGCTTGCCGAGCTCGCAGGCGGCAAGGCCGGTGCCGCCGGCCGCACCTAACACCGCGAGCGTCTCGCCCGGCTTCGGGCTGGCGCGATCTTCCAACGCATGCAGCGCCGTGCCGTAGATGATGATGATGCCGGCCGCGCGGTCGTAGTCGAGATTGTCGGGGATCTTCACGATCGACGCCGCCGGCAGCGCGATCTTCTCACGCGCGCCGTTGTGGCCGCAGGAAGCGACGACGCGATCGCCGACTTTCAGATCGGTCACGCCGGAGCCGATGCTCTCGATCACGCCCGCGACTTCGGCGGCCGGCGAGAACGGGAACGGCGGCTTGATCTGATACTTGCCCTGAATCATCAGGATGTCGAAGAAGTTCAGCGCCGCCGCCTTGATCGCGATCACCGCTTCACCGGGACCTGCCACCGGATCCGGCACCTCAGCCAGTACGAGATCGTCAGGCTGGCAATATTGCGAGCAGAGGATGGCTTTCATAGCGGCACCTTGGGCGTTTTGGGTGGAATTATAGTTTGGCCGTTTCTGCCGGATTTACTGCGGCCGGACAATCCGGATTCTTTGTCTCGGGCGGCGCGAGGGCCTATCCTCGTCATCCGAGCGCAGCAAGCAATCCAGACTATTTCCGCCGGACGGATTCTGGATTGCTTCGCTGCGCTCGCAATGACGGAGCAAGAAGAAAAGGGAGGATTCAAACGATGTTTGAAACAGGCCTGCTGAGGGACAAGCGCATCCTCGTCACCGGCGGCGGCTCGGGCCTCGGCGCCGCGATGGGGCGCCGTTTCCTTGCACTCGGCGCCGAGCTCGTGATCTGCGGCCGCAAGCTCGACCGGCTGGAAGCAACCGCGAGCGAGATGCGCGCGCAGACCGGTGGCAAGGTCACGACGATCGCCTGCGACATCCGCGACGGCGCGGCCGTCGACAGCATGATGGAGCAGATCTGGCACGAGGCGCCGCTCGACATCCTCGTCAACAACGCCGCTGCGACGTTCATCGCACAGAGCGAGCATCTGTCGTTCCGCGCCGCCGATGCGATCCTGGCGCCGACGTTGCATGGCGCGATGTACTGCACGCTGGCCGCCGGCAGGCGCTGGATCGAGGACCAGCATGGCGGCGTCGTGCTCTCGATCCTCTCGACCTCGACCATCACCGGCCGCGCCTTCACCGTGCCCTCGGCGATGGCGAAATCGGCGCTGCTGGCGATGACCAGAAGTCTCGCCGTGGAATGGGGCCCGAAAGGCATCCGCACCGTCGCCATCGCCCCTGGTCCGTTCCCAACCGCGGGCGCGTCGGGGCAGCTCCGCCCCGAAGGCCGTGACGAAGGCTGGACCGCGCGCAATCCGCTTGGCCGGACCGGAGAGCACGGCGAGCTTGCCGATCTCGCCAGCTTCCTGGTCTCGGACCGCGCCGCCTACATCAATGGCGAGATGGTCGTCATCGACGGTGGCGCGCATTTGCGCAGTTCCGGCGCCGAGGATTTGTTACGTTGGACCGAGACGCAATGGGCCGACCAGCGCGCCGCGCGGTCCAAAGCTTAAGGCGCCGCTGATACCGCTAACTGCCTTCCCAAATTGGACTTTTCCGGTTATCCCTGCCGGGGGACAAAGCGCGGCCGGGCCATCTTCCAGTCACAATATTGAGGGAACCACTCCAGCATGTGGCGGGTGCTATCTTTAGCTTTGATGATCGGCATGATGACGTGCGGGATCGCCGATCTTGCGCGGGCGCAGACGACGCAACCGGCGCCGAAGGCCGCACCGAAGTCGGCGGCTCCGGCGGCCAATACGGCTGCAAAGAGCGCGGCAAAG
The DNA here is from genome assembly GCF_014198205.1 of Bradyrhizobium sp. SBR1B. Lineage (NCBI taxonomy): Bacteria > Pseudomonadati > Pseudomonadota > Alphaproteobacteria > Hyphomicrobiales > Nitrobacteraceae > Bradyrhizobium > Bradyrhizobium sp. SBR1B. Next base: position 269,117 of record NZ_JACIHC010000007.1, read on the forward strand.
CCCGAGAGCAAGCCTGCGGCCCCGCCCGCAGCGGTTGCGGGTGGCGCGGAGCCGACCCTGATCGGCCAGTTCGGCACCTGGGGCGCTTATTCGGCGACGCCCAACGGCAAGAAGGTCTGCTTCGCGCTGGCAAAACCCTCGTCGTCGAAGACCAATCCGCCGAATCGGCCGCGCGATCCCGCTTATGCCTTCGTCTCGACCCGTCCGGCCGAGAAGGTGAACAACGAAGTTTCGGTCATGATCGGTTACGCGCTGAAGCCAGGCTCGGAATCGTCGGTCGAGGTCGGCGGCGCCGCCTTCGCCATGTACACGCAGGGCGACGGCCTCTGGATCAAGAACGCGGCCGAGGAGGAGCGGATGGTCGAAGCCATGCGCAAATCCGCCGAGCTGGTCGTCAAGGGGGTCTCGGCCAAGGGCACCGAGACGACCGACACGTTCTCGCTGAAAGGCCTCGCCCAGGCGCTGGACAAGATCGCGCAGGATTGCCGGCGGTAAGGCTTAGTCCTTTAAGGCTAAGCGACAGCCACGGTCGCAATCGGCTGTTCCGGTTGCTATATAAGGCCGGTTCCAGATTTCTTCCGTCATTCCGGGGCGATGCGCAGCGTCGAACCCCGGAATCTCGAGCTTCCCCGGTGCGCAGTTGCGCACCTCAGGTCTGGTCCTCAGGGTCGCTTTGCGATCCCTTCGGACCATTCCGAAACGCCGCAAAACCTTTAGGTCCATTCAATGCAACCGACGACCGAGCCGCATAACGCAATCCTGGTGGAGAAGACGCCACTCGAGACCTATGTGCCGCCGGCGAGGCCTTCGCTGATCGGTCTGTCGCGCACGGAGCTTGCCGATCGCCTCGGCGAGGTGGGCGTCGCGCCGGCGCAGCGCAAGATGCGCGTGCAGCAGCTCTGGCACTGGCTCTATTTTCGCGGCGCCCAGAGCTTCGACGACATGACCTCGATCTCGAAGGGCATTCGCGCCGAGCTCGCGCAGCATTTTACGGTCGACCGGCCCGAAGTCGTGGCCGAGCAGATCTCCAACGACGGCACCCGCAAATGGCTGCTGCGTCTGCCGAGCGGCGACAATGTCGAGCGCGCTCATGAAGTCGAATGCGTCTACATTCCCGAGACCGATCGCGGCACGCTGTGCGTCTCCTCGCAGGTCGGCTGCACGCTGAACTGCTCGTTCTGCCACACCGGCACGCAGCGCCTGGTGCGCAATCTCACCGCCGGCGAGATCGTCGGACAGATCATGGTGGCGCGGGATCGCCTGAACGATTGGGCCGATCGCGAGGACGGCACACGCCGCGTCACCAATATCGTGATGATGGGGATGGGCGAGCCGCTCTATAATTTCGACGCGGTGCGCGATGCGCTGCTGATCGTCGGCGACAATGAAGGCATCGGCATCTCCCGCCGACGCATCACGCTGTCGACCTCGGGCGTGGTGCCGAACATCGTGCGCGCCGGCGAGGAGATCGGCGTCATGCTCGCGATCTCGCTGCATGCGGTGCGCGACGAGCTGCGCAACGAGCTGGTGCCGCTCAACCGCAAATATCCGATCAAGGAGCTGCTGCAGGCCTGCCGCGATTATCCCGGCGCCTCCAACGCGCGCCGCATCACCTTCGAATATGTGATGCTCAAGGGCGTCAACGATTCGCTCGACGATGCAAAACTGCTGGTGAAGCTGCTCAAGGGCATTCACGCCAAGATCAACCTGATCCCGTTCAATCCCTGGCCCGGAACCGCCTATGAATGTTCGGACTGGGACCAGATCGAGAAATTCTCCGAATACATTTTTAATGCCGGCTATTCCTCGCCGGTGCGCACCCCGCGCGGCCGCGACATCCTCGCCGCCTGCGGCCAGCTCAAGTCGGAGACCGAGAAGCTCAGCGCACGCGAACGGCAGGCACTGCGCGCCATGGCAATGACGGATTAGGTTGTCATGACCGCGCTCTCGCATGCTCGTCATTGCGAGGAGCGTAGCGACGAAGCATTCCAGACTGTGTCTGCAGACGTATCTCTGGATTGCTTCCGCCTTCGCCAAGGCTTCGGCGGACAAGTCGCTGCGCTCGCAATGACGACTACGGTGACTTCCTCCGCATGTCCCTGATCGGCCGCCTCATCGTCATCTTCATCGGCTTCCTCGCCGCCTGTTTCGTCGGCGGCATGATCGTGGTCGTCGCGCTGCTGTTTCCGGAGTTCGCCGATCTCGGCGCCGGCCCCGTCGATCAGGGCGCGATCGACATTTTGCTCGGCTTCGGCTTCATCTTCGTCTCCGGCTTTGCGCTGGTGCCGGCGGCAGTGATCGTTGCGATCACCGAAGCCCTCTACATCCGCAGCGCGCTCGCTTATGCCGTCGGCGGCGGCCTCGTCGGACTTGCCTGCTATCTCGGCCTCGTTCCCTTTCACTCCGACACGTTTCAGTTCGAAGGCATCGTGCGGCGCCATCTGGAGATCATGACCGGCGCGGGCATCGTCGCCGGCGTGGTCTACTGGCTGATCGCCGGCCGCAATGCCGGCGCCTGGCGCATCCCGCCGCCCCCGCGCCGACCGCCTCCGCCGCTGCCGTCGAATTCAAGGCCGGATGCAAGATGATGCTCTCTGACACCCTCCCAGGGGAGGATGGGCACCTTCACCGGGGTTTTCATGTCGTCGTCTCTCCGCTAAACCGCCCGCCATGAACCGGACTGGACTCTTCATCGCCCTGGCGCTGTGGCTCGTGATCGGCGTTGTTTTCGGCCTCTATCCCGAGCTCGATCTCAAGCTGGCGTCGCTGTTCTTCGACCCCCAAACCAAAACCTTTCCGCTCAAGCTGAACGACTGGGCGGGCTTTGCGCGTGACGCTGCGATGTGGGTCGCATGGGCCTTCGTGCTGCCCTCGCTTGTGGCGCTCGTGGTCAAGATGATCCGGCCCGACCGTCCCTTGATGGTGTCGGGTCGCGCGATCGTGTTCCTGCTGGTCACGATCATCATGTCGGCCGGCATCCTCACCAACCTCACCTTCAAGACCTATTGGGGCCGCCCGCGCCCGGTGGTGGTGACGCAGTTTGCCGGCGACCAGCAGTTCGTGGCGTGGTGGGATCCGCGCGGCGGCTGCGCGCGCAACTGCTCGTTCTTCTCGGGCGAGGGCGCGACCGCGTTCTGGACGCTGGCGCCGGCCGCGCTGGCGCCGCCGGCATGGCGCCCGCTCGCCTATGCCGGCGCGGTGGTGTTCGGCGCCGTCACCAGCGGGCTGCGCATGGCCTTTGGCGGTCATTTCTTCACCGATGTGGCGATCGCCGGTCTCGTCAGTTTCGTCGTGATCTGGTTTGCCTACGCGCTGATCTACCGCTGGCCACGGACCCGGTTCTCGGACGAGGCGGTCGATGCCGCCCTGACCCGGCTGAACATGCCCGCCTACCGGCTCCGCCGGCGCCTGTTCGGCGGCAAGACCGGTCCCGAACCCTCGGTTTAAGCCATTAAATGGGTGCCGAGCCCCGCGAAATTTGATATTCGCGCGGTCAACCCGTCCATGACATCAGCCCTTTGAGACCCGATTGGAAGCGCCATGACCACGATCCTGAAAAGCCTGCCCAAGGGTGAGAAAGTCGGCATCGCTTTTTCGGGCGGCCTCGACACCTCGGCGGCGCTGCTCTGGATGAAGCAGAAGGGCGCGCGCTGCTATGCCTACACCGCCAATCTCGGCCAGCCCGACGAGGCCGACTACAACGAGATCCCGCGCAAGGCGATGGAGTTCGGTGCCGAGAAGGCCCGGCTCGTCGATTGCCGCACGCAGCTGGTCCATGAAGGCATCGCCGCGATCCAGTCGGGCGCCTTCCATATCTCGACAGGCGGTATTACCTATTTCAATACCACCCCGCTCGGCCGCGCCGTCACCGGCACGATGCTGGTCGCGGCGATGAAGGAAGACGGCGTCAATATCTGGGGCGACGGCTCGACCTTCAAGGGCAACGACATCGAGCGCTTCTACCGCTACGGCCTGCTCACCAATCCCGGCCTGAAGATCTACAAGCCCTGGCTCGACCAGCAGTTCATCGACGAGCTTGGCGGCCGCGCCGAAATGTCGGCGTTCATGACCGCGCAGGGCTTTGCCTACAAGATGAGCGCCGAGAAGGCGTATTCGACCGACAGCAATCTGCTCGGCGCCACGCACGAGGCCAAGGACCTCGAGAGCCTCGACAGCGGCATCAAGATCGTCAACCCGATCATGGGCGTGCCATTCTGGCGCGACGATTGTGCCGTCAAGGCCGAGAAGGTCGTCGTGCGCTTTGAAGAAGGTCAGCCCACAGCGCTGAACGGCCAGACCTTCGCCGATCCCGTCGCGCTGTTCCTGGAGGCCAACGTCATCGGTGGCCGTCACGGCCTCGGTATGAGCGACCAGATCGAGAACCGCATCATCGAGGCCAAGAGCCGCGGCATCTATGAAGCGCCGGGCATGGCGCTCTTGCACATCGCCTATGAGCGCCTCGTCACCGGCATCCACAACGAGGACACCATCGAGCAGTACCGCATCAGCGGCATGCGCCTCGGCCGGCTGCTTTATCAGGGCCGCTGGTTCGACTCGCAGGCCCTGATGCTGCGCGAGACCGCGCAGCGCTGGGTCGCGCGCGCCGTTACCGGCGAGGTGACGCTGGAGCTGCGCCGCGGCAACGATTATTCGATCCTCAACACCGAGAGCCCGAACCTTACCTATGCGCCGGAAAGGCTCAGCATGGAGAAGGTCGAGGATGCCGCGTTCTCGCCGGCCGACCGCATCGGCCAGCTGACCATGCGCAACCTCGACATCGCCGACACCCGCACCAAGCTGAAGCTCTACAGCGACACCGGCCTTTTGTCGGGCAGCGAAGGCTCGCAGATCTTCCGGCTCGAGAGCGACAAGGGTTGAGGCCTTTTGCCGCCCGATCGGGCGATGCGCGACATAATGACGGTGTCATCCTCGGCCGTTAGGCTCCCCGTTTCCCCCGGAATGGGCATCGCGGAGCATCGAACATGGTCAAGGGATCGGCACTCGCCTCTCTCATCGTCTTGCTTTGGACAACGTCACTGTCGGCACAGACGATCTATCCGATCGATCGTGCCGAGATCCTGGCCGGAGCCCAATTCGACTTCAAGGTCGAATTCCCCGGGCCGGTCGATCCCGCCAAGCTGAAGGTGACGGTGAACGGCGCGGATTACGCGACCGCGTTCGGCCGTTCGGCGACCTTCATCGACCGCGAGGACGGCAAGGAGCAGTCGGCGCTGATCCTGCGCGACGTCACGCTGACCACGCCGGGCAGCATTGCCGTGGATGTGAGTGACGGCACGCGCCAGCGCAGCATCACGTGGACGGTCTACGACACGGGTCCGCGCAAGGCGAAGAACGTCATCCTGTTCATCGGTGACGGCATGTCGCCGGCGCATCGGGTCGCGGCCCGAATCCTGTCCAAGGGCATCTCGGAGGGCAAGAGCCGCGGCAAGCTCGCTATCGACGACATGCCTCACATGGCACTGGTGGCGACCGCGGGCTCGGACTCGATCATCACGGACTCCGCGAACTCGGCCAGCGCCTATGCGACCGGGCACAAGGCTGCCGTCAACGCCCTCGGCGTCTACGCGGACCGCACCGCAAGCCCGTTCGACGATCCCCGGGTCGAAACCATCACGAGCCTTGCCCGGAGGCGGCTCGGCATAGCGATCGGCGTCGTCACCAACACCGAGATCGAGGACGCAACGCCGGCGGCGATGGTCGCGCACACGCGCCGGCGCGCGGCCTATGACGAGATCGTCGAGCAGTTGTTCGCGGCCAAGCCGGATGTGCTGATGGGCGGCGGCAGCGCGAATTTCCTGCCGAAATCCGCCGCCGGCTCCAAGCGCAAGGACGAGACCGACTACATCGCGAAGTTTCGTGACGCAGGCTATCAGGTGGTGACCACCGCGGGCGAGCTCGGCGCTTCTGCCGCAAAGCCGGAGACCAGCAAGCTGCTCGGCCTGTTCGCCACCGGCAACATGGACGGCGCGCTGGATCGTAAATTCCTCAGAGGCGGCGGCGTGAAGAAATTTCCCGAGCAACCTGACTTGACCGAGCAGGTGCAGGCAGCGCTGAACATCCTGGCGAAGAACGAGGCTGGCTTCTTCCTGATGGTCGAGTCCGGAATGATCGACAAATACGCGCATTTGCTCGACATGGAGCGCGCCGTCTTCGACACGATCATGCTCGACAACGCGGTGCGCCAGACCCGTGAATGGGCGCGCGCGCGCGGCGAGGACACCCTCATCCTGGTGTTGGCGGACCACAATCATCCCAACAGCCTCGTCGGCACGGTGAATGACGACATGGGCACCGCGCCCAACGTGCCGCTGCGCGAGCGCGTCGGCGTCTACGATCAGGCCGGGTTTCCGAATTATCCGGCGCCGGATGCGGAGGGTTATCCGGCCCGCATCGACGTGAGCCGGCGGCTTGCCATCTTCTCGGCCAGCCTGCCGGACCATTACGAGACGTTCCGCCCGAAGCTCGACAATCCCAACGAGCCGACCGTGAAGGGTGCGGAGGACGGGACGTTCAAGGCCAACGACAGATACAAGGATGTTCCAGGCGTCGTGCTGCGCCCGGGCAATCTGCCGGCGATGATCGGCGCCAGTGTGCATTCGGGTGAGGACGTCATCCTGACCGCGACCGGACCTGGCAGCGAGCGCGTGCAGGGTTCGATGGACAATACGGAAGTGTTTCGCGTCATCGCGGATGCGCTTGGGCTTGCCGCCGCGCATTAAGGGCGAGACGCGCGCCAAACAAAAATGGCCGGGATTGCTCCCGGCCATTTTCTCGTTGCGAGGGACTTACTGCCGCGGCGGAGGCGCCGCGTTGGCCTGGCCGCCATTGAGCAGCGGCGTGATGTTGCGGATGGTCACGCGCCGGTTGATCAGGCTCGGCCCTTGCGACTGCTCCTTCAGATACTGCTCGCCATAGCCCTGCGACGTCAGGTTCTCCGCGGGCACGTTGAACTGCTGCGTTAGCAATTCGGCCGCGGACTGCGCACGACGGTCCGACAATGACAGATTGTCGACCTCGTTGCCGACCGCGTCGGTGTGTCCCTCGATCAGGAACACCGCGCGCGGGTTCTGCTGAATCGCCTGGTTGAGGCCGTCGGCGATCACCTGCAGCCGGGCCGCCTGGTCCGGCGGGATGGTCCACGATCCCGTCTCGAAGTTGATCGTGTTGACGTCGATGCTCGGCATCTGCATGCGAACATTGGGGCTGTAGCGGATCTCGTCGAGCGAGTAACGCCGATCGATCCGCTGTACCGGCGGTGCCACCATGGTCTGGTAGATCACGTCCGGCGATGCCTCCTGGGCGTCGACGATGTAGCGGTCGTAGGGAATGTTCACGACCGGCGGCGGCACGTCGACATAGAAGCCGCCGACTGCCCGCGGATCGCGGTAGGTGTTGTCGATGATGACGAGCTCGCCCCCGCGGGGGTCCCTGCGGATTCGCCGCCGCAGCGAACCGTCCGCACCGACCACGGTGATGATCTCGCTGCCGTCGGGACGGACCACGACGGTGCGGGTTTCACCGCCGACGGTGTCGGTGCGGATGTCACGGGCGCCATAGCGGAAGCGATAGAGGTCGTTGCCACGGACGTAAGCCTGCCCGCCCGGATCGCGGATGATGATGCGGTCCGGCTCGGTGTAGACGGTGCGGCCGCCTTCGACGACCTCGCGTCGCTGGCTGTGCATGTCGGCAATGGTGGCGCCGATCACGGCGCCGGCCACCACGCCTGCACCGATCGCGAGCGGGGTCAGGTCGCGTTGCTGTGGGCGCGGCGGAGGCGGCAAGGGCGCGGCGACCGTCGGCGCGGCCCGGAAGGCGGGCGCGACCGTCGGCGGCCTGTATTGTGCCCTGTCGGGCGGCGGCGCGGCGGCCGGTGTGCCAGGGACGACGGTCGGCGCGGCAGCGCCGGCGGGAGGCGCCGGCGGCCGGGGCGGGGCACCAGCCTGCGGGCCGGCAGGCGGGGTTCCGGCCGCGGGCGGCGTTGCACCCTGCTGACCAGGGGTTGGCGTCGCAGTCGGGGCCGGAGCCGCGCCGGGGCCCGGCGTTGCCGCACCCGGACGTCCGGGCGGTGGCGTCGGCGTGCTGCCGGGAGCCGGCGTGGCCGTCGGAGCGGGCGCGGCACCGGGAGCCGGCGATCCTGCAGCCGGAGGCGTGCCGGGACGTGCGCCGGGCGGCGGTGCGCCGGGGCGGCCCGCCGGCGGTGCGCCAGGCGTGCTGCCCGGAGCCGGCGTTGCAGTCGGCGCGGGTGTCGCAGTCGGGGCAGGTGTGGCGGTCGGAGCAGGCGCTCCCGGTCGCGCCGTCGGCGCTGCGGGTGCGGGAGAAGGCGTCGCCGCGGGGCCCGGAGCGGGGCGGCCCGGAGGCGTTGCAGCCGGCGGCGGCGCTGGTGGCGTCGGGGCCGGACGTGCTGCGGGAGGCGGCGGCGTGGGTGCGTGCTGCGGACCTGCAGCAGGCGGCGGTGCCGGCGGCGTGGGAGCCGGGCGTGCCGCAGGCGGCGGAGGTGGAGGTGTCGGGGCGTGCTGCTGCGGCGCCGCGGCCGGAGGCGGCGACGGCTGCTTCGGTGCAGCAGGCGGCGGTGGTGGCGGCGGGGGAGCCGGACGGGCCGCAGGTGGCGGCGGAGGCGGTGGCGGCGCGGCGGGACGCGGCGGTGCGGCAGCCGGCGGCGGCGCAGCGGGCGGGTGGGGCGGTGCAGCGGCGGGCGGCGGAGCGGCCGGGCGTGCGGGCCCAGCAGGCGGCGCAGCCGCGGGTCCCTTCGGCGGCTGCTTCGGTTTTCCGTCAGGGCCTGCATCTTGAGGCTGCGCCTGTGCGACCACGAGCGGCGGCGCACTTTGCGCTTGCGATGCGGAGCTTGCGAATTGCATCGCGGTCAGAGCCGTCGTCGCGAGCAGCACGAAACGAAGATTGGTCATGGTGGTGAACTTCCCCGGAAGGTTCTTTGACGAAGTGTTGGGATGAACAGCTACGCGTTAGGCCGGATTGTGGCGGGCGATGCGGTCGCGGCCCGATTTATTTCTGCACGGAAATCATGTCACTCCGGCAACGTTCATTGCGCATTCAGACGCTGGTTGCAATTGCCCCACATGTGATCGGCTGCTTCATGCGCGATCCCGCGGCGGAATTGCATCCGTCGCAGGGTTCGGCGTCAGCGGCCCGTTCGGCCCGCGCGATGGAATCTCTTCAGGCATGCGGCCCGGCAATTCGTCGGGCCGCGGTGGCGAGCCGGGTTCGCGCACCGGCGGCGTGATTTCAGGCTGCGGATTGCCCGGCGGAATGCCGGGCGGCGGTTCGGCTGGAGTCCCCGGAGTTGCCGGTGGAATCTCGGGCGGTTCGATCGGCATCGGCATCATCGGGATCAGTTGTCCGGAGAAGGACAACGATGATGCCGCGCCGATGTTCCCAGATCGCGTCGCGCTGGATCTGCCTTATTCCGGCGCGTGGCAGACGGCCTCGATGTTGTGGCCGTCAGGGTCGAGCACGAAGGCGCCGTAGTAGTTCGCATGGTAATGCGGGCGGATGCCGGGCGGGCCGTTGTCGCGGCCGCCGGCCGCGATGGCCGCCGTGTAGAACGCGTCGACGGTGGCGCGGTCCCTGGCTGCGATCGCGACATGCACCGGCTTGTTCATGGCGCCTTCGCCGCCGATCCAGAAATCCGGCTTGCCGTTGGCACCGAAGCCTGCGGCGGCAGCGTGGCCGGTCTGCTCCGCCGTGACCTCCATGATCAGGCCGTAGCCGAGCGGAGCCAGCGCCTTGGCGTAGAACGCCTTGGCGCGCTCATAGTCGGAGACGGAGAAACCCAGATGGTCGATCATCGTAACCTCCTTCGTCCTTGTCAGCGTGAGAGGAACGTATTGCTTCGCGTCTTGCGCATGATCGCGAATCCACGCGCGACCATGTCGGCAATACAATCCTGCTGCCATTCGTTTTGTGACAGATGCTCGATGACGACCGCGCGCGGCCATAGCGAGGGCGGCGCATCGCGGAAGAAGCCGATCAGCACGCGGTCCTCAAAACCCTCGACGTCGATCTTCAGCGAATCGACTTGGCGGACGCCGGCCTCGTCGAGAATGCGTGTCAGCCGCAGTGACGGCACCTTGATGGCCTCGGCGGTCGCCGTGCCGGTGACGACGTGCGTGGCGCCAAGATTGCCGCCGCCGCTCTCGATCATCAGCTCGCCGTCGCTGTCGCCGGCCGCGGCCTGCACCAGGCGCACTTGCGCCGTCTTCGACGCGGCGTGGTTGAAGGAAAGCCGTCCAAACGTCAGCGGATGTGGCTCGATCGCGACCACCTTGCCTGAGCTGCCGACCTGCTGCGCCATCACCAGCGCAAACGTGCCGACATTGGCGCCGACGTCGACGAAGGTGCCGCCCGCAGGGGTGTGCTGGCGCAGGAAGTCGAGCTCGTCGAGATTGTAATCGGGATTGAACAGCGCGCCGCGCTCGGTCGCGCTGCCCTGGTGATAGAAGCGGAACGATGCGCCCTGATATTGCACGTCGACCGGGCCGCCGCGCAGCAGGTTGACCAGCCGTGACATCCAGGGTCGGAATGCGCCGCGCTTCAGCCCCGACTGCTGTGCGAGGCGAATGATCGCAGCTTGCGCCGCATTGGGCGCGAACGCGCCGAACGGCGCGGACGAAGGGGTGTTGTCGGTCGTCAAGCAGGCGATCCTCGTTGCAAGCGGCGCATGCATAGCCGGTTTTGCGCGGGACTCCAACGCTCGATGCGAGCCACAATCTCGCTGTCGTCCCCGCGAACGCGGGGACCCATAACCCCAGTGAGGAGTCTGACGCGAGATGCCCACTCCGAGTCGTCGCCAAACTCCTCCCTGGGTATGGGTCCCGGATCTGCACGCAGCTCTAGGCAACGCTTCGCGTTACCTAGAGCTGCGCTTGTCCGGGACGACGGAGAGAATGCGTTTACAACGCTTTCCTCACGCCGCCTTCTTCGGTGCCTTGCGCTGCCGCAGGAAGCGGCCGAGCAGCCTGCGCTTGCCCTTGCGCGGGATCAGCTCGATGTCGCTGACGAGCTTGGCGCCGCCCTTGCGGCGCTCCAGCACGATCTTGCGGCTGTGGAAGGCTTCCAGCTCGGCGCGATGCGCGACGCTGACGATGGTCGCCTTCGGTAGCGCGTCGGTGACCGTCTTCATCATCTTGTCCTGGCTCTTCTCGTCGAGCGCCGAGGTCGCCTCATCCAGCACGACGATATCGGGGTTGTGCAGCAGCAGCCGCGCGAAGGCGAGACGCTGTTTCTCGCCGCCTGACAGCGTCTGGTCCCACGGGCCCTCTTCCTCGATCTTCTCCTTGAGATGATCGAGCCCGACCTTGTGCAAGGCTTCGCCGATCTCCTCCACGGTCCAGTGGTCGGCGGCGCCCGGATAGGCGACCGCGCGGCGCAAGGATCCGGAAGGCACGTAGGGCCGCTGCGGCAGCATGAACAGGCGCCGGTCGGGATGGAAATTCACGCTGCCGCCGCCCCAGGGCCACAGGCCCGCGATGGCGCGCACCAGCGTGCTCTTGCCGGTGCCGGATTCGCCGGCGACCAGCAGCCGTTCGCCGGGCTCGATCACCACCTCGGTCTCGCCGACCACGGCCGTGCCGTCGTCGAGCGTGACCGAGAGGTCGTTCAGCTCCAGCATGGCGTCGTTGCGGGTCTCGCCGCGCTTGATGCGGCCGAGGCCATCGCCTTGCTCGGCGCGTTCGAGGCCGTCGAGCGACATCATCAACGAGGCGATGCGGCGCGCGCAGGCATTCCAGTCGGCGAGCCGCGGATAATTGTCGACCAGCCAGCCGAACGCGCTCTGCACGATGGTGAAGGCGGAGGCCGCCTGCATCACTTGTCCCAGCGTCATGCTGCCGTCGAGGAATTTTGGTGCGCAAAGCAAAAGCGGCACGACGGGCGCAACCAGGCTCGATCCCTGCGACACCAGCGTGGTGCGCATGTGTTGGCCGGCGAGCCGCGCCCATTGCCTGAGCACGCTCGTGAAATTGCGGTCGATGCCGTCGCGCTCTTCCTCCTCGCCGCCGAGCAGCGCGATGCTCTCGCCGTTCTCGCGCACGCGTGTCAGCGTATAGCGGAAATCGGCCTCGGCCTGGTTCTTGCTCTCGGAGACCTGGACGAACTGATGGCCGATCACCAGGATCGAGCCGGACGCGATCGCGGCGTAGAGCATCGCGGCGATCACGAGGAAGCCGGGAATGGTGATGCTCGACCCGCCGAGCGTAACGGTGAGCGCGCCGCCGATGGTCCAGAGCACGACGATGAAGGTCGCGGCCGAGAGCAGCGCCGAGGTGACGCCCGCGAGGAAATCGACCGGCGAATCGGTCGCGATGCGCAGATCCTCCGCAATCCGGTATTCCGGATTCTCGTGGTCGCCGCGGACGAGGTTGAGCTGGTAATAGCGCCCGTTCTTGAGCCATCGTGTCAGCACGCTTGCAGTCAACCAGGCCCGCCAGCGCCGCTGGATGCCCATGCGCGCGAACACCTGGATGACGCCGAGCACGATGCTGCCGATCGCAAGCGGGAAGAACAAAGCGGTGAGATGGAAGACGGCGGTCGCATCGCGTTTCTCGATCGCGTCGAAGATCGCCCGGTTCCAGACATTGATGCCGTACTGGAAGCCGACGGTCAGGACGATCAGCGCGCCGAGGCCGAGCGAGAACGGCCAGGCGAGGCGATCGCCGTTGCGGCCCCAGAAGCCGCGCGCGCTGATCCAGAACCGCGTCAGCAGATAATCCTTGCGGGCCTGCTCGGCTTCCTCGGGCGTTAGCTCCGGGTCAGGCTCGAGCAATTCCGGCGGTGGCGCGGCGACCTCGTCGCCATTCTCCCCCTTGATCCCGACGATGGGCGGCTTTGGGTCTTGTTCGCGCTTCGCGGCCGGCTTGTGCATGAGCGGACAACGCGAAGGAAATCAATCGGTTCCCTCAGGTTCCGCGTGGAGCCTCACTCGGCCGCGCCGTCCCGGACGCGCCGGATCCGGGCCGCCCGGTGGAGAACGCGCGACAATTCCTCGATCGAATAAGGCTTCTGCACGAGTTCGAAACCGGTCACGCCCTCTTGCGACAGGGCCTGGCTGTAGCCCGTGGTCAGCACGACCGGCACGTCGATGCCGCGGTCGCGGATCGCCTGTGCCAGATCGAGCCCGGTCATCCCAGGCATCACCACGTCCGTGAACACGACGTCGAAGCGATCCGCGTCCATGACGAGCTCGGCGAGCGCATCGGTGGCGTTGTCGACCAGCGTGATGCTGTAGCCGAGCTCGGTGAGGCCGTCGGCGGCAAAATTGGCCAGCTCGATATTGTCCTCGACCAGCAGCACCGACATGCCGCTGCCGGCCACCGCCGGCGCTGTGTTCGGCGCCTGCCGCTGCGGCAGCAGGTCCGGCGGCACGCGCGGCAGGTAGAGCGAGAAGGTGCTGCCGCGACCGACCTCGCTCGCAACCGTCACCTCGCCGCCGGATTGCCGGGCGAAGCCGAACACCTGGGACAGGCCGAGGCCGGTGCCATGGCCGACCTGCTTGGTGGTGAAGAACGGTTCGAAGATGCGCTCCAGTCGTGCGGCAGGAATGCCGATGCCGGTGTCGCTGACGGTCACGCTGATGAAGCCGCGGTTTGCCAAGTTCTGGTTTGCCAAGCTCTGGCTTCCCAAATTCTGGCTTACCAAGTTCTGGCTGCCTGGGACATGGGCCAGCGTGTCCGGAACGGTCGTCGCGGTCTCGACCGTGAAAACGATCCTGCCCTTGCCCTGCATGGCATCGCGCGCGTTGGTCGCCATGTTGATCAGCGCCGTCTCGAACTGGCCGGCATCGGCGTGGACGAGACAGGGCTCGGTGGGCAGGCGCATGGTGATCTCGATGGCCGGCCCCAGCAGCGGCGCCAGCATGTCGTGCAGCGCCTGCATCCGCTCGCCGACGTCGAACACTTCCGGCTTCAGAGTTTGACGCCGCGCAAAGGCGAGCAGCTGCGAGGTCAGCTTGGCCGCGCGCGCCACCGCGTCCGCAATGGCCGTGATGTAGCGCTGCCGCCGCTCCTCCGTCAGTTGCGGCCGGTTCAACAGGTCGACAGAGGCGCGGATCACGGTCAGCAGATTGTTGAAATCATGCGCGACGCCGCCGGTGAGCTGTCCGAGCGCCTCCAGGCGCTGGCTGTGCTTGAGCGCCTCCTCGGCCTCACGCCGCTTGGCGGCTTCGGCCTGAAGGTGCTGGGTGCGCCGCAACGCCAGCGCCAACAGCAGAAACAGGAGTGCGGTGGCGGGAATGCCGAACACCAGATGCTGGCCCATGGTGGCGAGCCAGCGCGCGCGGATCGCCGAGGTCTCGAGCCCGGCGCTGACATAGATCGGATACTCGGCGACGCGCCGATAGCCAATGCGGCGCTCGATCCCGTCCGACGGCCAGGCGACGGTGATGAGGCCGTGCGCGGGCCGCGTCGCGATTTCCCGGCCGACCGGTCCAGTCGGATCGAGCCGAAGGTCGCGCTCGAGCCGCGGGAACTGCGCGAGCAGCACGCCGTCGGCGCGGCCCATCGCGAAGAAGCTGCCGGCATCGGAGCCGATCCGCGCATAGAAACTCTCGAAATATTCGGGCAGGACGGAGGCCTGGATCACCCCGATGAAGCTGCCGTCGTCGGAGTCGCGGCGGCGGCTCATCCCGAAGAAGCGTGCGCCCTGATAGGGCGGACGGGGTGTCAGGGCCGTGCCGATGAAGCTGCCGATGGTCTGGTCGACATGAGCGTAAAAATAGTCGCGGTCTGCAAAGCGGAGCTCCGGCGGCGGCGAGGCGAGGCTGTTGACCTGCGCTCTTCCGTCCGCGTCGAAGATCCAGGCCGATTTGAGCTGCGGCAGCGAATCGGTCAGCCGCTTCAGGCGGCGGTGCAGCGCCGGCTCGCGCGCGCGGATGACGTCGTCGGGAAGGCCGCGCACGACCTCGTTGAGCTCGGCCAGGCTGCGATCGATGGTCTCGAACACCTTGAGCGCGTGCTCATGCACGACATCAAGCGTGCGCTCGATTTCCCGGTCGGCGATGTCCCTGGTCGAGGTGTAGGAGATCGCGGAGGTGATGATGAACAGCGCAACCGGCAGCGCCAGGGATGCCGCCATCATCCACTGCAACAGCCTCAGCGAATTGCGTTGCGCCCTCTGCACAGTCGCTCCGTCCCTGACGGGAGCTTAACTGAATCTCGCGCGAGGAAGGAAGCAACTTGTGCCGGAACCGCTGGTTGTGCGCCTGGAACTTACGCCCACCGCGGGTCGGAGAAAATTCTACTCGAATTGACTGCGATCTCGGAATGTCCCGGCCGGACTGGCCGGGACAGGAAGCATGAAGCCGCCTTTAGATCTGGCGCTCGACCATCTTGAGCTTGAGCTCGGCAATGGCTTCCGCCGGGTTCAGTCCCTTCGGGCAGGCCTTGGCACAATTCATGATGGTGTGGCAGCGGTAGAGGCGGAATGGATCCTCGAGATTGTCGAGCCGCTCGCCGGTCGCCTCGTCGCGCGAATCGGACACCCAGCGGTTGGCCTGGAGCAGAGCGGCGGGGCCGAGATAACGTTCGCTATTCCACCAATAGCTCGGGCACGAGGTCGAGCAGCAGGCGCACAGGATGCACTCGTAGAGGCCGTCGAGCTTCTCGCGATCCTCGTGGGTCTGGCGCCATTCCTTCTGCGGCGTCGGCGAGGTGGTCTTCAGCCAGGGCTCGACCGATGCGTACTGGGCGTAGAAATTGGTGAGGTCGGGGACGAGGTCCTTCACCACCGGCTGGTGCGGCAGCGGATTGATCTTCACCGCGCCGTCCTTCACGTCGTGCATCGAGCGGGTGCAGGCGAGCGTATTCTGGCCGTCGATGTTCATGGCGCAGGAGCCGCAGACGCCTTCGCGGCAGGAGCGGCGGAAGGTCAGCGACGGGTCGATGTGGTTCTTGATCCAGATCAGGCCGTCCAGCACCATCGGACCGCAATCATTGGTGTCGACGTAATAGGTGTCGACGCTCGGATTCTTGCCGTCGTCCGGATTCCAGCGATAGACGCGAAACTCGCGTGTCTCGGTCGCGCCCGCGGGCTTCGGCCAGGTCTTGCCGCCAGTGATCTTGGAGTTCTTCGGAAGTGCGAATTCAACCATCTCGATAAGGCCTTCGCTGTTCGCTCAGTACACACGCGCTTTCGGCGGGATGTACTGCACGTCGTTGGTCATGGTGTAGTCGTGAACCGGGCGGTACTCGATCTTGACCTTGCCGGCATCGTCCAGCCAGGCCAGCGTGTGCTTCATCCAGTTCTTGTCGTCGCGTTCGGAGAAATCCTCGCGCGCATGCGCGCCACGGCTCTCGGTGCGGTTGGCGGCCGAATTCATCGTCACCACCGCCTGCGAGATCAGATTGTCGAACTCGAGCGTCTCGACGAGGTCCGAATTCCACACCAGCGAGCGGTCGGACACGGCGATGTCGGTGATGCCGCTGTGGACCTTCTCGATCAGGTTCTGGCCCTCGCTGAGGACTTCGCCGGTGCGGAACACCGCGCAATTGCTCTGCATCACGTGCTGCATGCCTTCGCGCAGTTTTGCGGTCGGCGTGCCGCCGGAGGCGTAGCGGTAATGGTCGAGCCGGCCGAGCGCGAGCTCGGACGAGTTCGCCGGCAGCTCCGGCTGCTTGGCATTGGGCGTCAGCTTCTCGGCGAGGCGGAGCGCTGCGGCGCGGCCGAACACGACGAGGTCGATCAGCGAGTTGGAGCCGAGGCGGTTGGCGCCGTGCACGGAGACGCAGGCGGCTTCGCCGATCGCCATCAGGCCGGGGATGATGGCGTTGTCGTCGCCGTCCTTCTTGGTCAGGACTTCGCCGTGATAGTTGGTGGGGATGCCGCCCATGTTGTAGTGCACCGTCGGCACGATCGGGATCGGCTCGCGCGTCACGTCGACATTGGCGAAGATCTTTGCGGATTCCGAGATGCCCGGCAGCCGCTCGGCCAGCACCGCGGGATCGAGATGGTCCAGATGCAGGAAGATGTGGTCCTTCTTCTTGCCGACGCCGCGACCTTCGCGGATCTCGATGGTCATCGCGCGCGAGACGACGTCGCGCGAGGCGAGGTCCTTGGCCGAGGGCGCATAGCGCTCCATGAAGCGCTCGCCTTCCGAGTTGACGAGATAGCCGCCTTCGCCGCGGGCGCCTTCGGTGACGAGACAGCCCGAGCCGTAGATGCCGGTCGGGTGGAACTGCACGAACTCCATGTCCTGCATCGGCAGGCCGGCGCGCAGCACCATGCCGCCGCCGTCACCGGTGCAGGTGTGCGCCGAGGTACAGGAGGCATAGGCACGGCCGTAGCCGCCGGTCGCGAGGATCACGGTCTGGGCGCGGAAGCGGTGCAGCGTGCCGTCGTCGAGCTTGAGCGCGATGACGCCGCGGCAGGTGCCCTGGTCGTCCATGATCAGGTCGATGGCGAAGAACTCGATGAAGAACTCGGCAGCGTGGCGCAGCGACTGGCCGTACATCGTGTGCAGCATGGCGTGGCCGGTGCGGTCGGCGGCGGCGCAGGTGCGCTGCGCCTGGCCCTTGCCGTAGTCCATGGTCATGCCGCCGAACGGACGCTGATAGATCTTGCCGTCCTCGGTGCGCGAGAACGGAACGCCCCAATGCTCGAGCTCGTAGACCGCGTCGGGCGCGTTGCGCACCATGTATTCGATCGCGTCCTGATCGCCGAGCCAGTCCGACCCCTTCACGGTGTCGTACATGTGCCAGCGCCAGTCGTCCTTGTGCATGTTGCCGAGCGAGGCGGAGATGCCGCCCTGCGCCGCCACCGTGTGCGAGCGGGTCGGAAACACCTTGGTGATGCAGGCCGTGCGCAGGCCGGCTTCGCTGCAGCCGACCACGGCGCGCAGGCCCGCGCCGCCAGCGCCGACCACGACGACGTCATAGGTGTGGTCTTCGATCGGATAGGCTTTGCCGTTGGTGGCGGGAGCGCCGTTGCCCGTGCCATTCGTTGTGGTGGCCATGGGTTACACTCCGGAGGACAGTTTCAGGATCGCGTAGGTCGAGGCGAGCGCCACGGCGACCGAGAAGAAATTGTTGAGCATGATCGAGACGAGCTTCAGCTTCTCGTTATGGACGTAGTCCTCGATCACCACCTGCATGCCGATCTTCATGTGCCAGGCGCTGGCGAAGATGAAGAGGAGCAGGATCACCGCGACGGGAATGGAGCTCAGGGTCTGCGCAGCGTAGACCTGATTGCGGCCGAGCAGCATCACGATGATCACCAGCGCCGGGATCATCAGCAGCGTCATGGCGACGCCGGTGATGCGCTGGCGCCAGAAATCGGACGTGCCGGAATGCGCGGCGCCGAGATTGCGGACGCGGCCGAGCGGGGTGCGCAGGCTGCGCTTCGGCGTATCGGATGCGCTCATCGTCCACCTCCGTTCGCATAGGCGATGATCCAGATCAGCACCGTCAGCGCGATGCCGCCGATCAGGGCGCCCCAGGTCAGCGCTTCCCGCTCATTGGCCTTGAAGCCGTAGCCGAGGTCCCACACGAAATGCCGGATGCCGCTGAGCATATGGTGCATCAGCGCCCAGGTGTAGCCGAACACGATCAGCCGCCCGATGATGCTGCCGGCGAAGGCCTGGACGTGCGCGTAAGCGGCCGGGCCGGAAGCCGCGGCAACCAGCCACCAGACCAGCAGCAGGGTTCCGAAATAGAGGGCAATACCGGTGGCGCGATGGATGATGGACAGAGCCATCGTCAGCGTCCAGCGGTAGACTTGCATGTGCGGCGAGAGGGGTCGTTCGATCCGTGCGGTCATGGGCTTTGATGTTTTATGGCGGCCCTGCAGGGGGCGCGCGGGGATCGGAAAGGTCGGCTCTATTTACGGAGTCGATTTGGCCTGCGCAATCTCCAAATTGCCATAAATCGAACCATGGTTCAGCTCTAGAGCCTTGATGAAACAAGGCCAATCAGGGGCTTGGTATACCAGGACATCGGTCCGCCAACCAAATTAAGAACCTAGATTCGCTACTTCGCAGCCTGTGCGAGGCGCATTGAAATCGCTATTGGAACGCCTCTAACCCACTGCCCCGCCGCTTGCCGCTCGCAGCAATCGGTCCGTGTCGGCCGTAGCCGCCCCGTCAGGGCCAGGGCGACTCGGCCCACCGTACGCTGGGCCCGTTTCGCTGGGACCGCGGATATGCGCAGCCCGCATTCCACCCCAGCCGGCACGTCCGGTGCGTCGACCACGCAACCCGGATCGCCTAAAGCTGGGACCGCAGCCGTCTGCGGCTGACGTCGGGAGAGGTTGCGACCAGTCGCCGGGGCAGGTCTGGGGTGATTGCAGGACTTGATATCAAGGACATCGTCGAGCTCGCGCTGCTGCTGATCGCAACCGGCGCGCTTTCGGGATTTTTGGCCGGCGTGCTCGGCATCGGCGGGGGCGCGATTCTCGTGCCGGTGTTCTACGAATGCTTTCGCATCGCCGGCGTGCCGCTGCAGGTGCGCATGCCGCTCTGCATCGGCACCTCGCTCGCGGTAATCATCCCGACCTCGATCCGTTCGTTCCAGGCGCATTACAAGCGCGGCGCCGTCGATATGGCCATCTTGCGGGTGTGGTGGCTGCCGATCGTGATCGGCGTGGTCGCCGGCAGCGTGGTCGCGCGCTATGCGCCGGAGCGGCTGTTCAAGATCGTGTTCGTCTGTGTCGCCTGGTCGGCGGCGGCACGCCTCATCTTCGCGCGTGAAGGCTGGAAGTTGGGCGAAGATCTGCCGAAGGGTCCCTTGATGCGCGTCTACGGCTTTTGCGTCGGTATTCTTTCGACGCTGATGGGCATCGGCGGCGGCCTGTTCTCGAACCTGCTGATGACTTTCTACAGCCGTCCGATCCATCAGGCGGTGGCGACGTCATCCGCACTCGCGGTGCTGATCTCGATCCCCGGCGCGCTCGGCTACATCTATGCGGGCTGGCCTGCGGCGGCGAACTATCCGGCCGTCGCAGCCCTGCAGATCCCGTTCGCGCTCGGTTACGTCTCGCTGATCGGCGCCGTGCTGGTGATGCCGATGAGCCTCGTCACCGCGCCGCTAGGCGTGAGAGCCGCGCATGCGATGTCGAAGCGGTCGCTGGAAGTCGCGTTCGGATGTTATCTGTTGATCGTCGGCAGCCGGTTCGTGATGAGTCTGGTCGGCGGACTGTGAGTGGCGTGCGCCATAACGCTTACCACACACTCCGCTGTCATCGCCCGACTTGATCGGGCGATCCAGTATTCCAGAGACGGCGGTGCTTGCCTCGAAAGGCTGCGGCGTACTGGATACCCCGGTCAAGCCGGGCATGATAGCGCGTTTTGTGGATGCTCCTCGTCGCAACCTGCGACGAGTCCCCTCACTTCTTCGCGTAGATATCCTTGTACGTATCCCGCAGGATATTCTTCTGCACCTTGCCCATGGTGTTTCGCGGCAGCTCGTCGACGACGAAGACGCGTTTGGGCATCTTGAACTTCGCAAGCCGCCCGTCGAGCGCCTTCAGTACCGAGGCCTCGCTCACGTCCGCGCCCTTGTTGCAGACCAGAACCGCCGTGACGCCCTCGCCGAAATCGGCGTGCGGCACGCCGATCACAGCGGATTCGATCACGCCCGGCATGGCGTCAATCTCGCTCTCGATCTCTTTCGGATAGACGTTGAAGCCGCCGGAGATCACGAGATCCTTGCCGCGGCCGAGGATGTGGACGTAGCCCTTGGTGTCGATCTTGCCGAGATCGCCGGTGATGAAGAAGCCGTCGTCGCGGAATTCGGACTTAGTCTTCTCCGGCATGCGCCAATAGCCCTTGAAGACGTTCGGGCCCTTGACCTCGATCATGCCGATCTCCTCGTGCGGCAGCTCCTTGCCCGTCTCGGGCTCGGTGACGCGCACGGAGACGCCGGGGAGGGGGAAGCCGACCGCGCCGGGCACGCGCTCGCCGTCATAGGGGTTCGACGTGTTCATGTTGGTCTCGGTCATTCCGTAGCGCTCGAGCACGGCGTGCCCCGTGCGCGCCGACCATTCGCGATGGGTCTCCGCCAGCAGCGGCGCCGAGCCCGAGATGAACAGCCGCATATGCTTGGTCGTCTCCTTCGACAGCGCAGGGTTCTGGAGCAAGCGCGTATAGAAGGTCGGCACGCCCATCAGCACCGTGGCGCGCGCCATCAGCTTGATCATCAAATCCGGATCGAGCTTCGGCAAGAAGATCATCGACGCCCGCGCGAACAGCGTCACGTTGGTCGCCACGAACAGGCCGTGGGTATGATAGATCGGCAGTGCGTGGATCAGCACGTCCTTGTCGGTGAAGCGCCAATAGCCGACGAGCGAGAGCGAGTTCGACGCCAGATTATCATGCGTTAGCATCGCGCCCTTGGAGCGCCCCGTGGTGCCCGAGGTGTAGAGGATGGCGGCGAGATCGTCGTTCGCCCGCGCGACGGTCGTGAATTCGCTGCCGGCCTTGTCGGCGGCTTCCGTCAGCGAGCCCTTGCCGTCAGCTCCGAGCGTCTCGATCTTGGCCTTTACCTTGGCGGCGATCGGGGCGAGGCCCTCCGCCTTGGAGGGATCGCAGACCACCAGCGACGGCTCGGCGTCGCCGATGAAGTAGTCAAGCTCGTTCAGCGTATAGGCGGTGTTGAGCGGAAGGTAGACCGCGCCGGCCCTGACAGTGCCGAGATACAGCACGATATTGGCGACGGATTTCTCGACCTGTACCGCAACGCGGTCGCCCGGCTTCACGCCGCGCGCGACCAGCACATTTGCCATCTGCCCGGCCCGCGCGATCAACTCGCCATAGCTGATATGGCCGCCGTCATGCGTCTCGATCGCGAGGCGCTTCGGATCGTCCAGGCCGTCGAACAGGCGGGAGAACAAATTGGCGTTGGCAGCTGGGTTCATGCAACATTCCTCGCCGGCGAAGGCCGGTCAAACCGAGGGCTGGATTAGCAAAAACCGCCCCAATGAAGCAACGGAGACAGTTTGCATGACAAAAGGTGGGAAACGCGTGGCCTGGGTCACGGGTGGAGGCAGCGGGATCGGCGAGGCCGGCGCCGAGGCGCTGGCGGCCGACGGCTGGACGGTGGTGGTGTCGGGCCGGCGGAAGGACGTCCTGGATACCGTGGTTGCCAAAATCGCCAAGACGGGCGGGGCGGCCGAGGCCATCGCGCTGGACGTGGCCAATGCTGCGGAAGCCCAGAAAGCCGCCGATCAGATCGTCGCCAGGCACGGCCGCATCGACCTCCTGGTCAACAATGCCGGCATCAATGTTCCCAAGCGCAGCTGGAAGGACATGGAACTGGAGGGCTGGGACAGACTGGTCCAGGTCAATCTCAACGGCGTGCTCTATTGCATGCGCGCGGTGCTGCCGACGATGCGCAAGCAGCAGGACGGCGCGATCATCAACGTCTCGTCCTGGGCCGGCCGCCACGTCTCGAAGATGCCGGGGCCGGCCTACACCACGACCAAGCATGCGGTGCTGGCGCTGACCCATTCCTTCAACATGGACGAATGCGTCAACGGCCTGCGCGCCTGCTGTCTGATGCCGGGCGAGGTAGCAACGCCGATCCTTAAGCTGCGCCCGGTGGTGCCGAGCGAGGACGAGCAGGCGAAGATGCTGCAATCCGAAGATCTCGGCCGCACCATCGCGTTCATCGCGAGCATGCCGCCGCGCGTCTGCATCAACGAGCTGCTGATCAGCCCGACGCATAATCGCGGATTCATTCAGACGCCGAACAACAGGGATTAGTGCGGGCACAACTACTGCAACGGGCGCACTGTCGTAGGGTGGGCAAAGGCGCAAAGCGCCGTGCCCACCACCTCTCTCCATTTGCGGTTGGTGGGCACGCTGCGCTTTGCCCACCCTACGGCACCGTCCGCTTGGCGTGCTCGCGCATCACACGGACACGCCGCTCCATAGTTTCACGCATCACAAAGAATTTTTCTCCGAAACCGCAACCCGAACCCTCCCGTAGTTCGGTCCAACGACGGCGCTGCTGCTTCACGCCAACAGGTCGCAGTCGCCGTTGTTGCCCCAACCCAACACCGGCCATCGCCGGGACCAATTCAATCGGGAGACTTTCCATGTCGAAGCGCATTGCCTATCTCGCCGCCGCCGCCTTCAGCGCCCTGGCCATCACCGCGACCGTCGTCGCGCCTGTCCGCGCCGAGGAGAAGACCGTCATGGTCGGCGGCGCCGCGATGTTCCCGTCCAAGAACATCGTCCAGAACGCGGTCAATTCGAAGGACCACACCACGCTGGTCGCGGCGGTGAAGGCGGCCGGCCTGGTGCCGACGCTGGAAGGCAAGGGTCCGTTCACGGTGTTCGCGCCGACCAACGCGGCCTTCGGCAAGCTGCCGGCCGGCACCGTCGACAATCTGGTCAAGCCCGAGAACAAGGCGACGCTGACCAAGATCCTCACCTACCACGTCGTGCCCGGCAAGCTCGAGGCCTCCGACCTCACCGAGGGCAAGAAGCTGAAGACCGCCGAAGGCGAGGAACTGACGGTCAAGAAGATGGACGGTAAGACCTGGATCGTCGATGCCAAGGGCGGCACCTCGATGGTCACGATCTCCAACGTCAACCAGTCCAACGGCGTGATCCATGTGGTCGACACCGTGCTGATGCCGGCGACGTAACACCGCGCGATCCTGTTTCATCCCCGAACAGGATGCGACGAAACGGCGAGCCGGGGGCACCCGGCTCGCTTTATTGTGACCGCTATAGCCCGACGCTATCGATTCGATGGCGGACAGGGCGTAACGAAAGCGGGCGCATCGGCGTATAATCGGTGTCACACGACATTCAGGACGGAACCATCATGTCGAGCCTCACAGTCACCGACGAGCAGGTCAGCGCCGCCCCGGCCAAAGTGATCCAGCCGGCCTGGGTCCGCGTCATGCACTGGGTCAATGCGCTGGCCATGATCCTGATGATCCTGTCGGGCTGGCAGATCTACAACGCCTCGCCGCTGTTCGGCTTCAGTTTTCCGCGCGAGTACACGCTCGGCGGCTGGCTCGGCGGCGGCCTGCTCTGGCACTTTGCCGCGATGTGGCTGTTGATGATCAACGGCCTCGCCTATCTCATCACGGGCTTTGCCACCGGCCGCTTCCGCAAGAAACTGTTGCCGATCACACCTTCGGGCGTGCTCCACGACGTCAGGGCTGCGCTGACCTTCAAGCTCGGCCATGACGACCTCACCGTCTACAATTACGTACAGCGCCTGCTCTATGCCGGCATCATCGTGGTCGGCGTGCTGATCGTGCTCACGGGCTTGGGGATGTGGAAGCCGGTGCAGCTCTACTATCTCGTCGCCCTGTTCGGCGACTACCCGACCGCGCGCTACATCCATTTCTTCTGCATGGCCGCGATCTGCGCGTTCCTCGTCGTTCACGTCCTGCTCGCGCTGCTCGTGCCGAAGAGCCTGCGCGCCATGATCATCGGTCGCTAGAGCATGATCCGGAAAAGTGTAAAGCGGTTTTCCGACAAGATCATGCTCAATATAGATATGTGAGGAGAGCATGGCCAAGCGTTCATTCCTGATCCCCGGCGTCGACAAGCGGCTCCTGATCAAGGACTCCATCAAGACGATGCCCGACGTCAGCCGCCGCCGCTTCATCGCGGGCGGCGCCAGCCTGGGCGCGCTGACGCTGCTCACCGGCTGCGATGTGATCGACTCGTCCTCGGCGGAGGAGATGCTGAAGCAGGTCTCGAAATTCAACGACGCGGTGCAGGCCTTCATCTTCAATCCCGACGCGCTGGCGCCGACTTTTCCCGAGAGCGCGATCACGAAGCCGTTTCCGTTCAATGCCTATTACGATCTCGACGACGCACCCGACGTCGCTGGCGCCGACTGGAAGCTCGAGGTTCGCGGTCTGGTCGACAATAAGAAGTCGTGGACACTGGACGAGCTCTACAAGCTGCCTGAGGTCACGCAGATCACGCGTCACATCTGCGTCGAGGGCTGGAGCGCGATCGGCAGCTGGACCGGCACGCCCTTGCGCGATTTCCTCAAGCTGATTGGCGCCGACACACGCGCCAAATACGTCTGGTTCCAGTGCGCCGACAAGGACGGCTACAATTCGCCGCTCGACATGCGCAGCGCGCTGCATCCGCAGACCCAGATGACGTTCAAATACGCGAACGAGATCCTGCCGCGCGCCTATGGTTTTCCCATGAAGATCCGCGTGCCGACAAAACTCGGCTTCAAGAACCCGAAATACGTGGTCTCGATGGAAGTCACCAACGACTACAAGGGCGGCTATTGGGAAGACCAGGGGTACAATTCGTTTAGCGGGAGCTGATCGCCGTTCCGGCGAAGCTGCCGTAGGGTGGGCAAAGCGAAGCGTGCCCACCATTCCATCCATCATGAATAAAACCGTGGGCACGGCGCTACGCGCCTTTGCCCACCCTACGGCGCCGATTCCTTGGCTGGCCCCACCTTCCGCTGACATAGCGACGCGACCGCCCCCAGCGCCAGCAGCGCCGCCGACACGTTGAGCGCGTAGCTCAAGCTCCCCAGCGCGTCCGTGATGGCGCCGACCACGATCGGCCCCAGCGTTTGCCCGACGCCGAACGAAATCGTCATCGCCGCGATCGCGGTCGGCCACATCGCCGGCGGATAGTTGAAGCGCACGAAGGCAGTGGTCGAGCCGACCACGGCGAAGAAGGCGACGCCGAACACCACGGCGGAGACCGCGAGCCACGCCGGCGAATGCCCGAGCATCGGCAGGGCCGCACCGAGTGCATTGGTGCCGAGGATGATGGCGGTCGCCAATCCGCCGCGGTCGAGCGCCAGCACGCCGCGCCAGGCCCAGGGTGTGACGAAGGCGGACAGGCCGATCAGGCCCCAGAACGCCGCTTGTGCTGCGGCCCCGCCGCCGCCGTCGCGTACATAGGCGATCATGAAGGTCATGTAGGCGATGTAGCCCGCGCCGAACAGGAAGTAGCCGGCGAGGTAGATCAGCACGGGACGAATCGCGAAGGCGGCGTGGCTGCCTTCGGAGAAACGGGCGCCGCTCTCGATGCGGATCAGGAACAGCGGCACGGTCATCGCGGCCGAGAGCAGTGTCAGCGCCCACCACACCATCCACCACGAGCCCGGCCCGAAATATTGCAGCGTGAACGGCGCGATCAGCCCCGAGGACAGAATGCCGATGCCGGGCCCGGCATAGAACAGGCTGAGCAGGAAATTGGCCCGCTCCGGGCGCGACTGGGCGATGGTCGCAGCGAGCGCGCCGCCGGCGACGAAGCCCGCCGCGGCTCCGAGACCGAGTACGAGGCGCGCCAGGCTCAGCGCGACGAAATTCCCCGTCAGCGCGCAAATGGCGAGCGCGGCGACGCAGGCCACAGTTCCGCCGCGGATCGCGGCTGCCCAGCCGACGCGCTGGATCAGGCGCGAGGCCACAAGCGCGCCGACGAGATAGCCGACGGCGTTGATGGTGTTCATGAATCCGGCCGCCGAGTAAGACCAGCCGAGGGCCTCCCGCATGTCGGGCAGCACCAGCGCATAGGCAAAGCGGCCGATGCCGAGCCCGACCGTCGCCGCCAGCGACAGGGTCAGGATCAGCCGCGCGGGATGCGCGTAGGGCGGGTGGCGGTCTTTAGTAAAGCAGTCTTGGGCGTGCAAGGGGTTCTCCGGCCCACCCAGTGTGGCAGGCCCCGTCCGCCTTGCACAGCCGCACCCCGGCAATGGTGTCTTGCCAAGCGCGCAACGCCGCTCTAGCACTCCGGCCGAAATCGATCTCAGAGGAAACGACCATGGCGACCCACAAATTGCTGCTGCTTCCCGGCGACGGTATCGGCCCCGAGGTGATGGGCGAGGTGAAGCGGCTGATCGACTGGCTCAATTCGGCCGGGATCGCCAAGTTCGAGACGGATACCGGCCTCGTCGGCGGCTCCGCCTATGACGCGCACAAGGTGTCGATCTCCGAGGGCGACATGGCCAAGGCGCTTGCGGCCGACGCCATCATCTTCGGCGCGGTCGGCGGTCCGAAGTGGGACGCGGTGCCCTATGAGGTGCGCCCCGAAGCCGGTCTGCTGCGTCTGCGCAAGGATCTGGCCTTGTTCGCCAACCTCCGTCCCGCGGTGTGCTACCCGGCGCTGGCCGATGCATCGAGCCTGAAGCGCGAGGCCGTCGAAGGCCTCGACATCGTCATCGTGCGCGAGCTCACCGGCGGCGTCTATTTCGGCGAGCCCAAGACCATCACCGACCTCGGCAATGGCCAGAAGCGCGCCGTCGATACCCAGGTCTACGACACCTATGAGATCGAGCGCATCGGCCGCGTCGCCTTCGAGCTTGCCAGGAAGCGCAAGAACAAAGTGACGTCGATGGAAAAGCGCAACGTCATGAAATCGGGCGTGCTCTGGAACGAGGTCATGACCCAGGTCCACAAGCGCGAATACCCTGATGTCACGCTCGAGCACCAGCTCGCCGATTCCGGCGGCATGATGCTGGTGAAATGGCCGAAGCAGTTCGACGTCATCGTCACCGACAATCTGTTCGGCGACATGCTGTCCGACATCGCGGCGATGCTGACGGGATCGCTCGGCATGCTGCCCTCGGCCTCGCTCGGCGAGGTCGACGTCAAGACCAAGAAGCGCAAGGCGCTGTACGAGCCCGTGCACGGCTCGGCGCCTGATATCGCAGGCCAGGGCCTCGCCAATCCCATCGCGATGATCTCGTCGTTCGGCATGGCGCTGCGCTATTCCTTCGACATGGGCGCGCTCGCCGACAAGGTCGACGCCGCGATCGCCGCGGTGCTCGCCAGCGGCCTGCGCACCGCCGACATCAAGTCGGAAGGCACCACGGCCGCCTCGACCACGCAGATGGGCGAAGCGATCCTGAAGGAACTGCAGAAGCTGCACGCGTAAGCGGGCGCAGCTCTGGTAGGGTGGGCAAAGCGAAGCGTGCCCACGTTCTGAGTGCGCTTAGAAAGATGGTGGGCACGGCGCTTTCAGCGCCGTTGCCCACCCTACGGCACCTGCTCTCGGAGCTGATTCATGGATGCTTCACCCCGCCCCAAGATCGCGGAAACCATCATCCATGACACGGTGCGCCAGCGCGAGGCGCAGATTGGCCGCCGCTGCGAGGTCCTTTCCAACACCCGCATCGAATATGCCTCGCTCGGCGACTACTCCTATCTCGGCGAGAACTGCGAGGTCGC
Source organism: Bradyrhizobium sp. SBR1B (assembly GCF_014198205.1). Taxonomy (NCBI): domain Bacteria; kingdom Pseudomonadati; phylum Pseudomonadota; class Alphaproteobacteria; order Hyphomicrobiales; family Nitrobacteraceae; genus Bradyrhizobium; species Bradyrhizobium sp. SBR1B. The sequence continues at coordinate 297,257 of NZ_JACIHC010000007.1, forward strand.
CGACGCCGCCATCGGAAAGTTCACGGCCATCGCCAATTCGGTGCGGATCGGTGCGCCCAATCATCCGATGGGCCGGCCGTCGCAGCATCGCTTCACCTATTGCCCTGAATATTACGAGGCGGGCGTGACGCGCGACCTCGACTTCTTCGCGGACCGCCGCGGCGACCGGGTGATTGTCGGCAATGATGTCTGGATCGGGCACGCCGCCATCCTGCTGCCCGGCGTGAACGTTGGTGACGGCGCGGTGATCGCTGCGGGCGCGGTGGTCAGCCGCGATGTCGAGCCCTACACGATCGTCGGCGGCGTTCCCGCGCGTCCGATCCGCAAGCGCTTTCCTGATTCCGTTGCGGACAGCCTGCGCCGCATCGCCTGGTGGGATTGGCCGGATGAGCTCATCTTCGAGCGCCTCGCCGATTTCCGCTCCGAAGCGATCGAGGAGTTTTGCAGGCGCTATGATCCGGCTGCGAACGCGTGAGGCGCACGCATCTCACCCAAGCAACAGGAATCGTAGGGTGGGCAAAGCGAAGCGTGCCCACGCATTTTTCGTGACCGAGAGAGATCGTGGGCACGGCGCTTTCAGCGCCTTTGCCCACCCTACGCACCTTCCAAAACAAAAAGGCCGGGCGAAAGCCCGGCCTTTTGATTCGGATCGCCGTCCGCTCAGTACAGCGGGAAATTCTGCGGATAGCCGCCGACGTCCTGCGGCGGCGAAAGCGGCTGGCGGTCGATCGGGCGGTTGAGATTCTCGCGGGCGAAGGACGGATATCCGACCGCCGGCGGGAAGGCGTAGTCGGAGAACTTGCGGTCGCCCGGATTGACCTCGGTGCCGCCGTCGAGCCAGGAGCGCTTGCTCACATAGATGCGGGTGCGGCCCTGCTGGTAGACGGCGTTGGGTCCGCTCGGGCCGTAATAGTGCCGGCCACGCTCGTCATAGCGCTTGGTCTTGGTGTCGGCCGAGGCCGGCGTCGCCACAATGGCAGACGACATGGCAATCACGGCGCCCGCTGCAAGCAAGGTCGCCAATTTGGCAGAGAATTTCGAGCTCATCACGTCCCCTTCAGGCGGCAGGCCGCCAGTCGATTTCACCCCCATACTAGCCCGGCCGGGGTGAGTGCAACTAGGTCTATTGGGTCACACCAGCTCGGAATAATCGTGCGCGCCGGCAAAAGTTGCATCAATACCAGCCACTTGACCTTGATGCCGGTCAAAGCGCCCCGCGCAATTGCGCGTTGGCCGCGCCCAGCAGCCAGTCCGGCGAGCCCGCGAGGTCGCAACCACGGCGCTTCAGCTCGGCATGGGCGAACAATTCCGCCAGCTTCGGCTCGTTGCCGGAGGTCAACAGCGTCAGCCGGTTCAGCGTGCAGGCGATCGCCGCGCGCCGGGCGGGCAGGGTATCGCCCTGGCAGGAGAAGCCGGAGATCTGCAAGGCCGGCTCCTCGTTGCGCTTGAGGTAGCCGAGGCAGGCCGGCGTCCCCTTGTCCGTGCCGATCGGCCGGAACAGTGCGACGGGGCCGAATTTCGTCTCGATCAGGCCGGCTTGCTCGAGCGGGGTCGCCGCCCCGAGGCCCATCTGGACGGCGAGGTCCATCGCGACAGGACGGGTCACATCGAATTCGCCACCTTCCCGATAGATTTCGAGCTCGGCCACCGGCTGGTCCGCCGCGCTCGCCCAGCGCATCACGTCTTTGCGGCCGCCTTCGGGATGCCGAAGGATGGTGTAAGAGGCTGTTTTCTCTGATGAATCGATCCGGCTCAGGGCGAAGGCCGGGTGCGAGCGATCGGCCGTGCTCCAGCCCGGCTTGTCTGCGGGATCATCGCCGCGTAGCTCGGGGAGCTGGCCGAGCGCCGCGAGGGCGAGGATGGCAAACAGCGCGAGCGCCCCCACATAGGCGACCAGATGCGCCAGCGTGCCGACGACCTCGTCGGCGATAGCCAAGAGAGTCAGGTGGATCTGGGTAGGGCTAACGGCCGTGCTGGCCTCAGGCGAGTGCATCCACGTCCCTAAGGCATGGTCCAACGTTGTCTTGAGGCCGGTTCTCGCATAGAAGCGCTGCTCTTCCCGTTTAAGCGTCAGCTTCGGGAACGGGCTTTTTCATCGGAGAGTGAACGATGGGTTACAAAGTCGCAGTCGTCGGCGCGACCGGCAATGTCGGACGGGAAATGCTCAACATTCTCGACGAGCGCAAATTCCCCGCGGACGAGGTCGTGGCGCTGGCGTCACGCCGCAGCGTCGGCGTCGAGGTCTCCTATGGCGACCGCACCCTGAAGTGCAAGGCGCTCGAGCATTACGACTTCTCCGACGTCGACATCTGCCTGATGTCGGCCGGCGGCGAGGTATCGAAGGAATGGTCGCCGAAGATCGGCGCCGCCGGCGCCGTCGTGATCGACAACTCGTCGGCCTGGCGCATGGATCCGGACGTGCCGCTGATCGTGCCGGAGGTGAACGCAGGCGCGACCGAAGGCTTCAAGAAGAAGAACATCATCGCCAACCCGAACTGCTCGACCGCGCAGCTCGTGGTCGCGCTCAAGCCCTTGCACGAGAAGGCGACCATCAAGCGCGTCGTGGTCTCGACCTATCAATCGGTGTCGGGCGCCGGCAAGGACGGGATGGACGAGCTGTTCTCGCAGACCAAGGCCGTCTACACCAATGACAAGCTGGTCGCGAAGAAATTCCCCAAGCGCATCGCCTTCAACGTCATCCCCCACATCGACGTCTTCATGGAGGACGGCTACACCAAGGAAGAGTGGAAGATGATGGCGGAGACCAAGAAGATTCTTGATCCCAAGATCAAGCTCTCCGCCACCTGCGTGCGCGTGCCGGTGTTCGTCGGCCACTCCGAGGCCGTCAACATCGAGTTCGAGAATCCGATCAGTGCGGATGAGGCGCGCGACATCCTGCGCAGGGCGCCCGGCTGTCTCGTCATCGACAAGCAGGAGCCCGGCGGCTACGCGACGCCCTATGAAGCGGCCGGCGAGGACGCGACTTACATCAGCCGCATCCGCGAGGACGCGACGGTTGAGAACGGCCTCGTGCTGTGGTGCGTGTCCGACAACCTCCGCAAGGGCGCCGCGCTCAACGCGATCCAGATCGCGGAAGTGCTGATCAACCGCAAGCTGATCAGCGCGAAGAAGCAGGCGGCGTAAGGCACGTCAACGCTGCCGTAGGGTGGGCAAAGGCGCAAAGCGCCGTGCCCACCATTCTTTCCGATTGCGACAGATGGTGGGCACGCTTCGCTTTGCCCACCCTACGAGAGCGGTGGCCTACGCCACGCCCCGCGCGTTCTTGAATTCCTTCGCAACCTTGTCCAGCACGAACAGCGATCCCTCCGCGACGCCGAAATAGGCGCCGTGGGTCTGCATCTGGCCGCTGTCGACTGCCTTCTGCACGAATGGGAACGTCATCAGGTTTTCCAGGCTGCGGAACACCGCGGCCTTCTCGATGCGCTCGACGAATTGCGCCATGCTCTCATGGTCGCGTTGCTCGACCACTTCACCCGGCTTGATGAACATCTGCATCCATTTGCCGATGAAGTCGCCGGGCGTGAGCGGCTCGATCTTGTCGACGAAGGCGCGGATGCCGCCGCATTGGGCGTGGCCGAGCACCACGATGTGCTTCACCTTCAGCACCGTCACCGCATATTCCAGCGCGGCCGAGACGCCATGCGCGTTGCCGTCGGGCTGATACACGGGCACCAGATTGGCGATGTTGCGGACCACGAACAATTCGCCCGGGCCGACGTCGAAGATCACTTCCGGCGAGACGCGGCTGTCGCAGCAGCCAATCACCATCACTTCCGGCGATTGCCCCTTCACCGACAGGTCGCGGTAGCGGGTCTGCTCGGTCGGCAGCCGCTGGGTGGCGAAGGCCCTGTAGCCTTCCAGCAAATGCTCTGGGAATGTCATCATACCTATGCCTAATCATAGACCGCAGGGGCGAACAAGCCTTTCGAATAGGCAGGCCAGGTGCTATCGGCTTCGATCAAGAGCCCGCTTGAGGAAACCGGAAGGAACGCTCGCATGACCCGCCCGCGCCGCAGCCATCTGTTCATGCCCGGCTCCAACCCCCGTGCGCTGGAAAAGGCGCGCAATCTCGCCGCCGACGGCCTGATCCTGGATCTGGAAGATTCCGTCGCGCCGGATGCCAAAGCGGTGGCCCGTGATGGGATCGCCGCCGCGATCGCAGCCAAGGGCTTTGGCAAGCGCGAGATCCTGATCCGGACCAACGGTCTCGACACGCCCTGGTGGGCCGACGATCTCGCCATGGCCGCCAAGGCCTCGCCCGACGGCATCCTGGTTCCAAAAGTTTCAAGTGTCGAAGATCTGGATACGATCGGCCTCCGTCTTACCGAGCTTGGCGCGGCGCCGACGGTGAAGGTCTGGGCCATGATCGAGACCGCGCGCGCCGTGCTGCACGCGGAGGAGCTGGCCGAGGCGGGGCGCGATCGATCGCGGCGTCTCTCCGGCTTTGTGTTCGGCCCGAACGACATCTCACGCGAAACGCGCATCAAGATGCTGCCCGGCCGCGCCGCGATGATCCCGATGATCACGCACTGCATCCTCGCGACGCGCGCCCACGGCCTCGAAATCCTCGACGGCCCCTACAGCGACATCGCCAATTCCGATGGATTCGCCACCGAATGCGCGCAGGGCCGCGATCTCGGCTTCGACGGCAAGACGCTGATCCATCCCTCGCAGATCGATGCCTGCAACGCGATCTTCACGCCGCCCGAGGAGGAGGTCGCGCGCGCGCGAAAAATCATCGCGGCGTTCGAGCTGCCGGAGAACGTCTCGCGCGGCGCGATCCGGTTGGATGGTGCGATGGTGGAGCGGCTGCACGCCGACATGGCACAGCGCACGATCGCAATCGCGGATGCTATTGCCGCGATGAGCAAGGGCTGAAGCGTCAACTCGAATAAGCGATACCCGCTTTTCCGCGACAAACCGCCATCTTCTGTTCGCCAAGAGCAGAGGACGGCGCGGCCAATTCCTCGCAATACATCCGATCGATGTTGCGCTGCATGAGCCTATAACAATCGCATGCGACCTTCTCGAGCCGCGCCCGATCGATCTCTACAAACCCGCGCCCGTCGGACGGGACCGCGCCGGCCTCGCGTAGCTTGCTCATCGTCAGGGTTACTGTCGTCCGTCGCACCCCAAGCAGTTGCGCAAGCGCCTCTTGCGTCACCGGAAGCCGGTCGTCGGGCACGCGGTCGTGAAGCTGCAGGAGCCACCGCGCCATGCGGCCATCCACCCGGTGCAGCGCGTTGCAAGCGGCTACGTGCTGGAGCTGCAATAACACCGCGCGGGCGTGGACCTGCACGACGTTCCTGATGGCTGTGCTTTGCGCAAAGGCGGCGCGAAATTTGGCGGCGGAAATCAGCGATGCTGTGCCGGCTATGCGAGTAACCGCGGTCACGGATGAAAGCGACGGGCCGAGCACGGAGAACGAGGCCAAAGCGCCTTCCCGTCCCATCAAGGTGGTTGCGACAGTTTGCCCGTCCGGCATATCGAGCATGAAGGCGATTGCGCCGCTATGGGGAAAATAAACCGGGTCGAGCTCATCGCCCGACCGCACCAGGACGGCATCGGGTTCGAACGAGACCTTCTGGAAGTAGGGCGTGAGCAAGCCGAGATCCGCCGGCGGCAACGCCGCCAGCAGCCGATTCCCGATGCCCGCGCGGTGGACGGTCACGATGCTTTCTTGTGAACGAGCACCCAATGAACGACGGGATCGATCTACTTCATTTGCCATGATTATCCGAAATACGAATTGCCCGAAGCGAAACTATCCAAACAGAGCCATTCGTCGAGATCAAGCACGGATAATTGCGGTGGCCTCGCCGGCATCCTCCTCGCGAAAACGGAATCTTGCATACATCATACTATTCGCGATCTTTTGCCGCTCGGCGAGGTGCACCACGTGCTGATCGACCAGTGATGGTTGCGCGCGAGTTTAACCCTGACCCGGCGCGGATCTCTGGGGAGATCTGCCATACCCCGCTATCAGCGGCACAGCAGACATCCTTCCGCCGATCCAAGGTAGGGATTGATGAGTGTGCGGCGAGCGAATCTCCTGCGCCGCTCACCGCGGCGCGACATCGGCGCGATCGAGCGATTCCAGCGTCGCGGCGTTGCCGCAGTAGCCGTGATAGTTCTCCGCGGCAGTGCCGTCGGCCAGATCGCGGTCGCATTGTCCCTTGTTATTGCAGAGCGAGCAGACCCGCTCCATGTCGCGGAGAAGGAGTGGCTGTGCGCGGCCGAGGCCTTCGGCGCTGATGCCGAGTTGCTGCAGCATCATTGGCAGCTCGTCGGCAGAATGCTTGCCGTGGCGGACCAGTTCCTCGAGATCGTCAGGCGCGATCCTCAAGTCGCTCGCGATCCGGTCGAAATCGGCGCGATCGAGCTGCCGCATCTCGTTCAACTCGCGGCGATGCTTCAGCCAGCTCGCAAAGGAGTCGATGAGGTCCTGGACGATGGGATATGGCCTGCTTGCGGTGCTCATGGAAAGCTCCCTTCGGACAGCGGAATTGGAGCGAATTAAGCACAATGATGCAGAGGCGCGTTGCGCTGGATCAAACTGGATCGAGCGGGGAAAATTGCTCTCGTGCCCGGACGCGGCGCAGCGCTTCTTCAGCGGTGCGTTGCAGAGCCGGGGCCCACAGGTAGCTGGGTCCCGGCTCTGCGGGGCAGCGTTGCACGCTGCACCGCGTCCGGGACACGCGAGAGGGCTACGAAAACCGCTCCGCCGCCCAGGCGTACAGGCTGCCCGGAATCGGCTTTTCGCCGCCGCGCCCCTTGGGCGAGATGTGCAGGCCGATGATCTCGGGGTTGGTGACGAGGCCGAGATAGCTCGAGGGATCGAAGAACAGTTTTGGTTCCGCATGCACGGCATAGAACGATTGCTTCGGCAGCGCGTTTTGCAACTCACCGGTGCGGCGCGCGAGCGCGGTGAGTGCCGCGGGGCCGAAGATCGCGACGCGGATATCGGAGAGGCGGTTCGAGCCGCCGCGCAGGCGGCGCATCATGAAGGTGATTCGATGGCGGACCGACAGCCAGTTCGGCGTCAGCTCCTCCTGCTCCATCAGTTCCTCGAAGGCGGCAACGATGCCGTGCCCGGGCGGCAGGTAGATCACGGAATTGCCGAGCTGGCGTGGCCGCTCCCAGGCGAAGTAGGGCTTTGCCGGATCGATCTCGACCGGCTTCAAGAGCAGCACATCGGCATCGAGCCAGAGGCCGAGATTCTTCGCCATCAGCTTCATGCGGAAGAAATCGCTGAACTGCAGCGTGGTCCAGTCGCGCCAGCTTCCATCCGGTTGCGGTGGCCGCAAGCGTTCGGAGAACGCATGCGGCAGGATCGCTTCGGCATCCGCGTTGGCGACGCCGGCGGGCAGGCCGGGAATGGTGTCGAAGCTGTAGACCGTGACCTTGTGGCCGGCCGCCAGCTGCGAGCGCAGACAGGTCTGGCGCAGGGCGTCCATCGGGCCGTGCCAGAAGGTGACGATGTCGGGCAGCATGCGCGGAAGCTATAATATTCAGGACAAAGAAAAAGCCCCGGCGCTGACAGCACCGGGGCTCGAATGAAATCCTACGATCAGGCCCAGGCGCGTTCGCGCTTGAGCTTGTCCTCATAGGTGTCGATCGAGGACTTCTTCTCCATCGTCAGGCCGATGTCGTCGAGGCCGTTGATCAGGCAGTGCTTGCGGAACGGATCGATCTCGAACTTGACCTTGCCGCCGTCGGGGCCGCGGATCTCCTGGTTCGGCAGGTCGATCGTCAGCGTCGCGTTGGCGCCGCGCTCGGCATCGTCGAACAGCTTGTCGAGGTCTTCCTGGCTGACGCGGATCGGCAGAATGCCGTTCTTGAAGCAGTTGTTGTAGAAGATGTCGCCGAACGAGGTCGAGATCACGCAGCGGATGCCGAAGTCGAGCAGCGCCCAGGGCGCATGCTCGCGGCTCGATCCGCAGCCGAAATTGTCGCCGGCGACCAGCACCTTGGCATTGCGATAGGCGGACTGGTTGAGGACGAAGTCCGGATTCTCGCTGCCGTCATCCTTGTAGCGCTGCTCGGAGAAGAGTCCCTTGCCAAGGCCGGTGCGCTTGATGGTCTTGAGGTACTGCTTCGGAATGATCATGTCGGTGTCGACATTGATGATCTTCAGCGGCGCCGCGACGCCTTCCAGCGTGGTGAACTTGTCCATGGTTGCGCTTTCCCGGGGTGGTTCAGGGAAGGCGTGTTTATCGTGTCCGGGGCCTGAATCCTAGGCCGAATTCGGCAGGTCTCGTCTGCTTGGCTGGTTTGAGGCAGAGCTGGTGCGGCGTCGGGACTTCACCTCTCCCGCTTGCGGGGAGGTCGACGCGCGAAGCGCGGCGGGTGGGGGCTCTCGCCTCTAGGGGACTGTCCCGCTGCGGAGAGACCCTCTCCCCAGCCCTCTCAGCGCGAGGGAAGCTCGTCGCGGCCCGCAAGCGGGGGAGGGGGCTCATCTCACGCCGGCGCCTCCTACTCCGCCTTAGCCTCAATCGCCGCCATATCGTCGTCCGACAGGCCAAAATGGTGGCCAATCTCGTGGATCAGGACGTGGCGGACGATATGGCCAAGGCTCTCGTCGTGCTCGGCCCAGTAATCCAGGATCGGCCGGCGGTAGAGCCAGACCATGTTGGGCAGCCGCGCCACGTCGCCAAGGCTCTGCTGCGGTAGGCCGACGCCCTGGAACAGGCCGAGCAGGTCGAACTCGCTCTCGCATTCCATCTCGTCCAGGACCTCCTCGGTCGGGAAGTCGTCGACGCGGAGGATCACGCCCTCGCACAGGCTACGAAATTCCGCCGGCAGGCGCTCGAAGATGTCGTGTGCCGTCGCTTCCATCTCGGCCAGCGAGGGCGCTTTCAATTCCGTCCACATGGGGTTGTTCTAAAGCGTTTTCGAGCGAAGTGGATACCGGTTCGCGTGAAGAAAACGCGTCAAAGTAAGAATCTGGAGCCGGTTTCAATTCCATTGAAACGGGCTCCAGCGCGGGTTTCCCGCTGATGCATCCCGCTTTATAAAGCGCGGCGAGGTTGACGGGCGCCGCCAAAACAGGGAGCGTGGGCCTCGAACGGGACGTTTCAGGTGGGCGGAAAAATGCGAGCGAAAACAGCGCTGACGCTACTGTGCATGGGGTTGTTTTCGCCATTTTGCGTTGGCGCCGAGGCCCAGACCGCCGGCTCCGAGATTCGCCTCGCCCAGGCAGCCCCGCCTGATGCCCCGCCGCCACGCAAGCGACCGCCGCGTTTGCGAGTCACGCCCTATTACAGCCCTGACGGCGTCTATCCGCGCTACAATCCGGGTCCCAATGCGGTCCGCGAATGCAACGCGACCTATGTGCAGGAATTCCGGCCCAGCGGCACGGTGATCGTGCCGCGCATGAGCTGCTACTGGCGCCCCGGCTGATGCCCCAAGGGATCGTCATGGCGAGATGGTTTGCATTGGCCGTCGCCATCGCGCTTGCCGTCGGCCTGCCCGGCGCGTCCGCGGCGCCAAGGACGACGGTGCCGGAGGCCTCGGCCGGGATCGCGGTTTTCGATGTGCGGCGACCCGCGCGGACCCAACATATTGCGCGCCCCGTCGTGCGCCATGATCCCCGCTATTACGCGCGGCCGGTCCACTACCGTCCTTATCCCTACGGCGTGCCCGCGCCCTTCGTGTTCGGCTACGGGCCGTTCTGGTGACGTCCTAGCCGGCGGGCGCAAATCCCTTGACCAGTAACACGGTCGCCTGCGCGCCCGCCTTGCGGTCGCGCGAAATCTCCTCGTAGTCGGGTGAGTTCGAGAAGGCGAGGAAGGCGGCCTCGTCCGGAAACGACATCATGACCAGCTTGTCGTGCGGCCACGCCCCTTCGAGCACGCGCGGTCGCTCATCGGCAGCGAGCAGGCGCCCATTGTACTTCTTGAACACATCGAAGAACCGCGCCTGATAGCGATCGTAGGCTGCGCGGTCGGTCATCTTCAATTGTGCAATCGCGTAGACGGTCATCTCAAGACTTCCTTCCCGTAGCGGCACAGCGCCGCAGCGAGGCGCCCGCCTCGTTCATTCATGGCGCGTTCACATCGCTGTTAGCAATTTAACCCCGCGAGCGACTGCAATTGAACAGGGATGACGCGGGCCGGGAACGAGCAACGCTGCTCCGCTGTCCAGATTCAGGGAGAAGTCCATGCTGAGGAGTTTGGGTCTCCGGGCAGGCCCGATGCGCCTGCTCGGGATTGCGGCTGCGGCGACGCTGATGCTGTCGGCCGGGAGCGCGCATCGTGCTGAAGCGCTCACCTTGATCAATCCGGCGACGTCACCTGCGACGAAAGCTGCGGCCGACGACCTCGTCACGCAGGTCCGGCACGGCGGCGGTGGGCATGGTGGTGGCGGACATTTTCACGGCGGCGGTGGCTTCCGCGGTGGCGGCGGACATTTCGGCGGTTTCCGCGGCGGCGGCTTTCATGGCGGCGGCTTCCGCGCCGGGCCGGCCTTCCACGGCGGCGGCATTCGCTACGGCGGATTCCGTCATTATGGCGGCTATCACCGCCACTGGGGCTATCGTCCCCATTTCGGCCATCGCCACTTCCACCGGCGCTATTATGTCGGCGGCTATTATCCCTATTACCATTATCCGCGCCGCTGCCGGGTCATCTGGACCTATTACGGCCCGCGCCGGATCTGCCGTTGGCATCGCTGGCACCATCCGTACAGGTACTATTGGTAAGCACGATCGACGTGAAAAGGGCGCCTCAGTGGCGCCCTTTGCTCGTCCGGGGGCTACAGCCAATCCTTCAGCTTCCACGACGAAGCTTTCCACCGCATCAGATTATCGAGCTTCCACTGCTTGAACATCGCAGGCGGCCAGCGGCTGAGCTTCGAGGTCTCCTTGACCTCGGGCTTGGCGACGATGTGCAAGCGCGGCGCGCGCCGGCGGTGCTGGCGCGTGGCGTCGCTGATCAGGTCGACATATTCGGGCTTGTTGGCCATGGCGCGCGTCCTCGCGAAAACCTCGCGAGGACGAGAGTGTCAGGCGATCGTTTAACGGCTGTTTGCCGCGATAGCTACAATTGCAGGCAGTGGCTTAGCGCCAGTCCCTGACGTCGACGAAGTGACCCGCGATCGCCGCCGCTGCCGCCATCGCCGGCGACACCAGATGGGTGCGGCCCTTGAAGCCCTGGCGGCCCTCGAAATTGCGGTTCGAGGTCGAGGCGCAGCGCTCTTCCGGAGCCAGCTTGTCCGGGTTCATCGCAAGGCACATCGAGCAGCCCGGCTCGCGCCATTCGAAGCCGGCCTTGATGAAGATCTTGTCGAGACCCTCGGCTTCCGCCTGCTCCTTGACGATGCCGGAGCCCGGCACGACCATGGCGTTGACATGCGCCGAAACGGTCTTGCCTTCGGCGATCTTCGCAGCAGCGCGCAGATCTTCGATGCGGCCGTTGGTGCAGGAGCCGATGAAGATGCGGTCGACCTTGATGTCGGTGATCTTCGTACCCGCGGTCAGGCCCATGTACTTCAGCGCGCGATGCTTGGAGAGGCGCTTGGCCTCGTCCGCGATCTGGTCGGGATCTGGCACGATGCCGGTCACCGAGATGACGTCCTCAGGCGAAGTGCCCCATGTCACGATCGGCGGCAGCTTGGCCGCATCGAGGCGCAGCTCGTTGTCGAAATGCGCGCCCTCGTCGGAGCGCAGTTTTTCCCAGTAGCGCATCGCCGCGTCCCAGTCGGCGCCCTTCGGGGCTTTGGGGCGGCCGCGCAGGAAGTCGAACGCCTTCTGGTCGGGTGCAACGAGGCCGGCGCGCGCGCCGCCTTCGATCGACATGTTGCAGACCGTCATGCGGCCTTCCATGCTGAGCGCGCTGATGGCGTCGCCGGCGTATTCCAGCACGTAGCCGGTGCCGCCCGCGGTGCCGATCTCGCCGATGATGGCGAGGATGATGTCCTTGCCCGTCACGCCGTCAGGCAATTTGCCGTCGACGGTGACGCGCATGTTCTTGGCCTTCTTCTGGATCAGCGTCTGCGTCGCCAGAACATGCTCGACCTCGCTCGTGCCGATGCCGTGCGCGAGCGCGCCGAACGCGCCATGCGTCGAGGTGTGGCTGTCACCGCAGACGATGGTGGTGCCGGGCAGGGTAAAGCCCTGCTCGGGGCCGATGACGTGGACGACGCCCTGGCGCTTGTCGAACTCGTTGTAATATTCGATGCCGAATTCCTTGGCGTTCTCGGCCAGCGCCTTGATCTGCTCGATGCTTTCAGGATCGGGATTCGGCTTGGTGCGATCGGTGGTCGGCACGTTGTGGTCGACGACGGCGAGCGTCTTTTCCGGCGCGTGAACCTTGCGCCCCGTCGCGCGCAGGCCTTCGAACGCCTGCGGCGAGGTCACCTCGTGCACCAGATGGCGATCGATATAGAGCAGGCAGGTGCCGTCCTCGGCCTCGTGCACCAGGTGGTCGTTCCAGATCTTGTCGTACAATGTGGTCGGCTTGGACATGAGCTTGAGCTCCGAAAGAATGTTGTGTCAGCGGATAGGCGCGCGCGGCGCGCCGGCAACAAAATCGTCAGCGCAGCTTTTAGGCTGCGCGCGTAAGCTCTGACGTTGCCGAGGTCGCGAAGCGTCCGAAGAACCGGCCAGGCAGCCGCGAGCGATCGTCGATGACGATGCGCTTGACGGGGGCGAGGCTGGTCGGATCTGGAAACATTCCAAGAATATATAGCAGGCCGAATTGGAAGCGCGAGTGGTTTGACGCGCACGGCTGACGCAACAAAAAAGCGCGGAGCCGAGCTCCGCGCTTTTGAAAACTTGCCCGGTGGGGCGGAGCTTACTCGCCGACCGCGGTCTGGCGATCCTGCTTCTCGACGATGCGGGCCGACTTGCCGCGAAGGTTGCGGAGGTAATAGAGCTTGGCGCGACGCACCTTGCCGCGACGCACCACCTTGATCGAGTCGATCATCGGCGACATCACCGGGAACACGCGCTCCACGCCCTCGCCATAGGAGATCTTGCGGACGGTGAAGCTCTCGTTGAGGCCACCGCCGGAACGGCCGATGCAGACGCCTTCATAAGCCTGCACGCGGGTACGGTCACCTTCGACCACCTTCACGTTGACGATCACGGTGTCGCCGGGACCGAATTCCGGAATGTCCTTGCCGGCGGACAGCTTGTCGAATTGCTCTTGCTCGAGCTGCTTGATCAGGTTCATGGGTAAATCTCCATCGGCGCGCCCAGCCCTGGAAACGGGGGGCTGCGCAAAATTCGTCTATCCAGCCATTGCGGATTTGGCCGCTCCTATAAGGCAAGCCGGAGCGTTTGTCACCCGTCTGTCTTGTTTTTTGGCGTTTTTTGGCGACCGGCCCGATTCGCCGGCTTGGGTGGGATCTGGGCCCATAAATCGGGCCGCCGGGCCGCCGTCAGGGCCTCGGATTGGGCCCGCCGCCAGCTTGCAACCTTGGCATGGTCGCCGGAGGTCAGGATCTCCGGGATCGGGGCCCCCTCGAACAGCTGCGGACGGGTGTATTGGGGGTACTCTAAAAGGCCATCGGAGAAGCTTTCCTCGGTTCCCGAGGCCTCCTTGCCCATCACGCCCGGCAGCAGCCGGACGCAGGCATCGATCAGGGCTAAAGCTGCGATTTCGCCCCCGGACAGCACGTAATCCCCGATGGAGACCTCCTCCAGGCCCCGCCCGTCGATCACCCGCTGGTCGATCCCCTCGAACCGCCCGCAGACGATCAGGGGGCCGGGGCCCCCGGCGAGTTCGGCAACCCGGGCCTGGGTCAATGGTCGACCGCGCGGGCTCATCAGCAGGCGCGGCCGCTCGGGGGCGATCTCGGCGGCATCGATGGCTGCCGCCAGAACATCCGCCCGCAGTACCATGCCCGGCCCACCACCGGCCGGGGTGTCGTCGACGCTGCGATGGCGGTCGGTGGCGGACGCCCTTATGTCCCGCGCCTCAATCTCCCAGAGCCCCGAGGCCAGCGCCCGGCCGGCAAGGCTCACGCCGAGCGGCCCCGGAAACATCTCCGGAAACAGCGTCAGCACCGTCGCGCGCCAGGGTGAGGGGTTTGCCATCGCAATCAGCTTAGCCAAAAACCACGGCCCGTGGTTATGGGTCCCCGCGTTCGCGGGGACCCGCCGAGGGAGCGTCGTCGCCCTCGATCTCCTGTGGCAGCGCGATCACGACGCGGCCGCCTTCGAGATCGACCTCCGGCACCACGGCGTTCGTGAACGGCAGCAGCATCGTCGTGCCTTTTGGGGGCGCGATTTCGATGATGTCGCCGGCGCCGAAATTGTGGATCGCGAGCACGCGGCCGAGCGCGTCGCCGTCCGTGGTGACGGCGGCGAGCCCGATCAGATCGGTGTGGTAATATTCGTCCGCATCTGTCGCGGGCAGTTTTTCGCGCGCGACGTAGAGCTCGATGCCGTTGAGGCGCTCGGCCTCATCGCGGGTCGTGACGCCCTTGAACGTTGCGACCAGATGATCTTTGGCCTCGCGCGCCGTTGCGACCTCGAACTGGCGCTTGCCGTCCTTGGACAGCAGCGGACCGTAGCGCCTGACGGCAAAGGGATCCTCGGTGAAGGTCCACAGTTTGACCGCACCGCGCACACCATGCGCGGCGCCGATCCGCGCGACGCAGACCAGCGCCGACATGTTCTAGCCTTAGCCCTTCGCGGCGGCTTCGGCCTGCGCCTTGCGCTCCTTGCGCGGCACGGCCTTCTCGGGGTTGTTGCGCGCTTCGCGCTTCTTGACGCCGGCAGCGTCGAGGAAACGCGCCACGCGATCGGACGGCTGCGCGCCCTTGGCGAGCCAGGCCTTCACCTTGTCCATGTCGAGCTTCAGACGGGTCTCGTTGTCCTTCGGCAGCAGCGGGTTGAAATAGCCGAGACGCTCGATGAAGCGACCATCGCGCGGGAAGCGCGAGTCGGCGACGACGACGTGATAGACGGGACGCTTCTTGGTGCCTGCGCGAGCGAGGCGGATAACGACGGACATTCAGTTCTCCTTCAAAATACGGTTTGTTCGGTTGATTGGTATTCCGCGTTGCGCGGGACGCTTATCGATCCCGTGCGACGAATTCCTCATTTCTTCTTGCCGGGGAAACCGCCGAGGCCCGGCAGCATCGGCTTGCCGCTGAGGCCCGTGAGGCCGGGCACATTCGGCAGGCCCTGCCGCAAGCCGGCCGGCAGATCCTTCGGCAAATTGGGCAAGCCCTGTCCGCCGCCGCTCTGCATCTTCTCCTGCAGCGCCTTCATCTCTTCCGGCGAGGGCGGCTTCATGCCGCCGCCAAAGCCCATGGCCTGCGCGATGCCGGCGAGCGGGCCGCGCTTGCCCGAGCCCATGGCCTTCATCACGTCGGCCATGTTCCGGTGCATCTTGAGCAGCTTGTTGACCTGCTCGACGCTCTGGCCGGACCCTGCAGCGATGCGCTTCTTGCGGCTGGCCTTGAGCAAATCGGGATGACGGCGCTCGTCGCGCGTCATGGAATCGATCACCGCGACCTGGCGCTTCAGGATCTTGTCGTCGATCCCCGCGGCCGCGATCTGGTTCTTCATCTTGGCGATACCGGGCATCATGCCCATCAGGCCGCTGATGCCGCCCATATTGGCCATCTGCAGCAGTTGCTCGCGCATGTCGTTGAGGTCGAACTGACCCTTGCGCATGCGCTCGGCGGTGCGCGCGGCCTTCTCGGCGTCGATATTGGCGGCAGCGCGCTCGACCAGCGACACCACGTCGCCCATGCCGAGGATGCGGCCGGCGATACGGTCGGGATGGAAGTCTTCCAGCGCGTCGGTCTTTTCACCGGTGCCGATCAGCTTGATCGGCTTGCCGGTGACCGCGCGCATCGACAGCGCAGCACCGCCGCGGCCGTCGCCGTCAACTCGTGTCAGCACGATGCCGGTGAGGCCGACGCGCTGATCGAACGCGCGCGCGAGATTTACGGCGTCCTGACCGGTGAGGCTGTCGGCGACCAGCAGCACTTCGTGCGGATTGGCCGCGGCTTTGATCGCGGCTGCTTCCGCCATCATATCTTCGTCGAGCGTGGTGCGGCCGGCGGTGTCGAGCAGCACGATGTCGTAGCCGCCGAGCTTGCCGGCTTCCAGCGCGCGCTTGGCAATCTGCGGCGGCTGCTGTCCCCCCACGATCGGCAGGGTCGGAATGTCGAGGTCGCGGCCGAGCACGGCCAGCTGCTCCATCGCCGCCGGACGATAGACGTCGAGCGAGGCCATCAGCACCTTGCGCTTGTCGCGCTGGACCAGGCGGCGGGCGAGCTTTGCGGTGGTGGTCGTCTTACCCGAGCCCTGCAGACCGACCATCATGATCGGCACCGGCGGCACGGAGTTGACGTCGATGGTCTGGCTTTCGGCGCCGAGCGTGTTGATCAGCTCGTCATGGACGATCTTGACCACCATCTGGCCGGGCGTGACCGACTTGACGACGGTGGCGCCGATCGCCTGCTCGCGCACGCGTTCGGTGAAGCTGCGCACCACTTCCAGCGCGACGTCGGCCTCCAGCAGCGCGCGGCGCACCTCGCGCATCGCGGCATCGACGTCCTTTTCGGTCAGCGCACCGCGCCCCGTCAGACGATCGAGAATTCCGCCAAGCCGTTCCGACAGATTGTCGAACAATGCCGTTGTCCTGTTGCTGTCTTCCCGACGGGAAGAGCGCTCCGTTACTCACTGCTGTCATGCCCCGGCTTGACCGGGGCATCCAGTACGCCGCGGCACCTCGGTTCCAGCCGAGCCGCCTCTGGGATACTGGATCGCCCGATCAAGTCGGGCGATGATCACCTCCTTGGGCAAGCGATCTTCCAAACACCTTTACGCCCGAGGGCGCACAGCGCTGTCGGGCGTTGACCTCTGGCCTCGAGGACCAGTCGGCGGGTCGAAAAGAAAGCCTTTCCGAGAAAGTGGCGGGGTTAAACGCCGCTCCCGCCCAAAAGTCAAGGAAAGTTGGGGTGCCGGAATGTCTCTGCCAAGGTAACATCCTGAAAATATGTCGCTTTCGACTGCCGGTTCCTTTTCCTTTTGCCCCGCCCATATAGAAGGTGATGACTTACCTCCGCCACCACTCCTGAAGCCCGCCGTGCCGATCACCCGCCGCCGCCTGTTCGGACTGCTTGCCGGGGCCGGCGCCCTGGTCGGTGTCCCGTCCCTCTGGATGTCCCGCATGAAAACCTACGACGGTCCCGCCTCCGACCATTTCGACGGTCTGAACTTCTTCGATCCGGACGGCGCGCCGCCGAAATCGCTTCGGGAGGTGCTGCGCTGGCAGCTCGGCGGCAAGCGGCAGCGCGCCACCTGGCCCGACTGGGCGCCCAGCCCCCATGCCGACACGCCGCCAGCCCGCGTCGACGGCGACAAGGTGCGGCTCTCCTTCGTCGGGCATGCCAGCTGGCTGATCCAGACCGGCGGCCTCAACATCCTGGTCGACCCCGTCTGGTCGACGCGGGTTTCGCCGGTCGCCTGGGCCGGGCCGAAGCGGCACAACGATCCCGGCATCGCCTTCGAGAAGCTGCCGAAGATCGACGTCGTGCTGGTCTCGCACGGCCATTACGATCATCTCGACATCGCGACGCTGTCGCGGCTCACCAAGAATTTTGCCCCGCGCGTGGTCACCCCGCTCGGCAACGACGTGACGATGCGCAGCTGGGATTCCACGATCAAGGTGGAAGCCTTCGACTGGCACGACCGCGTCGAGCTCGGCGGCGGCATCGCCGTGCATTTGGTGCCGACCCGGCATTGGACGGCGCGCGGCATGTTCGATCGCAACAAGGCGCTATGGGCGAGTTTTGTGCTGGAGACGCCTGCGGGGAAAATCTACGTCGTCTGCGATTCCGGCTATGGCGATGGCCGGCATTTCCGCCGCGTCGCCGAGAAGCACGGCAAGCTGCGTCTGGCGATCCTCCCCATCGGCGCCTACGAGCCGCGCTGGTTCATGCGCGACCAGCATATGAATCCGGAGGACGCGGTGAAGGCGCTACGCGATTGCGGCGCCGAGGCCGCGCTCGGGCATCATCACGGTACGTTCCAGCTCACGGATGAGGCGATCGACGCGCCGGCCAAGGCGCTGGTCGAGGCGCTGGATGCTGCGAAGCTTCCGCAGGAGCGCTTCGTGGCGATGCAGCCGGGGCAGGTGGTGGAGATTTAGGTCGTGTACCCATAAACCCGGCGGCGTGATGCGACGAAAGCAATGTCCGCTTTGCTCCTATAGCGACAAGTGCCTACGGCTCTGCGCGGTTGAACCAGAAAGCCCATGACGCAACAAAACACCATGGATTTCTTTTGGTCGGAAGACCTTGATTGATCGATGGATGGAACTGGCCTGTGGGATTTTTGCTGAGAATTGTGCTCGCAACCGCTCTTGTGAACCTTGCTCCAGCCGTCGCCCGGGCGAAGAACGCCGTCGCTTCTCCTGCCTTGCAGAAGGAATTCGATGGCTTCATCGAGAAGTTTCGCGCGGCGCTGAAGGCAAACGATTCCGTCGCCGTCGCCGGTATGACACGATTGCCGTTCATGAACGACAACGCAATTCGCGACGCCGCGCAATTTGGCGCCAAGACCTATCGGACCTCGTTCACGGCGAAAAATCGCGCGTGTATCCAGCGCGGCAAGGCCGTCTACGATCGCGACGATTATAAGAACGACAGTTACTTCGTCTTCTGCGGCGAGCTCATCTTCGTCTTTACCAAGACGCCGGCGGGTTTCCTTTTTACTGATATCAGCGCGAATGATTGATCAGGCAACAATGCTATCCACTGCCGCCGGACGCGTGATCGGTCGCCTCGCTCAGCGACATACTGGATACAGCAACTTGGGCGATGGGCCGATTCATCAACGGAAAGACTCGCCGCGAACCTCCCTTAACGGGCATGCATGATAAGTCCCTGCGAACGCGTTCGCAGGGACTGCACCATTGGTGTTGCGGCGACGTGCCTCTTAGGAACGGGACTACTGCCCCTGCTTGATCGCCCAGCTCACATTCACCGTCACCGACAGCGTTTCCTCACCGGGCGCAACCGCGGCTTGCGGGGATGCGGCCATTGGTGCTGCCATCCGCCCCTTGAACAGCGGCACCGGGCCGCCGCCCTCGGTGACGCTGAGCGGAGCGCCCAGCGTCACGCCGGTGGCCTTGGCGTAGATCTCCGCCTTGCGGCGGGCGTCCACGATCGCCTGCTCGCGCGCGTCGTCGAGCAGTTTTGACGCCTGCGTCACTTCGAAGGAGATGTTGCCGATGTCGTTGGCGCCGGCGCTGACCAGCGTGTCGATGATGCCGGCGACCTTGGTCACGTCGCGAATTTTCACGGTGACGCGGTTCGAAGCGCGGAAGCCGACCACCGGGGATGCGCCGGTGGATTTGTTCTGGCCGTATTGCGGCTGCAGCGACAGCCGCGAGGTCTGGTAATCCTTCTCGGCAATGCCGGCGCCCTTCAACGCCAGCAGCACCTTGCCCATCGCGGCGTTGTTGGCATCGGACGCTTCCTTCGCCGTCTTGGCGTCGTTGGCGACGCCGGCGTCGATCTGCGCCAGATCGGGCGCCGCGGAAATGTTGGCTTCGCCGCTCACCGTAATGGCGGATGGAAAATCATCGGCAAGCGCGGGCGTTGTCAGCAGCGTGGCGGCGAAAACGGCGGCAAGGGACGTAGCAAGTATGGCAGTCTTTTTCATTGGTCTCACTTCAGCGGCACGAAAACGTTGATCACGAGCTTGTCCTCTGTCGTCTTCAGCGGATCGGTGAGGTATTCCTCGATGAAGGTATCCTTGGCTTCCAGCCTCTTGTCGTCGAGGTGGTTGGTGATCGCCTCATAGGTGTTGTCCATGTTGTCGTAGGAGCCGCGATGGACGAATTTCAGCACCTTGCCTTCCGGCGACTTGCCGATGCTCATGTCCTTGGCGAGGTTCTTGGGATCCTGCTCGACCGGGATCTCGGCAAGGAAGGTGAAGCCGGTATCGTCCGTCGAGGTGTAGACGATCATCGCATTGCCTGATGGCTTGATGCCCTGCTTGTCCAGGAGCGTGTTCAGTGCCTTGAAGGCGTCGATCAGCGTGTCGAAGGCCGAGTCCCAATTGGCAGTGCCCTTAACCATTACGACCTTCTTGGCCTCGAGCGTGGTCTCCAGGCCGAACGGATCGGCGGTCTGCACCGGGGCAGGTGTTGCGGCCGCCGCCGGTGGCGGGGCCGTTGGGCTGGGTGAGGCACTGGCTGCGGGCGAGGGCGACGTTGTCGGGGCCGGCGACGCGCTGGCGGCAGGCGACGGCGCGGGTGAGGCCGTCGCCACAGGGGCCGGCGAGGCGCTCGCGGCCGGGGTGGGAGAAGCCGATGGGGCCGGCGAGGGACTTGCCGAGGCCGCCGGTGCCGGGCTCGGGGTTTGCGCCAGAACCTCAGGCAGGCCAAGCGACAAGGCCGCTGCCGGGATCAGCGCGGCCAGAGCAAGACGACGAAACCTGATCATTTTTATTCTCCCCAAGGCCTTAACCAAGGCCCTTCATCAGCAAGACCTTGCCCACCAAGGCCTAATCCGGCTTGAGCCCGGCCGCGCATCCCGGTTCGCGGCGAGCTGCGCCGTTCTAACACGCGGGCGCGGAATTCGTCCCATGACAGATGCGTCATGGCAGACCGCTCGGCCGCCGACCGCAAATCACTGGCCAAGCCGGCAAGGATCGCCATATAAGACAGGCGAAATTCGGGATTTTTCATGAGCGCGCTCGCCAATCACGCATTTGCCAAGATGAACGGCATCGGCAACGAGATCGTCGTTGTCGACATGCGCGATTCTGCGGGCCCGGTGACGCCGGACGACGCCCGCGCGGTGGCGTCTGCGAACGGCGGTGTGGCCTACGACCAGCTCATGGTGCTGCAGAAGCCGCGGCTCGACGGCACCGAAGCCTTCATCCGCATCTACAACAATGACGGCTCGGAGGCAGGCGCCTGCGGCAACGGCATGCGCTGTGTGGTACGGCGCATCTTCGAGAAGAACGGGCAGACCGCCGCGACGTTCGAGACGGCGGCCGGCTTGCTCAATGCCTGGCAAGGCCCGGCGCCCGATCTCTACACCGTCGATATGGGCGCGCCGAAGTTCGGCTGGCAGGACATTCCGCTGGCGGAAGAGTTCCGCGATACCCGCTACATCGAATTGCAGATCGGGCCGATCGACAATCCGATCCTGCATTCGCCCTCCGTGGTGAGCATGGGCAATCCGCATGCGATCTTCTGGGTCGATGACGTCAACGCCTACGATCTCGAGCGCTTCGGTCCGCTGCTCGAAAACCATCCGATCTTCCCGGAGCGCGCCAACATCACGCTCGCCCATATCGTCGATGACAAGCACATCACGATCCGCACCTGGGAACGCGGTGCCGGCCTGACCCAAGCCTGCGGCTCGGCGGCCTGCGCCACGGCAGTGGCCGCGGCCCGCCTGAAGCGCGTCGAGCGCAATGTCGAGATCACGCTGCCCGGCGGCAAGCTCGGCATCGAATGGCGCGAGCGCGACGACCACGTGCTGATGACGGGCACTGCGACCTTCGAATATGAGGGCAGGTTCGATCCGGCGCTGTTTGCGCCGGTCGCCTGATGGCCGTCGACGTCGTCACCTTTGGCTGCCGCCTCAACGCCTTCGAGGCCGAGGTGATCCGCCGCGAGGCCGAGGGCGCTGGACTCTCCGACACTATTGTCATCAACAGTTGCGCCGTCACCAATGAGGCGGTGGCGCAGGCGCGGCAATCGATCCGCAAGCTGAAGCGCGAACGGCCCGACGCGCGCATCGTCGTCACCGGTTGCGCGGCGCAGACGCAAGCTGCGATGTTCGCCGACATGACCGAGGTCGATCGCGTCGTCGGCAATGACGACAAGATGCGGTCATCCGTGTGGCGCGATGCCCGCGATGCCTTCGATCTCGGCGCCGGCGAGAAGATCGCCGTCAGCGACATCATGGCCGTCAGGGAGATGGCGCCGCATCTCATCGACGGCTATGCCAGCGGCCTGCCGCGCGTGTTCGTGCAGGTGCAGAACGGCTGTGACCATCGCTGCACCTTCTGCATCATCCCCTATGGCCGCGGCAATTCGCGCTCGGTACCGATGGGTGCGGTGGTCGAGCAGGTGCGGACGCTGGCCGAGCGTGGCCATGCCGAGATCGTGCTGACCGGCGTCGATCTCACCAGCTACGGCGCTGACCTTCCGGGCACGCCGAAGCTCGGCATGCTGACGAAGCAGATCTTGCGGCACGTGCCGGAGCTGAAGCGCCTGCGCATTTCCTCGATCGATTCGATCGAGGCGGATGACGACCTGCTTGACGCCATCGCCGGCGATGCGCGGCTGATGCCGCATCTGCATCTGTCGTTGCAGTCCGGCGACGACATGATCTTGAAGCGCATGAAGCGGCGCCATTCGCGGCAGGACGCGATCGCGTTCTGCGAGCAGGTCCGCCGCCTGCGCCCGGACATCGCCTTCGGCGCCGACATCATCGCGGGTTTCCCGACCGAGACGGAGGAGATGTTCTCGCGCTCGCTCGATCTGGTCGAGGAATGCGGCCTGGCATTCCTGCACGTCTTCCCCTATTCGCCCCGCCCCGGCACGCCGGCCGCGCGGATGCCGCAGGTGGCGGGGCCGGCGATCAAGGAGCGCGCGAAGCGGCTGCGTGCGGCGGGCGAGATGGCGCTACGCAAGCGGCTGCAAGCCGAGATCGGTGCCACGCGCGAGGTGCTGATCGAGAGCGAGGGCCAGGGGCGTACGGAGCACTATCTGCCGGTGGCGATCGCGGGCGGGCGGGTGGGAAGCGTGGTGCCGCGCAGGATCGTTGGTAGCGATGGCGAGCATCTCACCACATAGACGGTGTCGGAGTTGCGACGCATTGCATCCCCAATGTCGTCCCTGCGAAAGCAGGGACCCATACCGCGTGATTTTTCGGTCGCCAACGGTGCTCGTCCCAGACAGCCGTCGCCAAACGTCTCCCAGTGGTTATGGGTCCCTGCTTTCGCAGGGACGACACCGGGGGTGTGGATATGCCTGCCCAAATAGCGCCCCCTACGACGCCCTGACCTGCCAGAACCGCAGCGTCCGCTTGGCATTCTCCGGCGTCATCCGCGCGTAGTGCCCTTGCGCCCGTGCAAGATCGGCCGGCTTCATGGCGCCTGTGGCAAAACGGCTTTCGAGCACGGCCACCGCGGTTTCCCAGCTGAGCTGCGCCGCCTTGCACGGCACCAGCAAGCCGTCGTCGCGCAGGCTCTGCATCAGCGGGCGGATTACCTCGACGGTCGATCCGGACAATGCGGCCAGCGCCGCGGCGGTCTCTTCATAGCGCCGCTGCGTAGCGAAACCGAACAGCGTCGCTTCGCTGAGCTGGCTGGTCGCCTTGAGCATTGCAATCGCCCGCTTGGCGCCTTCGAAATCGCGGACGCCAGACATCTGGCGATCGACGCCGACGGTGACGGCGGCGATCGCACTCTGGATTTCCTCGAACAGATGCGGCGGCGCGCGCGACAACAGGCGGGCGCGCACGGCGTCGCTCGCCGAGCGCAGCAACCGGCGGCGCAGCTCCGACGGCAGGTCGACGCGGACGCCGACGCTGACGGCAAGTTCGGGATCGGCTTCGGCCTGCCCGATCATGACGGCGAATCCGTTTCCGGAGACGCGCGCGCCGGGATTGGCGGCGAGCCGCCGGCTGACGCTGGGATAGCGCCGCGCCAGAAGTGCGTCGGTGACGATTTCCTTCAGCCACCAGCGGCCGGCGACCGCCAGCAGATGCGGCTCGCCCTTGCTGGAGGCGATCTTCACCAGCTCGCCGTCGTCGAGGCGGGCCGATTCCTGCAGCACGGGACCGGCGATGCGGATCTCGTCATTGCTGGCGAGGCGGCGGATTACCGAGGGCGGCGCCTGCGCGATCGGCGCCAGCTGCGCGCTGATCTCGGCGAGCGCGATGCGTGCGCCCATGTCGGCAAGCGCCCGCAGCTCGATGGTGCCGATCAGGCGCTCGAGCACCTCGTCGAACAACGCGATCTGCTCGTCGTCGAATTTGCCGGCAGAGGAGAGGAACAGATCGGTGACGCGCCGGGCCGTTTCCAGGCCCTTTTCCGCCGAGCCTGTGCGAATCGCGGATTCGACCTCTTCGATGATCGATAGTTCGGCCTTGGACATCACGCCCTGCTCATCCTGAGCGGTTACAGAAGCTTGTTCTAAGCAACCGTCATCATTAGCGGCGAGCGCTGAACGTTTCGTAAACCATGGGCCGGTAGCCCGGCACTGCTAAGCTCCTCACTATGAGGATCTGAAAGGCTATTCCCCGTTCCAGCCGCAGGCGCGGAGTTTTTCGTGCATGTGGGGTGGGGCCGGCGCCACGACGCGGACGGGCTCCTTGTTCCGGGAGATCGGCACCACGATCTCGCGGGAATGCAGGTGCAGCTTCGGCTCGCCGAAGCGCGGGCCGTTGCCGTAAATGTTATCGCCGAAGATCGGCCAGCCGGTCGCGGCCGAATGCACCCGCAATTGATGGGTCCGCCCGGTCACCGGTTCCATGGCCAGCCAGGTAAAACCGTCGCCCCGCCCCATCACTTTCCAGTTGGTGATCGCCTTCTGTCCCTCCGGATCAGGCTTCTGCCACCAGCCGCGTTCGGCATTGAGCCGGCCGAGCGGCATGTCGACGGTGCCCTCGTCCTCGGCTGGCCCGCCCTCGACCACGGTCCAATAGGTTTTGCCGATCTTGCCGTGCTTGAACAGGAGGCCGAGCGAGGCGGTTGCCTTGCGGTGGCGGCCGAGCACGAGGCAGCCGGAGGTGTCCTTGTCCAGCCGGTGGGCCAGCACCGGCGGTCGCGGCAGGCCGAAGCACAGCGCGTGGAAGGAATCCTCCAGATTGGCGCCGCCCTTGGGACCGCGATGCACGGGAAGGCCGGCCGGCTTGTCGATGACCAGCATCAGCCCGTCGCGATGGAGCACGCGGGCCAGAATTTCATCGGCCGTCAATTGGGGAACATCGAGCAATTGCAAGACTTTCGGTCAAGACTTTCGTTTGGCAGCCGGAACGGCTAACACACCCCCGCCATGAACGATACCACGTCAGATCCCCCCAAGCTGAGCTGGTGGCGCCGCCTGTCCAACGGGCTGAAGCGCACCTCGTCCTCGCTCGGGACCGCGGTCGCCGACCTCGTCACCAAGCGCAAGCTCGACCGCGCCATGCTCGACGACATCGAGGACGTGCTGCTGCGCGCCGACCTCGGCACGTCAGTCGCGGTGCGGATCGCGGACGCCGTCGGCACCGGCCGTTACGACAAGGCGATCTCGGCGGACGAGGTCAAGGACGTCGTCGCCACCGAGGTCGAGAAGGTGCTGTCGCCCGTGGCAAAACCGCTCGTGATCGATGCGGCCAAAAAGCCGTTCGTGATCCTCGTGGTCGGCGTCAACGGCTCGGGCAAGACCACCACGATCGGAAAGCTCTCGCAGAAATTCGCCTCCGAAGGCCGCAAGGTGATGCTGGCTGCCGGCGACACGTTTCGCGCAGCAGCCATCGAGCAGCTCAAGGTGTGGGGCGAGCGGACGAAGACGCCGGTGATCGCGGGCGCGCAGGGCTCGGATTCGGCGAGCCTCGCCTTCAACGCGCTGACGGCGGCCAAGGAGCAGAATATCGACGTGCTCCTGATCGACACCGCCGGCCGGCTGCAGAACAAGGCCGAGCTGATGAACGAGCTCGAAAAGGTGGTGCGTGTGATCCGCAAGGTGGATGACACTGCGCCGCATGCCGTGCTGCTTGTGCTCGATGCCACCGTCGGCCAGAACGCGCTGTCGCAGGTCGAGGCTTTCCATCGCACCGCCGGGGTCACCGGCCTCGTGATGACCAAGCTCGACGGCACCGCCCGCGGCGGCATTCTGGTGGCGCTCGCGGAAAAGTTCAAACTGCCGGTGCACTTCATCGGCGTCGGCGAAGGTGTCGACGATCTCGCGCCGTTCACCGCGCGCGATTTCGCCCGCGCCATTGCCGGAATCGAAAGCTGAAGAATGGACAAGACCCAGCCGCATCCGCTGTTCAAGCTCGCGACCGAGCTCGGGCCGCTGCTCGTGTTCTTCTTCGTGAACGCGAAGTTCAACCTGTTCGCCGCGACCGGCGCCTTCATGGTCGCGATCGTGGCGGCAATGGTCGCCTCCTACGTGGTGACGCGCCACATCCCGATCATGGCGATCGTGACGGGCGTGATCGTGCTGGTATTCGGCACGCTGACGCTGGTGCTGCACGACGAGACCTTCATCAAGCTCAAGCCGACCATCATCTACGGCCTGTTCGCTGCGATCCTCGGCGGCGGCTTGTTGTTCGGCCGCTCCTTCATCGCCGTGATGTTCGACCAGATGTTCAATCTGACGCCGCAGGGCTGGCGTATCCTCACGCTGCGCTGGGCGCTGTTCTTCGCCGGCATGGCGGTGCTGAACGAGATCGTCTGGCGCACCCAGAGCACGGACTTCTGGGTGAACTTCAAGGTGTTCGGCGTCACCCCGATCACGATGATCTTCGCCATCGCCCAGATGCCGCTGACCAAGCGCTACGGGATCGAGCCCGCGTCGCTCGAGGCGAGCGAGGCGGAAGCGGGGGATGTGCGGAAGGGGTAGGCCGAAGCGTCGCTCCACATACCGCTGTCATGCCCCGGCTTGACCGGGGCATCCAGTACGCCGCAGCTTTTCCGTATACGACTGACGTCTCTGGAATACTGGATCGCCCGATCAAGTCGGGCGATGACAGTTGAGCGTGTGGCATGAGCGCGGCGCTCAGCTCCCCGCTGCCTTCAGCGCCTTCTCCATCTGCGGCAACAGCACCGTCCGCAGATTGTCCGGCGTGATCGGGCCGACCAGCTTGTAGACGATGGTGCCTTCGCGACCGACGACGAAGGTTTCGGGCACGCCATAGACGCCCCATTCGATCGAGGCACGGCCGTTGGCGTCGACGCCGACCCGGCTGAACGGGTTGCCGTAGCGCCCGAGGAAGCGGCGCGCGTTGTCGGCCGCGTCCTTGTAGTTGATGCCGACGAGCTGGAAGCGCTTGTCCTTGGCGAACTCGGTCAAAAGCGGCGCCTCGTCGTGGCACGGCACGCACCAGGACGCCCAGACATTGACCAGGCTGACCTTGCCCTTGAACGCGGCGGGGTCGAGGCCCGGCACCTGCGCGTTGTCGATCTGCAATCCCTCGAGCGGTGGCAGCGCCGTCTGCGGCGCCGGACGGCCGATCAGCGCGGAGGGAATTCGCGAGGGATCGCCGCTGCCGAGCCGGAACCAGAACAGCAGCGCGAGGCCGATGAACGCGATCAGCGGCAGCACCATCAGGAAAGTGCGGCGCTGCGGCGGTGCGGAGGTCGATCGTTCGCTCATGATGCGTCCATGGCGCTACGGCCGGAGCGGCGGGTGATGCCGCTGCGGTCGAGCTCGCGCAGGCGCTGCGTCTGGTTGCGATAGTCGAGCACGATCCAGCCGATCAGGATCGCGACCACGAGGGCCGCTGCGGCATAGGATGTCACGATGAAGGATGCATAAGGGCCGAGCGACATCATCCTGCGGCCCCAATTTCTTTCGACGCGTTTTGTCCGCGCGCACCGGCGCCCATTTCGTTCGAGAACGCCACACGGCTTGCCTGCATCATTTGCAGGGAGCGGACACGGCGGCGCAGGATCTCGTTGCGCATCGCCGCCAGATGCAGCGTGACGAACAGCAGCGTGAAGGCGATCGCCATCACCAGCAGCGGAATCAGGAACGATTTGTCGAGGGCCGAGCCGCCCATGCGCATCACCGAGGCCGGCTGGTGCAGCGTGTTCCACCAGTCGACCGAGAATTTGATGATCGGCAGGTTGAGCGCGCCGACGAGGGTCAGCACCGCGGCGGCGCGTGCGGCGCGTGAGGGATCGTCGACCGCGCGCCACAGCGCCATCAGGCCGAGATACATCAGGAACAGGATCAGCACCGAAGTCAGCCGCGCATCCCATTCCCAATAGGTGCCCCACATCGGCCGGCCCCACAGCGAGCCCGTCAGCAGTGCGAGAAAGGTGAAGGCGGCGCCGATCGGAGCTGCGGCCTTGGCGGCGACGTCGGCCAGCGGATGCCGCCACACCAGCGTGCCCAGCGAGGCGATGCTCATCACGCCCCAGACGAACATCGACAGCCAGGCATTGGGCACGTGGATGAACATGATCTTCACGGTCGCGCCCTGCTGATAGTCATCGGGCGCAAGCGCGGCTTGATAGAGACCGATTGCAAGCAGCAGGACGGTCGCGGCCGCAAGCCACGGCAAGACCCGCGCTGTCAGCGCGAGGAACCGCGTGGGGTTGGCGAGGTCGATCAGCGTCATGGTACCCTGATAATCATCGGTGGCCGCTCAGGCAATCAGCACGAAAGCGAGGGACGAAAGTTGATCGGGGTCAAGGTCAATCGCGCGCATCTCAATCGAGCCCGTGCCGCAGGCTCGCTGCGGCTGCGAAGGGGCCGATCACGAGGCTGACCAGGGACAGCGCGCACAGGATCGAGAATGGTGCGCCGAACGTCATCGGGCCAACGATCACGGCCTGCGAGGCCGCCACCCCGAAGATCAGCACGGGAATCGACAGCGGCAGCACCAGCACCGCCATCAGCAGCCCGCCGCGGTGCAGCGTCACCGCCAGCGCCGCACCGATCATGCCGGTAAACGTCAGCGCCGGGGTGCCGGCCAGCAGCGTCAGCGCCACCGCGCCAGTCGCGACCATGTCGAGGTTGAGCAAGAGGCCGAGCACGGGGGTTGCGACAATCAGCGGCAGGCCGGCAGCCAGCCAATGCGCCAGCGCCTTGGCGGCGCAGGCGAGTTCCAGCGGCGTCCGGCTCATCGTGATCAGGTCGAGCGAGCCGTCCTCGTGGTCGGCCATGAACAGCCGGTCGAGGGTGAGCAGGCTCGCCAGCAGCGCGCCGAGCCAGAGGATGGCCGGCCCCAGCCGCGACAGCAGCGCCAAATCCGGCCCCACCGCGAACGGCATCAGCACCACCACGGTCAGGAAGAACAGCACGCCAATCAGCGCCCCGCCGCCGACGCGGAGCGCGATCCTGACGTCCCGGCGGACGAGGGCTGAGAGGGCGGCGGTCATGGGGTGCCTCCCGCGGCGGAGTCGCTTGGTTTGATGGCATCGAGCCGCAGGCGCAGTGCGCTCCCTCCCCCCTTGTGGGGGAGGGCGGGGGAGAGGGGTAGCCCCGGGAGAGATGCTCGGTGGAGACGGATCGCCAGCAACAGAGCGCCCGCCTCTTGAAGGCCAGAACCGAGACGTCTTGCCGTGTGGCACCCTCCTCCCTGCCCGCGAGAGCGAGCTTCGCTCGTCTCGGACCCCACAAGGGGGGAGGGAACGAAGAGAGCGGGGCCCAGCCGCTCGGAAAGCTGAGGGTCGTGTCGCCTCACGCCACACCCCCGATCCGCAGCTGCCGCGACTCGATCCCCAACGGTGCATGGGTTGCCGCGACGATCAGGCCGCCGCGCGAAAGATGCTCGCGCATCAGGCCGCCGAACATGTCCTGTCCCGTCACGTCCAGCGCA
The DNA here is from genome assembly GCF_014198205.1 of Bradyrhizobium sp. SBR1B. Classification (NCBI taxonomy): domain Bacteria; kingdom Pseudomonadati; phylum Pseudomonadota; class Alphaproteobacteria; order Hyphomicrobiales; family Nitrobacteraceae; genus Bradyrhizobium; species Bradyrhizobium sp. SBR1B. The sequence continues at coordinate 326,756 of NZ_JACIHC010000007.1, forward strand.
TTGGTCGGCTCATCCAGCAGCCAGATCGGGCGCCGCACGGTCAAAAGGCGCGCCAGCGACAGCCGGCGGCGCTGGCCGGCGGACAAAAAGCCGGCGGGCAGGTGGGTGGCATGCTCGAGCCCCACCGTGGCGAGGCTCTCGGCGAAGTCAGAACGCTCCCCCCCAAGGAAATCGGCCCAGAAAGTCAGGTTTTCCGCCACGCTGAGCGCCGGCTTCAGGGCATCGCGATGGCCGAGATAGTGGCACTGCTCGGGCAGCGTCAGCTCGGCATCGCCGCCCTCCAGCGCGATCTTACCGCCTGCCGGAACGAGCAGACCCGCGATCAGCCGAAGCAGCGAGGTCTTGCCCGACCCGTTGCGGCCGACGACCGCGACCGCTTCGCCGGCGACAGCCTCGAAATCGAGCCCGGCAAACACCTCGCGGCCGCCGCGCACGCAAACGACCCCGCGCCCGGACAGCTGCATCTTGCCTTGGTCCACCCCGCTCAAGCCGGGCCTCAGGAAAACTTGGGGTAGCGCATGGGAATTTTTGGCTCGCGAATGCTGCGGTACGATTGTGGCTGTGGCGGCGCGGTTAGAAAGCTTCTATAAGCCCGGAACTACTTGATGCAGCAACTCAACCTGCCCCTGCAAGCGGCCCAGCCTGATACGCTAACGGTGTTAAAATACCCTGCCGGGTATAACTAACAATTGGGATTCCTACATGACCTCGCTCGACAGCTTCAAATGCAAAAAGACCCTCAAGGTCGGCGCCAAGACCTATGTCTATTACAGCCTGCCCACGGCCGAGAAGAATGGTCTGAAGGGAATCTCGAAACTTCCCTATTCGATGAAGGTCCTGCTCGAGAACCTCCTGCGCAACGAGGACGGCCGCTCGGTCAAGAAAGAGGACATCGTCGCGGTCTCGAAATGGCTGCGCAAGAAGTCGCTGGAGCATGAGATCGCCTTCCGCCCGGCGCGCGTGCTGATGCAGGACTTCACCGGCGTGCCCGCGGTGGTCGACCTCGCCGCGATGCGCAACGCGATGCAGAAGCTCGGTGGCGATGCCGAGAAGATCAACCCGCTGGTGCCGGTCGATCTCGTCATCGACCATTCCGTGATCGTGAACTTCTTCGGTGACAACAAGGCTTTCGGCAAGAACGTCACCGAGGAGTACAAGCAGAACCAGGAGCGCTACGAGTTCCTGAAGTGGGGCCAGAAGGCGTTCTCGAACTTCTCCGTCGTGCCGCCCGGCACCGGCATCTGCCACCAGGTCAATCTCGAATATCTCTCCCAGACGGTCTGGACCAAGAAGGAGAAGATGACGGTCGGCAAGAAGACCGGCACCTTCGAGGTCGCCTATCCCGATTCGCTGGTCGGCACCGACTCCCACACCACCATGGTCAACGGTCTCGCCGTTCTCGGCTGGGGCGTCGGCGGCATCGAGGCGGAAGCCTGCATGCTCGGCCAGCCGCTGTCGATGCTGCTGCCCAACGTCGTCGGCTTCAAGCTGAAGGGCGCGATGAAGGAAGGCGTCACCGCGACCGACCTCGTGCTCACCGTGACGCAGATGCTGCGCAAGCTCGGCGTGGTCGGCAAGTTCGTCGAGTTCTTCGGTCCCGGCCTCGACAATCTCTCGGTGGCCGACAAGGCGACCATCGCCAACATGGCGCCCGAATATGGCGCGACCTGCGGCTTCTTCCCGGTTGACGCCGCCGCGATCGACTATCTCAAGACCTCCGGCCGTGCGGCGCCGCGCGTCGCGCTGGTGCAGGCCTATGCCAAGGCGCAGGGGCTGTTCCGCACCGCCAAGTCGGCCGATCCGGTGTTCACGGAGACGCTGACGCTCGATCTCGCCGACGTCGTGCCGTCGATGGCCGGTCCGAAGCGTCCCGAAGGCCGCATCGCGCTGCCGTCGGTCGCCGAAGGCTTCTCGCTCGCTCTCGGCACCGAGTACAAGAAGGCCGAAGAGCCCAGCAAGCGCTTCGCCGTCGAAGGCAAGGACTTCGAGATCGGCCATGGCGACGTCGTGATCGCCGCCATCACGTCCTGCACCAACACCTCGAACCCGAGCGTGCTGATCGGCGCCGGCCTGCTGGCCCGTAACGCCGCCGCGAAGGGCCTGAAAGCAAAACCGTGGGTGAAGACCTCGCTCGCGCCGGGCAGCCAGGTCGTCGCCGGCTATCTCGCCGATTCCGGTCTGCAGAAGGATCTCGACAAGGTCGGCTTCAACCTGGTCGGCTTCGGCTGCACCACCTGCATCGGCAATTCCGGTCCGCTGCCCGAGGAGATCTCGAAGTCGATCAACGACAACGGCATCGTCGCCGCGGCCGTGCTCTCGGGTAACCGCAACTTCGAAGGCCGCGTCTCGCCCGACGTGCAGGCGAACTATCTGGCCTCGCCGCCGCTGGTGGTCGCGCACGCGCTCGCGGGCAGCGTCACCAAGAACCTCGCCGTCGAGCCGCTCGGCGAGGGCAAGGACGGCAAGCCGGTGTACCTCAAGGACATCTGGCCGACGACCAAGGAGATCAACGCCTTCATGAAGAAGTTCGTGACCGCGTCGATCTTCAAGAAGAAGTATGCCGACGTGTTCAAGGGCGACACCAACTGGCGCAAGATCAAGACCGTCGAGAGCGAGACCTATCGCTGGAACATGTCTTCGACCTATGTGCAGAACCCGCCTTATTTCGACGGCATGAAGAAGGAGCCGGAGCCGGTCACCGACATCGTCGAGGCGCGCATCCTCGCCATGTTCGGCGACAAGATCACCACCGACCACATCTCGCCGGCCGGTTCGATCAAGCTTACCTCTCCGGCTGGAAAATATCTCAGCGAACACCAGGTGCGTCCCGCCGACTTCAACCAGTACGGCACGCGCCGCGGCAACCATGAAGTGATGATGCGCGGCACCTTCGCCAACATCCGCATCAAGAACTTCATGTTGAAGGGCGCGGATGGAAATATCCCTGAGGGCGGTTTGACAAAACACTGGCCCGACGGTGAGCAGATGTCGATCTACGACGCCGCGATGAAGTACCAGCAGGAGCAGGTGCCGCTGGTGGTGTTCGCCGGCGCCGAATACGGCAACGGCTCCTCGCGCGACTGGGCCGCCAAGGGCACGCGCCTGCTCGGCGTGCGCGCCGTGATCTGCCAGAGCTTCGAGCGCATCCATCGCTCCAACCTGGTCGGCATGGGCGTGCTGCCGCTGACCTTCGAGGAGGGCACCTCCTGGTCGTCGCTCGGCCTGATGGGCGACGAGAAGGTCACGCTGCGTGGCCTCGTCGGCGACCTCAAGCCGCGCCAGAAGCTGACCGCGGAGATCGTCTCCGGCGACGGTTCGCTGCAGCGCGTTTCGCTGCTCTGCCGCATCGATACGCTGGACGAGCTCGACTACTACCGGAACGGCGGTATCCTGCACTACGTGCTGCGCAAGCTCGCGGCCTAAGCGCGAATTTGTGAACGGTGGCTCACCGCGACGTGAGTAGAAGGTTAAACGAAGGCGGCCTATCACAAGGCCGCCTTCGTGCGTTTGCGGCATGCTCCAGATGGGCCCGCCCGGCGGAAAACCTCCTTTCGGACGGTTGGCCTGGGCGGTCGGGTGTGTCGCGCCCCGTAAGACTACGGTGACCATCCGGCGATAAGTTCTCCTTCTCACGAGCAATGGTGTGCGGCGTTCGACATGACAACAATGACGGCTTCTCATCTGGTTTCACGTTGGTCCGGTGCTTTCTGGTCGGGAGCTCTCGGCATCTGTGCGATCGTCGCCGTCATCCGTCCTGCCGAAGCCGATCCCCGCGCCGTTGTCGAATTGTTTACCTCGCAGGGCTGCTCCTCCTGCCCGCCCGCCGACCAGATCATCGGCGATCTCTCCAAAGACCCGTCGATCATCGCGCTGAGCATGCCGATCGACTATTGGGACTATCTGGGTTGGAAGGACACGCTGGCGGATTCGCGCTTCTCTGCACGGCAGCGTGCTTATTCGCGCATGCGCGGTGATCGCGAGGTCTACACGCCGCAGGTCGTGGTCAACGGCTCCACCCATGTCATCGGCAGCGATCGTGCCGGCATCGAGAGCGCGATCGGCAAGACCGACAAGGGCACGGGCGTGATGAGCGTGCCGGTGACGATGTCGCTCGCGGGCAAGCAGATCAACGTATCGGTGGCGGCGAGCAACGAGCCGGCCGTCTCGCATGGCGAGGTCTGGATCTGTTCGATCGCCAAGTCAGTCCCGATCGCAATCACCCGAGGCGAGAATCGCGGACAGCAGGTCACCTATCACAACGTGGTGCGCAACCTGCTCAAGGTCGGTGACTGGACCGGGCGTTCGGAAAGCTGGACGGTGCCGATCGAGAACCTCACGCGCGACGGCGTCGACGGCGCGGTGGTCTATGTCCAGGACGGCAGCCGCGAGAAGCCCGGCACGATGCTGGGTGCGGCCTACACGTCGCTGCACTGATTTCAATTCTCTAGCGTCGTACTCACTGCCCACCCTCATGGTGAGGAGCGCGCTCTTGCGCGCGTCTACCGGACGATGTTTCGCATCGCCGTGAGAACCATGCCGGCCCCGCTCATGCGGTTGGGCCTCGATCCTTCGATACGCCACGCGAAGGGAGCGCGGCTCCTCAGGATGAGGGGAGAGACTGTTGGCGCTGATGAGAGGAGAATTTCGCCGGGGCAGAAACATCCCGACACAAACAAAAAAGGACCAACTTGCGTTGGCCCTCCTTGTCGCGCGTACAGACCCGATCCTGTTCGACCCCGGGGGGCTGGGGGCTGAGGAATCCGGAACCGAAAGGACCGGGTCAACGCACCTGAGTCTTTTCGCAATGCAGGGCGGCAGTCGCTAGGCGGAAAAGCGGCGAGAGTATGATTCCTGCTAACGATCCCGTGACGGTTTGCCGCGAGGGAGTTCCACCATAGCGTGTGCCCCGATTCGTAACCGATTCGACCGGTTGAATCAGGAGCCCCTTGCGGCGGTGGCCGGTTGGCGCAATCATGCAGCTGTCATGATCCAGGTTCCGGGGACGGTCTTCGCGGATTCGGGTCATGCCGTGCGATGAGGAAGCGCTCCATGAGTCTGTCGGAGGATGCCGATCCGAGCGAGCAGCGCGCGGCGGCCCGCCCCGCCGCGGCGGCGACGCAACTGAGCCGGGTGACGTTCAACCGGCTCGAGCTGCATCGTATTCTCAATCTCTACGGCCGCATGGTCGCGGACGGCGAATGGCGCGATTATGCCATCGACTTCCTGAGGGATCGCGCCGTGTTCTCGGTCTATCGCCGTGCCTCGGAAGTGCCGATCTATCGCATCGAGAAGGATCCGCGGCTGGCGCGCAAGCAGGGCATGTACAGCGTGATCTCGGCGACGGGGCTGATCCTGCGCCGCGGCCACGAGCTGGAGCGCGTGCTGCTGGTGATCGATCGGAAATTGGCGGTGGTGTAGCCGCACGACCGGTGCCGTAGGGTGGGCAATAGCGCATTGCGCCGTGCCCACGTCCTTTCTCTATCGCCACGAATCGTGGGCACGCTTCGCTTTGCCCACCCTACGACAGCAGTGATGTGGCGAATTCTTCGTAGCCCGGATGAGCGCAGCGACATCCGGGTTTTGTCTCGCGGTGGTCCCGGGTATCGCTTTGCCCACCCTACGAGATCTATTTTGTCGGCACCGTCTTCGCGCCCTCGCCGAGGTCGCGCTGCATCATCACCGTATCAAGCCAGCGGCCGAATTTCAGCCCGACATTGGGATGCGTGCCGATCATCTTGAAGCCGCCCTTGGTGTGCACGCCGATCGAGCCGGCATTGGCGGAATCGCCGATCACCGCGATCATCTGGCGGAAGCCGCGCGCCTCGCATTCGGCGACCAGCCGCTCCAGCAGCTTTGATCCGACACCGCGGCGGTGGAAGGAGGGATCGAGATAGATCGAGTTCTCGACCGTGAAGCGGTAGGCTGGGCGCGGGCGGTAGGCGCCGGCATAGGCATAGCCGGCCACGCGGCCGTCGAGGATAGCGACGAAATAGGGATAGCCGCCGTCGACCAGCGCGCGATAACGGCGCGTCATCTCCACGAGGTCGGGCGGCTCCAGCTCGAACGTCGCGGTGCCCTCGCGGACGGCCTGCTGGTAGATGGCGGTGATGGCGGGAAGGTCGGCCTCGGTTGTGGGCCTGATTTCAGGTGCGGACATGGCGGCAAGATTAGAGCCTTCCCGCTGGCGCTGGAAGGGGCAACGATGTTGCCACACCGTCATTGTGAGCGCAGCGAAGCAATCCAGAAATGCATCCGCGGAGGGACTCTGGATTGCTTCGCTGCGCCCGCAATGACGAGGAGGAAGAGGCGGCACTCGTGGCCTTGTAGCCCGGATGGAGGGAAGCGTAATCCGGGGCCGCCTTATCCGCGGAAAGGACTTTCCCGGATTGCGCTGCGCTCCATCCGGGCTACAAGCGCCACCGCACCCCCAAACAAAAACCCCGGCCTTTCGGCCGGGGTTCCTATCCGTTCTCTCGTCGTTGCGCTTAGTCACGTTGACCGAGGAGCTGCAGCAGCAGCGTGAACAGGTTGATGAAGTTCAGGTACAGCGACAGCGCGCCGGTGATGGCCGCACGCTCTGCGATGTCGCCGCCGGCCGAGGCGTAGCCGTAGATGTAGTCGTTCTTCAGCCGCTGGGTGTCCCAGGCGGTGAGGCCCGCGAACACCAGCACGCCGACCACCGACACGATGAACTGCAGCATCGAGCTCGCCAGGAACAGGTTCACCAGGCTCGCGATGATGATGCCGATCAGGCCCATGAACAGGAACGAGCCCATGCCGGTCAGGTCACGCTTGGTGGTGTAGCCGTAGAGGCTCAGCGCACCGAAGGTGGCCGCAGTGATGAAGAACACCCGCACGATCGAGGTGTGCGTGAACACCAGGAAGATCGACGACAGCGAGATGCCCATCAGCGCCGCGAACACCCAGAACAGGATCTGGGCGGTCGAGGGAGCGAGACGGTTGATGCCCGCCGAGATCACGAACACCATGGCGAGCGGCGCGAGCATGAACAGCCATTTCAGCGGGCTGACGAACATCGCGTAGCCGAACGGGGTCAGGAACAGCTTGCCGACGCGGACGGATTCCGCCGTCGGAACGTCGGTCACGGCAGCCATGTAGACACCGAGCGCGGCAAGGCCGGTGATGGCGAGGCCAATGCTCATGTAGTTGTAGATGCGCAGCATATAGGCGCGCAGGCCGGCATCGACCGTCGCGGCGTCAACACGCCCGGCGGCCCTGCCGAAAGGAGAAGCGTAGTTACGGTCTAGGTCCGACATGGTCGAATTCCCGTTGGTTGGTCCGGTCCGGCACGAGGGTCGCCATGCCGCCGGTTCGTCAAACTCTATCTCGGATACCGACGCCAACCGACTAAATTTTGGCTAACAATCGGGGCTCCGAACCCATTCGATATGTGGGAAACTAACACATTAGCTGCAACCTTCCACGCGCGGCTGAATGTCGCCCTTGGCGGCAATCCTGACGCGAACCTGACGGGCAGTCGTGGTTAATCGCAGAAATCGTGCGATTCTGCTCTCGTGCAGCCATCCGCTACATTTTGTCACAAATTCCGCAACACCGTGGCGGGCTTTTTGTTCAACGCCAGCAGCGTGCCCGCGAGCCCGAGTCCGACCGTGACGACGAGCGCGGCCGCGACCACGCCGGCCGCGCTGCCGGCCTGCCAGACGAAGCTCAGCGTCATCAGCCGCGTCACGATCATCCAGGCCGCGATGCTGCCGGAGATCACCCCGAACACCGCGGTCGCGAGCCCGATCAGGAGGTATTCCAGCGCATAGGCCCCGAGCAGCCGCAGCCGGGTCGCGCCCCGCGTCTTCAGGATCACCGCATCGTAGACCCGGTGGCGATGCCCGGCGGCGAGCGCGCCGCCGAGCACCAGGATCGCCGAGATCAGGGTCACGGCGCTGGCGCCGCGGATCGCCAGCGCCAGATTGGTCACGACAGAGCCGACCGTCTCCATCACCTCGCGCACGCGCACGCTCGTCACCATCGGATAGGCGTCGGCGACCTGCTTGATGATCTTGCCGTCGCCTGCCGCAGTTCCGCCCGTTTCCGTCAGCGTCGCGATGTGGGTGTGGGGGGCGCCCTTGAAGGCGTTCGGCGAGAACACGAGAACGAAGTTGATGCCCATCCCCTGCCAGTCGATGGTGCGCAGATTGCCGATTTTGGCCGGGATGTCGCGGCCGAGCACGTTGACCACGACTTGGTCGCCGAGCTTGAGGCCGAGCCCGTCGGCGATCTTCTTCTCCATCGAGACCAGCGGCGGGCCGGAATAATCGGCGCTCCACCATTCGCCCTCGACCACCTTGGAGCCTTTCGGCAGCTCGCCGGTATAGGTCAGGCCGCGGTCGCTCTGCAGCACCCATTCGGAATCGGTGGTCGGCTTGAGCTCCTCGGCGCGCACGCCGCGCGCGGCGACGATGCGCCCGCGCAGCATCGGCACGTCTTCGACCGTCGCGCCCGGCGCAATCCGGCGCAGATAACCGTCGAACTGCTCGGCCTGCGTGCTCGGGATGTCGATGAAGAAGAAGGACGGCGCGCGGTCGGGCAGGGCTGCCAGGAACTGCCGGCGCAGATTGCCGTCGATCTGGGTGATGGTGACGAGCACGGCGAGCCCGAGCCCCAGCGACAGCACCACCGAGGGCGTCAGCGCGCCCGGCCGGTGGATGTTGGCGATCGCCAGCCGCAGCATCGGCAGCCGCGTCCGCGGCAGCCGCCGCGCGATGGCCATCAGCAGGGCGGCGATGCCGCGCAGCAGGGCGAACACGACGACCGAGGAGGCCACGAACACCGCCGCGATGCGTTTGTCGAACGACAGCCCGATCACGACCGCGATCAGCAGCGCAATCACGACGCCCATGAACACGAGATAGCTCGCGCGCGGCCGATGCCATTCCGAGCTGATGGTGTCGCGGAACAGCGCGGCCACCGGCACGTCGTGGACGCGCCCGAGCGGCCACAGGCCGAAGGCGAGCGCGGTCAGGAGGCCATAAATGAAGGACAGCGCGAGCTCGTCGGCATGCACGGCCGGCACCACCGGCAGCGGCAGCAGCTTGCCGAACAGGCCGACGATCGCGAACGGCATGGCGGCACCGAGCGCAAGGCCGATGATCGAGCCGATGCCTGCGAGCAGGAGGACCTGCGCCAGATAGATGCCGAACACGTCGCGGCCGGTGGCGCCGACGGCCTTGAGGGCCGCGATCACTTCGAGCCGGCGGTCGATATGGCTCTTCACGGCATTGGCGACGCCGACCCCGCCGACCAGCAGCGCGGCAAGGCCGACCAGCGTCAGGAATTGTGTGAATCGGTTGATGTTGCGTTCGAGTTGCGGCGAGGCGTTGGAGCGGCTGCGGATCTCCCAGCCGGCCTGCGGCGCAGCGCTCCGCGCGTCCGCGATGAAGGCTTCGGTGGCGCGCTCGTTGTTCGCCGTATCGGGCAGCTTCACCCGGTAGACCCAGCGCACCAGGCTGCCGGGCTGGATCAGGCCGGTGGCGCGCAGGCCGGCCTCGCTGATCAGGAAGCGCGGTCCGAAGCCGATGCCGCCTGCGAGCTTGTCGGGCTCGGCTTCGACTGTCGAGCGGATCTGGAAGGTCGCAGCGCCAATGGTGACGCGGTCGCCGGTCTTGAGCGAGAGCCGCGCCAGCAGCGTCGGATCGGCGGCCGCGCCGAACGCGCCGTCGCGTTCCGCAAGGACGTCGGACATCGGCAGCTGTGGCGCCAGCGTCAGCTGGCCCAGCATCGGATAGGTGTCGTCGACCGCCTTCATCTCGACCAGTGCGAGCTGGCCATCGGCCGCGCGCGCCATGCCGCGCAAGGTCGCGGCGGTCGAGACCGTGCCGCGCGAGCGCAGGAAGGCGACCTCTTCAGGTTTGGCTTCGCGCTGGAACAGCACGAAGGAGACGTCGCCGCCGAGCAGCGTGCGGCCCTCGCGGGCCAAGCCGTCGGAGAGGCTCGCCGACACCGAGCCGACGCCGGCGATCGCCATCACGCCGAGCGCGATGCAGGCGATGAAGACATAGAAACCGCGCAGGCCGCCGCGCAATTCGCGCAGCGCGTAACGCAGGGACAGCGCGATGCCGTTTGGCTTCGCGAACGGCTCGGCCGAGGCGCTCATGCCGGCGCAGACTGCGTGTCGATGCGGCCCGAGCGCAGCCGGATCACGCGGTCGCAGCGATGCGCGAGCGAGGAATCGTGCGTGACCAGTACCAGGGTCATGCCGCGCTCGGCGTGCTTGCTGAACAGGAGATCGACGATCTGCTTTCCGGTGGCCTCGTCGAGATTGCCGGTCGGCTCGTCGGCGACCAGGATGGCGGGATCGGGCGCCAGCGCGCGGGCGAGTGCGACGCGCTGCTGCTCGCCGCCGGAGAGCTGGGTCGGATAATGATGCAGGCGATCGCCGAGCCCGACCGATTGCAGCTCCTGCGCCGCGCGCGTTGCGGCATCGGGATTGCCGGCGAGCTCCAGCGGCACCGCGACGTTCTCCAGCGCCGTCATGGTCGGGATCAGATGAAAGGACTGGAAGACGATGCCGACCTGGCGGCCGCGGAAGCGGGCCAGCGCGTCCTCGTCGAGGGCATTGAAAGGCGTGCCCGATACCACCACCTCTCCACTATCAGGACGCTCCAGCCCCGCCATCACCATCAGCAGCGTGGATTTGCCCGAACCTGACGGGCCGATCAGGCCGATCGTCTCGCCCGAGGCGACCCGCAGGCTGATATCCTTGAGGATGTGAACGCGTGCCGCGCCCGTGCCCAATGAGAGATTGACGTTGGAGATGGCGATGGTGTCCGCGGCAGCGGTGAGCGACGAGGGTTCGATGCGAGTGTCCATGGTCCGGTCATATGGCAACTCCGATGGCGCGGTCGAGAGGCGTTACGGATTGTTCATGCACATAGCCGTGTTGATGCTCGGTTTGATGACGATCGCGACAACGCCGTCGTTGCAGGCCCAGCCGGCGGCCAAACCGATCAAGCTCGTGGTCCTCGGCGATTCCTTGAGTGCGGGCCTCGGCCTCTCGGCCCAGGATTCGTTCCCGGCCAAACTCAAAAAATCCTTGCAGGACAAAGGTATAGAGGTCGACATGACCAACGCCGGCGTGTCCGGCGACACCTCTTCGGGCGGCCGTGACCGGCTCGACTGGTCGGTCCCCGACGGAACCGACGGCGTCATCGTCGAGCTCGGCGCCAACGATGCCCTGCGCGGCGTCGATCCCGATTTGACGCGCGCCGCGCTCACCGACATCGTCCAGCGGCTGAAGGCGCGCAAGATTGCGGTGATGCTGTGCGGCATGCTGGCGCCGCCGAATTACGGCGCCGACTATGCCGCGCGCTTCAATTCGATTTATCCGGATCTGGCGAAGAAATTCGACGTGCCGCTTTATCCGTTCTTTCTCGAGGGCGTTGCGGCCGACGCCAAGCTCAACCAGGCCGACGGCATTCATCCGACTGCGGCCGGCGTCGACATCATCGTCGGCAACATCATGCCCACCGTGGAGGCATTCCTTGGCACCATCGCTGAGCAACGGCGTTGAAAAGCGGGCAGCGCCAACCGTCATACCCAGGGTTTTACCGGGGTGAGGCGCGCGATGCTTCGCAGAGTCACACAACTGCGATAGGAATCAGGGTACCGGTGATTCGTCACCGGCTCTAAAATTTGGATATGGTCTGTCCCACGGATCATGCCCAAGCATCGGGAGTGCGAAACGATGCCGCGTTTGTTCACTGGTCTGGAAATCCCGGCCGAAGTCAGCCAGACGCTTTCCAATTTGCGGGGTGGCCTTCCCGGCGCCCGCTGGATCGATCCCGAAAATTATCACGTCACCCTGCGCTTCATCGGCGATATCGACGGCCTGTCCGCCAACGAGATCGCATCGATGCTGTTTCGCGTCGACCGCAAGCCCTTCGAGGTGAAGGTGCAGGGGCTGACGAGTTTTGGCGGCCGCAAGCCGAGAGCGGTCGTTGCGACGATCGCACCGAGCAGGCCGCTGATGGAATTGCAGGCCGAGCTCGAGCGCATGATGCAGCGGATCGGTCTCAACCCTGAAGGCCGCAAGTTCATCCCGCATGTCACGCTCGCCCGGCTGCACGATGCCTCCGATCGCGACGTCGCCGACTATCTCTCGCTGCGTGGCTACTTCCCGAGCAAGGCGTTCATGGCGGAGCGGTTTGTGCTGTTCTCGTCGCGCGCCTCCACTGGCGGCGGGCCGTATGTGGTCGAGGACGCCTACGAGCTGTGTGAGTAGGCTCCCAAACTCGGCGGCGTTACCGCAGCGGCGCAGCGCCTGCTCGACTGATATCGGTCTTTGCGAAGTCTTCGCCTTTGAACAGCAAAGGTTCGCCGCGAGTCATAGCCAGCGCGTAAGAGAAGCAATCACCGTAGTTGAGCGACGCGGCGTGACGCCCCTTGCCGTAGCGCCGCCAGACGCGCCGTGCGGCATCGACTTGCACGGCATCGACCGCAACGATCTCTGCACCGAGCTTGACGAGCCAGAGATCGAACTCACGCCCGCCTGCGTCGCCCAGCCGGGTTTCGATCACCATCGTTGCTTCAAGCACTGTGGCTGCAGAGATCAGGCGGATCGGATCATCCACAATCAGTCGCTCAATATCGGCTGCATCGTCTTCGTTGAGCGCGATTGCCACGATCGCCGATGTGTCCATCACCATCAGCGTGGCAATCCATGCTCGTCGTATCCGAGAATTTCCTCGGGCGTGCGGTCGTCCACGACGCGCATTTCGCTCCAGCGACGCCTGATCTCCGCCATGTCTTCCAGTAGCGCGTCTTTGCGCGTTTGACCCCCGAGCCGACGCAGCCGCTCCTCGATGGCGCGCTTGGTCGCGGTCGTGATGTTCTCGCCAGTCAGTTGCGCGAGACTCCGTGCCAACCGCTCGGTTTCGGGGTCCTTGATGCTCAGGGCCATATGAGGATCCTTAGTTCCTAAATAGGTATATTCTACCTAAACGGGGCGTAGTAGGCTAGGAGGGCGTCCACGGTCGGCGATCTCCTCTGAAAATCAAGCGCATAAGCCGTTGCGCCAATACGCGGTTGCAATTTCCGCCGGTCTCTGGCGGTAAAGGGCCATGCTCTCGACCCCCAGTTCCCCCTTCAGCGAAGCCTATCAGGCCCAGATCGCCTCCGGCGCGATCGAGCCCGATGCTGCGCAAGCCGAGGTCGCCGAAGCCTATGCCGCGCTCGACCTGCGGCTCGCGGACTACAAGCCGCAGCGCAAGCAGGGCCTGCTTGCCCGCCTGTTCAGCAGTGACAAGGACGAGGCGCCGCGCGGGCTCTACATCCATGGCGAGGTCGGCCGCGGCAAGACCATGCTGATGGATCTGTTCTTCCAGCACGCCTCGGTCGAGCACAAGCGGCGGGCGCATTTCCACGAATTCATGGCCGACGTGCATGAGCGCATCTACGATTATCGCCAGAGCATCGCGCGCGGCGAGATCGCCGATAGCGACGTCATCGCGCTGACCGCGAACGCGATCTTCGAGGAGAGCTGGCTGCTCTGCTTCGACGAATTCCACGTCACCGACATCGCGGATGCGATGATCCTCGGACGCCTGTTCGCCAAATTGTTCGAGCTCGGCACCGTCGTGGTCGCGACCTCCAACGTCGCGCCTGATGATCTCTACAAGGGCGGCTTGAACCGGTCGCTGTTCCTGCCCTTCATCAAGCAGATCACCGATCACATGGACGTCGCGCGGCTCGATGCGCGCACCGACTTCCGGTTGGAAAAACTTCAGGGCGTGCCGATGTGGCTGACGCCGGCGGACGCTGATGCGGACGCGGCGCTCGACCGCGCCTGGTCGCGGATGTCGGGCAGCGCCAAATGCAAGTCGCGCGATATTTCGATCAAGGGCCGCATCCTGCACGTGCCGTGTTCGGCCCATGGCGTGGCGCGGTTCTCGTTTGCCGATCTCTGCGAGAAGCCGCTGGGGGCATCGGACTACCTCAGGCTCGCGCACGACTATCACACCATCCTGGTCGACCATATTCCAGTGATGGACCAGTCCCAGCGCAACGCCGCCAAGCGCTTCATCACGCTGATCGACGCGCTCTATGACAATGCCGTGAAGCTGATGGCCTCGGCCGATGCCAACCCGATCTCGCTCTACCTGGCCCATGAGGGCGTTGAGGCCATGGAGTTTAAGCGGACGGCGTCGCGCCTGATCGAGATGAGCTCGGAATCCTATCTGGCGCTGGCTCACGGCCGCAAGGATTCCACCGCAAGCGGCTCCACCAAGGGGCTGGTGGAGACTTAAGTCCTATTTGCCAGCGCTGTCATTCCGGGCTCGCGCTTCGCGCGCCCCGGAATGACGGACCTGTATGGCTGCTATTGCGCCAAGCCCGACAATTGGGCATCCGGCGACTTGAACGGGGGAGGCGAAAGGGATAACCACCCTCTCAGTTTTCCCCACCTTACGTGTCTAAAGGACAGGCTCACATGGCGCGCGACAAGATTGCTTTGATTGGCTCCGGTCAGATCGGCGGAACGCTGGCTCATCTCATCGGCCTGAAAGAGCTGGGCGACGTGGTGATGTTCGACATCGCCGAAGGCGTGCCGCAGGGCAAGGCGCTCGACATCGCGCAGTCCTCGCCGGTCGACGGTTTTGACGCCCACTACACCGGCGCGAACTCCTACGAGGCGCTCGACAACGCCAAGGTCTGCATCGTCACCGCCGGCGTGCCGCGCAAGCCCGGCATGAGCCGCGACGATCTTCTCTCCATCAACCTCAAGGTCATGGAGCAGGTCGGCGCTGGCATCAAGAAGTACGCCCCCGACGCCTTCGTCATCTGCATCACCAACCCGCTCGACGCGATGGTCTGGGCGCTGCAGAAGGCCTCGGGCCTGCCGCACAAGAAGGTCGTCGGCATGGCCGGCGTGCTGGATTCGGCCCGCTTCCGCTACTTCCTGGCCGACGAGTTCAACGTCTCGGTCGAGGACGTCACCGCCTTCGTGCTCGGTGGCCATGGCGACACCATGGTGCCGCTGGTGAAGTACTCCACCGTCGCCGGCATTCCGCTGCCCGACCTCGTCAAGATGGGCTGGACCTCGCAGGCGCGTCTTGACGAGATCGTCGACCGCACCCGCAACGGCGGCGCCGAGATCGTCAACCTGCTCAAGACCGGCTCGGCCTTCTATGCGCCTGCCGCGTCCGCGATCGCGATGGCCGAGAGCTATCTGCGTGACAAGAAGCGCGTGCTGCCCTCGGCTGCGTACCTGAACGGCGAATACGGCGTGAAGGACATGTATGTCGGCGTGCCCGTCGTGATCGGCTCCAAGGGCGTCGAGCGCGTCGTCGAGATCGAGCTCGCCGGCAAGGACCGCGAGGCCTTCGACAAGTCGGTCGGCGCGGTGCAGGGCCTGGTCGATGCCTGCAAGAAGATCGCCCCCGATCTTCTCGGCCGCTAAGAGCCAACACTTCCCGCCGAAGCCCGAAAACCGGTCTTCGGCGGTTTCATTTCCGGGGCCCGGCTGTCGGGACAGGTTCCGGGTCAGCAGTCCAAGAGATCGATGTCAAAGAATCCGGGTTGCAGTTCCTGTGGTATATGGTATGCCAGCCACAAGACTGAGGTGGGCCCTAGAGGTCACCGCCCGCGGGTTCAGGGAGCGACCATATGAATATCCATGAATATCAGGCCAAAGCGCTGCTGGGTGAGTTCGGCGTGCCGATCTCCAAGGGCGTGCCGGTGCTCAAGGCCACTGACGCGGAAGCCGCCGCCAAGGCGCTGCCCGGTCCGGTCTATGTGGTGAAGAGCCAGATCCACGCCGGTGGCCGCGGCAAGGGCAAGTTCAAGGAAGCCTCGGCCGGCGACAAGGGCGGCGTCCGCATCGCCAAGTCGGCCGCCGAGGTCACCGAGTTCGCCAAGCAGATGCTCGGCGCCACGCTGGTGACGATCCAGACCGGCCCCGCCGGCAAGCAGGTCAACCGCCTCTACATCGAGGACGGCTCCGACATCGACAAGGAATTCTACCTCTCGCTCCTGGTCGACCGCGAGACCTCGCGCGTCTCGTTCGTCGTCTCGACCGAGGGTGGCGTCAACATCGAGGACGTCGCGCACAACAATCCTGAGAAGATCGTGACCTTCTCGGTCGATCCCGCCACCGGCATCATGGGCCATCACGGCCGCACGGTTGCGAATGCGCTGAAGCTGTCCGGCGATCTCGCCAAGCAGGCCGAGAAGCTCACCGCACAGCTCTACGCGGCCTTCGTCGGCAAGGATATGGCCATGCTGGAGATCAACCCGCTGGTCGTGACCAAGCAGGGCCAGCTCCGCGTGCTCGACGCCAAGGTGTCGTTCGACGACAACGCGCTGTTCCGTCACCCCGAAGTGCTCGCGCTGCGCGACGAGACCGAGGAAGACGCCAAGGAAATCGAGGCGTCCAAGTACGACCTCAACTACGTCACCCTCGACGGCAACATCGGCTGCATGGTCAACGGCGCCGGTCTCGCCATGGCGACGATGGACATCATCAAGCTCTACGGCATGTCGCCGGCCAACTTCCTCGACGTCGGCGGCAGTGCCAGCAAGGAGAAGGTCGCGGCCGCCTTCAAGATCATCACCGCTGATCCCAATGTGAAGGGCATCCTGGTCAACATCTTCGGCGGCATCATGAAGTGCGACGTGATCGCCGAGGGCGTTACGGCTGCGGTTCGTGAAGTCGGCCTCAGCGTGCCGCTGGTGGTCCGCCTCGAAGGCACCAATGTCGAGCTCGGCAAGAAGATCATCCGAGAGTCCGGCCTGAACGTGGTGCCGGCCGACAATCTCGACGACGCCGCGCAGAAGATCGTGAAGGCCGTCAAGGGAGGCTAAGGCCATGGCCCAGGACCATCTCGCCGCATCATCTCCGCTTCCCGAGCACGCGCGTCTTGCCGCGTTCGCCGGCGAATGGAATGGCGAAGAGGTGGTCTTCCCGTCGCGCTGGACGGCGGGCGGCCCGGCAACTTCGCACGTCGTCGCGCGCATGGACCTCAATGGATTCTATCTGATCCAGGACGCGGTGCAGATGCGCGACGGCAAGCAGATCTTCGCCACCCACGGCATCTTCACCTACGACCGCGACGACCGGACCTACAAACTGTTCTGGTACGACTCGCTCGGCTACACGCCGCCTTCGCCCGCTTCCGGCGGGTGGGTCGGCAATACCCTGACGCTGGTGCGCGGCTCGCTCCGCGGCAATGCGCGCCACGTCTACGAAATTATCAACGAGGATTCCTACTCGTTGAAGATCCAGTTCTCGCCGGACGCGGAAGGCTGGGCCGACGTGCTCACTGGCGTCTACCGCCGCATCCACTGACCCTCTCACTCTGTTAGTTTCGCGAAAGCAGACCTCATGTCCATCCTGATCGACAAGAACACCAAGGTCATCTGCCAGGGCTTCACCGGCAAGAACGGCACCTTCCACTCGGAGGCCGCGATTGCCTACGGCACCAAGATGGTCGGCGGCACCTCGCCGGGCAAAGGCGGCGCGACGCATCTGGGCCTGCCGGTGTTCGACACCGTGCGCGATGCGCGTGAGAAGACCGGCGCCGATGCATCGGTGATCTACGTGCCGCCGCCGGGCGCGGCCGATGCGATCTGCGAAGCCATCGACGCCGAGATCCCGCTGATCGTCTGCATCACCGAGGGCATTCCGGTTGTCGACATGGTCCGCGTGAAGCGTTCGCTGGCCGGCTCCAAGTCGCGCCTGATCGGGCCGAACTGCCCGGGCGTCATGACCGCCGGCGAGTGCAAGATCGGCATCATGCCCGCCAACATCTTCAAGACCGGCTCGGTCGGCATCGTCTCCCGCTCGGGCACGCTGACCTATGAAGCCGTGTTCCAGACCTCCCAGGAAGGCCTCGGCCAGACCACCGCGGTCGGCATCGGCGGCGACCCGGTCAAGGGAACCGAGTTCATCGACGTCCTCGAAATGCTCCTGGCCGACCCCAAGACCGAGTCGATCATCATGATCGGCGAGATCGGCGGTTCCGCCGAGGAGGACGCTGCCCAGTTCCTCAAGGACGAGGCCAAGCGCGGCCGCAAGAAGCCGATGGTCGGCTTCATCGCCGGCGTCACCGCTCCTCCCGGCCGCCGCATGGGCCATGCCGGCGCGATCATCTCGGGCGGCAAGGGCGACGCCGGTTCCAAGACCGAAGCGATGAAATCGGCAGGAATTACAGTGTCCCCATCGCCCGCCCGCCTCGGCCATACGCTTGCCGAAAAGTTGAAGGGCTGATTCACTTCTTCGTGCTTTTCCGGGCGAAGTTTCGCAGCAAATAGGGTAAAGGGTGCCTGTCGCGCCGAGCCTCTGCCGGGGAGCTCGGTGCCAGCGCCGTTTATTATGCGCGAACCGAAATCGCCAGGAACTCCAGTATGTCTCGCCAGGACGCGAACGCAGCCTTTGCCCTGTCATCCTTTTTGCAGGGCACCAACGCCACCTACATCGACGAAATCTACGCCCGCTACGAGAAGGACCCGTCCTCGGTCGACGCCGAGTGGCAGGAGTTCTTCAAGAGCCTGAACGACCAGCCTTCCGACGTCCGGAAGAATGCCGAAGGGCCGTCCTGGGAGCGCGACCACTGGCCGCTGACCCCGCAGGATGACCTCACCTCCGCCCTCGACGGCAACTGGGCCGAGGTCGAGAAGGCGGTCGGTGCCAAGATCGCCGCCAAGGCGCAGGCCAAGGGGGGTGACAAGGGCGCCGGCCTCTCCTCCGCCGATCTGCTCCAGGCGACGCGCGACTCCGTCCGCGCCCTGATGCTGATCCGCTCCTACCGCATGCGCGGTCACTTCCATGCCAAGCTCGATCCGCTCGGCATCGAAGCCCAGCGCAACCGCGAAGAGCTCGATCCGCGTACCTACGGCTTCAGCGAAGCTGATTTCGACCGCAAGATCTTCCTCGATCACGTGCTCGGTCTCGAATACGGCAGCTTGCGCGAAATCACCGCGATCTGCGAGCGCACCTACTGCCAGACGCTCGGCGTCGAGTTCATGCATATCAGCAATGCCGCGCAGAAGGCCTGGATCCAGGAGCGCATCGAGGGTCCGGACAAGGAGATCTCGTTCACCCGCGAAGGTCGCCGCGCCATCCTGATGAAGCTGGTCGAGGCCGAGGGCTTCGAGAAATTCTGCGACACCAAGTTCACTGGCACCAAGCGCTTCGGTCTCGACGGCGCTGAATCGCTGATCCCGGCGCTCGAGCAGATCATCAAGCGCGGCGGCAATCTCGGCGTGAAGGAGATCGTGCTGGGCATGCCGCATCGCGGCCGCCTCAACGTGCTGACGCAGGTGATGGGCAAGGCGCACCGCGCCCTGTTCCACGAGTTCAAAGGCGGCTCGGCCAACCCCGACGCGGTCGAAGGCTCCGGCGACGTCAAATATCACCTCGGCGCGTCCTCGGACCGCGAGTTCGACGGCAACCGCATCCATCTGTCGCTGACCGCCAACCCCTCGCATCTCGAGATCGTCGATCCCGTCGTGCTCGGCAAGGTCCGCGCCAAGCAGGACCAGCACGGCGATCCGCCCGACATGCGCATCTCGGTGATGCCGCTCTTGATGCACGGCGACGCCGCGTTCGCCGGCCAGGGCGTGGTGGCCGAGTGCTTCGGCCTGTCCGACCTGAAGGGCTACCGCACCGGTGGCTCCGTGCACTTCATCGTCAACAACCAGATCGGCTTCACCACCTATCCGCGCTACTCGCGCTCCTCGCCCTATCCGTCGGATGTGGCGAAGATGATCGACGCGCCGATCTTCCACGTGAACGGCGACGATCCGGAAGCCGTGGTGTTCGCGGCCAAGGTCGCGATCGAATTCCGGCAGAAATTCCATAAGCCCGTCGTCATCGACATGTGGTGCTATCGCCGCTACGGCCACAATGAGGGTGACGAGCCGGCATTCACTCAGCCGGTGATGTACAAGCGGATCGCGGCCCATGCCTCGACCCTCACCCTCTACTCCAAGCGCCTGATTGCCGAAGGCGTGGTCACCGAGGGTGAAGTCGACAAGCTGAAAGCCGACTGGCGCGCGCGGCTCGACGCCGAGTTCGAGGCCGGCACCTCCTACAAGCCGAACAAGGCCGACTGGCTCGACGGCAAGTGGTCCGGCTTCAAGATCGCCGATCAGGAAGAGGATGCGCGGCGCGGCGTCACCGGCGTTGATCTGCCTGTTCTCAAGGACATCGGCCGCAAGATCACCAAGGTGCCGGATGGTTTCCGCGTCCACCGCGCCATCCAGCGCTTCCTGGAAAATCGCGCCAAGGCGATCGACGGCAACGCGGGCATCGACTGGGCGACCGGCGAGGCGCTGGCGTTCTGTACGCTGCTCCAGGAAAACCACCACGTCCGCCTGTCCGGACAGGATTCGGAGCGCGGCACCTTCTCGCAGCGCCACTCGGTCCTGATCGACCAGGAGGATGAGAGCCGCTACACGCCGTTCAACCATCTCGGCCACGAGCAGGGCCATTACGAGGTCATCAACTCGCTGCTGTCGGAAGAAGCCGTGCTCGGCTTCGAATACGGCTACTCGCTCGCCGAGCCGAACACGCTGACCCTCTGGGAAGCCCAGTTCGGCGACTTCGCCAACGGCGCGCAGGTCGTGTTCGACCAGTTCATCTCCTCGGGCGAGCGCAAATGGCTGCGCATGTCCGGCCTCGTCTGCCTGCTGCCGCACGGCTATGAGGGTCAGGGACCGGAGCACTCCTCGGCGCGCCTCGAGCGTTACCTGCAGATGTGCGCCGAAGACAACATGCAGGTGGTCTATCCGACCACGCCGGCGAACTACTTCCACGTGCTGCGTCGCCAGCTTCATCGCGAGATCCGCAAGCCGCTGATCGTGATGACGCCCAAGTCGCTGCTGCGTCACAAGCGGGCAGTGTCGCGCATCGAGGAACTGGCGAAGGACACGACCTTCCACCGCATCCTCTATGATGACGCCCAGATGCTGCCGAACGAAGCCGTCAAGCTCGTGCCGGACGAGAAGGTCCGCCGCATCGTGCTGTGCTCCGGCAAGGTCTATTACGACCTCTACGAGGAGCGCGAGAAGCGCGGCATCGACGACATCTATCTGATGCGCGTCGAGCAGCTCTATCCGGTGCCGCTGAAGGCGCTGGTGGCCGAGCTGTCGCGCTTCAAGAAGGCCGAAGTGGTGTGGTGCCAGGAAGAGCCCCGCAACATGGGTGCCTGGCACTTCATCGAGCCCTATCTGGAATGGGTGCTGAACCAGGTGAACGGCGCGAGCCGGCGTCCGCGTTATGTCGGCCGCGCCGCTTCCGCCGCGACCGCTACTGGTCTGATGTCCAAGCATCAGGCACAGCTGAAGGCGTTCCTGGACGAAGCACTGAGCTGAACTTTTTAAACTGCGTCATGCCCCGCCTCGTGCGCAACCAGCGCACCGGGGCGGGGCATCCGGTACGTCGCGATGTCCGTGCAGTGTACGAACGTCCGGCTTGCCGGATGGCTTGCTTTTCGCGGGCCATTGACGACCGACTTATGACCGCACCGGCGATCCCTTAAGGAAAAGACCATGACTGAAATTCGTGTGCCGACGCTCGGCGAATCCGTCACCGAGGCCACCATCGGCCGCTGGTTCAAGAAGGCCGGCGACCCCGTCGCCGTCGACGAGCCCTTGGTAGAGCTCGAGACCGACAAGGTCACCATCGAGGTCCCGGCGCCCTCCGCCGGCACGCTGAGCGAGATCATCGCGGCCGATGGCGCGACCGTCGCGGTCGGCGCGCTGCTCGGACAGATCACGGAAGGCGCCGCAGGCGCCGCCAAGCCCGCCGCCGCACCCGCCAAGCCCGCCGCTGCCGCTCCTGCCGGCGCCGCTGCTTCCGCGCCGGCGCCTAGCGCGCCGAAGGCGCCGCCGGCCGACGCGCCGCTCGCCCCCTCCGTGCGCAAGCTCTCGGCCGAGACCGGCGTCGATGCCTCTACCGTTCCGGGCTCCGGCAAGGACGGCCGCGTCACCAAGGGCGACATGCTCGCCGCGATCGAGCGTGCGGCCTCGGCGCCCACCCCGGTGAACCAGCCCGCCGCCGCCGTGCAGGTGCGTGCGCCGTCACCGGCAGACGATGCTGCCCGCGAAGAGCGCGTCAAGATGACCCGCCTGCGCCAGACCATCGCGCGCCGCCTCAAGGACGTGCAGAACACCGCGGCGATGCTGACGACCTTCAACGAGGTCGACATGACCAACGTGATGGCGCTGCGTGCCCACTACAAGGATGCGTTCGAGAAGAAGCACGGCTCCAAGCTCGGCTTCATGGGCTTCTTCACCAAGGCCGTCGTGCAGGCGCTGAAGGATATCCCGGCGGTCAACGCCGAGATCGACGGCACCGATTTGATCTACAAGAACTACTACCACATCGGCGTCGCCGTCGGCACCGACAAGGGTCTCGTCGTGCCCGTGGTGCGCGACTGCGACCACAAGTCGATCGCCGACATCGAGAAGGGCATCGCCGATTTCGGCCGCCGCGCCCGCGACGGCCAGCTCAAGATCGACGAGATGCAGGGCGGCACCTTCACCATCACCAATGGCGGCATCTACGGCTCGCTGATGTCGACCCCGATCCTGAACGCGCCGCAATCCGGCATCCTCGGAATGCACAAGATCCAGGAGCGGCCGATGGTCGTCGGCGGCAAGATCGAGGTCCGCCCGATGATGTATCTGGCGCTGTCCTATGATCACCGCGTCATCGACGGCAAGGAAGCCGTCACCTTCCTGGTTCGCGTCAAGGAGAGCCTGGAAGATCCGGCGCGCCTAGTGCTCGATCTCTGATCCCTGATGCTCTGCGAGCGCCGTCGCCATTGGCGGCGGCGCATGTCGAACCATGGAGGCGCGCATGACCGATAAAGTCGTTGTCATCACCGGCGGCAGCCGCGGCATCGGGCGGGCGACCGCGATCGCGGCGGCCGCGCGCGGCTTCCGCGTCGTGGTCGGCTATGCCAGCAACAAGAAGGCCGCCGACGAGGTGG
Source organism: Bradyrhizobium sp. SBR1B (assembly GCF_014198205.1). Classification (NCBI taxonomy): domain Bacteria; kingdom Pseudomonadati; phylum Pseudomonadota; class Alphaproteobacteria; order Hyphomicrobiales; family Nitrobacteraceae; genus Bradyrhizobium; species Bradyrhizobium sp. SBR1B. Next base: position 349,723 of record NZ_JACIHC010000007.1, read on the forward strand.
TCGCGCAGATCGAGGCCAGCAACGGCAAGGCGATCGCGGTGAAATGCGATGTCGCCGAGGAAGGCGACATCCTCGAGCTGTTCAAGGCGGCCGACAAGTTCGGCACGTTAGGGGCGCTCGTCAACAATGGCGGCATCGTCGGCCAGAGCGGCGTGCGGGTCGACGAGATGTCGGCCGAGCGCATCCAGCGCGTGCTCGCGGTCAACGTCACCGGCTCCATTCTCTGCGCGCGCGAGGCCGTGAAGCGGATGTCCACCAAGCACGGCGGCAAGGGTGGCGTCATCGTCAACCTGTCTTCGGTCGCGGCGCGTCTCGGCGCGCCCAACACCTATGTCGACTATGCCGCGTCCAAGGGCGCGATCGATTCCTTCACCACCGGCCTCGGCTATGAGGTCGCGGGAGAAGGCATTCGTGTCGCGGGCATCCGGCCGGGCCTGATCGATACGGAAATTCACGCCGCCGGCGGCGAGCCCGACCGCGCCCATCGTCTGGCCCATATGGTGCCGATGAAGCGCGTCGGCACCGCCGATGAAATCGCCAATGCCATCGTCTGGCTGATGTCGGACGAGGCTTCCTACATCACCGCAGCAACTCTCGATGTGTCCGGCGGACGCTGACGCGCCGCGCGGACGCTGACACATCCCCATCACGCTAAACCTACGGGACTTTCTCTCATGGCTACCTACGATCTCGTCGTCATCGGCACCGGACCGGGCGGTTATGTCTGCGCGGTGCGCGCAGCCCAGCTCGGCATGAAAGTCGCCGTGGTCGAAAAGAACGCAACCCTCGGCGGCACCTGCCTCAATGTCGGCTGCATGCCGTCGAAGGCGCTGCTGCACGCGTCCGAGATGTTCGAGGAAGCCGGGCACTCCTTCGCCAAGATGGGCGTGTCGGTGTCCTCGCCGAAGCTCGATCTTCCCGCGATGATGAACTTCAAGCAGCAGGGCATCGACGGCAACGTCAAGGGCGTCGAGTTCCTGATGAAGAAGAACAAGATCGACGTGCTCAAGGGCACCGGCAAGATTTTGGGGACCGGCAAGGTCGCGGTCTCCGCCGACGGCAAGTCGCAGACGATCGAAACGAAGAACATCGTGATCGCGACCGGTTCGGACATCGCGCGCCTCAAGGGTATCGAGATCGACGAGAAGCGCATCGTGTCCTCGACCGGCGCGTTGTCGCTCGACAAGGTGCCCGGCAAGCTCTTGATCGTCGGCGCCGGCGTGATCGGCCTCGAGCTCGGCTCGGTCTGGCATCGTCTCGGTGCCGAAGTCGTCGTCGTCGAATTCCTCGATCGCATCCTGCCCGGCATGGACGGCGAGATCGCCAAGCAATTCCAGCGCATCCTGGAAAAGCAGGGCTTTGCGTTCAAGCTTGGCGCCAAGGTCACCGCCGTCGACAATTCAGGCAAGACGCTGAAGGCGACGATCGAGCCCGCCGCCGGCGGTGCCGCCGAGACGCTGGAAGCCGACGTCGTTCTGGTCTGCATCGGCCGCGTGCCCTACACCGACGCGCTTGGCCTGAAGGAGGCCGGCGTCGCGCTGGACAATCGCGGCCGCGTCCAGATCGATCCGCATTTCGCCACCAGCCTGAAGGGCGTCTATGCCATCGGCGACGTCGTCGCTGGGCCCATGCTCGCTCACAAGGCCGAGGACGAAGGCGTGGCGGTGGCCGAGATCATCGCCGGCCAGTCCGGCCACGTGAACTACGACGTGATCCCAGGCGTCGTGTATACCACCCCGGAAGTGTCCTGCGTCGGCAAGACCGAGGAGGAGCTGAAGCAGGCGGGCACAGCTTACACTGTCGGGAAGTTTCCCTTTACCGCCAACGGCCGCTCCAAGGTCAACCAGACCACTGACGGCTTTGTGAAGATTCTCGCAGATGCGAAGACCGATCGCGTGCTTGGCGTACACATTATCGGCCGCGAGGCCGGCGAAATGATCCATGAAGCGTGCGTTCTCATGGAATTCGGCGGCAGTGCGGAAGATCTCGCGCGCACCTGCCACGCGCATCCGACCCGCTCGGAGGCGATCAAGGAAGCCGCGCTTGCAGTCGGCAAGCGAGCCATCCATATGTAGCAACGCGCCCAGCGCCAAATCGGGCGGGGAACACATGCTGCGCCGCCTTCTTCAACCGGTCTGGGTCCTGCTTGCGATCATCTTCCTGATCGAAGCCTGGCTGTGGGACCATCTCGAACCGATCGTTGCAAAGGTCGTCGCGGCTGTCCCGCTCGCACGTTTCAAGCAATGGCTGACGGAGCGCGTCGATGCGCTGTCGCCGGCCATGACGCTGATCGTGTTCGCGGTCCCCATCGTCCCGCTGTTTCCGCTCAAGCTGGTCGGCCTGTGGCTGCTCACGCATGAATACTGGACCAGCGCGGTCTTCACGATCGTTTTCGCGAAGCTGCTCGGCGTCGGCGTCACCGCCTTCGTGTTCGACGTGACGCGCGACAAGCTTTTGGAGATGCACTGGTTCGAGCGGATCTACGATCTGGTGATGAAGGTCCGCGCCAAGGCGCACCTGCTGGTCGACCCGATCAAGCGCCGTATCCGCGAGCTGATCGCCGGCAACGGCGAGGGCTGGTCGTCACGTACGCTGCGTGTGATCCAGCGTTTCAGGAAGAGCGTGCACCAGGCGCGGTAGCTGCCCGCACATTCAGTCTCTCACCGTCACCCTGAGGTGGCCGCTTCTTCAGCGGCCCTCGAAGGGCGACGGCCCGTCTGCATCTCGGCCGTTCATCCTTCGAGGCTCCGGGCGCAGCGCTGATGCACTGCGCTCCTCGCACCTCAGGATGACGGAGTTGGTGCAACGCTGTTGCACCAATCAATGCAAATGCACCAGATGCGGCCACCACAGGCCGAGGCTGGTCATGAGCAGGCCGGCGAGCGTCAGGATGCCGGCGACATAGGCCAGCGCGAACATGCCGGTGATGATGGTGGCCGAGGCCAGCACGATGCCGATCTGGAAGGCGGCCGACGCCAGCTCGAAGTGATGGTATTTCGCGGTCGCCTCGTCGCGCTCGTGCTCGGCATGCTTGGCCTTCTCGGCGAGCTGCTCGGTGCCTTCGCCGGTCTCCGGCTCGGAGCGGTAGCGCTGCGCGGTCTTGGTCCAGTCGTCGACCTGCTTCTGCACCGCGGGCTTCTGCGCCTCGTCCGCGCCGGCGAGCGCGAGCTTGCCCTGCTCGGCGGCGGTGATCACCACGGTGCGGCGGATGCTCTTGGCCTGGAAGAACGCCCAGAGATTGGCGGCCTCGACGTTCTTGCTGATCGATTCGGTCTGGGCGCCCTTGCCGAGCGTCTCCGAGATCGCCAGGAACAGCGCCAGCACGGCAATCAGGAGCGCGATCTTCTTGTTCGAGCCGGACGCGTGCTCGGCGTGCTCGGCGTGCTCCATGCTTTCATGTGCGCTCATCAGTCTCTCCTGCCTCGGTTCCGCAACGATTGACCGAACCGCGCGGCCTGCGCAAGAGGCAAGGCAGTTATGACGTCAGTGTGTCAGCGCCAATTCGTCAGCGTCTTGGATGCGCGCTGGCATAGACTTCCAGCAGTCGCTCTGAATCGATGCCGGTATAGATCTGCGTGGTCGAGAGCGAGGAATGGCCGAGCAATTCCTGGATGGCGCGCAGGTCCCCGCCGCGTGACAGCAGATGCGTGGCAAAGGAATGGCGCAGCGCGTGCGGCGTGGCGCTGTCGGGCAGGCCGAGCGCGCCGCGCAGCCGCTCCATCGCGAGCTGGATGATGCGCGGGCTCAAGGGACCGCCGCGCGCGCCGACGAAGATCGGGCCCTCGGCGGGCAGCGGATACGGGCACATCGCGACATATTCCTGAACGAGCTCGAGCACGGTCTGCAGCACCGGCACCATGCGGGTCTTGTTGCCTTTGCCGGTCACGATCAGCACGTCGCCCTCGCCGGGACGCGGCACCTCGCGGCGCTTCAGGCCCAGCGCCTCGGAGATGCGCAGGCCGGAGCCGTACAAGAGCGCCATCACCGCGGCGTCGCGCGCCAGGATCCAGGTCTCGCGATCCTCGCCAGCCCGCTCGTCGGCATCGGCAAGGCGCTTGGCCGATGCCATCGGCAACGGCTTTGGCAAGGTCTTGGCCACCTTCGGCGCACGGATCGCCGAGAGTGCGCCGACCTTGCCCTTGCCTTCGCGCTCGAGGAAGCGGCCGAAGGAGCGCAGCCCGGCGAGCGCGCGCATCAGGCTGCGGCCGGCAATGTCGTCGGCGCGGCGCATCGCCATGAAGGCGCGGACGTCGGTGGCCTCCAACGCCGCGAAGCGCTTCAGCGTCACGCGTTCGCCCCAATGGCTGCAAAGGAAATCCAGGCACTGCCTCAAGTCGCGGCCATAGGCTTCCAGCGTCTTCGGCGACAACCGCCGCTCGGCGCCGAGATGCGACAGCCAGCGCGTCATCTCCTGCGCGATCGAGGGATCGGCGCTGGCGAGCTCGATTTGTGGGGCGACGGCTTTGCTCATGCGCACTGGACGTGGTGATTCCACCCAGTATATCGCATCACATCCGTTTATCGTTCGCTAAGGCCGCCGCAGGGCGCTAGCCTTGAGGCCCCGGTTCCGATTCTTCGTTCATGGATCACACCTCGCGCAGCACCACCGCCCCCACCAACGCGACCGGCATGGTCGACGTGCTGGTGCCGGTCGCGCTCGACCAGACCTATTCCTACAAGGTGCCGCGCGGCATGGAGCTGAAGGCGGGCGATCTCGTCGCCGTGCCGCTCGGGCCGCGTGAGGTGTTGGCCGTGGTCTGGGGGGAGAACGCCAATCCGGATCCGCGCCTGCACAACCGTCTCAAGGAGGTCAGCGAGAAGCTCGACATCCCGCCGCTCAAGCCCGAGCTGCGGCAGGTGGTCGACTGGGTCGCCAATTACACGCTGAGCCCGCGCGGCATGGTGCTGCGCATGTGCTTGCGGATGGGCGAGAATCTCGGCCCCGAGCGGGTGCGTCCCGGCGTGCGTCTGGTCGGCGACCCGCCGAAAAGGCTGACGCCGGCCCGGCAGCGCGTGATCGAGGTGTTGTCGGACCGGCTGCTGCACGGCAAGTCCGAAGCGGCCAAGGAAGCCGGCGTCTCCTCGGGCGTGATCGACGGGCTGGTCGACGAAGGCACGCTCACGGTCGAGCCGATGCCGCCGCCTGCGCCGCCGCCTGTGCCCGATCCGGATTTCGGCCGGCCGGATTTTACCCCGCTGCAGCGCGCCGCGGTCGACACGATGCGCGCGCTCGCCGCCAACGGCACCTTCCACGTCGCATTGCTCGACGGCGTCACCGGCTCCGGCAAGACCGAGGTCTATTTCGAGGCGATCGCGGAAGCCATCCGCCGCGGCAGGCAATCGCTGATCCTGATGCCGGAGATCGCGCTCACCGGCCAGTTCCTCGATCGATTCGCGCAGCGCTTCGGCGTGCGGCCGATCGAATGGCATTCCGAGCTGACGCCGCGCACCCGCGCGCGCAACTGGGCTGCGATCTCCGGAGGCAGCGCGCCGGTCGTGGTCGGCGCGCGCTCGGCTCTGTTTTTGCCCTACGCCAATCTCGGCCTGATCGTCGTCGATGAGGAGCACGATCAGGCCTACAAGCAGGACGAGGGCGTACATTATCATGCCCGCGACATGGCGGTGGTGCGCGCGCATATCGCCAAGATTCCGGTCGTGCTGGCGTCTGCGACACCGTCGGTCGAATCCGAGGTCAACGCGCGCAAGAACCGCTATCAGCGCATCGCGCTGCCCTCGCGCTTCGGCGGCCAGCACATGCCGCATATCGAGGCCATCGACATGCGCCGCGAGCCGCCGGCGCGCGGCCGCTTCATCTCGCCGCGGCTGGCCGGTGAAATCAGAGGCGCGATCGAAAAGCGCGAGCAGGCGCTGCTGTTCCTCAATCGCCGCGGCTATGCGCCGCTGACGCTGTGCCGCGGCTGCGGCCACCGCTTCGCCTGCACCATCTGCGATGCCTGGCTGGTCGATCACCGCTTCCGCCAGCGCCTGGTCTGCCATCATTGCGGCTTCTCGATGCCGCGGCCGCATCTCTGTCCGAACTGCTCGGCCGAGGAATCGCTGGTCGCGGTCGGCCCCGGCGTCGAACGCCTGCAGGAGGAGGCGGCCGCGCTGTTTCCGCAAGCCCGCACCATGGTGCTGTCGAGCGATCTCATCACCTCGATCGAGACGATGCGCTCCGAGCTTGCCGAGATCGCGGAGGGCCGCGTCGACATCATCATCGGCACGCAGCTCGTGGCCAAGGGTCACAATTTCCCGCGGCTCAATCTGGTCGGCGTGGTCGATGCGGATCTTGGCCTGTCCAACGGCGATCCGCGCGCGGCGGAACGGACCTGGCAATTGCTCAACCAGGTGATCGGCCGCGCCGGGCGCGAGCAGGGCCGCGGCGTCGGCTATCTCCAGACCCACCAGCCCGATCATCCCGTGATGAAGGCGCTGATCGCCTGCGACCGCGAGGCTTTTTACGACAGCGAGATCGATCTGCGCGAACGCACGCTGTATCCGCCGTTCGGCCGGCTCGCCAGCCTGATCATCTCCGCCGGCGACCGCCCGAGCGCGGAAGGTCTCGGCCGCCGCCTCGTCGCGCTCGCCCCGCGCGACGAGCGCGTGGTGGTGCTCGGCCCGGCGGAAGCGCCGCTCGCCGTGATCAAGGGCCGCTACCGCTTCCGCATCCTGGTGAAATCGGCGCGCGGTTTCGACCTCTCGGACTATTTGCGCAATTGGCTGGCGGTGTGTCCAAAGCCGACCGGCAATCAGAAGCTCGAAGTCGACGTCGATCCGCAGAGCTTTTTGTAGGAGCCACGCGCATTCGTAGGGTGGGCAAAAGCGCGCGTCTTCGTTCGAAGAACGAAGGCGTAAGCGTGCCCACCACTGACATTGGTGGGCACGCATCCGCCGCCGCTCTGCGAGCGCCGGAGAATGCTTTGCCCACCCTACGGCAGCTGCGCTCCGCCCGGGCTACGACGTGCCATAAAAAAAGCCCGCGGTCCCCCAAGACCGCGGGCTTGTTTCATGCGCGCATCAAACTGATGAAAACTGCGCGCGCTCGATGAGACGCTTTATCGCGCCTTAGGAGACGACTTCCGCGGTGACGCGGCCGACGCCGCGACCCGTGAGGCCGATGGCGCGGGCAGCGCCCGTGGAGAGGTCGAGAACCCGGCCGCGAATGAACGGGCCACGGTCATTGATGGTGACGACGACGCTCGAGCCGCCGTGGGTGACGCGCAGCTTGGTGCCGAACGGCAGCGAACGGTGCGCCGCGGTCATAGCATTCTGGTTGAAGCGCTGGCCCGAGGCCGTGCGGCTGCCGGACTCGTTGCCGTAAAAGGAGGCCATGCCGGAGAAGCTGTGGCCCGTGCCCGAGGTCGGCGTCATCGACGCATTGGCGTTGCGCCAATCGGAGGTCGCGTTGGTATCGGTCTGAGCGTGGTGGCGGTGATGATGATGCCGGTGATGCCGGGATTTGGCGGAAGCTTCGGTGGCAGTTCCACCGATGAGAAGAGTTGCGGCAATGAAAGCGATCGCCGTGCGCGGCCGGGTCACAAAGCCCAGCGTCTTCAAAGACAGCATTTAGTGGTCCCTAAGCTAGTATTGCCACACATGCGGCTAGTGGAGCCCCCATCAGTTTGTGAGCGGGTTGGCGTTTCGATTCCTAATGAGGCGTGAATTGGGCAGTAAATCCATTCTGTGTCGTCATGAAATATCTTGTTACCGGTACGAGATATTCAGCCGATGCCCCTTAATCTTCGCCTTTAACGATTTGTTAACCTATTGATTACTTGCAAATACTGTAAAAGCGAAGTGATGACCTTGAGCATTTAGAATTGGGTAAGTATTCGGCGAGTGGAGCCGGCAAGGCTGGAATCACGCCTCAGCGATCCGTGTTCATGGCCGCTATGCGCTGAGGGCAGGAACCAAAGACGGGGATCGCGGCGAAGCCCGCGACAACTCCGTCGCGCGGCAGGTCGTCACCCAAGGAGGTGATCAAGTCCTAGCTACGGTCCTCCGACCCGGCGGGATCGATGCATCCAGCGTGCGACGAACTGGCGACAGAACCTCGTGCCTTTAATTTGGCGTCATGTTGCACCTGCGCGCCTGCTATGTTAGCAAAGCCGCGATTTTAACGGATCCGGCACGTCCCGTGTCGGCCGGAAATCGAAGTCCCGCTTGAATTCCAAGGGCTTGGATCGCTTGGCGCCGCTTTGTGGCGACGGTTTTTCCCTTGCGAGTTTGACAGCAAAAAGAGCGCGTCTGTGGCTGCAGAAGATACGTCCGTTTCAGGTGTGTCCGGCCGTTATGCAACGGCCTTGTTTGAACTGGCCCGCGACCAGAAAGTGGTCGACGAGGTCAAAGCCGATCTCGAGAAATTCGAGGCCATGCTGAACGAGAGCGCCGATCTGAAGCGCCTCGTCCGCAGCCCGGTTTTCGCAGCCGATGCCCAGTCCAAGGCCCTTTCGGCCGTGCTGGCCAAGGCCGGCATCGCCGGCATCACCGCCAATTTCCTGAAGGTCCTGACCGCCAATCGCCGCCTGTTTGCGGTGGTCGACGTCATTCGCGCCTACCGGGCCCTGGTCGCCAGGTTCAAGGGCGAGGTGACGGCCGACGTCACCGTGGCGGAAACGCTTTCGGACAAGAATCTCGACGCCCTCAAGGTTGCCCTGAAGTCGGTGACCGGCAAGGACGTCGCGCTCAACGTGAATGTCGATCCCTCGATCATCGGTGGCCTCGTCGTCAAGCTTGGCAGCCGCATGATCGATAGTTCGCTTCGCACCAAACTCAATTCGATCAAGCACGCGATGAAAGAGGCAGGCTGATGGACATCCGCGCCGCGGAAATTTCCGCGATCCTCAAGGACCAGATCAAGAATTTCGGCCAGGAAGCTGAAGTCTCCGAAGTCGGACAGGTGCTGTCCGTCGGCGACGGTATCGCTCGCGTCTACGGTCTGGACAACGTCCAGGCCGGCGAAATGGTCGAGTTCGAGAACGGCACTCGCGGCATGGCGCTGAACCTCGAAACCGACAACGTCGGCGTCGTGATCTTCGGCGGCGACCGTGAGATCAAGGAAGGCCAGACCGTCAAGCGCACCCGCGCCATCGTGGACGCGCCGGTCGGCAAGGGCCTGCTCGGCCGCGTCGTCGACGCGCTCGGCAATCCGATCGACGGCAAGGGCCCGATCCAGGCCGACAAGCGCATGCGCGTCGACGTCAAGGCGCCCGGCATCATTCCGCGCAAGTCGGTGAGCGAGCCGATGGCGACCGGCCTCAAGGCGATCGACGCCCTGATCCCGATCGGCCGCGGCCAGCGCGAGCTGATCATCGGCGACCGTCAGACCGGCAAGACCGCGATCGCGCTCGACACCATCCTGAACCAGAAGCCGCTCAACGCGCAGCCCGACGAGAACATCAAGCTGTACTGCGTCTACGTCGCGGTCGGCCAGAAGCGCTCGACGGTTGCCCAGTTCGTGAAGGTGCTGGAAGAGCAGGGCGCGCTCGAATATTCGATCGTCGTCGCCGCCACCGCGTCGGATCCGGCGCCGATGCAGTACATCGCGCCGTTCACCGCCTGCACCATGGGCGAGTTCTTCCGCGACAACGGCATGCACGCGGTCATCATCTATGACGATCTGTCCAAGCAGGCCGTCGCCTACCGCCAGATGTCGCTGCTGCTGCGCCGCCCGCCGGGCCGCGAAGCCTATCCGGGCGACGTGTTCTACCTGCATTCCCGTCTGCTCGAGCGCGCGGCCAAGCTCAGCAAGGATCACGGCTCGGGCTCGCTGACCGCACTGCCGGTCATCGAAACCCAGGCCAACGACGTGTCGGCCTACATTCCGACCAACGTCATCTCGATCACCGACGGTCAGATCTTCCTGGAAACCGACCTGTTCTTCCAGGGCATCCGTCCCGCGGTGAACGTCGGTCTGTCGGTGTCGCGCGTCGGCTCCTCGGCGCAGACCAAGGCCACCAAGAAGGTCGCCGGCAAGATCAAGGGCGAGCTGGCGCAGTACCGCGAAATGGCGGCGTTCGCGCAGTTCGGCTCCGATCTCGACGCCTCGACCCAGCGCCTGCTGAACCGCGGCTCGCGCCTGACCGAGCTCCTGAAGCAGCCGCAGTTCGCGCCGCTGAAGATGGAAGAGCAGGTCTGCGTGATCTGGGCCGGCACCAACGGCTATCTCGATCCGCTCCCGGTCAACAAGGTGCGCGCGTTCGAGGACGGCCTGCTGTCGCTGCTGCGCGGCAAGAACGTCGACATCCTCAATTCGATCCGCGACACCCGCGACCTCTCCGACGACGTGGCTGCCAAGCTGAAGTCGGTGGTCGAAGGTTTTGCGAAGAGCTTCGCTTAAGCGTCGTCATGGCCGGGTCTTCCGGCCATGATCGCTTCGCGAGAGGCAAGACAATAAGAAGCGTGCCCGGCGCCCGGCCGGGCATTGCGATCGGGACAGGCTAGCGGTCCGACGTATCAGTCGAACCGCCGGGGTGAACGAGAATGGCGTCACTTAAAGACATGCGCGTGCGCATCGCCTCCACCAAGGCGACGCAAAAGATCACCAAGGCCATGCAGATGGTCGCGGCGTCCAGGTTGCGCCGCGCCCAGCAGGCGGCCGAAGCTGCGCGCCCCTATGCCGACAAGATGAGCGCGGTGATCTCCAACATCGCCAGCGCTGCTGCCGGTTCGCCCGGCGCGCCGGCGCTGCTTGCCGGCACCGGCAAGGACCAGGTCCACCTGCTGCTGGTCTGCACCGGCGAGCGCGGTCTGTCCGGTGCGTTCAACTCCTCGATCGTGCGTCTCGCGCGCGATCGTGCCCAGGCGCTGATGGCGCAGGGCAAGGAAGTCAAATTCTTCTGCGTCGGCCGCAAGGGCTATGAGCAGCTCCGCCGCCAGTTCGACAAGCAGATCGTCGAACATCTCGACCTGCGCAGCGTTCGTCAGCTCGGTTTCGTCAACGCCGAGGACATCGCCAGGAAGGTGCTGGCCCGTTTCGAGAACGGCGAGTTCGACGTCTGCACGCTGTTCTATGCGCAGTTCAAGTCCGTGATCGCCCAGATCCCGACCGCGCAGCAGATCATTCCGCTGGTCGTGGAAGAGAAGGCGGCGAACGCGCCGTCGACGTCCTACGAATATGAGCCGGAGGAGGACGAACTCCTTTCGGGCCTGCTGCCGCGCAACATCGCGGTGCAGATCTTCCGCGCGCTGCTGGAGAACACTGCTTCGTTCTACGGCGCGCAGATGAGCTCGATGGACAACGCCACCCGCAACGCCGGCGAAATGATCCGCAAGCAAACCCAGATCTACAACCGAACCCGTCAAGCCCAGATCACCAAGGAGCTGATCGAGATCATCTCCGGCGCCGAGGCGGTCTGACGCACGAACTCAACGACGGTCGTTCAAGTAAAGAATTTCGAAGGAGAGCTTCATGGCTACAGCAGCTAACCCGGTCGGTCGCGTCACCCAGGTCATGGGCGCCGTCGTCGACGTTCAGTTCGAGGGCCACCTCCCGGCCATTCTCAATTCGCTGGAAACCAAGAACGGTAACATCCGCCTCGTGCTGGAAGTTGCGCAGCATCTCGGTGAGTCCACCGTGCGCACGATCGCGATGGACGTGACCGAAGGTCTGGTGCGCGGCCAGGAAGTGACCGACACCGGCCAGCCGATCCGCGTTCCCGTCGGCGAAGGCACGCTCGGCCGCATCATCAACGTCATCGGCGAGCCGATCGACGAAGCCGGCCCGGTCAACGCCGAAGGCCTGCGCCCCATCCATCAGGACGCGCCGAGCTACACCGACCAGTCGACCGAAGCTGAAATTCTGGTCACCGGCATCAAGGTCGTCGATCTTCTGGCTCCCTATGCGAAGGGCGGCAAGATCGGCCTGTTCGGCGGCGCCGGCGTCGGCAAGACCGTGCTGATTCAGGAGCTGATCAACAACGTCGCGAAGGCGCACGGCGGTTACTCCGTGTTCGCCGGCGTCGGCGAGCGCACCCGCGAGGGCAACGACCTCTATCACGAGTTCATCGAATCCAAGGTCAACGCCGATCCGAAGAATCCGGATCCGAGCGTGAAGTCGAAGTGCGCGCTGGTGTTCGGCCAGATGAACGAGCCGCCCGGCGCCCGCGCCCGCGTCGCGCTCACGGGTCTGACCATCGCGGAAGACTTCCGCGACAAGGGCCAGGACGTGCTGTTCTTCGTCGACAACATCTTCCGCTTCACCCAGGCCGGCTCGGAAGTGTCGGCGCTGCTCGGCCGTATTCCTTCGGCGGTGGGTTATCAGCCGACGCTCGCCACCGACATGGGCGCGCTGCAGGAGCGCATCACCACCACCCAGAAGGGTTCGATCACCTCGGTGCAGGCCATCTACGTTCCGGCCGACGACTTGACCGACCCGGCGCCCGCGACCTCGTTCGCGCATCTTGACGCGACCACCACGCTGTCGCGTTCGATCGCCGAAAAGGGCATCTATCCGGCGGTGGATCCGCTCGACTCGACCTCGCGCATGCTCTCCCCGCTGGTCGTCGGCGAGGAGCACTATGCGGTTGCCCGTCAGGTCCAGCAGGTGCTGCAGCGCTACAAGGCGCTCCAGGACATCATCGCCATTCTCGGCATGGACGAGCTTTCGGAAGAGGACAAGCTGACGGTGGCACGCGCCCGCAAGGTCGAGCGCTTCATGTCGCAGCCGTTCCACGTCGCCGAAATCTTCACGGGATCGCCCGGCAAGTTCGTCGAGCTCGCCGACACCATCAAGGGCTTCAAGGGCCTGGTGGAAGGCAAGTACGACCACCTGCCCGAAGCTGCCTTCTACATGGTCGGCACGATCGAAGAAGCCGTCGAGAAGGGCAAGAAGCTGGCGGCGGAAGCGGCCTAAGGCGCGAATGGCGAATGGGGAGTAGCGAATAGACGCGCTGCTCTCTTCGCCACTCGCCATTCGCTACTCACCATTCGCAGGTACACCATGGCTACCTTCCACTTCGATCTCGTCTCTCCGGAAAAGCTCGCGTTCTCGGGCGAGGTTGATCAGGTCGACATCCCCGGCGTCGAGGGGGATTTCGGCGTGCTGGCAGGGCATGCGCCGGTCGTGGCTGCGATCCGTCCGGGCATCCTCACCATCACCACGGCTGGCCGCCATGAGAAGGTCATCGTGCTCGGCGGTCTCGCCGAAGTCTCCGAAAAGGGCCTGACCGTGCTCGCCGACGTCGCGACGTCGCTGGCCGAGCTCGACCGCGCCCAGTTCGCGGCGACCATCTCGGAGATGGAAGAGGGGCTGAAGGAGCACGAAGGCAGCGAGCTCGATCAGGCGATCGAGCGGCTCGACCACTTCAAGAGCATCCAGCAGCAGCTCAACTCGACGGCTATGCACTAAGCCCCGGGGCACCGCTCCGGGGCTCGAGCGAGAACCCTGCAAGACATTCCCTGACCAAGTGCAGCGCTCGTCACACCCGTGGCGGGCGCTGAAACTTTGTTGCACCGTGTTACCGATCGCGGCATTCTGCCCTGCGAATTTGTCCCCGGGGCGGGTCGCAGATGAAACGCAAGATCGCAGCGATTTTCGCAGCCGATATTGCCGGTTACTCGAGACTGGTTGCCGAAGACGAGGAGGAGACGCTGCGGCGTCTGGCCTCCTATCGCGAGGTCGTCGACGATTTCATCGCCAGGGCCGGCGGGCGCATCTTCAATACGGCGGGCGATGCCGTGCTCGCGGAATTCCCGAGCGCGGTCGATGCGGTGCGTTGCGCGATCGACATCCAGGAATCCTTGCGGACCCGTAACATGGCCTATCCGCCGAGCCGGCAGATGTCGTTCCGCATCGGCATCACCATCGGCGACGTGGTCGAGCGCGACGGCGATCTGCTGGGCGACGGCGTCAACATTGCGGCGCGGCTGGAGGGTCTCGCCGAGGTGGGCGGCATCTGCGTCTCGCGCGCGGTGCATGAGCAGGTCGCCAACAAGCTCTCGGTGCAGTTCGCCGATATCGGCGCGCAGGAGGTCAAGAACATCCCGACGCCGGTGCATGCCTACATGGTGGCGATGCGGCGCGAGGACGGCAGCTATAGCAAGCCGCAGCTGAAGAAGGCGGCTTCCAAGGTGGCCGCAGCACCGGTGTGGATGTGGCCGCTGGTGGTCGCCGTGGTCTCGGTCACCGGCATCGGCGTCACCGGCTTCCTCTACAACACCAAGCTCAAGCAGACGGCGAATGTCGCAGCGACGCCGGCCGCAGCACCAAGTGCGACTCCAAGCGCGGCGCCGACTCAAATGGTGAAGACGCCGATGATGCCGATGACCGCGCCGAATGCCGGCGCTGCGATGGCGCCGATGCCTGCGCCGTCACCATCGGCCGCGCCGATGGCCGGCAAGTTTGCGGCCGACAGCGTTCCCTTCATCAACGAGCGCGTCCGCAACTACCTTGCCGGCGACTATTCCGCGGCCGGCGACTACAAGGCTTTCGCGCTCAATGTCGGCGGCTTCACCGGCTCGGCCCTGAACCAGCCGAACGAGGAGGCCGCGCGCAACACCGCGATCGAGCAGTGCCAGAAGCGTGCCGAGGCCGCGCAATCGCCGCGGCGTTGCGAGCTCTATGCGGTCGGCAACAACGTCGTCTACGCGCACGGCAAGCCGCCGATGCCGCCGTCTCCCTATTTCCGGCACGACGCCATGACCGAACGGACCTTCGCATCGAAGGATTTTCCGATGGTGCGCGACCCGCAAAAGGTCCGGCTCGAGAACATGTTCGTGCCGGCGGCGAAATCCCGCTCGGTCGCGCTCGGCCCCGGCGGACAATATTTCATGGTGCTCGGCGCCGCGTCCGCCGAAGATGCCGCGCGCCGTTCGCTGGAGTCGTGCGGCGCGATCGCCGGCGTTGCCTGCCTCGTGGTCGCGATCGACGACAATTTCGTCGTGCCGATCCCGACCCTGTTCAGGATCACCGGCTTCTTCAACGCCGCCTCCAACGCCTCGATCGTGGCGGATGCGCGCGGCGAGGTCGTGCGCAAGCTCGGTGACGGCATGGGCTGGAATGCGGTCGCGGTCGGCACCGCGGGCCGACCGGGCCTCGGCCTCAAGGCCGCCGACGAGCAGGCCGCCGTCTCTTCCGCGCTATCCGACTGCGCCAAGCGCGACAGCGACTGCCACGTCATCGCACTCGGCCCGTTCACGGTGGGGCCGATTAATTAGGGTGATGCGATAAAGGCCCCACTGGCGCGCCGACACAGGTGCGTTCCCTCCCCCTTGTGGGGGAGGGGTAGGGAGAGGGGTAGCCCAGCAAAAAGGTGCGAGTTGTTGTCGATGCGCCGAGGCGATCCCGGGCGGATAGAATCCCCGTGTGGTACCCCTCTCCCCGACCCTCCCCCACAAGGGGGGAGGGAGCGAGATAGCGGGGCCCCTCACGCAAATGTCCGCCAAAATTTCTCCAAACATTTCAAACCCCATTCTACTGTGCATGGGGTTGTTTTCGCGGTTTTAGTTTGCGAAGGCCGCGAACTGCTGCGCGACGGCCTGATAAACCTCACGTCGGAACGGCACCACGACGTCGGCAACACGATCCAGACGCTCCCAGCGCCAGGCATCGAACTCCGCGGGCTGGCCGTTGCGCGGCGTCAGCGGGTCGATCTCGTCATCCTTGCCGGTGAAGCGCAGCGCGAACCATTTTTGCCGCTGGCCGCGAAACTTCGCGAGGCGATGCGCCTGCGGTCCGTCGTAGGGCGGGAATTCGTAGGTGAGCCAGTCGGTCTCGCCGAGATAGTCCGCGCTGACGACGCTGGTCTCCTCCCAGAGCTCGCGCATCGCGGCATCGCGCAAATTCTCGCCGTCGTCGACGCCGCCCTGCGGCATCTGCCAGTCGAGGCCGGGCAGGATGATCTCGGGTCCGTCGCCCTTGAAGCGATGGCCGATCAGCACGCGGCCTTCGGTGTTGAAGAGGGCGATCCCCACGTTGGGGCGGTAGGGTTTTTCATTCGTCACGCGTCAATCTCTCGTCGTCGTTCCGGCGATGCATTAGCACCGAAGCTGGGACGACAATTCGATTTATTGGTCCGCCAGCGCGGAAAATTCCTGCACCACGCGCTCATAGACCGGGCGCTTGAAGGGAATGATCAGCCCGGTCAGATTCTTCATCGGCTCCCAGCGCCAGCTCACGAATTCGGCCTTGTGGCCGCCGCCGCCGGGACTGGCGACATTGATCTCGCTGTCCTTGCCGGTGAAGCGCACCGCGTACCATTTCTGGCGCTGACCGCGATAGCGGCCCTTCCAGGCGCGCCCGGCGACCGTGCGCGGAATGTCGTAAGTGAGCCAGTCCGGGACCTCGCCGAGTCGCTCGACCGAGCGCACGCTGGTCTCCTCATAGAGCTCGCGCTTGGCGGCGTCCCAGGTGTCTTCGCCGGGATCGACGCCACCTTGCGGCATCTGCCAGACGTGGGTGTCGTCGACATGCTCGATGCCGCCGGCGCGGCGGCCGATGAATACCCGTCCCTCTGTGTTGATCAGCATCACACCGACGCAGGTCCGGTAGGGCAGATCCTCGTAACGCGCCATTCCGCCAGACCTCTCGCATGCTGTCGGTAAGGCTTGACCGGTCCCGCGGGACTCGTGCCGTACCAATCCGTTGATTTAGCTGGATTTTGATTTCAGCATCGCGGTTGTCAATGGCACCAAAAGGATACCCCGGTCGCCCAACGTCTTGGTCCAGGCGCCGATGCGCTCGATCGAGACGGGAAGGGCGGAGGCGGTGCCGACAGCCGCGCCGCGCTCGCGTGCCGCCGATTCCAGCTTGTTCAGGGCGCGGTCGATCTCGGTCGGGGTCGGCACCACGTCGATCGCGATGTCGCCCTTGCCGAACGGCATGGCCTGGTTCGCCGCGGCCTGGGCTGCGATGCTGCGGGGCGAGGAGCCGTCGTCGAAGAAGCCGAGGCCGCGCTTGGCCGCCTCGCGGATGATCGGCTGCATCGCCGGCTCCGTCGCGATGAAGCGGGCGCCCATGAAATTGGTGATGCCGGCATAGCCCTGCATCCGGCTGAAATGCCAGAACAGGCGGTCCATGTTCTGGTCGGCGCTGAGCGAGGTCAGCAGCGTCTGCGGTCCCGGATCATTGTCGGGGAAATCGTAGGGCTCCATCGGGATCTGGAGGAAGATCTCGTGGCGCTGCGCGCGGGCCCGTTCGGCGAGCTTGCCGGGATCGGTGCCGTAGGGCGTGAAGGCCAGCGTCACCGCCGCCGGCAGCCTCATGATCGCATCGGTGGTCTTGGCGGCGCCGACGCCGAGCCCGCCGATCACGATGGCCACCACCGGCATCTTGGCGGCCTTGGCGCGATCGGCGTCCGCCGCATAGACGTTGAACGGCTTCAGCCCGTCGGCGACCACCGGGATCATGCCGTAGCGTGACTTCTCCAGCAGTTTTGGATTGATCCCAGCCATGACGGGCGGTGGGGCCGAAGCGGCCCCGGCCTTGTCGCCTGCGTCCTCGCCGATCACCACGTCGTGGCGGGCGCCGGTGGAGCCGTCGATCATGGTGACGGTCTTCTGCTCGCCCGGTGCGGCCTGCTTCGGCGTCTCCTGGCTGTCGTGCTTGCTATCCTGCTTGCTGTCCTGCTTGCCGTCCTGGCCGTGGCCGGCGGCGGGCTTCTCGGCGGGAGCCTTGTCGGCGCCGTTCTCGCGGATGGCGATCCGCGTCATCGGCTCGCCGCCGAGCGGATCCTTGTTGAAGATGGCGAAGCCGGCAAAGGTGAGGAGGAACAGGCCGAGCAGCACGGCGAGCGCCTGCATGGCCGTGAACGGCAACCGCAGCCGGCGTTTTCGACGCGGCTTGTCCTGTCCGAGCGGGGCGCTCAGATCATCGGCCGTTTCAGTCATGCGCGATCCCGAATCACTGCCAATGACGATACCACGCCGGGGTCAAGCGGCGGCAGGCCGGGATAGGCCGGGGATGCCAGGAGTTTCCAGCAACCAGGAGTTCCAAGCAAAAAGGGCGGCTCCGAGGAGCCGCCCTTTCGTGGGATCGCGTGGATGCGCCGACTTTAGTTCGCCGCTTTGGGCTTGTCGGTCGTAGCCTTGTTGTCGCCGCCCGGGGTGGGCGCGGCGGAGGCGCTGTTCTTGATGCCGTGGAGCAGGTCGTCGGCGAGCTTGAGCGCCTTGTCGTCCTTGGCGTCCGGCGGGACGTAGGACTGCGAGCCGGTCTTCTCGTCGCCATCGTTCTTCAGATGACCGCGCAGCGAAGCCTCACCCTTGGTGTCGGTGCGCGACTTCAGCTCGTCCGGCACGTCCTGCAGCACTTCGATGTCGGGCACGATGCCCTTGGCCTGGATCGACTTGCCCGACGGCGTGTAGTAGCGCGCCGTGGTCAGGCGCAGCGCGCCGTTGCCGCTTCCGAGCGGAATGATGGTCTGCACCGAGCCCTTGCCGAACGAGCGCGTGCCGACGATGGTCGCGCGCTTGTGGTCCTGCAGCGCGCCGGCGACGATCTCCGATGCCGATGCCGAGCCGCCATTGACCAGCACGATGACAGGCTTGCCTTTGGTCAGATCGCCCGAATGCGCGGTGCGACGCTGGGTCTCCTCGGCGTTGCGGCCGCGGGTCGACACGATCTCGCCCTTCTCCAGGAACGAGTCGGACACGGTGACCGCTTCCTCGAGCAGGCCGCCCGGATTGTTGCGGAGGTCGATGATGTAGCCCTTCAGCTTGTCGCCGATCTGATTGGAGAGGTTGGCGACCTCGCGCTTCAGGCCTTCGGTGGTCTGCTCGTTGAAGGTGGTGATGCGGATATAGGCGATGTCGTCGGCCTCGACGCGCGCGCGCACCGAGCGGACGCGGATGTTGTCGCGCACCAGGGTGACGTCGATCGGATTGTCCTGGCCCTTGCGGATGATCTTGAGCTTGATCTTGGTGTTGACGGGGCCGCGCATCTTCTCGACCGCCTGGTTCAGGGTCAGGCCCTGCACCGCTTCATCGTCGAGATTGGTGATGATGTCGTTGGCCATGACGCCGGCGCGCGATGCCGGGGTGTCGTCGATCGGCGAGACCACCTTGATCAGGCCGTCTTCCATCGTGACCTCGATGCCGAGGCCGCCGAACTCACCGCGGGTCTGCACCTGCATGTCGCGGAAGCTCTTGGCGTCCATGTAGCTCGAATGCGGATCGAGGCCGGTGAGCATGCCGCTGATGGCGGATTCGATCAGCTTGGTGTCGTCGGGCTTCTCGACATAGTCGGAGCGCACGCGCTCGAAGACGTCACCGAACAGATTGAGCTGGCGATAGGTGTCTGCGGTCGCGGCTCGCGCGCTGGAGCCCATGAACACCGCGCGCGGCTGGGTCACGAACAGCATCAGCGCCGCACCGGTGGCCGCGCTGAGGAGGATTACTGAAGTCTTGCGCATCATCCGCGAACCTTCTCGCCTTCATTTGCGGCCCACCATGGGCCTGGATCGATTGGAGTGCCGTCCTTACGGAACTCGACATACAGCACAGGTTGACTCGCGTTCGTCGCGAGAATGGAGGCGACCTGAGAGGTCGATCCCATCGTCGCAACCGGCTCCCCCGTGAGCACAAACTGTCCGATGTTGACCGAAATGCGCTCCATCCCGGCGATCAGGACATGATACCCGCCCCCGGCGTTGAGGATCAAGAGTTGTCCATAGCTGCGGAACGGGCCTGAATAGACCACCCAGCCGTCACACGGCGTTGTGACCTGGGAGCCGGGCTTGGTCGCCAGCGAAATGCCCTTCTGGACCCCGCCGACCCCGTCGGAACCGCCAAAATCCCTGATCTTGTTACCGTTAACCGGAAGAGGCAGGAGACCCTTGGCGGAAGCAAAGACGATCGCGGGGGTGGTCCGGGACCGGTCCTTGAACACGCCCGGCCCGGACTTGGCGCTCGCGCTGGCGCTGGCCGCCGCCTTGGCCTCGGCCTGCCTTGCGGCCTCGGCTGCCTTCTCGGCGGCCTTGGCGGCGCTTTGCAGATCCTGCTCCATCTTGGTGATCAGGCCCTGGAGATCGCCGACCTGTCTCGAAAGCGCGATGGCGCGCGAATTCTCCGCGTCGAGGTCCTTTTCGCGCGCCGCCTGCTGGCGCTGCCGCTCGTCGACGAGGGCGGTGAGCCGGGTCTGGTCGCTCCTGACCTTGTCGCGATCGGAAGCGAGCTGGTCGCGCTCGGTGGCGATATTCTTGCGCAAGGCCACGAGCTCGCCGAGCTCGCTTGCGATCTTTTCGGCGCGGCCGCGCAACTCCGGCACCACGGCGCCGAGCAGCATCGCCGTGCGCAGCGATTGCAGCGCATCTTCGGGCCGCACCAGCAGCGCCGGCGGCGTGCGCCGTCCGGCCCGCTGCAGTGCCGCCAGCACCTCGACGATGTCGGCACGGCGCGAATCGAGCGAGGAGCGCATCGCCTGCTCGCGTCCGTTGAGCGCGCGCAGCCGGGCTTCGGTTTCGTCGATCTTGGTCTCCACGCTGCGCACATTGGCGGCGGTGTCGATCAGCTGCTGATTGAGCTGGGTACGGTCCTGGCCGAGTGAGGTGATCTCGGCCTTGAGCTTGGCCTGCGCCTCTTCCGCGCTCTTCTGCCGGGCGCGCGCGGCTTCGAGCTCCTGCTCGCGCTGCTTGATGGCGTCGGGCGAGACGGCGGCGGTCTGCGGCGCCGGCGCTGCGGTCTGGGCTTGCGCGAGGGTTATGTAAGCTTGCGCGAGGCTTGCGCCGGCAACGCTTGTGATCAGCAGCAGGTTGAGGAGCGGCGCTCGCATCGTGTCGGCAAAAGTGCCCGTTGTGGCGCGGATCACGCGCGGTGATAGGGGTGGCCGGCCAGAATGGTGGCGGCCCGATAAAGCTGTTCCAGAAGCATGACGCGGACCATTTGGTGCGGCCAGGTCGCAGAGCCGAACGCGATCGCGAGCTTGGCCTTACGGCGCAATTCGGGCGAAAGTCCGTCCGCCCCTCCGATCATGAAGATAGTATGTCCGGCCCCCTCGTCCCGCCAGCGCCCGAGATGCCGTGCGAATACGGTGGAGTCGAGATTTTGCCCGCGCTCGTCCAGTGCCACCAGGATCGATTTGTCCGGAATATGCGCGGAGATCGCGGCGGCCTCTTCGGTCATCCGCGTCGCGGTGTCGCGCGCGCGGCTCTCGGGGATTTCGTGGACCAGGAGTTCGCGGAATCCGAGCTTGCGGCCGGCCTCGTCGAACCGCTCGAAATAGCGGTCGGCAAGCTCTCGTTCGGGGCCCTGCTTCAGCCGGCCCACCGCAATGACAGCAACGCGCATGATATCTTCAGGGGTCTGATATCTTCAGGGTCGTGTTTTCAAGACCGCGCGCAAATGGCGCGCGCACGACGCTAGCATGCGCGTCAGCCGATTCGAAATCGGCTCGATCAGCCTAGATCGCCTTCGCCGCCCCTGGGCCCTGCGTGTACAATCGCTCGAGATTGTAGAACTCGCGGACCTCGGGTCTGAACACGTGCACGATCACGTCGCCGGAATCGATCAGCACCCAGTCGCAATTGGGCAAGCCCTCGACATGGATGTTCTTGATGCCGTTTTCCTTGAGGCCCTTGGCGACGTTTTCCGCGATCGCGCCAACGTGCCGGTTCACCCGGCCGGTGGTGACGATCATGTAGTCGGAGTACGCCGATTTGCCGCGAAGGTCGATGGTGACCGTCTCTTCCGCCTTCATGTCCTCGAGGCGGGAGAGGATCAGGCTCAGCGTCTTGTCGGCGTCGGGTTGCGCCTTCAAGGCCGCAGCTTTGGCTGATGTTTTACGCGCCGGCTTGGCAACCTTGGGTAAAACAGACTTCGTCGAAGCTGACTTGGACAATACAGATGTGGTCAGGGACCATTCCTTTCACTGTATCGCGAACGCCGAATCCGCGCTCACTGGTTACACTACATCATGTGGGGTTAAGGGTTTCAATATGCCAGAGAGGCGAAAGCCCACACCACATCCGCACCTTCGTCCTCACATTTTACCTTTCCAGCTCCCGTCCGGGTTCCGTAAGCCCGTTGAGGACAGATTCAGCTTCAATCCGGTCAGGAATACCCAGGCCGGCGCCGGCCGGTCCGCAAGCAGCGCTGCCTTGCTCTCGGGCAGGCGGTAGCGTGCCAGCGCCTGGGCTGCGGGGGAGGCGAGGGCGCGAAAACTCTGCGGCGGGCGATCGATGACTGCCATCGGCACCTGGCCGGCGATGCGCCGCCAGTCCTGCCAACGATGGAATTGAGCGAGGTTGTCGGCGCCCATGATCCAGACAAAGCGCAGGCCCGAGAAGCGGCGGCGCAAGGTGTTGATCGTGTCGATAGTGTAGCGCGTGCGGATGACGGATTCGAGACAGCTGACCTCGATCCTGGGATCATCGGCGACGTCGCGCGCGGCCTGCATGCGCTCGCCGAGCTGATGCAGATTGCCGTTCTCCTTCAGCGGATTGCCTGGGGTCACCAGCCACCAGACACGATCGAGTTGCAATCGCTGGAGCGCGAACCGGCTGATCGCGCGGTGGGCCTGATGCGGCGGATTGAACGAACCACCGAGCAGGCCGATGCGCATGCCCTCCGTGTGGGGCGGGACCGCTTGCGCCACGAAACGCGGCACGACGAAATTGTTGCTCAATGCCCGCCCCGAGACGTTGCTTACGGCCGCGTCTGTCCGCTGCCGTGAACGCGATATTTGAAGCTCGTCAGCTGCTCGGCGCCAACAGGGCCGCGGGCGTGGAAGCGGCCGGTCGCGATCCCGATCTCGGCGCCGAAGCCGAACTCGCCGCCGTCGGCGAATTGCGTCGAGGCGTTGTGCAGCACGATCGCGGAATCGACCTCGCTGAGGAATTTCTTCGCAGCCGCCTCATCCGCGCTCACGATCGCATCGGTGTGATGCGAGCCATGGTTCTGGATGTGCGCGATTGCGCCATCGACGCCGTCGACGACCTTCGCCGCGATGATCGCGTCGAGATATTCGGTGTCCCAATCGTCTTCGCTCGCAGGTTTAACGCGCGCATCCGTTCCTTGCACCGTTTCGTCGCCGCGCACTTCGCAGCCCGCTTCGATCAGCATCTCGACCAGCGGCTTCAGATTTTTGCCGGCCGCAGCACGATCGACCAGCAGCGTCTCGGCTGCGCCGCAGACGCCGGTGCGGCGCATTTTTGCGTTGAGCACGAGCGATTTCGCCATGGCGAGGTCGGCGCTGGCATCGACATAGACGTGGTTGACGCCTTCCAGATGCGCGAACACAGGCACGCGCGCTTCCTGCTCGACACGCGCGACGAGGCTTTTCCCCCCGCGGGGCACGATCACGTCGACCGCGCCGTTCAGGCCCGAGAGCATCATGCCGACTGCCGTGCGGTCGCGCGTCGGCACCAGCGTGATCGCAGCCTCGGGCAGGCCCGCCTCGCGCAGGCCCTGCACCAGGCATTCATGGATCGCGCGGCAGGACCGAAAACTGTCCGAGCCGCCGCGCAGGATCACGGCATTGCCGGACTTCAGGCACAGCACGCCGGCGTCGGCCGCAACGTTCGGCCGGCTCTCGAAGATCACGCCGACGACGCCGAGCGGCACGCGCACGCGCTCGATCCTCATGCCGTTTGGCCGCTGCCAGCTCTCGGTGACGATGCCGACGGGATCGGCGATGCCGCGCACGATGCCGATGCCCTCGGCCATGCCCTCGATGCGCGCCGGCGTCAGCGTCAGGCGGTCGATGAAGGAGGATGTGGCATTGCCGGCGGCGCGGGCTTCCGCGACGTCCTCGGCATTGGCGGCGAGGATCGCCGCAGAGCTCGCGCGGATCGCCCGCTCCATGGCTTCCAGCGCCCGGTTTTTCTGCTCCGGCGGCGCCAGCGCCAGCACGCGCGCGGCAGCGCGGGCGCGGGTTCCGAGATCGGACATCAGCGCCTGGAGATCGGCATTGCCGTCAACGGCTTTGAGGGGGGCGGCCATGGGAGGTTCAACCTTCTGCTAAGGCGGTGTCCTAGCACGGAAATCCCGCTTTTGCGAAGGGCAGGGAGGGTATGGCAGGGCTTCGACCGGTGGGGTGGGCTCGGCCACTGGCCCAGCCCCCGACGTCATGGCCGGGCTTGTCCCGGCCATCCACGACCTTCGCGCGGCACCAAGAACGTGGATGCCCGGGACAAGCCCGGGCATGACGGAAAAAGCCTCTACCCGCCCACCACCAGATCGTCGCGGTGGATCATCTCCGAGCGCCCGCTGATACCTAGGATGGTCATCACATCAGGGGAGGAGCGGCCCTTGATCCGCTCGGCGACCTCGGCGTCGTAGGCGATCAGGCCGCGGCCGACCTCGCTGGTGTCGGGGCCGCGCACGATCACGGCATCGCCGCGGGCGAACTGGCCCTCGACCTTGATCACGCCGGCCGGTAGCAGGCTGGCGCCGGCGCGCAGCGCCGTCACAGCGCCGGCATCGATCGTCAGCGTGCCCTTCGGCTCCAGCGTGCCCGCGATCCAGCGCTTGCGCGAGGTGATGGGATTGGCCGGCGTCAGGAACCAGGTGCAGCGGCCGCCATCGGCGATCGCCTGCAAGGGATGCTCGATCTTGCCGGAGGCGATCAGCATATGCGTGCCGCCGGTGGTCGCGATCTTGGCCGCTTCGACCTTGGTGCGCATGCCGCCGCGCGACAGCTCGGACTCGGCATCGCCAGCGACAGCCTCGATCTCCGAGGAGATGCTCTCGACCACCGGAATGAGTTTTGCGTTCGGATTGTTCTTCGGCGGGGCGTCGTAGAGCCCGTCGATGTCGGACAGCAGCACGAGCAGGTCGGCGCTCGCCATGGTGGCGACGCGGGCGGCGAGGCGGTCATTGTCGCCGTAGCGGATCTCGTTGGTCGCCACCGTGTCGTTCTCGTTGATCACGGGGATGGCGCGCCACTCCAGCAGCTTGCCGATGGTGGAACGTGCATTGAGATAGCGGCGGCGCTCCTCGGTGTCCTGCAGCGTCACCAGGATCTGGCCGGCGCCGATACCGTGCGCGCCGAGCACCTCGGACCAGATCCGCGCCAGCGCGATCTGGCCGACGGCGGCGGCGGCCTGGCTCTCTTCCAGCTTGAGCGGGCCGCGCGGCAGCTTGAGGCGGCTGCGGCCGAGCGCGATCGAGCCGGAGGAGACGACGAGGACGTCGCGTCCCTCCCTGTGCAATTTGGCCATGTCGTCGGCGAGCGCGGCGAGCCAGGACGCCCGCACCTCCCCCTTGTCGGAATCGACCAGCAGCGCGGAGCCGACCTTGACGACGATGCGGCGGAATTGACTGAGTTCGGGGCTGGCCATGGCGGTCGTCAAATTGCTCTGTCGTTGGTCCGGCGGAGCAAAAAGGGGCGGCGCCGATGCGGCTAGCTTTTGCAGCAGGACGGTGGCCGGCGCAAGGCAGAGGAGCCGGTAAATAGGCCTAACGGCACCCTTGTCGGCCGAGGCCCGGGCAGTCTATGCCTCGAATAATCAATAACGAGGGAGGATGACGTGGACCGACGCAGCTTCATTGCCGGAGGCCTCTCGCTGCCCTTGCTGGCGCAGGCCGGTGGCGCACATGCTCAATCCGGTCCGCTGACGCGCATCATCTTCCCGTTCGCGGCAGGCGGCAGCGGTGATGCCTTGTGTCGTCTCATCGCCGAGCAATTCGGCGCCCCGCTTGGGCGAACCATGATCGTCGAGAATCGTACCGGTGGTGACGGGTTGATCGGAATCAGGGCCGTGAAGGGCGCAAGCTCGGACGGCAATACAATCTTGGTGACGACCGGTCCGACCATGTACCTGCTGCCGATGGTGGAGAATCAACCGAGCTTCGACGCGGCCAAGGATTTCGTCCCCGTGTCGCAACTCGTTCGCTTCGAGTTTGCCGTCGTTGCAAGTCCCGCGATCGGGGTGGGTAGTTTTAGTGAACTCGTCACCTGGTTGAGGGCAAATGTCGCAAAGGCCGCCTATGGGACACCAGGCAGCGGCAACATCCCGCACTTCCTCGGATGGCGACTTGAACAGATCCTTGGTCTTTCAATGACCCGGGCGCCCTATCGCGGGAGCGCGCTTGTCATGAATGACCTCATCGCCGGCCATCTGCCATTCGGCATCACCACGGTATCCGATGCGATCGCGCAGCATCGTGCCAACGGCGTGAGGATCCTCGCGATTGCAAGCGCAGAGCGCTCGCCGTTCGTTCCCGATGTGCCGACGCTGAAGGAAAGCGGCATCGATCTCGTTGCCGACGGCTGGTACGGCATGTGGCTCCCCGCCGGCAGCCCGCCGGATTTTGCCGAAAAGCTCAGCGCAGCCGCGGTCGCGATGCTGGCCAAGCCGGAGGTGAAGGACAAGCTCACCGCGATCGGGTTGATTCCGGTCGGAAGCAGTGCGGACGGGCTTTCGAAGGAGCTCGCCGCGAACACGGCGTTCTGGCAGCCGATCGTCAAGGCGACGGGATACAAGATCGAGAATTGAACCGTAATCGTGAAGTGGATCTCTGCTAATGGAACAGCAGCTGCTTGGCGCCGCGCGGTTGTTTGCGAGTCACTATCAGATCGTCGTCTGCGACGATCCGCGCAGACCGCTTGGTGCTGATGAAAATTGGAATGACGAGAAAACCAAACGGGGCTTTGCAGGCGCGCCCACGTTCCGCATGATCAATACCGAAGCTGATCTTAATGACCATTGGGTCGAGCTGGTCGCCGCTAGCCGGCCGCCCTCCTTCGATGAATGGCAGCGGATCACCTGCGTCCACTTCCGATCCGAGAGCGGACGCGTTCACGTCATGTCGGTGATCGACAATGAGTCTGCATATTCCGCAGACGTGGAGCCGGGCGATTATTCGATCTATGCGGCCGCGCAAAATCTTGGAATCGATCAATTGAGCCTCGGCGAGAGCACGAAGCTCGCTGATGTCGAATTCGCCCAGCGAAAAGATGTCGAGTGGTATCGCCTCTTTCTGGTTCCGGGCAAACCGGAGTTCGAAGGACGACTCGTGGACCGCCCTTAAGACGTACCGAGCGATGATTTGGCTTACATCTTCGCGCGTTGCGCGATGCCGTCCTTGATCGCGTCGAGCTCTTTCTCATCCCAGATGCCGATCAGGAAGCCGCCTTTCACCTGGAGCTGGTTCTCGGCATAGGCTGCGATCTTTTCGGGGGGCGTGGTGATGTGACCGCTCGGATGCAGCGCCCAGTCGAACAGCTCGGCCTGCAACCGCGCGATGATGCCGGCGCACTCTGGGTCGTCGCCGCGATCGACATATTCCTGCGGATCGGTTTCGAGATCGTACAGCATCGGGCGGAAGCCGGAGGCGTGGATGTATTTCCAGCGGCCGTCGAACACCATGAACAGGCGGCAGCGCTCGATCGGCTGGTTCAGCTTCAGCCGCACGTCCTGCATGGCGTAGTCGTATTCGGAGAACGTCACCTTGCGCCAATCAGGCGGCGTCGATCCGCGCAGCAGCGGCAATAGTGAACGTCCCTCGAGGATGTGCCCCGGCACCTTGCCGCCGAAATAGTCGACGAAGGTCGGCGCGAGGTCGATTCCCTCCACCAGCGCGTCGCTGCGCGTGCCGCGCGTGGCGTCAGCCTCTTGCGAAGGGTCGATGATGATCAGCGGGATCTTCGCCGACTGCTCGTGGAACAAATCCTTCTCGCCCATCCAGTGATCGCCGAGATAATCGCCGTGATCGGAGGTGAACACGATCATGGTGGTTTCCAGCAGGCCGCGTTCCTCCAGAAATTTCATCAGCACGCCCATCTGGTCGTCGATCTGGGTGATCAGGCCCATATAGGTCGGGATCACCTTCTCGCGGGCATCGTGGCGCGCCATGTTGCGGGAGTAGCGCATGTCCATATAGGCGCCGAACACCGGATGCGGATTCTGCCGCTCGCGCATCGAACGGATCGGCGGGATCATGTCCAAGGTCGAGTACATGCTCGCGTAGGGCTCCGGCGCGATATAGGGCCAGTGCGGCTTGATGTAGGACAGATGCAGGCACCATGGCTTGCCGTCGGTCTCGGCCTCGCCGATGAAATCCATCGCGCGGCGCGTCATGTAGGGCGTTTCGGAATGCTCGTCCGGCACGCGCGCGGCCTTGTCGGCATGCACCAGCAGCCAGCCGTTCTGCAAGCTACCGTCTTCCGCCGCGCCCGAATTGGCCCAATGCTCCCAGGGATTGGCGGCGTCAAAGCCTTTCTGGCGCAGATACTCGTCGTATTTCGGTCGCGGGCGGCCGGTCGGATGCAGACCGTCGTCGCGCTCATACGGTTCAAAACCGCATTCGGCGACATGCACGCCGATCATCGATTCCGGGGGAATGCCGAGCGCCTTCATGCCTTCGAGATCGGGCGCCATGTGGGTCTTGCCGACCAGCACGTTGCGCACGCCGATCTTGTTGAGGTGATCGCCAAGCGTCGGCTCGCCGACGCGCAGCGGCCAGCCGTTCCAGTGCGAGCCGTGCGAGCGCATGTAGCGGCCGGTGTAGAACGACATCCGCGACGGACCGCAGATCGGCGATTGCACGTAGGCCTTGCTGAACAGCACGCCGCGCTTGGCCATCGCGTCGATGTTCGGCGTCTTCAGTGTGGGATGGCCGGTGCAGCCGAGATAATCATAGCGAAGCTGGTCGCACATGATCCAGAGAACATTCTTCGCCCGCGCCATGCGTCATCCCTGCATTTTCTTGATGTTGGATGCTGCGCTATTGGAGGGGCGAAGACAAGCCGGTGATGCGCGTACGCGTAGCCGCAATCTCCGCCGTCATCCCTGCGAAAGCAGGGACCCATAACCACAGGGCGTGGTTTGGCGAAGACTCGATGTTCGGTACTACGACCATCCGCATCGAGAGATCACGCGGTGTGGGTCCTGCGCCCCGTGCGCAATTGCGCACTAGGCAGGGATGACAATCACGCCGACCACGGCTCCGCTTCGGCCGCGCTCTTGGCCTTGGCCGACACCGGGGCCTCGCCGATCACCTCGACCAGCGCACGCAGCGCTTCCTTGACACCATCGCCGGTGACTCCGGAGAGTAGCAGCGGCGTCTTCTTGGCGGCGCGCTTCAGCCGGTCCTTCTGCTTCTTCAATTCGTCCGGCTCGACCGCGTCGATCTTGTTCAGCGCGACAATCTCGATCTTGTCGGTGAGCAGCCCGCCATAGGCGTCGAGCTCCCTGCGCACCGTCTTGTAGGCCTTGCCGGCGTGCTCGCAGGTCGCGTCGATCAGATGCAGCAGCACGCGGCAGCGCTCGACATGGCCGAGGAAGCGATCGCCGAGGCCGGTGCCTTCATGCGCGCCTTCGATCAGGCCGGGAATATCGGCGAGCACGAATTCGCGGCCGTCAGCATTCACGACGCCGAGCTGCGGATGCAGCGTGGTGAAGGGATAGTCGGCGATCTTGGGCCGCGCCGCGCTGACCTTGGAGAGGAAGGTCGACTTGCCGGCATTGGGCATGCCGACGAGGCCGGCATCGGCGATCAATTTCAGTCGCAGCCAGATCCAGCGCTCTTCGCCCACCTGGCCGGGATTGGCGTTGCGCGGCGCGCGGTTGGTCGACGTCTTGAAATGCGCGTTGCCGAAGCCGCCATTGCCGCCCTCGGCCAGCACGAACTTTTCGCCGACCTTGGTGAAGTCGTGGATCAGCGTCTCGCGGTCCTCGTCGAAGATCTGCGTGCCCATCGGCACCTTCAGCACGATGTTCTTGCCGTTGGCGCCGTGGCGGTCCGAACCTGAGCCGTTCTCGCCCTTCTGGGCCTTGAAGTGCTGCTGGTAGCGGTAGTCGATCAGCGTGTTGAGGCCGTCGGCGACCTCGATGATGACGTTGCCGCCGCGGCCGCCATTGCCGCCGGAGGGGCCGCCGAATTCGATGAACTTCTCGCGGCGGAACGCCACGCAGCCGTTCCCGCCGTCACCGGAGCGGATATAGACCTTTGCTTCGTCGAGGAATTTCATGGGCCATAGGTAGGCCAGCAGGTCTCCCGCGGCAACCCGGATAGACCCGCAAATCGGCCGAATTTCTCGCGATTTCGCCCCTTGCTTAACCAGTCGGCCGGCGCCGGATCAGGAATTTCTGCGTCCCCTCCAGCACCAGCTCCTTGCGCTGGTTGAACACGGTGCTGCGGAGCGTCACTGCGCCGGTGGTACGTCCCGGCACCAGCTCGGTGACTTCGAGCGCGGGGTAGATGGTGTCATCGGCAAACACGGGCTTGAGGAACCGGCTCGACTGCTCGAGGAAGCCCACCAGGGACTCCTCGACCATGAACGGAAACAGGCCGGCGCCCGGCGCGGTGTGGATCAGCGTCTGAAAACCGTGGGCGAGCAGATGCGGCATGCCGCGGCTGCGGCAATATTCCACGTCATAGTGCACGGGATGGGTGTCGCCACTCGCGGTCTGGAATGCGGCGAATATCGCCGAGGTCTGGGTCCGGCTCGGCAGCACGAAGCGTTCGCCGATGACGAAATCCTCAAACCAGCGTTGCGTGGGGATCATGCGATGCTGGGTCGGATCGAAATCGGTCATGTCCATGCTCACTTTATCGGCGGGGCGCTTATCGCTACCGCGATGCGAAGAGTGCGACAATCCGTTCAATTCGGCTTGCGCGGGGTTGCCGCGGCGGCTCACGTCATTAAAAACGACCGCAAGCGAACTCTAGCGCTGATTTTCTGCGCTCTCTCCGCCCGTCATTGCGAGGAGCGTAGCGACGAAGCAATCCAGACTGCCGCCATGGAGACGGTCTGGATTGCTTCGCTTCGCTCGCAATGACGACCTCTCACAGTCCGACTTATTCGATGCCCCTGTTCAAGAACCTCTCCGCCTATGACGATCGCTCCGCGCGCCTCGCCGGCATCGGGCTGATGGTGCTGTCGATCTTCATGTTCTCGTTCGGCGACGCCATGGGCAAGTTCCTGGTCGGGACTTATTCGGTGGGGCAGCTCTTGTTCCTGCGCGCCTGCGCGGCGCTGCTGCTGCTCGCGCCGCTGATCTGGCGGCAGCGTCATGATTTCGTCCGCCTCGAACGGCCGTGGCTGCAGCTGTTTCGCGTCGTGCTGTCGACGCTCGAGGTCGCCGCCTTCTTCCTCGCCACCGTCTATCTGCCGCTCGCCGACGTCATCACCTATTATCTTGCCGGTCCCATCTTCGTCACCGCGATGTCGGCGATCTTCTTAGGGGAGAAGGTCGGCTGGCGGCGCTGGACCGCGATCCTGATCGGCTTCTGCGGCGTCCTGATCGCGCTGCGGCCGTCGGCGCAGACCGTCAGCCTGCCGGCGCTGATCGCGCTCGGCGGCAGCCTGTCGTTTGCGACCTTGATGCTGATCACCCGCAGCCTGCGCAAGACGCCCGACATCGTGATGGCATCCTCGCAATTCGTCGGCACGTTTTCGCTGGGCGCGGTGCTGTCCGCCTTCCACTGGGTGCCGCCGACCCCTGGCAGCCTGGTGATCTTCGCGCTGGCCGGATGCGTCTCGGTCACCGCGCTGTTCTGCGTCAACCGCTCGCTCAAGCTGGCGCCGGCCAGCGTCGTGGTGCCCTACCAATATTCGATGATCGTCTGGGCCGTGATCTTCGGCTTCGTCGTGTTCGGCGACGTGCCGTCAATGGCCACGCTCATCGGCGCCGCGATCATCATCGGCGCGGGGTTCTACATCTACTTGCGCGAACGGGATTTGGGTCGCGAGAGCGTGGAAGTGAATCCGCCGGCGTAACCCCACTCACGCCGTCGTCCCTGCGAAAGCAGGGACCCATACCCACAGGGAGATGTTTTGCGAAGACTCGGAGTGGGCGCTTTTGCCTCACACTCCTCCCTGTGGTTATGGGCCCTCGCTTTCGCGGGGGCGACACTGGTGATTGAGGACGCAGTGCGCCACCTACCTCATCCTTCGCGCACTGCTCCAGCTCTTCAGCGAGGCCCACACGCCGCGCGAGAGGCGGAAGCAGTCGACCGGCGTCGACGATCCCAGCGCGAGGAAGCGGTGCAGCTGCACGCCGCTCCACTGGAAGCCGCACTTCTCCAGCACCTTGCGCGAGGCGGGATTGGTGACGCGCGCGCCGGCATAGAGATGCTCGTCCTCGAATTCCTCGAAGAAGAAGTCGATCGCGCCGCGCGCGGCCTCGGTGGCAAAGCCCTGGCCCCAGTGCTCGACGCCGAGCCAATAGCCGAGCTCGGCATTGCCAGGCGTGGAGCAGTCGATGCCGACCATGCCGACCGGCCCGGTATCGTGCTCGATCAGGAACACGGTCTCGCTGCCGAGCGCGGCGGTGGCGCGGACGAAGGCGACGGCGTCGTCCTGCGAATAGGGGTGCGGGAGGCGGCGGGTGTTTTCGGCGACGCGGCGGTCGTTGGCGAGCCGGGCGATGGTCCTGACGTCGGCGAGGGTCGGCCGCCGCAAGGTCAGCCGTTCGGTGGCGACGACACCAGGTCTCGCCTCAGCCAAGGTCGCGCTCGAGAAATCCTGCAACATGTCCGGCTCCGTGAAAGTCACTAAGTCAAAGTGAGCAAGTCAAAAGAAAAGGGGAGGCCGGTTTCCCGCCTCCCCCTTGGAGCCTTCGATCTCTTGCGATCTTAAGGACTCCGCCGGTTTGGTAGGACCGGCGGACTCCAATTTGATCCACCGTCTATTCAGCCGCCTCTGCGAGCGGGAGAACCGATACGAAAGTGCGGCCGTTGGCTTTGGCCTGGAACGTGACGCGACCCTCGATCTTGGCGAACAGAGTGTGGTCCGTGCCCATGCCGACATTAAGGCCCGGGTGCCAGGTGGTGCCGCGCTGACGCGCAATGATGTTGCCGGGAATCACAACTTCCCCGCCGAACGCCTTGATGCCGAGGCGCTTACCCTTGGAATCGCGACCGTTGCGCGATGAACCGCCTGCTTTTTTGTGAGCCATGGCTCGTCTCCGAAATCCTGCGTATTTCTAGATCAATTCCTTGACGGAATCATTTCAAAATTTCTCACGCATCAATTCGTGAATTGGCGTGATCGATTCTGCGTTACTCGGCGGCTTCCGCTGCCGGCTCCTTCGCCACCTTCTCCTTCTTCGGACGCGGGCCCTTGGTGGGCTTGGCGCCATCCGTCAGGATCTCGGAGATGCGGAGCACCGTGATCTCGTCGCGATAGCCGCGCTTGCGGCGCGAATTCTTGCGGCGGCGCTTTTTGAACGCGATGACCTTGGGGCCGCGCTTGTGGTCGAGCACCTCGACCGCAACGGACGCACCTGCGACCGTCGGAATGCCCAGCACCGGCGTGTCGCCGCCGACCACCAGAACTTCATTCAGCTGCACGATCGAGCCGACTTCGCCTTCGATCTTGCCTACTTCGAGAACATCATCCGGCACGACGCGGTATTGCTTGCCGCCGGTTTTGATGACTGCGAACATCGTTTTTTTCTCCGTGTTCAATCCCGGCCTCGCGACTGGTATCGTCGGGGTCGGCTTTTTGTCAGTCGCTATGGGTTTATCGAGTTTTGTGCGGGCGGGAGTTATCCCTTTGAAAACCCACGCAAAAACAAGCGGCGCGAGAAACGCCCCGCGCCGGGTGTGGGACTTATAGCCGCCGGCAGAGAAGAGTCAAGGAAAACCGCGGAAAAAGGCCCGGATTTGAAGGCCTTGGACCTCTTCCGGCGCCTCGTCGAATCTGCGGGATAGCATTGCAACCAACGGGTTCCCTTGCCGTTGTCCTCGCAAATCGACATGCGGGCAAGGGCTTACCATGGCAACGGACGAACTGGTCAAGGCGACGGGCATCGCCCATCACGGCGCGGAGCGGCTGCCGTCGGTGGAGATCGACAGTTTCAACATCGAGATGAAGGACGAGGACGGTTTTCTCGGCGATCGCGCCAGCAAGGGCGCGTTCCGCGACATCCTCGACCGCTGGCGCAAGCCGCTGCGCAAGACCGGGGAGGACCCGTTCGGCAAGGAGCCCTCGGAGGAGATCAGCAAGAAGACGCTGGATGCCATCCTGGTCGGCGACGACACCGAGGCCTCCGCGGTGGTGCACAGCGCGATCGAGGATTTCGCCCAGGAGCTTGCCTATGTCACCCGGCGTTTCCTCAAGACCAAGGCCTGGGCCAAGACCGAGCGCATTGTGGTCGGCGGCGGCTTTCGCGATTCCCGGCTCGGCGAGCTCGCGATCGCGCGCACCGAGATCATCCTCAAATCCGAGGACTTCAAGATCGACATGATGCCGATCCGCCATCATCCCGACGAGGCCGGCCTGGTCGGCGCGCTGCATCTGGCGCCGTCCTGGATCTTCGAGGCCTATGACAGCATTTTGGCCGTCGACATCGGCGGCACCAACATCCGCTGCGGCCTGGTCGAGACCAACTGGAGGAAGGCCAAGGACCTGTCGAAGGCTAAGGTCGTGAAATCCGAGCTGTGGCGTCATGCCGACGACGAGCCGACGCGCGAAGGTGCGGTCAAGCGCCTCACCAAGATGCTGAAGGGGCTGATCACGGAAGCCGAGAACGAAGGCTTCAAGCTCGCGCCTTTCATCGGCATCGCCTGTCCCGGCGTGATCAATGCCGACGGCTCGATCGAGAAGGGTGCGCAGAACCTGCCGGGCAATTGGGAGAGCAGCAAGTTCAACCTGCCGGCGAGCCTGATCGAGGGCATCCCCGAGATCGGCGAGCACGACACCGCGATCCTGATGCACAATGACGGCGTGGTTCAGGGCCTCTCCGAGGTGCCGTTCATGCAGGACGTCGAGCGCTGGGGCGTGCTCACCATCGGCACCGGCCTTGGCAATGCGCGCTTCACCAACCGCCGCAAGGAGAGCGCCAAGGACCGGGACAGTACGGAGAACGGAAAGAAAAAGGCCAAGGAAAACAACAAGGAAAACAACAAGGACAGCGCCAAGAGCGACTAGCTGCGCGTTTTCAAGCGAAGTGGACACCGGTTCGCGTCGAGAAAACGCGCAAAACAGGGAATCTGGAGCCCCGTTCCGATGTCATCGGAACGGAAGCGGCTCCAGAGTAACCTTGACTGGTTAGGTTAAGGACCGGATTGCGTTGCGGCGCCGAGGCCGCACGCTAGGGTCGAATTGTCGCCTCACCTGGCCGGCGAAGCCGCCCTTCCCAGCCAGTATTTCAATGAGCGGCAAGGGACCGCCAGTGTTTACCGCGTCTGGCGGTCCCACCCCGTTTTTTCGAACATGCAATGAGACGCCCGCTCCGAAGGCGGTGCGCCCCCTCCCCCGCGCGCGGGGGAGGGTTGGGGAGAGGGTGTCTCCGCATTGGGGTTGTCGAAGCGGACGCCTCGCGCGCGCGAAAACCGGGGCAAATCGCTAATCGGACCGCCTTTCCCCCCGTTCGCGCCGGGAAGGGGCGGGCAGAGGGCGAAACAGGCAGCGGATTTTCGCCCCGCGCGCCTTGTCTGGCCCGCCATCCTCGCCTATTAACGCCCCCAACCACAGGGGCCGCTGCTCCTACCATGGCGCCTTCAGGAGAGGTGGCAGAGTGGTTGAATGCACCGCACTCGAAATGCGGCATAGGTGCAAGCCTATCGGGGGTTCGAATCCCTCCCTCTCCGCCATAACGCTGCCAGCGGCCGGACGAATTTGCAGGCCATCTCCTTGCTTTATCCGATCGGATAGTTCTCCGCGGAGAAGTCGGTGCAAAGATGGGGCTTCAGTATCCTATCAAGCTAGTAGTTTCGGACGACCGCAGCTGCGGTCGTCGTGGTTCAAAAGCAGATTAGCTAACTACGAAACGGGATCAATTTGCCTTGCCACTTCCCGCCATCTTCGAAGAGAAACCGATAAAGTCCTTGCGCGCAAACTGCCGGTGTCTACTGGTGCCGTGATTCGTTCCTAAGCCCCCATCTTTTTCCACCCACACTCGCCAGACAACCTTGAGACCGTGGTTCTTGGCAAACTCGTCAATGAGGTCCTGCCGGATAGACTGGCACTATGCGACGGCGAACGTCGGGGCAAACAAAAATCCACACCAACGTTGACTGCGCAGCTCGCTCGCCTTCGAGAGGGTTGGCCAGAGCCTGGCCAATCGTCGAGCAGGATCGCTTCGAGATAAGGCGAGCGTGCGCATGATGGTGACGCGCTGGTGCACGGCGCCAGAGAGCGCCGCGGGCTTAGCGTGCCCAAAGCGAAGGGGCCTTAAGTCCGGATCAGCTCCAGCGCGATCTCGCGCGCACGCGCCTTGGGAGTCTTTCGGATCTCCAGCCCGAGCATGACGTAGTGTCGAGCACGCTACGTTACGGCCGCTCCTTCGCGTGCGCGCCACCCCCCGGCGATCCCCCCGCTACTGCGCGCCAATCCCCGCGCTCTCAATCACCCGCTTGTAGCGCGCCGTCTCATCGACGATGAACGGGACCATCTCGGCCTGCCCTTTGTCGGCAATCGACACCTGGCCGTTGGTGGTGAGGTCGGCGGCGATGCCGGGGTCGGCGAGAACGGCGGCCAGCGCCTCGGAGAGCTTGCCCACGATTTTCGGGTCGGTCCCGGCCGGGACCGAGACCCAGGTCGAGCCGGCGTTGACGGCGTCGGGGTAGCCGGCCTCGAGCACCGTCGGCGCATCGGGCAGCGCGGCCATCCGCGCCGCCCCGGTGGTGCCGAGCACCTTGACCTTGCCGGTGTCGATCAGCGGCCTCAGCACGGTGAGGTAGTCGAAGGAAACGTCGAGGACGCCCGACATCATATCCGTCATCTGGTTCGCGCCCGACTTGTAGGGCACATGGGTCAGCTTGATGCCGGCGGCCGCCTTGAACATCTCGCCGGCGAGATGCTGGGCGGTGCCGGGGCCGGGGGAGCCGAAATTGACCTTGCCCGGATTGGCCTTCGCGTAGGCGACGAATTCAGCCAGCGTGTTGTAGGGCGCCGCCGCGGTCGCGACGAGGATCTGGTTCGACGAGCTCACGCCGCGAATGTGGACGTAGCTCTTAAGCGGGTCGTAGCTGAGCTTCGTCAGTCCGAGGTTCGGCTGGATCGTCATCGGCCCGCCGGAGGCGTAGAGCACGGTGTAGCCGTCCGCTTGCGCCCGCGCCACGAACTCCGTCCCGATGGTGCCGCCGGCGCCGGGCCGGTTCTCCACCACCACGGGCTGCCCGAGCCGCGTCCGCAGCAGCTCGGCGATCTTGCGCGAGACGAGGTCGGTGACGCCCCCGGCTCCGAACGGCACCACCCAGGTGATTGCGCGGCTCGGCCAGGACTCCGCGGCCGTCTGCGCCCGCGCGGCGCTCGCATGAAGTGCCAGTGCCATCGCGACGACGAGACAGAGAAACGATCTTGCGAGCGCTCTCGTCATCGCCCTTCCGGGACGCCTGCTCAGGCCGCTGCCCGCGCCAGATCTCGCGGCGGCGCCTTTCGGAGCGCTCGCACCATCCGCTCCCTCCAGGAGTTGCGCAGGTGCAAACGCCATGGATGCAGTTCTCCCCGGTACAGTGTGGCCGTTGATGGCCATCTTGACCGAAGGCTACAGTCTCGAGTCTCGTCCAACCATTGGCGCAGTCCGAGCATCACTTTTGCAAAATATGAAAAGATCGATGGATCGCCGTCAGGCCACAAGCTGCGATCCCTTGGCTCGCTTGCTCTTGAAAAATTGCCCGACGCGTAATCCGTTTCTGCCCGCGTAAGTCCTTGATCTTCCAGCCCCCGCCTACTGTGCATGGGGTTGTTTTCGCGTTTATTGTTGTCCGGGGCATAAGACCGCCGCCCACCGCGCCGCCAGTTTGAACCCACCACCCCCACGATCCGACCTAGCAATGCCCCGCTCTCCGGCGGGCCCAAGGTAACCTCACCACAATGTTCGAAAAGACCTACCGCGACCGCCTCGACGCTGATCTTGCGCAATGGGAAGCCGATGGCGTGATTGCGCCGGCGGCGGCTGCCGCGATCCGCAATGCGCTGCCGCAGCTAGCGCCGGGCATCAACATCGCCGTGGTCGTCGGCATTGTCGGCGGTCTGTTGATCGCGGCTGCGTTCCTCGCCTTCGTCGCGGCGCACTGGACCGAGATCGCGCGGCTGTTGCGGTTCGCGATCCTGCTCGCCGGCATGGTCGTCACCGGCGCCCTCGGGGCATGGTTCGCTGCTCGAGGCCGCGACGTTCTCGCCGATCTCTGCGCCAGCGTCGGTGCGATCATCTTCGGTGCGGGCATCGCGCTGGTCGGTCAGATGTATCATCTCGGCGACGACTTTGCCGGCGGCATGCTGCTGTGGTCGATCGGCGCGTTCGCCGCGGCGCTGCTGACCGGCTCGCGCGGTGCGCTCGCGGTCGGCCTCGTCGCCGCCGGCATCTGGACCTGCATGCGGACTTATGATGCGCCGGACGTCCTGCATCTTCCGTTCGTGGCGGTCTGGCTGATCGCAGCAGTTCTCGCCTTCGCCTGGAATTCGCGCGCCGCCGCTCATCTCGTCGCGCTCGCGCTGTTGCCGTGGTGGATCGCGACGTCGCTGCGCTTCGAGTTCGACGGCGCCCAGCCGTCCTTCGTGCTCGCCAACGGCGCCGCGCTGCTGTTCGGCGCCGGGCTCGCGCTCGCAGCCTGGCCTTCGCCGAGGGCGCTCCGGCTCGGGACCGTCCTGTCGATTTACGGGGCGTTTTCGCTGGCCGGCGTCGCCGTCCTGGAGGTGGCGACCGTCGACGACATCATTCGCTTCCGGACCAGCACGGTATCCGCCCAGCCGATTTGGGCGATCCTGTGCGGGGCCGCGGGGGTGATCCTCGCCCTCGTCTCCGCCATGCTCACGAAGCGCGCAGGTGAAATCCTCGCATCATGCGCGATCGGGCTCGTGCTGCTCGCCGCGCCGATTTGGCCGGTCTCCACGGCCGGCGAGCCCTGGTTCGCTTACGCCGCGCTGCTTTGCGCCATGCTGTGCCTCGTCGTCTCCGGTGTGCTCGATGACGTGCGCCCGCGGATCGCCGCCGGCTGGCTCGGAATTGCCGGCGTCATCGCCGGCATCACCTGGGCGGTGCACGGCTCGTTGCTGCGCCGCTCGGCCTTTCTTGCGGGGGCCGGAATCATCGCCGTGGTCTTTGCCACCGCGCTCAATCGCATGCTGCCGAGGGCCGAGCGATGATCGGTACCATCACTGGACGCTGGCAGCGCATCCCGAAGGCCGTGCTGTTCGGCGTCGCTGTGCTGCTGCAATGCGCGCTGCTGGTCCTGATGGTCGCCGACCGCATGCAAATCCTGCGCGAAGGCGTTGAGGTGACCTTGCAGACGCAGCCGGTCGATCCCCGCGATCTCCTGCGCGGCGACTATGTCGTGCTCCGCTACGACATCTCGCAAGTGCCGGCCGGCGCGCTCGCCGGAAAGCCGGCTGACGCGCGCCATCCTGTCGTGTTCGTCAAGCTCGCGCCCAATGCCAACGGCCTCTACCAGGCGGTCTCGGTGCATGCCGAGCCGGTGCCGGTCGCGGCGCCCGAGGTGCTGATCCGCGGCCGCGTCGCCAATTACGGCGGGGCTTGCGGCTCGGGCCGTCACACCTTCTGCGATAATTTGCCAATCAAGTACGGTCTCGAAAGCTACTTCGTGCCCGAAGGCGAGGGCAAGAAGCTCGAGCAGGCCCGCAACCAGCAAAAGCTCCGCGTCGTCGCCGCCGTGCTCCCCTCCGGCCGCGCCGCCATCAAGCGGCTGCTGCTCGACGGCGAGCCGGTCTATGAGGAGCCGCTGTATTAGCGCGGCGGCTCCGGCGTCGCCTTCAACGCCCGCCGCAGCACCTCCCACACGCGCGGATCGTTCATCTGCGCCACGTTGAAGCGCATGAAGTGCTGGGATGTCTGCGACACGCTGAACACGTTGCCCGGCGCCAGCACGACATCCTGCTCCAGCGCCGCGCGCGCGACATGCGCGGCATCCTGTCCGCCCGTGAGCCGGCACCAGAGGAAGAATCCGCCGCGCGGCATCAGCCAGGGCTCGATGCCGAGTGCCTGAAGTTTTCGCGCGACGTCGCGGCGCATCCGCGTGAGCTTTTGCCGGAGCTCGTCCATGTGCTTGCGATAGCTGCCGCCGGCCAGCACCTTTGTGATGATCTCGGTCGCGGCCGGGCTCGGGCCGCCAAAGCTGGTTGCGACCTGGAGGTCGACGAGATGCTCGATCCAGTCGGCCCGTGCGGCGATGTAGCCTGAGCGTACCGAGGCCGACAGCGTCTTGGAGAAGCTGCCGATGCGGATCACGCGGGTGAGCCCGTCGAGCGCGGCAAGGCGCGGCGAGCGCTCCGGCTCGAAATCGCCGAAAATGTCGTCCTCGATGATGGTGAGGTCGTGCGCCGCGGCCGCGGTCAGCAGCCGGTGCGCACTCGCGAGCGACATCGTCGCGCCGGTCGGATTGTGCAGCGCTGAATTGGTGATGTAGAGCCTGGGACGTTCGGCGCCGAGGATCTGCTCGAAGCGGGTGACATCAGGGCCCGACGGCGTGTAGGGCACGCCGATGATCCTGGCCTGATGCGCCCGCAGCAGCGCGCGGAAATTGAAATAGCAGGGGTCGTCGACCAGCACCGTGTCGCCGGGACGGAGCAGGAAGCGGCAGACGAGGTCGGCGCCTTGCGTGCCCGAGCCCGTCAGCATGAGCTGATCGACCGACGCGGGAATCGAATCCTCGGCAAGGCGCGCGAGCAGCAGCCGGCGCAGCGCCAATCCGCCGCGCGTGCTGCCATAGTCCGTCAAGAGATCCGCATCGGTCCGCGCCAGGGCACGGACGGCGCGGCGCAAGGCCGCTTCCGGCATCCATTCCGCCGGCAGCCAGCCGCAGCCGGGCTTCGGCACTGCCGCGTCGGCATCGAGCGATTGCCTGGAGACCCAGAACGGATCGACCTCCCGGTCACGCCGCGGCCCGGCTTCGGCCAGCGCAAGCGGCGGCATGATGGTCGGCGAGACATAGAAGCCGGAGCCGCGACGGGCGCGGATCAGGCCTTCGGCCGCGAGGCGATCATAGGCTTCGACGACGGTCGACGGCGACACGCCCATTGTGGCGGCCAGGCTGCGGACCGATGGCAGGCGGTCGCCGGCACTGAGCGCGCGGCCGGCGACCTTGGCGCGGATCGCGCTCATCACGTCAATGGTCCGCGTGCCGCCGCGTCCCTTCGATGGCGCTCCGATGTCCAAGGTGTATCACCTTCCATACCCATACAGATTTGCCGGATTGTATTGGATTGTGACTGGCCGTGCCACCGCCGACAGCCGAGTATCGCGCTTCTCGAAAGGCGGAACGGACATGCAATCTGCGGGGAGCGGCTGGGGCAACGGCCTGCTCGGCGTCATCATCTTCAGCGGCTCACTGCCGGCGACGCGCGTCGCGGTCGGCGGCTTCTCCGCGTTGTTCCTGACCTCGGCCCGCGCGGTCATCGCGGCGCTGATCGGTGTGGCCGTGCTCGGCGTGCTGCGGCAGGCCCGGCCGCAGCGAACGGATTTCGCCTCCCTCACCATCGTCGCCATCGGCGTCGTGGTCGGCTTCCCGCTGCTGACGGCGCTCGCGCTCCAGCACATCACCTCGGCCCGTTCGATCGTCTTCATCGGCCTGTTGCCGCTCTCGACCGCGGTCTTCGCCGTGCTGCGCGGCGGCGAGCGGCCGCGGCCACTGTTCTGGCTGTTCGCGATCCTCGGCAGCGCCACGGTAGCCGGCTTTGCCTTGTCGAACGGCGGCTCGGCCTCGCTCGCCGGCGATCTCCTGATGGTGGCCGCGATCGTGCTGTGCGGCCTCGGCTATGCCGAAGGCGCCGCATTGTCGCGCCGGCTCGGCGGCTGGCAGGTGATCTCCTGGGCGCTCCTGCTCGCGCTGCCGCTGATGGTGCCGGTCGCGGTTCTGACCTGGCCGGCGAATTGGAACGGCGTCAGCGTGCCCGCCTGGATCGGGCTCGCTTACGTCTCGATCTTCAGCATGTTCGTCGGCTTCATCTTCTGGTACCGCGGCCTTGCGATCGGCGGCATCGCGCGTGTCGGCCAGTTGCAGCAGCTCCAGCCGTTCTTCGGTCTCGCGCTCGCCGGCCTGCTACTGCACGAGCCCGTCGCCTGGAGCATGATCGTCGCGACCGTCCTCGTGGTCGCCTGCGTGTTCTTCGCGCGGCGGTTTGCGTGAGGCTTGTGCCTCACGCCTGCCCCATCACCGTCTTCGTCAGCGCGCCCTTTGCAAACTTCTTCAGCGGCATCGGCTTGCCGAACAGGAAGCCCTGCACGAGATCGAAGCCGAGCTCGTTGGCGGCGACGAGGTCGGCGCGGCTTTCGACCCCCTGGGCCACGCTGCGCGCGCCAAAGCCCTGCGCGAGCTCGACGATGTGACGGCACACCGTGCGCTTCAACCGGTCACTGCCGCTGCCGGTGACGAATTGCCGGTCGGCCTTCAGCTTGACGAAGGGAACTTTGTCCCGCTCCATCAGCGCCGGCCAGTTGGCGCCGAGATTGTCGATCGACAGGCCGATATTGTGCAGCCCGACCTCGCGCGCGACCTCGGTCAGGAGATCGAGATCGCGGATCGCCTCCTCGCTGTCGATCTCGACCGTCAGCCCGCCGAAGGCCGGATGCGTCGGCACGCGACGGCAGAGATCGCGCACCGCCTGCGGCTCCTTCAGATAAGACGCGGGCAGGTTGATCGAGAGATCGACCGGGGTCTGCTGCTCCAGCAGATAGTGCCAGTCCCGTATCGCGCGCTCGATCACGAATTCGGAGAGGTCGCGCAGATGCGGATCGCGCTCCTCGGGAATGAAGTAAGCCGGCGGCACCACGCCCCAGGTCGGATGCCGCATCCGCACCAGCGCCTCGGCACCGCAGCGGATCAGCGTGCGCGCGTCGATCTTGGGCTGGTACCAGAGCTCGAGCCAGCCGGCATGCAGGGCCTCGCCGACATGCACGGCGGGACTGGGCGCCGGCTCTTCCGGCAGCAGCATGGCGATGCGCTCGCGCAGCGTTTCCGCCGCAAAGGGCGTGGTCAGCGGCGGCAGCATGGCAAGGCCATATTCCTCACCGACCTGCCGCACGGCCTTGACGATGATCGACTCGCGGGCGCCGACGGCGAGAACCTTGCCGGCAAATGCCTCGCGCACCAATATTTCGAGGAATCTCCCCGGCTCGATGCCGTCGGCGGCGACGCCGAGCAGGATCAGGTCCGGCAATTCGGTGGCGAGCACGGTTTGCAGCTCGTCCGAGCTGGCGCATTCGCTGGTGACGAAGCCGAGATCCTCCAGCACCTCGCTGAGGAAGGCGCGCAGATGCCGCTTGCTATCGGCCACGCAGGCGCGCGGCGTTACCTTTCGTCGTCCGAAGGTCACAGGCCTTCGTCCGACGAGTTCAACCATCCCATCGTTCATCAACACCACTCCCGTTCCGTGACGGTTTCTTAAACGGTGAGCGTGGGTTCAAATAAGGAGAGCTTCACATCGTTCTTGAATTATTTGAGTAACGTTAAACCCTGCAATTCGAGCTAATTTGTCGACAGACTCTTCGCAAAGAGTTCGCATACCCGAGCACCACGCGCACAACGACTGTCAGCGCACGCGAAATGTCTTTCGCGCGATGAAAGCTGCGCCCCGCTTGCCGGTGGATGAAGATGAGCGATGCAGATGTGTGCCCTTTCGAAGCAACGACGCGACCAGCGCAGATTAATTTCCGGCGTTTCTTCGGGGTGTGCGCCCGCTCGTGCGCGACGAAGACGGTGAACAGGAGCGCGTCGTCGGCGGTGGGCGGCCCCGCATTGCGGCGGTTGCTCTCCCGATCGCTTTGCGGTGCATCGGGAGCGAGCGACGGCGACGTTCGCAGGATTCGCCTTCGCGCGATGCGCGCAAGTATCGCTTTCGCTCGTGACGGTTCTGCGACACCGCGTCCGGGCCCAGGGCTGCAAATGTGAAGTGCATCACACGCGCATTGCTGCACCTGCGCTATTGCTCGGCACAGCCGGTGGTGGGCTGTCGAGGATTACGACAATGACGATGCGGCGAATGATGTATTGGTGGTTCAGGGTCGTGATGTCAGGGCGATTTCTCGATCGCTTCCTGTGCCTGCCGCGCGCGCAATGAGCATGAACCGGAAAAGTGTGCAGCGGTTCGCGCGATATCAGGTCTGCCCGATCAATTTGCGAAACGCCGCCGCGCCGTCCTGCACCACGTCGCGGCCCTTCCAGGCCAGATAGGTCAGCTTGCCGCCGAGCGTGTCGTGGCTGCGCAGCCGGCGCGAGCCGAGGATGTGGCCGACATTGGACGGGAAGCGGCTCACCTCGGCGGACACCAGCGCCGCGATCGCATCCATCAATTGCTGGAGCCGGATTCCCCATTCGCAATTTTCGATGCCGTCGATGCGCACCTTGAGTGCATATTCGGTGTCGTAGATCTCGGCGAGCAGGTCGCGGGCGACCAGCACCCGGTTGTGCCGGAGCGCGATCCGAAGTGCGAGGC
The DNA here is from genome assembly GCF_014198205.1 of Bradyrhizobium sp. SBR1B. Taxonomy (NCBI): domain Bacteria; kingdom Pseudomonadati; phylum Pseudomonadota; class Alphaproteobacteria; order Hyphomicrobiales; family Nitrobacteraceae; genus Bradyrhizobium; species Bradyrhizobium sp. SBR1B. The sequence continues at coordinate 393,938 of NZ_JACIHC010000007.1, forward strand.
GCTTGTCGTCGAGCCGGTCGAGCACCATGGGAATGACGCAGGCATAGGGCGTCGCGGCGACATCGGTGACGCTCTTGCTCGCAGCGGCCTTGGTCGCGAGACGCGCCAATTGCCAGGGCATCGTCAGGCGCCTCGCCACCAGCGCGAGCGCGAAGGGCAGCGCATCGGGATGAGCCTTTTTGAAGGCGTCGAGCTGCGCGGTGATCTGGGCAACCCGTCCGTCGTCGAATTTCGCGATCTTCTCAGGCAGCTTTTCGTTGAATTTCGGCAGCGCATTGCCCGCGCGCAGCACGTGCTGCATCTTCCTGACGTCGTCGAAGGCGGTGCGTGAGGCCGTGTATTGCGCGAGCTTGCCGCGCGCGGATTCGGTGCTCTCCACTGATGCGAAGGTGCTCTCGAGCACCTTGACGACCTTGGTCTGGAAGGTCGCGGCGACCTTCAGGACTTCCTTCGGGTTGTTGGCTGCGACCTGGTCGTTGATCGCCTTGATGTAGTCGCGTGCCATGGTCGGCAGCAGGTCGCGGCAGATCCACTCCCAGATCGGGGTGAGGGTGTTGCGCGAGATCCGCCCCATATTGGCGTGCTCGGGCGCGCCATCGATCAGGAGCAGTTCGAGCGGCGCGAAGAAATAGCGCGACGGGCTAGTGGCGCGCGCCTGGGTCGATCCGTCCTTGCGAAATTCGGCGCGCAAGCGCGACTGGATGTCGGACGAGCCGGGCATGTCGATGCCGCACAGCTCGAGCCGTTCGAGTTCGCTGAGCAGACAGCTGCGCGACAGCGGCGTCAGCCTCTGCAGGAATTCCGACAGCCGATCGATCTCGTTCATGGCACGCAATCTTTCGCAGCGTTTCCCGCGGGCGTGCGGGCCCAATGCGTGGAGGCATTTGCGCGCTCTCAACTTCCCCTAAGAGAAGCAAGTCGCCGTTAATTAATCCGTAAAAACCGGGGGGAGGCGTCGGGGCGAAGGCTGCGGTTAAGGACGGTTTCGCCTGTCTGCCCAAGTTTCCGGCGAAAAACTCAACCCCAGCGTGGGCGCGCGCCGCCAAACGCAAGCACAAATTGTGCCGACGTCACCACTTTAACGCAAAACCGACAAAATCACCGTAGTCTTACGGAGTAAAAAGTTAACCACAGACCGCCCCCGGTTCCGCTAAACGAGTGACATGGGGTCACAGAATGATACGGCCACCGATTCGCGGCCGTCGGAATGGTACGAAAGCAGCGCTGCTCCAACTGAAGAGCTCGATTTCGTCCGCCTGAGTGCCGCCCGGGCCAAAGCCGCAGACGAAATGGCCGCTGCCATCGCCCGCGAGCTCAACGGCCCCCTGACTGCCCTGCTGCTCTACATGGGCGAGATCAAGCATCACAGCGATCAACTCGCGCCCGTGACCGGCGACCGCGCCTATTTGCAGCGGGTGATCGAGAACGCGCTGGCACAAACCGAGCGGGTTTGCGGCGTGGTCAAGCAGCTTGCCGGTCCTCACAAGGGTGGCTTGTCGATCCCGTCCAGCGTCGAGGACGCGGAATCGAAGGCCGTCCGCGCCCAGCAGGCCCAGCGCGTGCCGAGCGCCGAACTCCTCAGCCTGTCGGGTCAGAAGCGGCTGACCAAGCGCGAGCGTGAGGTGCTGAGCCTGATCAGCGAAGGTTATTCGAACAAGCAGGGCGCGCTTCGGATGCAGATCAGCCCGCGCACGTTCGAGAGCCATCGCGCCGAAGCGATGCGCAAGCTCGGTGCGCGCAACACCGCGGATCTCGTCCGCGCGGCGCTGCTGCACTCGATCGACTGAGGCTGGTGTGTTGCATCGCCGGCAGGCGGTGCGGACAAGACCCCGAGAGATTTCCCGGCACGTCTTAAAAACCCGATCGCGCTCAGAAATAATCTTCGGCGAAGGGACGCGCGCGCGAGATCGAACGCAACGGCTTGATCTCTTCCTTCGGCCCGTTCGGGATGATCGTGATGGTCCAGCGGGGCGGCATGCTCGATTCATGCTCCAGCACCGAACGCACGAAGCCGGTCACCGTGGACTCGCCAGCCTTCACCGTTGCCATGCGGCCGTTGAACTGTGCGATACGGAAGCGGCGAACCTCTTTCTGGTCCGCGGTCTCGTAGGTGAACATGGAAACCCTCCTGGTTTCCGGCGACTATCGCCACCTATGATTAGCCATCTCTAAAAATCCCAAACCGTAGAAGTACGGCGGGAATGCACACGCGAGCGGTTAGCCCTGCGGCTCCTGCGCGCGCGCGGCGGCATAGGCGGCGTCCATCAGGTCCAGGAGATCGCGGAATTCGCTATCGCCGAGCCTCTCCGCGGACTTCTCCAGTCGCAGCGCCAGCGCCGCGAGCCTGGCATAGCCGAACGTTCCGGCTGCGCTCTTCAGCGAATGCGCTTCGCGCGCGATCCTGGCGTGGTGCTGCGCCAGCGAGAGCGTGCGAAACAATTGCAGGCGCGCACCGGTCTCGCTCCAGAATACATCGCGCACTTCGCAGGCGCCGCCCTCGCCGATCTCTCGCACCAGCGCTTCGTAAGCGTGCGGCTCGCGCGCAGGCTCGGCATCGAGCGCCTCCTGCGCGGGCGCGACGGTGACTTCAAACATGGGCCTGCTGCCTTGATAAGGGGTCATTTGTCGCGCGGCACGTCCGGGCGCGAGGGCTGCCCAATGTCTACGGCATTCGAATTTCAGTTCCGGTAGCAGGACACAAGGTGTTTGCAGGCCGGCATTAGCCGGCAGTTTACCATGCGGGTGCGGCCCTCAGCCCGCGCCGAGCAGCCTGTCGTACTGGGCCTTCACGGTGGCGTAGCATTCGCACGCCGTCTGGCGCAGGCCGTCGAGGTTGGTGATCTGGATGTGCCCGCGGCTGTAATGGATGAAATTGGCCTGTTGCAGGGTGTTGGCGACCAGCGACACGCTGTTGCGCCGCGCCCCGATCATCTGCGCCATGGCCTCCTGGGTCAGCAGCAGCCGGTAGTCGCCCGAGAGGTCATGCGTGTGCAACAGGCAGCGCGACAGCCGCGACTCCACGGGATGGGCGGCATTACAGCCTGCCGTCTGCTGGACCTGGGCGTAGACCGCCAGCCCGTGGCGCGTCAGCAACGTGCGCAGGGTGCTGCTCTGGTCGGCGGCGATCCGCAGCCGGTCGAGATCCATCACCGACGCGACGCCCGGAACCAGCACGATGGCAGTGTTCAGCGCGCATGCATCGCCCATGGTCGAGAGCGTCCCGAGCAGGCTGTCGCGCCCGATCATGGCGACTTGCACATGCTCGCCCTTGGCGAGCTTCACCACCAGCGAGATGACGCCGCGGTGGGGAAAATACGCACGCTTCAGCGCCTCGCCGGTCTCGACCAGCACCGCGTCATGGGGCAGATCGACTGTTCGCAGGTGCGGGCGGATCGATTCATAGTCGTCTGCCGACAGTGCAGACAGGAAACCGTTGGCTGAACGCACCATCGTTTCCAAAAGCTGCCTCCCGTTCCCGCGCCATCGAATCGCGATGGACGAAATCACGCCCAGCGCGCGTAAGTTCCATCATGTTCACGTCGGGATATATTGGCAATTGGGACAAGTTGTCCCGACCATGGCAGCGGTCCTGCCACGCTGCGTGCACGCCGGCATACAGTTGATTGCGCCGAGCTGTCGTCACGGCACGGTTCCCACCAGGCGGAGGTGGTGGGCTTTCACTGCCGAATAGCAGTCGCAGCACGTCTTCTCCAGTGCCCGTAGATCGAGGATTTCGATCTGGCCACGGCTGTAGTGGATGATGCCGGCCCGCTGCAGCGCATGCGCGACCAGCGAGACGGCATTGCGCCGTACGCCCAACATCTGCGCCAGCGCCTCCTGGGTCAGCGGCAGGATTTCACTGTCCGAGAGATCGCGGGCGCGCAGCAGCCAGCGCGCGAGCCGCGCCTCGACCGGGTGCAGCGTATTGCAGAGCAGCGACTGCTGCGCATGCGCTAGCAAGGCCTGCTCATGGCGGACCATCAACTGGCGAAACGGCGCGCTTGCGGCAGCGACCGTACGGAAAGCTGCGATTTCAAGCACGGAAGCAGTCCCTGGGAACAAGACGACCGCGTCCGTCGCCGCGATGCCGCCGGCAAGCGCAGCGCCGCCACCGACGACACTGTCGCGGCCCAGCATCGCCACCTCGATCATCTGTCCCTCGGACAGGCCCACCGTGATCGAAACGGATCCGCCATGCGGGAAGTAGACATATCTCAGCGCAGCACCCGCCTCGCACAAGACAGATTTCCTGACCAGTTCGACTGTCGCGAGATGCGGGCGCAGCAGATCGAGATCTGCCGCGTCGAGCATTTGCAGCAATTGGTTGGACGGGCGGCCGCTCGCAATCATCGAAGGTCAATCCGGCGTGTTCGATGTACGATCGGTGTAAAGCCCGCTCGTCATCCAGTTGCGCGGTGACAAAAACATATTGTAAAGGTTGTGGCGCTGTCCATATACCCGTTAGAGGGCAGACAGGCTGCGGCATTTGCGGCGGAAATAAGAATGGCGCGCTGATTCGCTCTCGAGCCGGTGCGCCGGGTCCTGCAGGGGTTGCGCAGGAAAAAGCTGCAAGGGGGCTGTCATGAGCCGGAAGCATTGCATCCGCGCTGCGATCAGACGTCGGTCGACCCGCGCAGTGTCGTCCGTTGGACCAGCATTTACAGCCATCCACTATTGCCATGAAGCCTGGTGTCGCGTGGCCGCAGATTTCGCGTCCATCTTCCCCGTGCCGCCAACGGCATTCGCGACCATCCATTTTTCGACTGAAAGCAAAGGAGAACGGGCGTGCCCCACGGTTCAATTATTGAATCGCCAAAACGGGAAACTCAAATGGGGACAGAAGGTCTGCGCCATATTCTCGTTGTCGACGACGACCCGATGGTCTGCATGGCCATCGAGGTCTATCTCCAGCGTAACAATTTTCGAGTCACGATTGCCGAAGGAGGTGAAGCCGGACTGCGCGCGCTCGAACACCAGCAATTCGATCTGATGATCATCGATATCTTCATGCCGCACATGCGCGGGTTCGAATCGATCCGGATCTTCCACGAGCGGGCGCCGGTCATTCCGCTGATCGCGATGTCCGGCTACGCCTTTGCAAATCTGAATTCGCCTGCACCCGATTTCCTCCGGATGGCACTCGAGCTCGGCGCCTCACGCTGTCTGCGCAAGCCGTTCACTCCGCACGCGCTGCTCGCTGCCATCAACGATTGTCTGGCGGAGCATCGTCCCGACGGCGACATCGCCTCGGCCGCGCGATTGGGTTAGCGCGGCGCGGGCCGCTGTGGCCACAGGTAACCGTTCGTTTACCGCGTCTGCGGACTACGCAGATCGCGCCGCCGACGCGAACCGGGGGGCGCAACTGCGCCTCCGGTTGCCGGCGGCGCTGTTCGATGCCCCGCAGGCGGCCCCTATCGTCCTTCAAGAGCGGGATTTTCCGGCGCGCCTCGCCCGCTGTTATCGGCCCGTTTACCTCACGCATCCCCGCCGTTGCGGCGCGGAGTCGTTTTTGCCGAATAGCGCAGCCGCATGCGGGCGAACCGCAAACTTCTCTTCAATATCCGTATTAGGACGGAGGATGAAATTAACGGGACTGTGAAAAGGGATGTCTAACGATCCAGAATAGAGACTTCCGTCCATGCCAAAAAGCGGCGCAGGCGCCGAAGTCCAGGGTCAGGTCAGTAAGGCGTAGCTCATGGATGATCTGTTGCGGGAGTTTTTGACGGAGACCAGCGAGAGCCTGGACACCGTCGACAACCAGTTGGTGAAGTTCGAGCAGGAGCCGAACAACGCCAAGATCCTGGATAACATCTTCCGCCTGGTCCACACCATCAAGGGCACCTGCGGCTTCCTCGGATTGCCGCGGCTGGAAGCGCTGGCCCATGCCGGCGAGACGTTGATGGGCAAATTCCGTGACGGCATGCCGGTGACCGGGCAGGCGGTGACGGTGATCCTGTCCTCGATCGACCGCATCAAGGAAATTTTGGCCGGCCTGGAAGCAACCGAAGCCGAGCCGGAGGGGACCGACCGCGATCTCATCGACAAGCTGGAAGCGATGGTCGAGCAGGGCATGGCGGCCATGGCGGCAGGTACCGCTGCTCCCGTCACTGAGGCCCCGCCGCTGGTGCCGGAAGCCCCGGTTGCCGCTGCTGCGCCGGCAAACATGACCACGGGGTCGCTGATCGACCAGACCCTGGAGCGCCCGCTGCGTCCGGGCGAAGTCTCGCTCGACGAGCTCGAGCGCGCCTTCCGCGAGACCGCGATCGAAGCGCCGACGTCCGCGCCCGTTGCCAAGGCTGAAGCCAAGGCCGAGCCCGCGCCGGCCGTTGAAGCGCCCGCGCCCGCCGCCAAGGAAGCAAAGCCCGCCAAGGAGAAGGCCGCGCCGAAGAAGTCGATGGCCGACGAGGGCGCCAGCGAAGGCGACCGCATCGCCAACCAGTCGATCCGCGTCAACGTGGATACGCTGGAGCATCTGATGACCATGGTCTCCGAGCTGGTGCTGACCCGCAACCAGCTGCTGGAGATCTCCCGCCGCAACGAGGACACCGAGTTCAAGGTGCCGCTGCAGCGGCTGTCCAACGTCACCGCCGAGCTGCAGGAAGGCGTCATGAAGACGCGCATGCAGCCGATCGGCAATGCCTGGCAGAAGCTGCCCCGCATCGTCCGCGACCTCTCCAGCGAACTCGGCAAGCAGATCGAACTCGAGATGCACGGCGCCGACACCGAGCTCGACCGCCAGGTGCTCGACCTGATCAAGGACCCGCTCACCCACATGGTGCGCAACTCCGCCGATCATGGCCTTGAGACCCCCGCCGAGCGTCTCGCCTCCGGCAAGGGCGAGCAGGGCACCATCCGCCTGTCCGCCTATCACGAGGGCGGCCACATCATCATCTGCATCGCCGACAACGGCCGCGGCCTCAACACCGAGAAGATCAAGGCCAAGGCGATCTCGAGCGGCCTCGTCACCGAGGCCGAGCTCGAGAAGATGAGCGAAGCCCAGATCCACAAGTTCATCTTCGCGCCGGGCTTCTCCACCGCGGCGGCCATCACCTCGGTCTCCGGCCGCGGCGTCGGCATGGACGTGGTGCGCACCAATATCGACCAGATCGGCGGCACCATCGACATCAAGTCGGTGGCCGGCGAGGGAAGCTCCGT